>CAVUKT010000015.1:0-42092 GCA_963742055.1 uncultured Actinomycetes bacterium | reverse complement strand
GAACTGACCCCGGTTGCGGGTGACTTTCCGCAGCCCGGGCGTTCATCGGCTAGATCAGGTTCCTCGCGTCGATGACCCGGCGGACCTCGGGTGGGAACGCCCGGAACCGTCGACCTCGGAGAGCGGCGCGGCGACCTCCTCCAGGGGCTTGCCTTCCGCGTTTACTCCGAACGCGATCTCAACCAGCCCGCCGATGATCATGATAGCGCCGCCGACCAGGTAGCCGATGGTGAGTCCGGTTCCGGCTCTGGCCGTTGCCGATCAGCCAGCCGTAGAACACCGGCCCGATCGCGCCGAAGATCTGGGCGATGGCGAAGAACACGGCCAGGGCCTCGGCCCGGATCTCGATCGGGAAGATCTCACTCACGGTCAGGTAGCCGGCGCTGGCTCCCGCGGAGGCGAAGAAGAACACCACGATCCAGATGAACGTCTGGCCTGCCGCGTGCAGCACGCCCGAGTCGAACAGCCAGGCGCTGACCGCCAGCATCGCCCCGGAGATCAGGTACGTGCCGGAGATCATCTTCTTCCGGCCCAGACTGTCGAACAGGTGCCCGAGCAGCAGCGGGCCGGCCAGGTTGCCGACCGCGAACGCCAGACCGTACAACGGAACGGCGTTATTGCTCACGTGGTAAAACTTCGTCAGAACCAGGGCGTAGGTGAAGAAGATAGCGTTGTACAGAAAAGACTGCGTGATCATGAGGGTCGCGCCGAGAATCGCGCGCTGCGGATACTGGCGGAAGGCCACCCGGAGCAGGGTCAGGTAGCCGTAGCGCTTCTCCGGCTTGATCACGATGGCCGCGCTCGTCCGGGACCGGGGTGAGCGGCTGCCCGTCCTGGGCCGCGACCTCCTCGATGCGCCGCATCTCTTCTTCGGCCTCCTGCACCCGGCCGTGGGTGATCAGCCACCGCGGGCTTTCCGGCAGGTTGCGCCGGACGTACAGGATGACGATGGCCAGGGCTGGGCCGACCAGGAACGCGATCCGCCAGCCAATGCTGGTCCGCAGCGAGTTCAGCAGCAGGAACGTGACGAACGTGCCGATGATCGCGCCCAGCCAGTACGTGCCGTTGATCCAGACGTCGGTGCGGCCCCGGTAGCGGGCAGGCATCATCTCGTCGATCGCCGAGTTGATCGCGGAGTACTCACCGCCGATGCCCAGGCCGGCGATGATCCGGGTCGCGTACAGGTAGACGATCCACCCTGTCCCCTTCGGGGTGAGCGCGGTCAGGCCGGTCCCGGCCAGGTACACGGCCAGCGTCCACATGAACAGCTTGCGGCGCCCCAGCTTGTCGGACATGTTGCCGAACACCAGAGCACCGATCACCTCACCAATCAGGTAGAGGGTGCCGATCGACGCGGCCTGCGTGGTGGACAGGCCCAGGGTGGTGGGCTGGGTCAGCTTGCTGGCGACCGAGCTGGCGATCGTTATGGACAGGCCGTCCAGGACCCAGGCGGTGCCGAGACCGAGCACGAGGCGGGTGTGGAACGGCGACCAGCGCAGCCGGTCCAGGCGGGCTGGGATCGTGCTGCGGATGGGCTGCTGCGCTGTCGTGAGTGCGGTCATGACGGGTGTCCCTCATCTCTCTTGGGGACGACCATGACGGGGCATTCGGTCTTGGTGAGAACGTGATGGCTGACCGTTCCGGGCACCACCGATCTGGCCGGGGTGGCGGCCAGCACGATGAGCTGGGCATGCGTCTCGCGGGCGGCTTCGACGATGATGCGGCCCACCAGTCCCGAGGACACTCGCATGTCAACCTGCCCGGCCTGGTCACCAAGCTCGTCCTTGAGCGTGTCCTTCAAGCTCGACTCGGTCGCGGCCCGGTTTTCGGTGTCCGTGTGCATGGCGGCCACCGGATAACCACCGGAGGGTGCGGGCAGCGGTGGTTCGTAGGCGGCCACCGCGACGAGAGGCACCTCGCGCCAGCGAGCCTCCTGCGCGGCCTGCCGCAGCGCCGCCCTGGAGGACGCCGAGCCATCAACCCCAACCACAACCGCCATGACTCTTCGCCTCCCACGACCTTCGGCTTTGCCCCAGGTTCAGCGCCGCCGTGATGGATCCTCAATCCCGCTAAAGGTGAAGAGGATGCCATCGCCGGGATCAGGTTCCGGGCAGATGCGAGCGCACAGCCAGTTCGCACCCGCCTTCTCAGGTCAGCTGCTGGTCCCCCTCGCCAACGGGCTGGCGGTCAGTGCCCGGCGCAATCGGGCCATGCTGGCCTGGACGACAGCCTGGCCTGGTGATTGGGGATGGCCGGGTGTGGTTCAGCCTGGCACCCGGCTCCGCCCGAACTGCTCGATGATCGCCGGGCAGAAGGCGGGCAGGTCCGCAGGAGAGCGGCTGGTGGTGAACTGACCGTCCCGTACGACTTCCTGGTCCACCGCCTCGGCGCCGGCGTGCCGCAGGTCGGTCCACAGGCTGGGCCAGGAGGTCATCCGGTGGCCCTGGACCACGTCCGCCTCGATGAGCGTCCACGGTCCGTGGCAGATCGCGGCTACCGGCTTGCCAGTGGCGGTGAACGCCTTGACGAAGCCGACCGCGTCTTCGTTGATCCGCAGGGTGTCCGGGTTGACGGTGCCGCCGGGCAGCAGCAGCCCGTCGTAATCCCCGGGGGACGCGTCGCTGACCAGCCGGTCCACCGGAACGTGCCTGCCGGGACCAGGTCGAACTGCCGGGCCTGGATCTCGCCGGAGTGAATGGACAGCAGGTCGGTCTGGGCGCCGGCGCCGTACAGGGCGCCTCGCGGCTGTTCCAGCTCGATCCGCTCGACGCCGTCGGTGGCCAGGATCGCGATCCTCATGCCGTCGAGGTCCCGTGTCATCTGCCATCTCCTCCTCGTGGTCGGCCGGTACACGAAGGCACCACGCTTCCCGCGCGGCAATACCTGACGAATCCCCCGCATGGCTAGTCCGGTCGGTCAGTCGGCCGCCCGGGCCTTGTCCGCCGCCAGGCTGGCCACTTGCACCCGGGAGACGACATCGAGCTTGCAGAAGATGCGGCGCAGGTGGAACGCGACCGTGTGGCTGCTGAGGAACATCTGGCTGGCGATCTGGCGGTTGGTCAGCCCCTCGGCCACCAGGTGTGCGATGCGCTGCTCGGTCTCGGTCAGGCTGTCCCAGCCGAAGGCGGGCCGGCCGGACCGGCGGCCGGGCTGCAGCCGGACACCCGTCGCCCGCAACCGGGACCGGACCCGGGCCATGCTGTCGGTGGCGCCCAGTTGCCCATAGCGGTCATAAGCATCGTGCAGCCGGGCCACCGCTCCGGCGTGGTCGCCGCGCTGGGCCAGGGCCACGCCTGCGTCTTCTGCCGCCCAGGCCCGGCCCAGCGGGGTGGAGTACCGTTGGCCGGCCGATTCGAGGGCGGCCGGATCTTGCTCAACCAGCCCCTGAACATGGGCGGCGGCCGCCGCCATGTCCCGGTCGTCCGGCCACTGCGCGGTCAGCCGGGTCGTGGCCGCGGCCAGTTCCACCGCCCTGGCCCGGTCACCCGCGGCCAGCGCGCCGCGGACCAGCAGCACCGCGGCCTCCGGGTCGGCCCCACCCGCGCCGAACACGGTCAGCTTCAGGTGCTCTTCCAGGTGATGCACGTAGGAGCTGAGTTCCAGTTCCGAGCGGGTCATGACATACCTCTTTTCGGCGGGCCTGAGGCCAGCTTCAGGTAAGCGCCGCCCGCGGGCACCGTCCCGTCTGGACCAACTCGCTGTCCCGGTGGGACAGCCCGCCCGGCCACGCCTTACGACTCGCGCAGTGCCTGTACGGTCCGCCAGGCCCGGGAGGCCAGCTGGAGGTTGAACTGGGTATCCGGGCAGCCCAGGTCGTGGCCGGATACCTCGCGAATGCGGCGCAGCCGGTACTTCAGCGTGTTCCGGTGCACCGCGAGCGTCTTGGCCGTGACGTCGTAGTTGCCACCGCAGTCCAGGTACTCACTCAGGGTCAGCACCAGCTGCGCGCCGTGGGTGGCGTCGTAGTCCATCAGGACGCCCAGCCAGTCTTGGACGAAGCGGTCCATCGCGGCCGAGTTCTGTGTGGTGGCCAGCACCTGGTACACGCCGAGATCGTCGAACACCGTCACCCGATCAGGCCGGCCCGCAGCCAGCTGCATCTTCAAAGCCAGCTGCGCTTCCTGGTAGGACAGCGGGAACTCGTCCAGCTTGCTGCGGCGGCTGCCCACCCCGATGCGGCAGCCGTCGCCGTGCCACTCGGTGAGCACGGCGGCCCGGAACTTCGGCCACGGCACCTCGGTGTCGGCCAGGATGACCACTTCGCCGGGCCGGGGGGCCAGCAGCGACCCGAGCCGGGTGTCCCGGGCGGCCCGGCGCACGGCGTGGAAAAAGCTGTCCGCCTGGTCATCGTCCTGGCCACCGTGGACGACTACCACCCGGTGCGGGCGGCCCAGGTCGTAGCCGAGGGCCTGGGCTCGGTTGAGCGCCCCGGGCCGCTCCGCGCCCTCGACCAGCTCGACGACCAGGTCGCTGCGCAGCCGGGCCTGCGCCTCGGCCTGGGCGTGCAGCCGGGCCAGTTCCATGGCCAGCACCGTGGTGGCGTGCTCGATGGCCACCTGCTCCACCTTCTCGGCCGTGCCGACCGGATCGTGCACCACCAGCACGCCCACGGCTGCCCCACTCAGCCGGGCCACCGAGAACAGTCGCTCCCCGTCCCGGATCGGGCCGGCCGCTGCCATCGCCCGGCGCAGCAGCCGGTCCCGGCGATCTGGGGTGTCCTTGGGGTAAGCTTCCGGGCGGCCCGGGCCGGCCCAGGCCCGCAGGTTGCCGAACCGGTCCTCGATGGCCACCGGGTAGCCGGTCAGGTCGTGCACGGCCTGGGCGATCCCATCCTGGCCCCGGCCTTCCAGGGCCACCCGGGTCAGCGTGTCGTGGATCTCCATGGTGCGCCGCAGCGCCACGTTGGCGACCCGCAGCTGCTGCGCCCGCTCCCGCTCGAGGGTATGCAGCCGCGCGTTGGCCAGCGCCACCCCGGCCTGCTGGGCCAGCACCCCGAGCAGGAACCGCTGCTCCTCAGGCGGCTCCTGGTTGGCCCCGACCACCAGGTACCCAGACGGGCCGCGCGGGATTGACATCGAGTAGGCCCACGACCAGGGCACGCCGGCCAGCTCGTAGCGGCCCGGCCTGCTCTGTCCACCGGCCGTCGGGGAAGCCCGGGCCGGCAGGCTCGTGCTCCGGTACCCGGACCTCGGCCCAGTGCCCGTCCAGGAAGATGCGCTCCGTCCACCACGGCCCGAGAGACTCGACCGCGCTGGCCACCAGGTGCAGGATCTCCGCCTCGTTGTCCTGCCGGGTCAGCAGCATGGACAGCACGAGCAGGCTGCGCAGGTCGGACAGCTGGCCGCGGAGCGCCCCAGCGCCACCCGCGGAGCCGTCGTCCGCCACGGGCGCTACCCCTGGCGGGCGAGGAACTTGCCCGGCTCCACGTAGTACGGGTTCTCGTGCACCATCCCGTCCACCACCACTCTGGGGTGGGTACGCAGCGTGTCCATCAGCACCTCGGCGCCGAAGCGGTCCAGGTCATACAGGCACAAGATCACCTGCGCGTAGTTCGGGATGACCTCGTTGAGCCTGGCTTCGTAGCGGAAGAACTCGGCCGGCCCGCGGGCTGGTTCAGCACCGAGGGCATCTCCCCGGTCGCCCGGGTCAGGCTGAACCCTTCCTCGGCCTGCATCTCTTCCGCGTGCTGCCAGTAGGAGAGCATAGCCTCGGTCGAGAACGTGCCCGATCGCAGGTAGGCGCTGGCCGGGGTGGCCAGCTCGAGCTGGCCCGTCTCGACCGACGACCCGACGTCGACGTGCTGGCCCAGCCGGGCCAGCACGTCGGGCGGATCGATCGACTCGAGGATGGAAATGCACTTGTCCTGGGCCCGGATGCCCTCGGCCAGGAACGGCAGGACGATCTCGTCCCGGCCCTGGGCGCCACGGTAAAACGAGCAGATGTGCGTGCCAAGCGGGACAGTCAGGCCCAGGAGGCCTAGTGGCACTGTTTCGGTCATAAGATCCACCTCGAAGGGGCGTGTTCCGGCACGGAGTGGCGGTAGCCCTGCACCTAGAGCCGGTGGAGCTCAGTGCGCCGCTGCGGCGGGCGCGGCATGTGGGTCATGTGTACGTAACCAGCCCAAACCTACGCCTTATCCGGTCAGCCGCACAGGTGCGCGGCGCCGCGACCTCAGCCCGCGCGGACTCAGGCCCGCCGCCGCCGCCGGTGAGGGACAGTTCCGCGCCGACGGTGAGGATGTCCCGGCTGGCCGAGATGATGCCGAGGACCAGGAATGGCTGGAGCTGGACACCGCCGCGTTCGGCTAGCGAGTCCGGACGCTAGCCGGCCGGGGGATAAAACCGGGCGTCACCCTCGGTTAGCTTGGCCGGATTAGCACCTCTTGCCCCCACTGGAGGGTCGCGATGGCCGTCATCGTCATCCTGGCCGCCTTCGTGCGCGCCGGCATCCGGGCTGCTGTCTGGCTGGAGGAGCAACTGGGCCCGCCGGCCGCCTGCCGTGCTGCACCGGCACCACTCTTCCACCCGGCCAGAGCAGCTGCTGGCCTGGCACTGGCCGGCCTCGACCCGTCCCTAACGCCCGCGGCCGGCTGGGCGACCACGCCCCGCACCGGGGTTACCGGATGGCGGCACGGCGGGACCAGGCGCCGTCGGGGCGGGCGCGCTTATGCCGGGCCCGGGGGCAGGAGGCAGCGCATCGCGGGCCAGGCGGCGGGGCTACCTGCTCACGGCGGGTGTGCTGCTGGCCATCATGCTGGGCGGGACGCTGCCCGTCCCGTTGTACGTGCTGTACGAGCGGCAGTTCGGCTTCGGGTCGCTCGGGGTCACCATGGTCTTCGCCGCTTATGTGCTGGGCACCCTGTTCGCGCTGGTGGTGCTGGGTGACCTGAGCGACCAGGTGGGCCGCCGGAAGGTGCTGGCCGCCGGGGTGCTCTGCGCTACCGCCAGCACCGCGGTGTTCCTGCTGGCCGACAGCATCTGGCTGCTTGTCCTGGCGCGGGTGCTGAGCGGCGCGGCGGCCGGGCTGGTCACCGGGACCGCCACCGCTGCGCTGGCTGAGCTCCAGCCGCGCGGTGATCAGCGCGCCGCCGCGGTGCTGGCCACTGGCAGCAACATGACCGGCCTGGGCCTCGGGCCGCTGATCGCCGGCCTTTTCGCCGAGTACCTGGCCGCGCCGACCCGCACTGTGTTCTGGGCCTACCTCGGTGTCTGCGCGCTGGCTCTGGCCGTCCTCGGGGCGGTGCCGGAGACCGTGCGGCAGCCGCGCCGGCCGGTCCGGGTGCGGGCCCGGCTGGCTGCCCCTCCCGCCATCCGGGCCACGCTGCTGGGGGCCAGTCTGGGCGTGTTCGCGGCGTTCAGCGTGCTGGGCCAGTTCAGCAGCCTGATGCCCACCTTCCTGCACGGGATCCTGGGTGTGCATAATCTTGCCCTGATCGGCGGTGCCTCCTTTCTGATCTTCGTGATCGCTGCGGTCAGCCAGGCGGTCTCCGCGCGGCTGCCCAGCCGCCGCAGCCTGAGCGTGGGCCTGCCGCTGCTGCTCGGCTGCCTGGCCGCGCTCGAGCTGGCCCTGTTCAGCACGGCGTTGTGGCTGTTCCTGGTGGGTACCGTCGCGGGCGGCGTGGCGGTCGGGTTCATCTTCCGCGGCGGCCTCAGCGCGCTGAACCAGGCGGCCGAGCCCGCCCACCGGGCCGCGGTTGTCTCCACGTTCTTCACCGCCGCGTATCTCGGCCTCGGCCTGCCGGCCGTGCTGACCGGCCTCATCTCGCTCCGGGTCGGCGCCGTCGACGCGAGCGCATACGTGTCAGGTCTGTCCGCCACGGCCGTGCTGGTCGCCTTCGTCGTGGTCCGGCGCACCTTCGGCGTCCCGGCGGCGGCGGAAGGGCGGGGTGGCCCGCCGTGCGACAGCTGGTGCTCGCCCGAGCTGCCGGTCAGTACTTCCGCGCGGAGCTGAACACCAGCTGGTATTCCTCGACCGAGCGGATCACGCCATTGGTGGCCCGGACGGTGTCCACCCGGATAGCGGCGGCGGCGCTCCGGCTGGCCGCGAGCGCTTCCGGGTCTCGCCAGATCGTCTCGACGACCGAGCGCCCGGAGGTCCGGTCGATGAACAGCAGCGTGCTGCAGAACCCCTCGGTGTCGGCCAGCCAGGGCACCGTCACGCCGCCGAACGTGGCCACCGTGTCCTCGACCGCGTCCGGCTGCACATCCAGCCGGGTCACCCGGACCCCCTCGCCGCTGTACAGCGGCGCCTCGCGTTCGAAAACGGGCACGCTGTACCGCTCGACGGTGACCGTGCCGGTGGCCCGCCGGACGGCGGCCGCCCGGTTGGGTGCGACCATCCGCTCGCTGACCCGCAGCGCGTCACCGGAGACCCAGAACGACTCGAGGATGGCCAGCCCGAGATCAGCATTCAGCTTCAGCGCCATACCCAGGTTGCCTGGCTGGCCCTCGACCACGGGACGGACCTCGTTTTCCACGAACTTGACCGAATCACCCAGCCGGATCGGGTCCGCGGTGATCAGGTTGAGCCGGACATGCAACATGATTCAACGCTGGCCGCCACGACCCGCGGTTAAATCGCCCGATCGGGTAGAACCGCGGTGGCCGAGTCGTCGGCTGATCATCTCCCTGAGGCGGGCCGGGTAAGCCAGGCTGGCTCCCCCGGGCGAGCGCGTCCGCCAGCCGCGCGTGCAGGTCGAGCCCGACCGGGATCTTGGCCAGGGCGCTGGCCGCCGGGCCCGCACCGACGACGATCCGGAGCGGGGTGCCTGCCTCCTGGCAGCGCTGGTGGTAGTAGGTGAGCAGGGCCACCCCGACCGAGCCGAGGTGCTGCACGCCGGACAGGTCGACGACGAGCGGCGCGGGGGCGGTGCGGGCCGCGACGGCCGCGACGGCTGCCGCCAGGTGGCTGGTCCAGCCGCGGCCCGGTGGACATGTCGATCTCGCCGCGCAGCCGGAGCAGCACCGCACCGGCCACCCAGTCGTGTTCCACCGTGAGCCGCTCGTCGGCGTCCGGCCTGTCCGCCGGGGCGGGTACCGCGGGCTTGGCTGGCAGGCGGTAGATGATCTCATCGAGGCGCTGCCGGGTGGCCGCCGGGGCGCTGCCATCGGCGCCGACCGCGTCCACCAGCCGTTCGGCCAGCTCACGTAGCTTGATGTTGGCGTGCTGTGACTGCCAGCTGAGTACCGCGAACGCCGCCCCGGCGTCCAGGCCGTAGACCAGCATCAGGGCGCCCTTGGCCTGCTCGATCACCGCCCGGGCGGTGATCGCCTTACGCAGCGTGCTGGGCACTTCCCGGGACCTGGCCTGGCTATGCGGCTCGGTCACGTCGATCAGGTAGCCACGCAGGCCGGTGACCTGCCCCTGGCGGCCGAAGACGCCTTCACCGGCGATCAGCGCCCAGCGGAGCTGGCCCGAGGCATTGATGAGCCGGTACAGGAAGCTGAACAGCTCACCGTTGCGCAAGCATGACTCGAGCAGCTGGGCGGTGTGCCGCCGGTCGGCCGAGTGGGCATGGGCCAGCAGTAGAGCGGTGCTGGGGACCACCTCGCCGCGTCGGAAGCCGTGAATGATGTATATGCCGTCGGACCACTGCCAGCTGCCCTCGGCTGCTGCGTAGCGATAGCTCCCCATGCCCTGCTCTTGGCTGCCTACCTGGCCGGCCACGTCCTCCTCGATCATAATGTGTCGTGAAAATCACATGGGATCATTCCAGCAGTGGCGAAACAAGGTCTCAACCACAGTTTTGGGTAAAGACTTCGTAATGTAGTCGTGATAAATGGTAGGTATAATGACGTTGCGATTTCCCGGGAAAGTAGCATTGTTACCGGCACGCCGTTCTGCCATTCCCGGCGGAGAAGGCCGCGTTCTGCCTTGACCAAGCCACCCCAGATGCCGTGCTGGCCCGCCGAGGCCCAATGGCGCAGCGAGAGTTCCAGGCATTCAGCCCGTACTGGGCAGAAGGCGCAGACAGCGAGGGCCCGGGCGGCTTCAGCGCGGGCCCGGGCGATGCCGACGGCAAGAGGAAACCAGTCATCCGGGTCGAGCGCGGAATATGCGCAACTGGCCAGTGGGCTGGATACCAGGCCACATAGCTGCTCATTGGTCAGCTCGGCTGGCTGGGCCCGCGCACTGCGCTCGGACGAGATAGTCATGATTGTGTCTCCTCGGCTCATAGTCCGCATTACTGACAGCCTGTCCTTAACGCTGGCCGAGTGCTTCCGCAGGATATGTAGTCCTAACGATCAGCCAGATTGGCCGGGGCAGGACGACTAGCCAGTCTGGGGATGCAAGGTGTCCTCCCGGCGGGCAGCATCGAGCCGTAGGCACGACGCTGGCTCAGTCAATCGCCGAGCCCTGAGGAGGTCCCGCGATGGCACAGCTTCCGGCCCGCCGGAACAGGCGCAGTACGGCCCTGGTCGACCCGTCCCGCGAGTTCGAGGACCTGTATGACCGGATGGGGCAGCTGCTCAACATGGCGTTCATCGACATGCCCTTCGGGCAGATTCAGATGATGAACCCACCCTGGGTACCACTGGCTGACGTATCGGAGACCGATGACGCCTACACCGTCGAGGTCGAGCTGCCAGGGGTGCGCAAGGACCAGATCAATGTCGAACTCAATGACCGGGAGCTGGTCATCAGCGGCGAGATCCCGGAACCGGAGGAGGACAACGGCCACCGCCGGCGGCGGTCGCGCCGTACCGGGCGCTTCGAGTTCCGCACGGTGCTTCCCGGCGAGGTGAACCCAGACGGTGTCAGCGCGAGCCTGTCCGACGGCGTCCTCTCGGTGAAGATCCCGAAGGCGGAAGAAGCCAAACCGCGCCATGTCGAGGTCACTGGCTGACCGGCAGCCCTTCCGGAAGCGGCCTCGGCGAGCTTGGGGGTATCGCCGGGGCCGCTCGCGCGAAACAGCTCCCGGAGCTGATCCACCGGGGACCGCGAGCACCCCCCGGCTCGGCAGGCATCGCCGTGGGGGGGCAGCGATGAAGCGGACCATGCTGTTCCGCCGGCGCCGGGGCACGAAGCTGACGGCCACGGCGCGCGCTGTCGCCCAGCGCACGCCGCAGACACTGACCGTGGTTCGGCACAGGGCGCAGCCCACCGCGGTGACTATCATCCGGCTGACCTGCACCGCGGTCTTCGCGTATCTGCTGGCGCTGGCGCTGACCAGCTCCCCGCGCCCGGTACTGGCCCCGCTGACCGCACTGCTCGTCGTCCAGGTCAGCCTGTACCAGACGGTGCGCAGCGCGGTGACCAAGGTGGCCAGCGTGGTGGCCGGGGTGCTGCTGGCGGTCGGCCTGTCGGCCTGGGTCGGGTTCACCTGGTGGAGCCTGGGCATCACGGTCGCGATGGCCCTGGTCATCGGCTACACGCTGCGGCTGGGCGAGAACATCCTCGAGGTGCCGATCAGCGCGATGCTCATCCTGTCCGTGGGCACCAGGGCGGCGGCGGACAGCCGGATCGTGGAGACCTTCATCGGCACCGGGGCGGGTCTCGCCGCCGGGTTCCTGCTCACCTCGCCACGGGTGCAGCCGGCCGAGGAGGCCATCGCGGAGCTGTGCGCCAAGATGGCCGGCCTGCTGGGCAGCATGGCCACCGGGCTGAGCGCCGGGTCAGTTCCGGATGGGGCGGCTGACTGGCTGCGCCAGGCCCGGTCGCTGGGCGCCGAGATCCGCCGGGTGGACGAGGCACTGCGCCAGGCCGAGGACAGTGTCCGGCTCAACCCACGCCGGATCGGGCTGCCGCTGGCGGCGGTGAGCCTGCGGGACAGCCTGGAGACGCTGGAGCACGAGACGACCGCGATCCGGGTGCTGGCCCGCTCGCTGACCGATCTCAGCCTGCTGGATGGCGACAACGATCCGCTGCGAGACCCGGAGGTGCGCGGCCGGCTGGCCGGGGTGCTCTGGGAGCTGTCGGCCGCGGTCCGCAGCTACGGCAGCCTGGCCACCGAGCATGACCTTTCCCGGCACCAGGTACTGGAGTCCGAGCTGGAACGGCACCTGGCCGCGGCGCGCGAGCAGCAGGACCGGCTCAGCGAGCTGCTCGGCACCGATCCCGTGGCGCGGCCGGTCGGCTGGCCGCTACGCGGTGAGCTGGTCAGCCATCTGGACCGGCCGCGGGGTGAGCTGCAGGTGGGGAAGCCGGGGAGCAGGCCGCGGCGCCCGGCACGGTCCTGGCGGCGGCCCCGTCCGGCAGGCCAGCGCCAGCGCCGGTCACCCAGCCGGGCCTGGCCGCGGCGCTGAGCCGGGCCAGGCGGCCGCACGTCACCTGGGCAGCATGTGCGGGCTGGCCGCCGACCCCGCCGGGCGTGGCCGTACGGCGCCCAGCGCCACCCCGCAAAGCAGCGAGATCACCGCCACCCCCGCCACCAGATTGATCACCGCGGTGAACACCTTGCTGGCCAGCGGGGCGGGCTGGCCGAACGGTGCGGCCACCACGATGACGTCGGCCAGCCCGGTGATCCAGACGAAGAAGGTGACCGGCTGCGGCGTCTCCAGCATGAGCACGTGCAGCAGGCCGGTGGCCAGCAGCGCCCCGGCCGCTGCCACCGCGGCGTACACCGCCGTGGTGGAGCTGCCCAGGCTGCCCGGCTGCCCGGGGGGCCAGCACCGGGATGCCCAGGATGCCCCGGGCGATATATACCCCGGCCACCACGACCAGGGCGGCCACGATGGCGGTCGCCACGCCGCCGGCCCAGAGCCGTCCGGCGTTCAGCCGAGCCGGCCCGGGCGGCTCGGTGAGCGTCGGGTCCACTGGCTCGGTCATGCGGCGGGCTGCGCCCAGGTCGGCGCGTTCGGGTCCTCGCCGTGCAGCGCCTTCATCAGCTGCTGCTCCGCGTCGCGCGGCAGTGAGGTCTGCAGCACGGTCCCCCCGTAGGGGCGCAGCGCCTCGATGAACTTGTCGGGGGTGACCTTGCGGGCGACGATCAGCAGCGCGGACGTCCCGGGCTGCACCAGCTCCTGGACGCGCTGCTTGAAGTCGTCCTTGATACCGAGGCCGGCCGCCGCGCCGAACGCGGCGCCCAGGATACCGCCGGCCACGCCGACCACGGGGGCGAGCGGGAACAGGAAGATCAGGCCGATCAGCACGCCCCAGAACAGCCCGCTGAGGCTGCCCCAGGCCACCGGGTGGTCGGCCGGGGTGGTGACGTGCAGCTTGCCGTTCTGGTCGCGCCGGATGATGGCCGCATCGTCCAGGTTGACGACCAGGTCCCGCTCCAGCTTCATGAGCTCGGCCCAGACCTGCTGGGCCCTGTTCTCGTCGGGGTAGCCGATAACGATCAAGTCGCTCATTATTGCGGGCCCTTCCTCACGAATGGCCGAACCTTGCCTGCGTTCTGGTCTCGGTGCCAGCATCGCCCGGCGCCGCCGGGCATACATCTCCAGAGCGGGTAGTCCGGCCGCGGCCGGCGGTTACCTTGCGGACTGGCCCGGCCGCGGTCACGGTTCGACGGCCAGGTGGCTTTCCACGGCGGCCACCCCAGGGGCGGCAGCCGCCGCGCGCCTGGGCCGCGCTGGCTTCGTGCAGGGAATGGACATGCCCGTACAGCTTGGCGGTGTGGTCGGTGACCTCAACCCGGATATGCCGCGCGTCCACCTCCGCCTCCCGCTTGAACGCTTCCTCGATCATGGCCTGCACGCTGCCCGGGCTGGCCGGCGAGGTCACGGTGATGTTGTTCAGAACTCCGGTAACGCCGCGCACGTGCCGCACCATCCGCTCCACCTCGCGGCGCTGGTACTCATGCTCAACCTCACCGTCCAGGGTCACCCACCCGTGATCCACCCGGGCGTGCACACTGCCCTCCGGGATCCGCACATTCCATTCCAGGATGTGCGCGATTGCCTCGGCGATGTCGGAGTCGTCCCGGGGCGTCCCGGTTAGGGCGACCTTCAGCTCATTGGCCACGGCCCGGACCCCGTAGACCCGTTCCGCAGCCCGGGCCGCGGCCAGTTTCTCGGCGTAGTTCGGCACTTTCCCGGTCAGCGTGACCGCCCCGTCGGCCACCGCCACCCCGATCGCTTCCGGGTCGGTGAGCTGTGGGTCCCAGCGCAGCTCGTCGATAACGTCATCGCGGATCTCGGCGTCGTCCTTCATCAGCTCACCCGTCCTGAACCTGCGCTTCGCAGCGTTTCCCCCAGGCTCCGGCAGCTCGGGGCACGGTTACATCACCTGTTCGGCTAGCTCAGCGCGGCAGGCCCGGACTAACAGCAGGGACGGCGAGCAGCTCCCGCAGGCCAGCGGTGGCGCTTCTCAGCGGGCGGATGCATGCTTGACTGGGTCAGCCATCGTGTTGAGCTGCGTATCCGGCTGATAGGTGTAAGCGGCCTCGCGTACCGCCTCATCGGACTCCAGCGCGGCACCCAGCCCGCCGCCCAGCGTCGCGATCGAGGTGGCTAGCCAGGCGAGCCTGATCTGCTCAGTCACGCCCGCCGGGTGGCCGAGCTGCATGCTGAGCAGGTCCCCTGGTATCAGCAGCAGCGCGGCGACGAGCATGGCGGCGAAGAGCGCAAGGTAGAGCACGGCCACGCCGATACCGACCGTGGCCGCGGTAACCATGTTGAACAAGATGACCTGCTCGCGCGCGCCCGCGTGCGGGCTGCGCTCCCACAGTCCGGTTGCGATCACGATGGTCACGCAGGTGGCGGCCACCGAGCCAACCGTGATAACGGTGAGCCGCACCGGCCCGAGGTAATAAGCGAGCCGCCAGATGTCGCTGGTGACCAGGGCGAACACGCCGGCTGCGACGGCCGCGGCCAGCGCGCGAATCAACCGCAGCGCGAGCCGCCACGGGCGGTTGGCCCGGAGCATGCCCAGCAGCAGCCAGACATTGCCGGTGAAGACGCGCGCGGCAAAGCCCACGTCGTGCTCTCCGTGCTCGACCCGCCTGCCCAGTTCGGCCATCCGCCGGGTCACGGCACCGGCGAGCGGGCGGCGGCGGCGCCCGGCGGCGTCTGAGGCCGGCGCGATGTCGCCGAGCATGTGCCCGATCAGGCGGACGATCGCCTCGGCGGTGCGCTTGCGTACCGCGACCGGGCCGAGCGCGGGCATGGACAGCACGGCAACCCCGTGGGTAGGGCTGAGATGGGCGATCACCGGCCGCCTGCCGGTCTGCAGCGGGAGGTCGGTAACGCACACCGCGAGCTGCCAGCCGCGGGCCAGAAGCATGCGGCGCCCTGCCGAGATCAGCCCGCTGAGGTCGGTAGGCGGTTCAACCAGCCGGTCCGAGACGAATTCAACTTTCCACCGGGCCCCCGGCAGCTGCGCGCGTAGCCGGTCAGCGATGTCCGGCAGCAGGCTCTCCGTCAATTCCGAAGCAGGTCCTGGCGATGCCAGCAAGCCGACCACCAGGCCCGGCTGCTGCGAAGTGGCGGGAGATCTCGCCGCAGACGTCTCTACCTTGCCTCCGCTCACGTACGCCTGGCGATCCGGGATCGCCAGGAGGTAACGAACGATTGCGCGCTATTGCTTGCACCTGCTTAACTGCCTGTTCATCGTTGCTACGCATCCAGGGTAGCCAGCCATCCCGGCGGCCGCGGGCCGCGTCCCCCGGCCGGCCTGCGGGCCCTTCGGCGGCGGCGACCGCGGCGTAGACCGCGGTGGTGGAGTTCCCGAGACTGCCGGCCGCCTTGGGGGCGAGCACGGCGATGCCCAGGATGCTCCGCGCGATATACACCCCGGCGATGACCACCAGAGCGGCCACGACGGCACGTCAGGCCTCCTGCATCACCGGGACGCGGCCGGCCCTGGGCTGCCCCGGCCAGCGCCTCGTAGTCGGCCGTCACCTGCCCGGCGTAGCTGCCCGCGAACCTGGCGATGGCCTGGTCGAAAGCGGTCCCGCTGCCCAGGTAGCCCGAGATGGCCGCCGCGTCGCCGGTCCGGGCGTGGGCCCGGGCCAGGGTCCGGCCGCACACCTCGGCGTAGCTCGCGAAGCCGGCCGGGGTCATCATGTCGAGGTTGACCGAGCGCTTCATGTCCTTGAACTGGCGGACGTAGTAGTCGTGGCCGCGATAGCTGGTCCAGCCCAGGAACATGTCGCTGGCCGCCTGCATCAGCCGCTGGCCCACCACCACCCGCTGCCCCTGGTGAGCGAACTCGGACGGCCCGGCGTATGGCGCGAGCACGGCCTCCCGCGCCTCCTTGAGCTGCAGGAACAGCGGCGAGCGCAGGTCGGGGTCGGCGAGCAGGCTCAGGTAGCACCGGGTGCCGACGCTGCCGACCCCCACGACTTTCCTGGCCGTGTCGAGCACCCGGTAGCGCTGCAGCAGGGGCCGCCGGTCGGGTGGCAGCGACTCCGCGTACACCCCGATCATTTTCTCGCCGTCGAACGCCTCCGGGTCGACATGGCCGATGAGCGGCGGATCGTCGATGATCTTCAGCGTGCCGTCGGCCTGCTGGGTCAGCTTGGGAAGGACCCGCAGGCTGGTGCGCTGGCGGATCTTGGCCACGCGAAGCTGGCGTTTGAGGTCCTTGGCGCCCTCCTGCCGGGCGATGGCGAGCACCGCGGCGATATCCACCCGGTCATACCAGACGTCCAGCGGCCCCATTACCCCAAGCTCGGCCATCCGCTCCCGGTAGGCGCGGACGGTCCCGCGGACCACCTGGCTGGCCTGCTGATCGCCGATCTGCAGGTTCCTGGCGGCCAGGACCACGCTCGCGGCCAGCCGCTTCACGTCCCACTCCCAGGGGCCGGGCAGCGTCTCGTCGAAGTCGTTGACGTCGAAGACCAGATTCCGCTCGGGGGTGCCGAAGACCCCGAAGTTGGCCAGGTGCGCGTCGCCGCAAGCCTGCACCCGCAGCCCGGTGGCGGGGGTTCCGGCCAGGTCCTCCGCCATGATCACCGCGGAGCCGCGCAGGAACGCGAACGGCGAGGCGAGCATCCGCCCGTACCGGACGGGCACCAGATCAGGGAGCCGGGGGCGGTTGTTCTCCTCCAGCATGCCGACGGGGTCAGGACGGCCGGGAGCCGGGCTCCAGCTTCCGTGGCCGGCCCGCGGGACCTGCTTGCGCAGCGCCCGCCCGGCCCTCCTGCGGTGCTCGGAGCCCGGCTCTCCGGTCACATGGCCCCCCGGGGCACCCGGGGCGTGGTCACATGGCTCCGTGCGGCGTCGCGACCCAGCTGCGAGCCGAGTGCGTGGCAGAGCGGAGCCGGAGCGCCAGCGCCGTCTGCAGCACGCCGAAGAAGATCAGCCAGGCGCCGATCAGGAACACCATGACCACCAGGGACAGGCCGGGGATCGCGAGCAGCAGGACCCCGGCGACGATGCTGACGATCCCCATGGCCACCAGCCAGCCGCGGCCGCTGGCCTCCCGGCTGGAGAACGCGGTGAACAGCTCGATCACGCCGTTGGCGACCCAGAAGATCCCGAGCAGCAGGGCGAGCGCGACGATCGTGAGCAGCACATGCCGGACCGCGTACAGGCCGATGATCAGCGAGAGCACCCCGAGCACGCCGAGCATGACCCGGGTACCGGTGGACTCCTCCGGGGCCGCGAACGCCGCGACCAGCCGGTAGATGCCCGCCACGATCAGCTGGACGCCGAAGACGATCGCCGCGGCGAGCAGCGTGATGCCGGGCCAGACCAGGGCGCAGATCCCGGCCGCGATCGTAAGGATGCCGAAGGCCAGCATCCAGCCCCAATGCTTCCCGATCCGCCCGATCGCCTCGGCCGGGCGGGACTGCGTTGACTCAGTTGTGGTTGTCATCGCTGGGCTCCTTATGGGGAAAGCCGGTCGAGCGACAGTCAACCGACAGGTTCGCCGGGCGGGCCGTCGCCGCACATCCGCCGATCGGGTAGTTGTCCGCGGTCGTCATCGCCGCGGCGGTCCTAGCCGGACGGGGGATACGGTGCGACCCGGGTGGCCCGAGGCTGAGCCGTAAAGACCCGAGGCTGGGTCGTGACCTGCGCGCACCCGGGGATGGCTTTCCGCGCGAGCCCGTATCACCTGGTGGCATAGGTTTTCGGCGCCCGCAGGCGCCTTCGGCCGGTCCCGGAGAGGCGGTCCGGTTGACGCTGGCCAGCCCGCCCAGGGACGTTCCCGCGCCCGCACCGGGTAGTCCGGCCGCCAGGCGGGACTGTCAGGTTCGGTGATGCGGCTGCCGCCTGGTGCGGGGAACACTGTCGGGTAATCCGTGACCACCAGGGCCGGAGCGCAGTCACTTCGGGCGGTGGCCGCGTACTAAAACTCACTCAGTCGGCCAGCGGGGGATGCTCGCAGCTCGCCTGGCTGGCCGCCTCAGCAGGCCATGGTAGGAGGTGCTCTGGGTGCTGCCGTGGAAAATGAGCCGGCTGTCCGCCGGGCCGGACACGGATCCGGTGCGGGCGAACGGATCGAAGGTCGCTGTCATGGAACATAGTTCCCGCAGCCCAGGCGACGTGGTCTCGGACGACGGGCAGTTGCGGATCACCCGTCTCGCAGACGAGCCCTGGCTGTTCGTCGCGGGTGAGATCGACGAGTACAGCTACAAGAGCCTGATCAGGACGCTCGCCAGCGTCGCCAGGGATCCCAGCGAGATTCACATCGACCTCGCGGACGTGGAGTACTGCGACGTCGCTGGCTTGCGGGCCTTCGTCGTCCTCGCCGCCGCCCCGCGCCGTGACCATGCCGGCCCGCGCGTGGTGCTGCACCATGTGCCGCCGCGCCTGGTCAACGTCCTGCACATCCTGGGCTGGGACACGACATGCGGCCTGACCCTCGCCGAGGGGCCGGCAAATCCACGGACCCATTAGGCCCCAGGATTGGGACGTTTGGTCTCGGTCCTCCTGTCAATTCGGGTGGCTTGGGCTGGCCTGCGGGTTCTGCCTGCGCGCTCCGGCCCAGGGCACCTGCACTTAATGCCGCCTTCCCCTGCCGCTTCCGCTCCATCGAGGCCGCCCGCGCGCACTGCCTGGACTTCTTCGGCTCGGCCATGGCGGTCCTGGCGCTGCCTGATTACCTGGCACCAGGCCCCATCCGGTCCCGGAGCAAAACCTCAGCCTCGCTGTCTCCGGGCGCTTGTTCCCGTAGCTGGTGGGTGATGTAGCCGAGAGCGGCCAGCGCGATCACGGCCAGGATGATGTATCCCGTGATCGTGCCGATGCTGTCCCACGCGGTGTGCAGGGCGACGGCCAGCAGGTACATCCCGATGAAGCGGAGGGTGGCCAGCCGGGACCAGCCGCTGGCCGCCGCTGACCATAGTGCCGCAGCGGTCAGCCCAGTCCAGGTCATGTGCGCGGCCGGGCTGAGCAGTCCGCGGGTCATCAGGACACCATCCACGGCGGACAGATTGCCATGACTGATGATCAGCACCACGAAGCCGTAGCCCATGGTCTCCAGCACGGCGAATCCCGCGCCGCTGGCCACGCCGATGAGCAGACCGTCCGCGGGGCGCCGGTAGCGGCCCCAAAGCAGGAGCAGCGCGGGAACGATGAGTTTGGCGGTCTCCTCGATCAGCCCGACGGCGATCATGGGCAGCGTGCCCAGATGGCGCAACGTGGCGTACTCCAGCGTCCCGGCAACTATGACGCCGATGACGCCGCCGGTCAGCGCGACGACGGCGAGCACGCCGCCGGGCACGTCGTAGGGCAGCCGCCGGCTGTAGATAAAAGCCACGAATGCCCCTGGAATGGCAACCGAACCGACGAGGATCAGGGATGGCACCAGGTTCGGGTTTTTCGTCGCGATGAGTGCCTGCTGCAACAACTCGAACAACCCGGTGCCCACCACCAGGACGCCCAGCCACGTCCCACGGGGCAGCCTGCGGGCGGGGAAGAATTCCGGTTCAGATGGTTCTCGCGCGGCCACGGCAGGCACGCCGCGCCGGTGTGTCTGTCTCATGACTCGATGCCGTCCAATCCTCGTGCGGGGCTGGCAGGCCAGAAACCGCCTCCTGGCGCTAGCGCTCCCGGCAGGGAATTGCCCACCTAACGCTCAGCGTCGGCCCGGCACCACGCTGGCACATCCTCAACCCCGGTAGTCCTGACCCACACCCCGGGGTAGGGTCTGGCGGCCGGATCCGGCCGGTGTTACCAGGGTGGGGAATGTGGCTGGGCCGGGAACGTGATGATCTGGCAGCGGAGATCCCCGGGCGGGAAAGGGGCAAGCCAGCATATGGACACCAGCGAGTCGGCGGCTGCGTATGAGGCTGAGCTCCGCGTCGTGGAGGAAGACCTGGCGCGGCTCCGGGAGACAGCCGCGGATCTGCGGCGGCGTATTGGCGAGCGCGAGGACGAGCCAACCGATCCGGCAGAACGCTCCGCCTTGATCGAACAGGCCGAGGAGCAGGAAGCACTGATCGACATGCTCAAAGCCAGGCGGGAGGAACTGCTGCGGGAACTCGGTCGGCCCGGGACCGGCATCGGGCCGGTCGGCCGCCCTCGGTTATCTGGCCCCGGCGTCTATCTGGCCCCGGCGTTCTTGACCCCGACCGCGGTGAGTGGCAAGTCAATGTCCTCCAAGGACTTGCCCTCGGCATTGATACCCCAGGCCAGCTCGACCAGCCCACCTATGATCATGATGCCGCCGCCCCAGGTACCCGATGGTGAGGCCGGTCCGGTCCGTGCCACCGCCAATCACCGCATCTTCGCCCGTACGCCACGACTGCGCGGTGCCTCACCGGCCCGCGACGGTAGACGGCGCAGGAAGCGGATGAAGCGGCTCAGACCGCTCAGTGGTCCAGCTCATCGATCATGTCGCGCAGGTGAATCGTGGCGTTTTCGATGTCGGCGTGCTTGTTGCGTCCCGCCCGTACCTCCGCGGCGAGTACCCCGCATCGGTGCACCTGGCTGAAGTCGCCGTATGGGTACTTGTACCTGGCCTTGGTGTGCTCGGATGCCTCGTCATCGATGCCGAGGTGCCAGTTCGCGTATTCGTCCCAGCCGTTGGCCTCGATGAATCTGTTTTCCTGGCGGGTCGACGGCTGGTGCTCGCTCCAGTCGTCCCGCTCGTCGTGCACCACTTTGCCGTCCTTGATCCGGTCCTGCGCGAAGTCGCAGGAGTGCTTGTTCAGTCTGGTCGTCATGCGGTTACCGTCCGTCTCTGAGAGGTCAGTGTGTATAGCTCCTACCCGGTGCTGCGCGCGGGCGACTGGTCAGCCGCCGAGCGACAGCGAACGGCGGGACCGTGCTGCGCACCTCGCTTGCCCACGGCGCGGAGCGGCGGGGGAACGTCCGCGGCGGACGTCGAGCATCTCCACTCACGGCGCTGGACGCCAGCTATGGCGAGATGACGAGGTGGCTTTCCACGGTGGCGACTCCGGGGGCGGAGGCGGCTGCGGCCCGGGCGGCGCTGGCCTCTTTGAGTGAGTGCACGTGACCGTAAAGCACGGCGGTGTGGTCGGTGACATCGACCCGGACGTGGCGGGCGTCCACCTCGGCCTCGCGCTTGAAGGCGTCCTCGATGATCTTCTGGACTTCTTCCCCGCGAGCGGCCGACTTGATGGTGATGGTGTCGATTACGTCGATCACGCCGCGGACCTGGCGGACCATCCGCTCGACCTCGCGGCGCTGGTATTCATAGTCCACCTCGCCCTCCAAGGTGACCCAGCCGTTCTGCACCCGGGCGTGCACCCGGCCCTCGGGGATCTGGACGTTGTTCTCCAGCACGTGCGCGATGGCGGTGGCGATATCGGAGTCGTCGCGGGGGGCGCCTGCCAGCTTGACGGTCAAGTCGTTGGCGACGGCCTTGACGCCGTAGACGCGTTCGACGGCACGGGCGGCAGCGAGTTTCTCGGCGTAGCTGGGGACATGACCGGTCAGGGTAACCGCGCCGTCCTGGACCGCGACGCCGATGGCGTCGGCGTCGCTGATCTGCGGGTCCCACCGCAGCTCGTCGATGACGTCATCCCGGATCTCCGCGTCAGATTTCACCGGTTCACCCCAATCGGCTCGTCCGTCTTGTCCTCCCATCCCAGGCTGCGCCGGCCGACGCCGCCCGACATCACACGTTCGGCTAGAGTCCGCCGTCGCAGAATCATTCCTTCGTCGGGTTCAAGCACGAGATCGGTCAGGTCGACTGCGCCATGCTCACGTCCGGGGTTGGTGGACAGTTCCAGGACGGCGGCCCCGGACATCGTCGGCCCGCGCAAGCGGCGCGCGGCGGGAACTGAAGTTCAGCGCCACGAGGAACCGCTGATGGCCGGCCAGGCTTACCGACGCCGCTGCCGGCCCGGCACGTCGGCCGCATCCCCCGCCCGATTAGTTCCCTGCGGCGGACTACACGGCCTGGTGATGTGGCGCGGGCGGCGATGCGGCATCGTCCTGCTGATGACGCAGGTGAACCGACGCGTCCGGACGTCCGACCGGCCGTGCGCCGACGGGCTCGGACAGTCGGCGATAAGCCTGAACCGGCGCGCCGTGCCGGGGGAAGTCGCGTTCTGGCTGATCGGGTACGTATTCGCCGCCCTCATCCTTGGCACCGCCCTGCCGGCCCCGCTGTATGCCATCTACCAGCGTCAGTGGCACTTTTCCTCGGGCGTGCTCACTCTGATCTTCGCGGTCTACGCGGTAGCCGTGCTCGCCACCTTGCTGCTGGCCGGCCGGGCTTCGGACCAGGCCGGGCGTAAGCCGGTGATGGCGGCCGCCATCGGCTTCGCCGCGGCCAGCACCGTCGTGTTCATCCTCGCTTCCAGCCCGGGGTGGCTCTACCCGGCCCGGGTCCTCTCCGGGGTGTCCGCTGGCCTGATGATGGGTGCCGCCACCGCGGCGCTCACCGAGACGGTCAGGGAATCCTCCTCGCGGCGGGCGTCGCTGGTGGCGACGGCCGCGACCACCGGCGGCGCCGCGCTCGGTCCGCTCATGGCCGGGCTCTTCGCCCAGTACCTGCCGCAGCCGACCGTGCTCGTCTTCGAGGTTTATTTGGGTCTCCTCGCCGCCGCGGCGCTGGCCCTGGTTTTCGTACCGGAGACGGTGACCATGCGGGAGCGGCCGAGCCTCCGGTTCACCGGTCTCGCGATCCCCGCGGAGGGTCGGGGCGAGTTCATCGCCGCCGGGGTGGCCGCCTTCGCCGCCTACGTGCTGGACGGGCTCTTCGCGTCGCTGGTGCCGGGCTTCACCACCGCCATGCTGCATCATGCTGATTACGCGGTCGCGGGTGGCGTCACGTGCGTGTTCTTCGCGGCAGGTGCTGTTGCCGCGCTTAGCCTGGGGCGGCTGAACAGCCGGCCGGTCCTGCTGGCTGGGCTCGGGCTGCTCCTGCCCGGGCTGGCGCTGGTCGTGGCCGGGATGTCGGCGGCATCGCTTGTGCTGTTCGGGATCGGTGCCGTCGTGGCCGGGAGTGCCTTCGGGGCGCTCGTCATCGGGAGCCTGTCCGCCGCCAACCGGCTGGCCTCGGCGGAAACCCGCGCGCAGGTGATCTCCACCTATTTTGTGTTTGCGTACTCGGGCCTGAGTATCCCGGTCGTCGGCGTCGGCGTCGCCTCCGATTATGTCGGTAGTTTTCGGGCCGTGCTCGGCTGTTCCGTCTTGCTGGCCGTGCTGTGCGTGCTGTCGGCCGCCGGTATCTGGGGCGGCCGCAGCGCCGCCCAGCCGGCGGCGTGAGGGCGGCGAGGAGCGGGTGAGGCGGCCGACAGGTGCCTCCGGCTTGCCGCTGGGCGGGCCGCCGGTTTCGGGGGGGTGGATTGCGACTGCCTGGAAGTTGGGCGGGATGGCCAGATGGTTCACCTATGCCTGATAGACCTGGCTCGCAGTTCTCCGCTGACCAGCGCGCGGACCGCCACGCCGGTCACGGCGCCGATCTCGCGGCTGGTGTTCGTCGCCGATGCCGCCATGCCTGAGCGTTCGGCAGCCACTCGGGCTCAGGACGTGACTGGGACCGGGGAAGGTCCAGGCTCCCGACCCCAGCGGGCTCGCGTCTCAGCGGGCGCCGAGTACCAGTTCGGCATCGACGACAGCCATCTGCCCGCCGATCCGTACTCCGGTAAGCGCACAGGAAGCTGGGTTTACGCACCGGGCTCCCCGTGGCGGTCTGGCGCTAGTGGCCGCTCCGGCCGGCCGGCGCCCGGCTGCCGCAGCAGGATGGCTGGCGCATCTTAAGGGCCCGCAACGAGGACCTAGCCGTGGCGAGCCCCCGGCCTCCCCGGTGAAGTCCGGGCGCGGAATGAGGACGCAGCGGCGCCGGGACATACGCAGGCTGGCCGGCGGGCCTGGCCAGCCGCTGCCGGAACACCCAGTAGCTCCAGCCCTGGTAGGCGAGCACCACCGGGACGAAGATCGCCGCGACCACGGTCATCACGATCAGGGTCTTGTCCGCCGAGGCGGCATTCCAGATGGTCAGCGACGGGCCGGGGCCGCTCGACACCATCACCCGCGGGAACAGCGTGGTGAAGATCGCGCCCACCGCGGCCACGATGCCCAGCGCGCTCAGCCCGAACGCGGCGCCCTCCCGGTGGGCCCCGACCAGCATGGCCGCGATCACGAACGCCAGCCCGCACCCGGCGGCCAGGGCGATCGGTACCGCGGCGGGGAGGTAGCCGGGGCCGTGGGAGCCGCCGGCGGAGAGCCACGCCGCGGTGCCGACCACGAGCAGGGCCGCCAGCGGCGACATCCACATCGCGGCGGTGCGGGCCCGGCCGGCCAGCGGGCCGCTGGTCTTGAAGGAGAGGAACGTGGCGCCGTGGGCCAGGAACAGGGCCAGGCTGGCCAGCCCGCCGACGATCGCCACCGGGGCCACCAGGCCGGACAGGCCGCCCAGGTAGAGTCCGGCCGGGGACAGCCGCAGGCCGCGCACCAGGTCGGTGAACGCCACGCCCCAGGCGAAGGCGGGGACGAGGCTGCCGACGGCCAGGGCCCAGTCCCAGCCCGCCTTCCAGCGGGCACTGTCCCGCTTGCCCCGGAACTCGAAGCTGACCCCCCGGACGATGAGGGCCACCAGGATGAGGAACAGCGCGAGGTAGAAGCCGCTGAACATGCTGGCGTACCAGAGCGGGAAGGCGGCGAAGGTGGCGCCGCCGGCGACGATCAGCCAGACCTCGTTGCCGTCCCACCAGGGGCCGATGGCGCTCCGGGCCATCCGGCGGTCGGTGTCGTCTCGCCCGATGGCCAGGCTGAGCATCCCGACGCCGAAATCGAACCCCTCCAGCACGAAGTAACCGGTCCAGAGCACGCCGATCAGCGCGAACCAGACCGTGTTCAGGCTGGCTACCGGTCCGCTCACGCTCGGTCCTTATTTCGGCTCCTCATAGATAAGTTCCTCGGCGGGCGCTTCGCCGGGAGCCCTCGGCCCGCCGGGAGGTGCGGGTCCCCGCCGAGACCGTGGCGGGCCGACCGGTCCATGAGGACCACGTCGATGACGCCGAGCACCGTGTACAGCAGGACGAAGCCGCCGAGGGTGAAGGCCACGTCGGCCGCTGAGACAGTGGGCGACGCGGCCTGCACGGTCTTCAGCAGCCCGTACACGATCCAGGGCTGGCGCCCCATCTCGGTGAAGATCCAGCCGGCCGTGTTGGCCAGGAACGGCGAGGCGATGCAGGCCACCAGCACCCAGAGCGTCCAGCGCCCCAGTTCGAGGCTTGCCGCCCCGCCGGGACCGCCACACGCCCAGGCCGACATGATCAGGATCAGGAACCCGAGCCCCACCATGGTCCGGAAGCACCAGTAGGTGACCCAGAGCACCGGGATGTAGCTGCCGGGCCCGTACCTCGCCACCTCAGCGGCCTGGACCCCGGTCACGCCGGTGACCCTGCCGTTCCAGGTCAGGGTGGCGATCAGGCTGAGCAGGTGCGGGACCCGGATCTGGAAGATGGGCTGGCCGGACAGGTTCCCGATGGTGAGCAGCGAGAAGCTGGCGCCGCTCTGGGTCTTGTAGACCGCCTCGGCGGCGGCCATCTTCATCGGCTGCTGGGTGTCCATCAGCCGGGCCTGGATGTCGCCGGTGACGATGACCAGGACCACGCAGACAGGGGACGGCCGCGCCCAGCCGGGCGGCCCGGGTGAACGCCGCGGCGTTGCGGCCGCGGAGGAGCTGCCATGCCGACACGCCGAGGACGAACATCGCGCCGGTCACGAACGCGGCCAGCACGGTGTGGGCGAACTCCGCCCACAGCGTGGAGTTGCGCAGCACCGCCCAGAAATCGGTGAGCACCGCCTGGGCCGCACCGTGCCCGACGGTGCGGTAACCCACGGGGTGCTGCATCCAGGCGTTGGCGGCCAGGATGAAGAACGCGGACACGATACTGCCCAGGCTCACCAGGCAGATGGACAGGTGGACCAGCGGGGCCAGCAGGTTCCGGCCGAAGATCCACAGCCCGATGAACGTGGACTCCAGGAAGAACGCGAGCAGGCCCTCGATGGCCAGCGGGGCGCCGAAGATGTTGCCCACGAACACCGAGTAGTTCGACCAGTTCATGCCGAACTGGAACTCCTGGACGATCCCGGTGACGACGCCCATCGCGAAGTTGATCAGGAACAGCGTGCCGAAGAACCGGGTCAGCCGGTCCCACGTCTCGTCCCTGGTCCGGTAGGCCTGGACTGCATCGACCGCCACCAGCAAGCGCCAGCCCGATGGTCAGCGGGACGAACAAGAAGTGGTAGACGATCGTGACGCCGAACTGCCAGCGGTCAAGCAGCACATTCACGCGGGGTCATTCCTGGATGGCCTCCTCGACCCAGGCCCGCAGGGCGGGCGGCGGGAGCGCGCCGGCCTGGCGGGCTGCCACCTCCCCGTGACGCAGGATCATCAGGGTCGGGATGGCCTGCACCCCGAACCGCTGCTGAGAGCTTGGGCGAGTCGTCCACGTTGACCTTGACCAGCTTGATCTGGCCGGCCAGGTCGGCGGCCAGCTGCTCCAGGGCCGGGCTGACCATGCGGCACGGCCCGCACCAGGGCGCCCACATGTCCACGATCACGGGCAGCGACGCGGCCTCGGCGATCTCGGCGAACGTGTCGTCACCGGCGTCGGCGATCCAGGGCAGCGGATGGTGGCAGTTGCCGCAGCGGGGGATCCCCTCGGCGGCGGCGGGAACCCGGTTCCGGCGCCCGCAGTTCGGGCAGGTCACCACGTGATCGGACATGGGGCCACCTGGTCAGGAGGGGTTCTCGTAACTGACGGCCAGCTCGCCGCCGGAGTAGTCGACGCGGATCACGGCGCCGTCGCGGGCGTCGCCGGCCAGCAGGGCGCGGCCGATCCGGGTCTCCACCTCCCGGGCGATGAACCGGCGCAGCGGCCGCGCCCCGTAGACCGGATCGAAGCCCTGCTCGGCGATGAAGTGCCGGCGCTCCTCGGTGACCTCCAGCTGCATCTGCCGGTCGGCCAGCCGGCGCCGCACGTCGCCGAGCATGAGGTCCACGATGTGCTCGATCTCGGCTCGGGTGAGCGGCTTGAACAGCACGATGTCGTCCAGCCGGTTCAGGAACTCGGGCCGGAAGTGCCGCGCATCTCGGCCATCACGCGCTCGCGGGCGTCGGGCTTGATCTCGCCGTCCGCGGTGGCGTCCGTCGAGCAGGTACTGCGAGCCGATGTTGGAGGTCATGATGATGACCGTGTTGCGGAAGTCGACGGTGCGGCCCTGCGCGTCGGTGAGCCGGCCGTCGTCCAGGACCTGCAGCAGGGTGTTGAACACGTCCGGGTGCGCCTTCTCGACCTCGTCGAACAGCACCACCGAGTAGGGCTTGCGGCGCACCGCCTCGGTGAGCTGGCCGCCTTCCTCGTAGCCGACGTAGCCGGGCGGCGCGCCGACCAGGCGGCTGACGGTGTGCCGCTCCTGGTACTCGCTCATGTCGATGCGGACCATGTTCTCCTCGGTGTCGAACAGGGCGGCCGCCAGCGACTTGGCCAGCTCGGTCTTGCCGACGCCGGTGGGGCCGAGGAAGATGAACGACCCGATCGGCCGGCGCGGGTCCTTGATGCCCGACCGGGCCCGGATGATGGCGTCGGCGACCAGCTGCACGGCCTCGTCCTGGCCGACCACCCGCTCGTGCAGGATCTGGTCGAGGCGCAGCAGCTTCTCCCGCTCGCCCTCCTGCAGGCGGGTGACCGGGATGCCGGTCCAGCGGGACACGATCGCGGCGATCTCCTCCTCGGTGACCACCTCGCGCAGCAGCCGCGCGCCGCCCTGCCGGGACGCCAGCTGCTCCTCCTCGGCCTGCAGCCGCCGCTCCAGCTCGGGAAGCCGGCCCAGGCGCAGCTCGGCGGCCCGGTTCAGGTCGTAGTTGCGCTCGGCCTGCTCGGCCTCCTGCCGCACCTGCTCCATCTCCTCGCGGAGCGCCTGGACCCGGCGCAGCGCCTGGCGCTCGGCCTCCCACTGCGCCCGCAGCGCGTCGGCCTGCGCCCGCAGGTCGGCCAGTTCCCGGCGCAGGTCCTCCAGGCGGGCCTGGCTGGCCGGGTCGTCCTCCTTGGCCAGCGCGGCCTCCTCGATCTCCAGCCGCATCACCCGGCGGGTGAGCTCGTCGAGCTCGGCGGGCATGGAGTCGATCTCGGTGCGGATCATCGCGCAGGCCTCGTCGACCAGGTCGATCGCCTTGTCCGGCAGGAACCGGTCGGAGATGTAGCGGTGGCTGAGGGTGACCGCGCCGACCAGCGCGCTGTCGGCGATCTTCACGCCGTGGAACACCTCGAGCCGCTCGCGCAGGCCGCGCAGGATCGAGACGGCGTCCTCCTCCGACGGCTCGTCCACCATGACCGGCTGGAACCGGCGTTCCAGGGCCGCGTCCTTCTCGATGTGCTTGCGGTACTCGTCCAGGGTGGTGGCGCCGATCATGTGCAGCTCGCCGCGGGCCAGCATCGGCTTGAGCATGTTGCCCGCGTCCATGGCCCCTTCGGCCGCCCCCGCGCCGACCACGGTGTGCAGCTCGTCCACGAACAGCAGGATGCGGCCCTCCGCCGCCCGGACCTCGCTGAGCACGGCCTTCAGCCGCTCCTCGAACTCGCCGCGGTACTTGGCCCCGGCCACCAGGGAGCCCATGTCCAGGCTGAAGATCGTCTTGTCGCGCAGGCCCTCCGGGACGTCGCCGCGGGTGATCCGCTGGGCCAGCCCCTCCACGATCGCGGTCTTGCCCACGCCGGGATCGCCGATCAGCACCGGGTTGTTCTTGGTCTTGCGGGACAGGATCTGGATGACCCGCCGGATCTCGGCGTCCCGGCCGATGACCGGGTCGAGCCGGCCGCTGGCCGCGTCCGCCACCAGGTCGGTGCCGTACTTGGCCAGGGCCTCGTAGGCGGCCTCGGGCATGGCCGAGGTGACCCGCTGGTTGCCGCGGATCTTGGTCAGCGCCTGCAGGAACCCGTCCCTGGTCACGCCCTCCTGCTGAAGCAGGCGGCCGGCCGCGGTGGCCGGGCCCTCGGCCAGCAGGGCCAGCAGCAGGTGCTCGACCGAGACGTACTCGTCCTTGAGCCGGCCTGCCTCCTGCTCGGCCGTGTCGAGCAGCCGGGCCAGCCGCTGGGTGACCATGATCTGCCCCGGGCTCGCGCCCGGGCCGCTGACCCGCGGGCGCCGGGCCAGCTCCGCCTCCAGCGCCTGGCGCAGCCGGTCCGGATCCGCGCCGGCCTGGCTGAGCAGCCGGGGCACGATGCCCTCGGGCTGGTCGAGCAGCGCGAGCAGCAGGTGCTCGCCGTCCACCTCGGTATGGCCGAAGCGGAGCGCCTTGGTCTGCGCGTCGTGCAGCGCTTCCTGCGACTTCTGGGTCAGGTGACTCGGGTCCATGGTTACCGTCCTGGCCATCGGGAGCCCCGCAGGGCTGCTTCGAGTACCGCGATCCGGTCGAGCAGATCGGTCACCAGCGCGACGGCCGCGTAGTTGAGCCCGAAGCCCGCGCGCAGCCGCTGCATCCGGGCCACCACGGCCAGCTGGCTACGGGAGAACCGCAGCTCGCCCGCGGGGCCGTAGCTGGCCTCGACGATGCCGAGGGCGACCAGCCGGCGGATCAGATCCGGGTGCAGGCCGGCTGCGCGGCGAACTCGTCCAGGCTGAGCCGCGACGCCGGGACCCGGACCATGGCGTGGCTCATGGCTGCCGCCTCGGATCGAAGTCGGACTCGGCCGCGAGCTGCTCGAACAGCCGCCGCTCAGCCCGGGATGGCCGGGCGGGCACCATGATCCTGGCCTCGGCGAACAGGTCGCCCGGCTTGCCCCGCGGATTGGGCAGGCCGCGGCCGCGCAGCCGCAGCCGCCGCCCGGTCGAGGTACCGGCCGGGACCTTGACCTTGGCCTCGCCGCCCGGGGTGTCCACGGCCACCGACGTGCCCAGGGCGGCTTCCCAGGGCGCGAGCAGCAGGTCGACGTAGAGGTCGCGCCCGTCGAGCCGGTACCGCGGATGCGGCGCGATGCGCACGATGAGGTACAGGTCGCCGTTGGCCGCCCCCTCGGTGCCGCGGCCGCCCTGGCCGGCCAGCCGGATCCGCTGCCCGTCGGTCACGCCGGCCGGCACGTTCACGTCGAGGGTCGCGCGGGCGCCGTCGCCGGACAGCGAGATCGACCGGCGGGTGCCGTGGTAGGCCTCCTCGACGGTGATCTCGAGCTCGGCCTCCTGGTCGGCGCCGGGAATCGGGCCCCACCCCCGGGCGCCCGGCCCGGCCACCGAAGAACCCGCCCAGCAGATCCTCGATGTCGATGTCCCCGGAGCGAGTAGCTGAACCCGGGGCTGCCGCGGGCCCGCGCCGGGCCTGCCGCCTCGCGGCTCCGGCCCTGCTCCGGCGCCGGCCCGGCTGCGCCGGAAGGTCTCCGGATCCATGTCCTCGGGAACCTGCCGGAAGTCGGCCCCGAACGCGTCGTACCGGCGCCGGGTCTCCGGATCGGAGAGGACGTCGTAGGCCTCGGAGACGTCCTTGAAACGGTCCTCAGCGCCCGGGTCGTGGTTCACGTCCGGGTGGTACTGGCGGGCCAGCCTGCGGTAGGCCCGCTGGATGTCGTCCTGGCTGGCGGTGCGGGGCACGCCCAGCGTCTGGTAGAAGTCCTGGCCGTCGGCCATCAGCCCGGCCTGGCCACCACCACCTGCGCCGGCCGCAGCTGGTGGTCCCCTTCGCCATAGCCGGGCTGGAGGACCTCGACCACCGACCCGTCCGCGGCGGCGGGATCGGCCCGGGCGGCGACCGCGTCGTGCCGGGTCGGGTCGAAGGTCGTCCCCAGGTCATCGCGGCGAGGGTAGCCGAGGCGGGCCAGCACGTTCAGGGCCTGCTCCCGGACGGCCCGGATCCCGTCGATGATGGCGGCCGGATCGGCCGTGGAGTGCCGCCAGCGCGCGCTCCAGGTTGTCGACGACAGGCAGCCATTCCCGGGCCACCGCGGCCCGGGTCTCCGCCTGCGCCCGGGCGACCTGGCGGCGCAGCGCTTGCGCAGGTTGTCGAGATCGGCCAGGGCCCGGCGGCGCAGATCCTCCAGCTCGGCGATCCGGTCCAGCAGATCGGGGATCGCGGTCTCGTCACCAGTGACATCACCCGGGCCGTCGGGCTGCCCGTTCTGCCCGGCATCCTGTGCCTGGCCGGGCGGGGTCCCCCCGGCATCCCGGCGCTGGCCGCCGGGGGCCGCGCGGGGATCGGGCGGCTGGACGGGCGGGGCAGCGGCGGGAGACTCGCGCCAGACGCCGCCGCTGCCCGCCCTCTCACCCATGGGCTGCCTCACTCATGGGCGGTGAACTCGGCGTCGATGACGTCGTCGTCGTCACCACGGGGGGAAGCTCCGACTCGGGCTCCGGGGCAGGTCCCTGCGGCGGGGCGGCCAGGATCTGGTAGATCTGCTGCAGCTCGTCGGTCAGGGTGCGCAGCCGCTCCAGTGGAGCCTGGTCCTTCAGCGCCTGGCGGGCCTCGGTCACGGCGTTCTCGGCCCGCGCCTTCTCGTGCACGGGCAGCGAGTCGCCGCGCTCGGCCAGCACCCGCTCGACCTGGTAGGCCAGGGTGTCGAGCTCGTTGCGGGCATCGGTCAGCTCGCGCAGCCGCCGGTCCTCCTCCAGGTGCTGCTCCGCGTCCTTGACCATCCGCTCCACCTCGGACTGGTCCAGGTTGGAGCTCTCGCTGATCGTGATGCGCTGTTCCGCCGCCGGTGTCCTTGTCCCGGGCGGAGACGTTCAGGATCCCGTTCGCGTCGATGTCGAAGGTGACCTCGATCTGCGGCACGCCCCGCGGCGCGGGCCGGATGTTCTCCAGCCGGAACCGGCCCAGCACCCGGTTGTCCGCGGCGCGCTCCCGCTCCCCCTGCAGCACCACCACGTCGACCGCGGACTGGTTGTCCTCGGCGGTGCTGAACGTCTCGGTGCGGCGGGCCGGGATCGTGGTGTTGCGCTCGATCACCTTGGTCATCACCCCGCCGAGGGTCTCGATGCCGAGTGACAGCGGCGTGACGTCGAGCAGCAGCACGTCCTTGACGTCGCCCTTGATCACCGCCGCCTGCACCGCCGCGCCCAGGGCGACGACCTCGTCGGGGTTGACGGTCATGTTCGGGTCCTTGCCGCCGGTCAGCCGCCGGACCAGGTTCTGCACGGCCGGGATGCGGGTCGACCCGCCGACCAGGATCACCTCGTCGATGTCGGCCGCGGTGAGCTTGGCGTCGGCCAGCGCCTGCTGGACCGGCCCGGTCGTGCGCTCCACCAGATCGTGCGTGATCTGGTCGAACGTGGAGCGCATCAGCGTCGTGTTCAGGTGCTTGGGTCCCGAGGCGTCGGCCGTGATGAACGGCAGGCTGATCGTCGTCTGGGTGACCGAGGACAGCTCGACCTTGGCCTTCTCGGCCGCCTCGAACAGGCGCTGCAGCGCCTGCGGGTCGGTGCGCAGGTCGATGCCGTTGTCCCGCTGGAACTCGTCGGCCAGGTAGTCGACGATGCGCCGGTCGAAGTCGTCCCCGCCGAGGTGGGTGTCGCCCGCGGTGGCCCGGACCTCGACCACGCCGTCGCCGATGTCCAGGACGCTGACGTCGAAGGTGCCGCCGCCCAGGTCGAACACCAGCACGGTCTCGCTGCCCTTCCGGTCCAGGCCGTAGGCCAGCGCCGCGGCGGTCGGCTCGTTGATGATGCGCAGCACCTCCAGCCCGGCGATGCGGCCGGCGTCCCTGGTCGCCTGGCGCTGGGCGTCGTTGAAGTACGCGGGCACGGTGATGACGGCCTCGGTGACCTTCTCGCCGAGGAACTTCGACGCGTCCTCGGCCAGCTTGCGGAGCACGAGCGCGGAGATCTCCTCGGGCGCGTACAGCCTGCCCCTGGATCTTGAACCGCACCGCGTCGTCCGGGCCTGGCACCACGTCGAAGGAGACGGCGTTCAGCTCGCTGGTGACCTCGTCGTAGCGCCGCCCGATGAACCGCTTGGCCGAGTAGATCGTGCCCTTCGGGTTCAGGATGGCCTGCCGCCGGGCGAGCTGCCCCACCAGGCGGTCACCCTGCGGCGTGAACGCCACCACCGACGGGGTGGTCCGTGCCCCCTCCGCGTTGGGTATCACGGTCGGCTTGCCGTCCTCGGTCGCGGCGATCACGGAGTTGGTGGTGCCCAGGTCGATGCCGACTGCAACTGCCATCAGTGCCTCCTAGCCGACGGTGCTGGTTCCGCGGCGCTGGTTCCGCAGTGCTGGGTTCACGGTGCTGGTTTGGCTGTGCTGTTTCACGGGGCGCCCGGCACCGCCGCAGACGCCCTCGTGCTCCAGGCTCCGCGCCCAGGCGACCAGCTCACATCCTCAATCCGGCTAGTCCTCCGGCCGCCTCGGACGGGCGCGGCGGACCTACCCGAACGGGTGATGTGACCGCGGTCCCGCGGACGCAACCTTGATGGCGGCGCAGACGCCGGCCCAGGACGAGGTGAGCCGATGAAGACCGACGCCCAGCTCAAGGACGATGTGATCGAGGAGCTGCGGTGGGACCCGCAGATCAGCGACGCTGACGCCATCGGGGTGGGGGTCAAGGACGGCGCGGTGATCCTGTCTGGCCACGTGCCGAGCTACGCGGAGAAGTTGGCCGCCGCCCAGGCCGCGGAGCGCGTCAACGGCGTCAAGGCCGTCGCCAACGACCTGAAGGTGGAGCTGCCCGGGGCGCCCCGGGACGACGTGGACATCGCCCGGGCCATCGCGCACGTCCTGGAGTGGAACGTGCAGGTGCCTGAGGGCCGGGTGCACGCCACCGTGGAACACGGCTGGGTCACGCTCGAGGGCGACGTCGATCATGACCACCAGCGCCGCGAGGTGGAGCGGATGGCCCGCCACGTCCGCGGCGTGACCGGCTGCTGAACAACATCACCGTCAGCCGCCGGCAGCCCGGCGCCGTCCAGGCCCTATCGAGGAGATCTTCAAGCGCAGGCCGAGGTCGATGCCCGGCACATCAGGGTCGAGGTGTCCGACCACACCGCCAAGCTCTACGGCCAGGTGCACTCACTGCAGGAGGCGAACGCCGCCCAGGCGGCGGCCGCCTCGGCGCCCGGTGTCGCCAGCGTGGAGAGCCATCTGACCGTGATCCGCGACCGCATGCCGGCCAGCTGGCCCGGCGGAACCGCGCAGGGGTGATAGTCCCCGCCCTGCAGACGACGACGCCATCACGAGGGAAGGAACCGCGATGAGCGACCTGATCGTTATCGGTTACCCGGACGAGGACACAGCCCAGCGCGTCTATGACGAGCTCATGAGACTGGAAAACGACCTGGTGGTCGACCTGGAGGATGCGGCCATCATCAGGCGTGACAGCAGCGGCAAGCTGCACGTGACAACCCCGGCGCACCACGCCGTGGCCTGGGGCAGCCTCAGCGGGCTGTTCTGGGGGGTGCTGATCGGGCTGCTGTTCCTGTTCCCGCTGGCGCCCGCTGGTCGGCGTGGCCGGCGGCATCATCGGGGCCGCGCTGGGCGAGGCCGGGAACCTGGGCATCAAGGACGACTTCAAGCGCCGCGTCCAGGACCTGGTGCAGCCCGGAACCTCCGCGCTCCTCATCATCGTCCGCAAGGTCACCATGGACAGGTTCCTGGAGGCGCTGCGGCCCTACGGCGGGACCGTGCTGCAGACCTCGCTCCCCCGCGACGCCGAGCAGGAGCTCATGGAGGGCCTGCACGGGCCGGACCCCAGCGCGCCGACCTGGGAGCAGCCCCCCGCCAGCGCCGGGGCGACCTCCTGACCGCCACGGACCCTGGCCCGGGAGAAATCTGGCCGTCCCCACGGAGGTGCATGATGGTTGAGTCGGCTGATCTGGACATTGACGGCCCGGTCGCGCCGCCGCAATTGAACGCCGGCCGGCTCTGGGCGGGCGGCGTGGCCACGGCCGTCGTGGCCGCTCTGGTGGTCATCGCCGGGGTGTATATCGCGCGGAGCATCCTGGGCATCGCGGTGCTCGCCCCCAAGGCGGCCGGCAGTCTCGGGAGCTCCACCACCGCGGTCTACGCCGCGGTCGCCGCCGCGGGCGCGCTGCTCGCCACCGGCCTGCTGCATGTCCTGCTGCTCGAAACACCCCGGCCGCTCAGCTTCTTCACCTGGATCACCGCGCTGGCCGATCTCATCCTGGTGGTCGCCCCGTTCAGCCAGCCGGCCGCCCTGCCGAGCAAGGTCTTCACCGCGGTGATCAATCTGGTCGCGGGCGTGGCCGTGATCTCGCTGCTGACCGGCGTCGCCCGCGGCGCCAGGCAGCCCGGCAGCCCACGCCCGGTGCCCGGTCCCGGCGTGACGCCCGATCCCCGCAGGACTCCGGGGGGCCCTCCCCCGGGCTAGCAGAGCCTACCGGCGCTGGCGGCGGCGGGACGGCGACCGGGGCTGCCAGCGGCCCGCCTGCAGCGGCCGCCGCCACGAGCGGGCCCGCCGGTGCGGAGTGCGCCCCTCGGGCATGTCCCCCAGCAGCTCCTTCCTGAGCCGGTCGAGATGGCTGACCAGCTCTCCCCGCAGCGGCCAGCCGACCGGCTTGGCCGCGGGATCGGTCCGCAGCACCTCGCTGAGCTGGTCCTGCTGATCCTCGGCCGCGGCCAGGTACTGTTCCAGCTCGGCCTCCAGCTCGCGCTGGCGGTCCGGCTCCTGGGTAGCGGCCAGGCGGCCGTAGACCCGTACCGCCGCGGCGAGCTGGCGCAGCACCCCGGCCAGCCGGCCACGGGGTTCCGGATCGCGCATCGGGCTGTCCTCACCGGCCAGCCGGATGCTGTCCGCTAGGGAGCGGGCCAGCATGCGGATCGCGATCGCGGCGTGCTCCAGGGTCTCCAGCCTGCCGCGCAGGCTGACCGCAGCGTACGGCAGCCGCAGCCCGCGCGGGTTCAGCCGGACGCTCTCCTCCGCCTCGCGGAGCGCGTCGTCCACGCGCCGGATCTCGCCGCTCAGCGAGCGGGCCTGGACGAGCCAGTCGTCCGGCCGCTCCAGGACCGATCCGTCCTGGAGGCTGTCAGCCATCTGCTCGAGCAGGCCGGCCATCTTGCGGCACAGCTCCTCGATGGCCTCGGCGGCCGGCTGCACGCGCGGCCGGGCGAAGACGAGCCCGGCCATCAGCCCGGCGCCCGTCCCCACGAGGGTCTCGACGATCCGCCAGGTGCCCGCGGAATGGGTGTCGACGGACAGGATGAGCATCGCGCTGATCGGCACCTCGAGAACGGAGTCGCCCAAGTGCAGGGAGTAGCCGACCGCGAGGGCGACCGCGATCGTCAGGCCCAGGCTCCACCAGGTGAACCCGACCCACGAGGACAGGGCCACCGCCAGCAGCACCCCGGACACCACGGCCCCGACGCGGCGGACCGCGCTGCGGAGCGTCTGGTACAGGGTGACCTGGATGACCAGCAGCGCGGTCAGCGGCGCGAGTACCGGGCGGGACGTGACCGGGAGCAGCAGCGCGACCAGGTAGGCGAACACCGCGGTGCTGGCCAGGCGGACGATGGTCACCGCCGCCGGCTGCGCACGCTGCCGCGCCACGGTCAGCGAGACCGGTGTGCGCTGCGCGACGGCCCGCGCGGCGGCACTGATCTGGGTGGTCTGGCGCCTGCGGAAGACCGGCATGTTCATCTACCGGCCACGCTGCCGGGGCCGCCGGCGCCAGGACATCCCCCGATTGGCTAGCAGGGCCAGCCAGTGCCCGTGACCCCGGCTCCGCCAGCGAAGAACTAACGACTTTGATGATGTGCGGCCGGTCGTGACCGCAGAGCCTGGGGATACCTGCCGCACCGGCGAAAGGCGACCATGTCGGCTCCTACCGATCCGCACGTGACCCTGATCCGCCCGGTTTCCCCGCGGACACCGGAGGGCTGCGAGGAGTGCCTGCGCCTGGGGTCGGCGTGGGTGCACCTGCGCCTGTGCCTGACCTGCGGACACGTCGGGTGCTGCGACTCATCCCCGCTGCGGCACGCTCGCGGGCACGCCTACGGAACCGGCCACCCGATCGTGCAGTCCTTCGAGCCGGGCGAGAACTGGCGCTGGTGCTATGTTGACGAAACCTACGTCTGATCGCGGCGCCGGCCCTGCGCGACCCGGGACCCCGGCCGCCGGCCGTCTCCGGGCCAGGCCAGCCGGTGGCGGAGACCCCCGACCTGAACGGGGCGTATCCGCGGCTGAGCGACGCCCAGATCGCGGCGCTGAGCTCACTGGGCCAGCGCCGTCCGGCGCGGCCGGACGAGATCCTGTTCGCCGAGGGCGACCGGAACTGCGACTTCTTCGTGGTCCTGGACGGGCTGGTGGCGATGGTGGAAGCCCGCGGGACGCCGGAGGAACGCGTCATCAGCGTGCATGGCCGGGGCCGCTTCCTCGGCGAGCTCAGCCTGCTGACCGGCGAGGCGTCCTACTACTCGGCCGTGCCAGTCGGGCCGGGCGAGGTGCTGGTGGTACCCGCCGGCCTGCTCGGCGAACTCGTCGCCCATAATCCAGCCTTCGGTGACCTGATCCTGCGAGTCTGCCTCATCCGGCGCTCCATCCTCATCGGGCTCGGCGCCGGCCTGCGGATCATCGGCTCCCGGTACTCGCCGGACACCCGGCGGCTGCGGGATTTCGCGGCCCGCAACCGGATTCCGGCCCGGTGGCTGGACCTGGAGGCGGATCCGGCGGCCGAGACACTGATCCAGCAGCTGGGCGTGACGCCGGAAGACACCCCGATCGTGCTGCTGGGCGGGCGGCTGCTCCGCAACCCCAGCAACGCCGAGCTGGCCGCCGCGATCGGGCTGCCGGCCCCGGGGCCGCCCGGCGCCGCTGCGACCTGCTCGTGGTCGGATCGGGACCGGCGGGGCTGTCCGCCGCCGTGTACGGGGCTTCGGAAGGCCTGCAGACCGTGGTCCTCGACGGGACCGCCGCCGGGGGCCAGGCCGGGACCACCTCCCGGATCGAGAACTACCTGGGGTTTCCCTCGGGTATCTCCGGCGCCGAACTGGCCGAGCGCGCGATGCTCCAGGCGCGGAAGTTCGGGGCCCACTTCGCCGTGCCTGCCGAGGCCACCTCGATCCGGGCGGACGGCGGGTCGTACACGGTCCAGCTCGACGACGGCACGTCGGTCACGGCCACCTCGGTGGTGCTCGCGACCGGGGCCAGGTACCGCCGCCTGCCGCTCCCGCGGCTGGAGTACTTCGAGCAGATGAGCGTGTACTACGCGGCGTCCCAGGCGGAGGCGTTGTTCTGCACCGGCGACCCGGTGGTGATCGTCGGGGGCGGCAACTCGGCCGGGCAGGCCGCGGTCTTCCTGTCCCGGTACGCCGACCAGGTCACGCTCGTCGTGCGCGAGCATGACCTGGGCGAGTACATGTCGCGGTACCTGGTTGACCAGGTCAGGCGGATCCCGGACGTGCGGATCCTGCTCGGCACCGAGGTGCGCGAGCTGCTCGGCGACCAGGCGCTGGAAGCGATCACGGTCGAGAATCGCGAGACCGGCCAGCGGCGCACGGTCCCTGCCCGGGCCCTGTTCATCTTCATCGGCATGACCCCGTGCACCGGCTGGCTCGGTGACCTCGTTGACCTCGACGAGCACGGCTTCGTCCGGACCGGGCATGGACACCTCGCCAGACGGCGGCGCGGCGGACGGGCCCGGCTGGCCGCGCTCGGTGCTGGAAACGAGCCGGCCGGGCATCTACGCGGTGGGTGACGTCCGCAGCGGCTCGGCCAAGCGGGTCGCCGCGGCGGTCGGCGAGGGGGCGATGGCCATCCGGCTGGCCTTCGAACGAGCACGGCCGGCGGTAGCCGGCGCGGATCACGGAGAGGCAGCGGCGATGGCAGTGGTGGGCTTCACCAAGTTCGAGCGGCTGTTCCGGGTCGCGGGCGGCGTGGACGTGGACCGGGATGACGTCCAGCGCTACCTGGACTTCGTCAACGATGCGCTCTACGACATGCTGATCATGGCCCAGGCCACGGCGAAAGCTAACGTCCGCGACGTCATCGACCCGTGGGACCTGCCGCTCACCAAGGGGCTGCAGGACAGCATGCACGCCTTCGAGCGGATGGATGAGGACATCGAGATCGAGCCCATCCTGGAGGATCTCGCCGCCCGTCCTCCTCTCGACGTGTCGCTGGACGACGACACGCAGGCGCGGCTCCCCTTGATCTTCGGTGGCATCAGCGTCGCGCTGGCCAGGATGTTCCGGCTCATCGACCCCGAGCTGAAGCTAGTGCACACCGAGGAATGGGATCGCGTGTTCCAGCTCTTCCGGGTGCTGGTCTGACGTGATCACCGCCCAGACGGTCAGCAGCATCCGCACCTTCGACGGCGGGGGTCTGCCGGTGGTGTCCCTGTACGTGCGGGTCGACCCTGGTCCCGACGGCCGACGGGAAGTGCGCACCCGGGTGTCCAGCCTGCTCGACGGGATCCGCCCGCTGGCCAAGGGCGGCATCGCGGAACGCGAGTGGCGGATGTCGCTGCGCGGTGACATCGACCGGATCAAGAGCGCGGTTGGCCAGGAGCGGTGGCCACCCGCGGCGATCGCGATCTTCGCCTGCAGCGGCCGGAACCTGTACACCGAGGTCCCGCTGCCGGAGAACGTCCCGGACCGGGTCATCGTGGACGCGACTCCCTACGCCCGGCCCATGCTCGCCGTGCTCGCCGAGCATCCGCGCAGCTGCGTGGTCGTGGTCGACCGGGCCACCGGGCGGTTCTGCGAGCTCTACCAGGACGAGATGAGCGAGCTGGGGCAGGTCAAAGACCCTGAGTCACGCAGGCCCCCCATCGTGGCGGGACGGCCCGACGACCGGGTCAGCAACAAGATCGATGAGCTGGCCAAGCGGCACTACCGGCACGTCGCGGAACGGCTGGGCGAGCTGATGCAGACCGGTGACTTCGACCTGCTGATCATCGGCGGCCACGGCTACGAGATACCGGACTTCGTGCAGCAACTGCCCCGCCCGGTACACGACCGGGTGGCCGGGACGTTCAGCACTGAGCCGGGCCTGGTGCCGCTGGCCGAGATACGCGAGAGCGCGGGGGCCATCGCGGCCCGCTATGAGCAGGAACGCGATCAGCAGCTGGCCTCGGGGGTACTCGAGAAGGTTGCGATGGATGGGCTGGCCACGGTAGGCCTGGACAGGTGCCTGTGGGCCGGCACGGTGGGAGCGATCCAGACCCTGCTCGTGCGAGGCGGCGCAGCCGCACCGGGCGTTGTGTGCGATCAGTCGCGCTGGCTGGCGCGGTCCGGAGAGGTCTGCCCACTGTGCGGGAACCCCACCCGGCCCACCCCGGACGTGATCGACGAGCTCGCGCAGGTCGTTATCAGCGAAGGCGGAGCGATCCACCACATCAACTCAGGGGGCGCCGGGCTCATGGACCACGACATCGGCGCCGACCTGCGATTCCGGCTGCCCGAACCGCCTGCCGACAGCTCTGACGACGGCCGGTGACCCCACCGCGGTCCCGGTGAGTATCCCCCAGCTCCACCGGGACCGCTCCGGTGAGGATGCGGTTACCGCTGATCTCGACGTGACGCGGCTTGGCGGCCTCGGACTTGGGCACCCTCACGGTGAGGACCCCGTCGGAGAGGCTGGCGCTGACCCCCTGCGGGTCGATGTCGGCGGGCAGAGTGGTGCGGAACTCGAAGCGCCCGGCGCGGCGGCCCGGCGGCGCCGCCTGCCCTCCTCCTCCTGCGGCTCAGCGATCTCGCCGGTGATGACCAGCTCGTGGTCGTTGACGTCGACGTTGACCTGATCCTTGTTCACGCCGGGCAGTTCGACCTCGACCAGGTACGCGTCGTCGGTTTCGCTGATGTCGGCCAGGGGCGTCCAGGCCGCGGCCAGGGCCGGCGTGAAGGCCAGGTCCCGAACGCCATGCTCATCAGCTGCCCATGCGGTCGTAGATGTCTTCGAACTCACGGGACGGGTCGACCAGGGTGATACGGGTGGACCGGGGTGATATTGCGCGCGCTCCGGCGGGCCGGAAGCTGTGGCATCGCGGAACCTCCTGTGATTCGGATCAGGGGGCTTGGGGCACCTGCCTCGATGACCGATGCTGTCCGGGGACAGCCAGCGGCGCATCCCCCGACCGGCTAGTGGTGTGCGCACCAGGCCAGGGATGGCGTGCGCACCGGGCCCGAGACGGCGGGCACAGGACTGCCGGGACTACCCACCTTGACGAAGTGCCAGAAAGGCCGGATGGCCAGGCTGTGTCTAATGCCATAGCGATCCCAGCCATATCGCCGTCGGGCGGGAGGGCAGAGGAGGCACACCATGACCATCTCGCCCTCATCGGGTGTGGGCGCCGGCCCGGCCGCGCTGACTGACGAGGAACTGCAGAACTTCGTGGCCAGCCCCCTGGCGGGGTGCGCGGGCACGACTCTCGATCCAGACGAGTGGTTTCCCATTGCCGCCAAGCCTGCGCGCGCACGCGCTGAAGCGGCCCGGGCGTTGGCCGTATGCGCCGCGTGCCCGGTGCGGGCCGAGTGCCTGGAATTGTCGCTGCGCACCTGGGTCGGCGCGGGCCAGCATGGCATCTGGGGCGGCCTGGTCGAAGCCGACCGTAATTCGCTGCGCCATAAATGGCTGCGCGGCGCCCCGGTGACGGTGCTGCTTCTCCGCCCAGCCCAGGCCCGCTGACCAGGACCGAGCGCGCCGGCTTGCCCGGTCCGCCGAATTTAGCGTGGATTCATGATCGGGAGGAGTCTCGCAAATGGCGGGGCGCCAGAATGGCCTGCCCGATTCATCTCGGGGAGATAAAGGTCGGTACCGTCATTCACTCGTGACTCAGCATATTACCCGGCCTTCCAAAAAAAGGTCCCAGATCGGGTCAAGGACGGGATGCAGCGAGCCTGACGAGGCCCTTGCTGCTTCCTTGTTTTGTGTCTGACTTGACGTTCAACATGGATCTTC
>CAVUKT010000014.1:0-117175 GCA_963742055.1 uncultured Actinomycetes bacterium | reverse complement strand
TGCGGAGGAGGTGCGGCCGTCGTGGGCGAACGGCCAGGCTGCGGCGGGGCCACCCAGACCCGCGCCGGCCGGGTAGCTGCCCACCTGGGCCTCGGGCCGGGCCGTCTGGACGTCCGGCATGTACCCGGCCCCGGCGTAGCCGGCGAAATTGGCCGGGACCGCAGGCTGGAACCCGGACTGCGACGCAGGCTGGAAGCCGGACGGTGACGCAGGCTGGAAGCTGGACGGCGCGGCGCCCAGGGGCCGGCCCTGCCGCAGCTGGTAACGGCCCGCGGGCACCGCCGGGTCGCTGACCACGCTCACCTCGACCGGGCCAGGCCCGGCCAGCCGGGCCTGATGCACGGCCACCTGCTCCTCATACACCTCGGCGGCGCTCGCCTCCACCAGCCCGATGTCCATCCGCTCGCCCAGCGAGCCGACGTCGCGCGGGTTAAGCCGCAGCTCGACGGCGTTGGGGGCCAGCAGCGCGCCGTTCGGGGTCACCACGAACACCTCGGGCAGGTGACGCAGGGCAAGCTGCAGTACCTCCTGCCCGTCGCGCCACGGCCGGGTGGAGATCTGCTGGATCCAGGGATGGTCCCTGGTCACCCCCAGGGCCCGCAGCGCCAGCACGGTCACCACGCCGAGCGCGGCCAGGAACAGCAGCACGATGGTCCCGCTGACCAGCGACCCCGTGACCGTCCACAGCACCACCCAGAGGGCGGTGACGGCGGCGGCCACCGCCCACCGCTTGCGGCTGCGCCGGGGAGCACCGGGCGGCCGGCCACCAGGCATCTGGCCGCGGGGTACCGGAGCACGAGAGGGCCGGGGGGGCGCCTCCATGCGATCTGCCATCACACCGTCCTTGCACACAGGCCGCAGCGCGGCCATCTGTTCGTCCTCCCACCACGATGCGGATCAAGGCCCGCGCAGGTCAACGGAATTGACCCAGCTCCCAGACATCTGGAAATTTTCGCGCGCCGTGTCTTGCCGGCGCGGCGCAATCCACTCCTAGGGACCCGCCAGGCGGGCGGCCGCTTCTCCAGGAAGGCGTGGATGCCCTCCTGGGCCTCCGCCGAGGCGAACAGCCGCGCGGACAGCTCGGCCATGGCGGCCGACTCCTCGGCCAGCCGCTGCCGCCTGCCCCGGGTCAGCAGCCGTTTAGTCTCGGCTGCGCCCTGCGGCGAGGTCTCCCGGATCTCAGCCGAGCAGCCGGCCCAGCTCAGCGTCGAGGTTCTCGCTGCGGGTCGCGATCGTGATGAGGCCCGCCCGGGCCGCCTCCTCCGCGCCGAAGGTAGCGCCGGTCTGGTAGTAGCGAGCCGCCGCCCGGGGGGTCAGCAGGTCCTGCGTGGTCAGGGAGATCATCGCCGGGGCCACGCCGATCCTCGCCTCGGTGAACGCGAACGACGCGGTCTCGGTGGCGAGCGCGAGGTCACAGGCCCCGACGATGCCCATGCCCCCGGCCCGGACGTGCCCGGTGATGCGCGCGATGACCGGCTTGGCCGCCGTCGACGATCGCGGTGAGCAGGGCCATGACCGCCGTGGTGGCGCCGGTCATCGACTGGCTCCCGGCCTCGGCCAGGTCCGCGCCGGCGCAGAACACCCGGCCCGTGTGGGTGATCACGATCGCCCGGACGGAGGGATCGGCCACCGCGTCCGCAAGCCGCCCGGTCAGCTCGGCGAGCAGCTGGCGGGACAGCGCATTGCGGTTGTGCGGCGAGTCCAGGGTGAGGGTCGCGACCTGGTCGCCGGCGCCGTAGTGCACGAGCTCGCTCATGGTCTTCTCCCCGGTCTCGACCCGCCTCGCGGGCCGATCGTACCGGCAGCATGAAGGACCCCCGGGCGGGATGGCCCGGGGGTCCCCGTAGACCGGCGAGGCTCCTGCGGCGAGCCTCGCCGATGACCCGGCAGGCCGCAGGCCGGCGGAACTTCAGTCGGCCGGGCCGGTGCCCAGCTGCACGGTCGCGGTGTGCGACTGCCCGGTCTGGTCCGTCCAGCTGATGCTGATCTTGTCACCCGGGTGGTGCTGGGCCAGGGCCGACGACACGCCCGTCGGGGACGTGATCGTGTGGCCCGCCACTGACGTGATCACGTCGCCCTGGGTCAGCCCGGCCTGGGCGGCCGCGGACCCGGACACCGTGCCGGCCACCGGTGGCCCCGCTGGCCGTGGAGCTGCCGTGCCGCCGTCCCCGCCGAAGTAGCCGCCGTAGGCCCCCGTCACCGCCGGTGCTGCCCGCCGAGGAGGGGGAGACCTCCACGCCCAGGAAGGCGGTGGCGCCGATGTGCACGGTGGACGAGGCCTGACCCGCCTCGATCTGGTCCGCGATCGTCGTCGCATGGCTGATCGGGATGGCGAACGCCTGGGTGGCCGGCTGGCTCGGACTGCGTGCCGAACGCCGTGGTCGAGATGTTGCTGGAGGCGGCCGTGTTCATGCCGACGACGTCGCCCTGGGTGTTGACCAGCGGGCCGCCGGAGTCGCCCGGCTGGATGCCGCGCGTTGGTCTGGATCAGGCCGTGCAGCTGTTCCGCGTTGCCCGCGTCCTCATCCGAGGCGGTGATGGTCCTGCCGGTCGCGGTCACCTTGCCGGTGGCCACGGACGGGGTGCCGCCCTTGCCGAGGGCGTTACCCAGCGCGACCACCTTCTGGCCGACTCTGCACGCCCGAGGAGCTGAGGCTGACCGTCGTCAGCCCCGAGGCGTTCACCAGCTGGAGCACCGCGACGTCGTGGGTCTTGTCGTAGCCGACCACCTTGGCGCTGTAGGTGTGCCCGTTGCCCACGTCGCGGACCTTGATCGAGGTCGCCCCGTCGATCACGTGGTTGTTGGTCAGCACCTCGCCGGTGGAGGTCAGCACCATGCCGGTGCCGGCCGCCTCGCCGTTCTGGTAGCCGAGCGTGGACACCACGTCCACCAGCCCCGGGTCTACCTTCGCGGCGATCTGGGCCGTGGTCAGCGTCGTCGAGCCGAACGCGTTCACCGCGCCCAGCCCGACGACCGCCAGGACCGCGGCCATCCCGGCCGAGGCCCCGGCCAGCATGAACCGGCGCCGCCGGTGCCGCCTGCCGTCAGGCTCGCCCGGACCGTAACCGCCCGGCCCGGACCCGTAGCCGCCCGGCCCGGACCCGTAGCCGCCCGATCCGCCGCCGTAGCTTCCGTAGCCGCCCGGCCGTAGCCGCCCGGCCCGTACCCGCCTGGCCGTAACCGCCTGGCCCGTAACCGCCCTGGCCGTAACCGCCTGGCCCGTAACCGCCCTGCCCTGTTCCGGACGGCCCGGTTCCGGACTGTCCTGGGCCGGCGTATCCGGGCTCCCCGTAAACCGCGCTCATCTGGAAACGCTCCTCAGTAGGTCATCGCCCTGTTCTGGGCTGCTACTGATAATCGGTCGCGTACCTGAATGCGACCTCTAAGAACTCTCAGCCTGTCCCTAAGCTTTCCTGAACGCTTCCTGAACGTTCCACTCAGGCACCAGCAGCCGTTCCGGCTGCTTGTGGCGGCGGCCCTCGATCAGGCGGACGTGATAGAGGGAACGCCAGCCCTTCCCGCTGAGCAGGAATTCGCCCGGGGCCGCCAGGGCCGTGACGCCGTTGAGGAAGGCCTGCGGATCGCCCCAGTGACGTTCGGCGGCGGCCCGCGCGTCCACGATGTCCACCACCTCGCCGCTGTCCGCGTCGATCCCGGCCAGGTACGGCCGGGGCGCGACGTTGGCCCAGACCCGGCCGCCGGCCCATTCCAGGTCGTTGAGGCCGCCGATACGCTGCCCGCCGATACGCACCACGACCAGTGCCGAGCGGCATCAGCGTCTGCGGGTCACGGCGGACCAGTTCACTGCTCCCGTCGCTGGTCAGCACGTACCGGCCCGCGTTGCAGATGCCCCAGCCCTCGCGGTTGTAGGAGATCGTCTCCAGCAGGGTCAGGCTGCGCGCGTCCCAGCGCAGGGCGACCCGCTCCCGCCAGGTGAGCTGCCAGAGGTGGCTGCCCACCCGGCAGATGCCCTCGGCGAACAGGTCGGGCGGCAGGGCCGCGGCGGCCGCGACCTCGTCCTGCCCGAGCCGGTAGCGCCGCAGCGTGGACTGGCCGTACTGGCCGGTGCTCTCCCACACCGTGCCGTCCGCCGGTGATCAGGCCCTGGGTGAAGCCGCGGCCGGGATGGGGCAGGCGGCGCAGCACCTTGAGGCGGTGAAACCTCAGCACAGCGGCACACCTCCGTCACGGACCCGGCGTCGACGGACCCCGCGGCAGCCTGATTATGCCGCGCGTTCCCCGGACTGGGCCGCCGGACCGGGCGAACCGGGCCAGCACCGGCCGCAGCGGCTTGTCGGTGTACCCGCCGTCGGCCAGCCCGGCCTGCCGCTCGAACACGTTGCGGGCACCGAAATCACCGGTCAGCCCCCAGGACACCCCGGCGGCGAGGAAGTACAGCGGGAGCATGACCAGTCCCCCGCACCACGCGTACTGGGTCGCGTGCCGCGCCTCGTGGGCGAGCAGCGCCTCCATGGAGGCCAGGGCGGCCCGGTCGCTCCGGGCCAGGATCACGTTCCCGACCGTGAACGCCGGGGCCACCGGGACCGGGAGCCGGTACCGGACCCCGACCAGCAGGCCGTCGGCGGCGCGGGCCAGCCTGGCCCGCCCGGCCGCGGCCACCAGCAGCCCGGCCAGCGTGGACCCGTTGACCAGGTTGGCCATCAGCCGCACCCGGTAGGCGGCGCGCATGCCCGGTCAGGACCCGCCCGGCCCCGGCCCGTTCGCGGACCCGATCCGTTCGGCGGCCCGATCCGTTCGGCGGACCCGATCCGTTCGGCGGCTCGGGCCCGGACCCATTTCCATGGCCCCGGCTGTTCAGCGGATCCGGGTCCGGCGCCACCAGCCAGCCCCCGGGTCCGGGCGCGGCCAGCACCGGGCTGGGGGATCTCGGGCATGCTGAGCGCGCCCTGGCTGTGCTCGACGTGCGCCACCGCCGCCTTCCGGTGATAGTCCTCCAGCCGCTCGATCAGGCCCGGGTCCGCGTACGGGCCGGCCGTCCACGAACGGGCCCGGCTGCCGCTCGATCACGGCCACCACGTCGTCGCCGGTCAGCGTCTTGTGCGTCTCCAGCGCGTGGGCCAGCGACAGCACCCGGTCCCGGTCTTCGGTGATGATCTCCTCGACCCGCGCCAGCAGGCCGTTCAGGTTGTCCTCGATCCGGTCGGCCAGGGCCCGGCGCATCTCCGCCTCGGGGTCCTGGCCCTTCTTGTTCCGGCCGCCCTGCCCGCCGCCGGGCGAGCCGACCTCCAGCCGCTTCGCCGTGGAGTAGGACGACACCGTGGAGCCCATGCCCCAGAAGCCCTCCATGAACGAGGCCACGGTGGTCGCCGACTCCAGGTCGCCGGAGACCCCGGACGAGCTGTCGTTGTTGAAGAACATCCGCTCCCCGGCCAGCGAGGCCAGCGAGACCAGGATGTCGGTCTCGTACTCGCTGCGCCACCGGGTGAACTGGTCCTCCGGCGGGATGCTGGCCACCATGCCGAGGTAGTCGCTGCCCTTCTCGATGGTGGCGATGTCGATCTCCATGTGCTGCCGGGTGCGGTAGGCCACCAGCGCGTGGCACGCCTCGTGGATGGCCACCGCGTGCCGCTCCCGCTCGATGTACTCCACGTCCTCCGGCGGCCCGAGCTCCTTGAGCTGCTTGGCCCGGATGACGTCACCCCAGGTGATCGACGTCCCGGCCGTCCCGGATGGCGGTGATGAGCGCCTCGTTGACCAGGTCCTTGATGGTGGCGCCGGTCGCGTACGGGGTGATGGTGGCGAGCTTGTCCATCTGCTCCGGGGTGAGCTCGTGCCGCACCTTGGCGAAGTAGCCCTCGTAGGTGCGCACCCGGCCGGCCTTGGACGGGTAGCCGACCTTGTAGATCCGGTCGATCCGGCCCGGCCGGAGCAGCGCCTCGTCCAGCGCCTCCGGCAGGTTGGTGGCCATCATGACCAGCATCCGGTACTTGGGCGGGGGCTTGGGGCGCAGGCCGAGCAGCCGGCGGACGTGGCGGTTCACGAAGCCGCGCGGCTTCTTCAGCCCGGACATCTCGGTGAGCAGGGCCTCCAGCGTGCCCATGCCCCCGCCGCCGCCCATGCCCATGCCCATCATCTGCTTGTTCCGCGTGGTGTCCGGCTCCTCGCCCGCCGACGAGCGACAGGGCCCGCCGGGCGAGCCGCCACTGCACGTCGTCGGACAGGTAGGAGAAGCCGTGGCAGCCGCCCGCCTGCCAGGCCGCGGGGGTGGCCCGGCCGCCGCCGGGAAGTTCGGGCCGCCCTGGGCCAGCGCGCCGCGGCGGCCCAGCGAGTCGGCCTCGTCGAAGAACACGATCACGCCGCCGTACCGGAGCGCGAGCCGGCGCAGCTTGCGGAACAGGGACTTGACCTTGAGGATGCCGACGCCCATGAACATGTTGATGAACGCGCCCGGGTCCACGAACACGTAGGGGCGGCCGGTCTCGCCCGCCACCGCCTCCGCCATCAGCGTCTTGCCGGTGCCGGGCGGTCCCCAGAGCAGGATGCCGCCGGGCACGTAACCGCCCCGGGACTCGATCTGCTCCGGGTCCTCCAGGTACAGGATGTTCTCCTTCACCCGCTCCAGCACATGGTCCTGGCCCCAGACGTCGGTGAACCGGGTCTTGATGTCGTCCGGGTAGTACACGTCCACGCCGCCCCGGGACAGGAACCAGAAGATCGCGGCGAACTGGAGCACCACGAAGAGCAGGATGACGACCAGCTGCAGCGAGGAACGGCAGCGCGCTCCAGATGTAGCTGGGCAGGTTGAGCAGGGCGTCCACCGGGGTGGTGTGCTTCACCCGGCCGAGCACCACCGCGATCACGGCGATCCAGAACACCCAGGTGAACAGCCGCCAGAGGCGGAACCGGGTCCAGTCGGACAGCTTCCGGTGGGTGACCCGCTCGGTGCCGCCGAACACCCGGTGCGTCCAGAAGTAGTGATAGCCAGCCCAGTGCTCGCTGATCAGGAAGTGGATCTGGCGCAGCGCCTCCAGGCCGATCAGGACGAGGACCCAGGCGCCCGACCGGGCCTCGATCCGGAACGCGTCGGACCAGGTGACCAGCGGGTTACCCGACTTCGTCGACCAGAGCAGGATGAACCAGAACACGGTCAGCAGGAGCAGGAACTTGATCCGGTCCCAGAACGCGAGCGGCTTGCGGGTCCGCCGGTCCTCGTCCCGCGGCCGGCCGTCGGGCGGCCGCAGCCCTTCCGGGGAATCCGTGGGGGCCATCGTCATCATGGGCTCCTGACCGTGAAGGAGTTCATCACCGTGTCGATCTGGCTCTGGTGCTTGCTGTAACAGGAAGCCAGGCAGTGCACGAGCAGCAGGTAGACCTCGGTGTCATCCGCGTTCGTCAGGGCGACCTGGTCGAAGGTGTTGGTGCCGATGCCCGGGTAGGTGTACTGGAACGTGACCCGGACGCCGTGCACGCCCTGCCCCAGCGTCATCGTGGCGTCGCGCAGCAGGTGGAAGTCGGTCAGCGGGAACCCGCTCTTGGCGTCGGCGGCCCGGGCGGCCGCGGTCACCGGCAGGAAGAAGTCCCGCAGTTCGTTGTAGGACAGGGCGTTCGTGGTGGTCTGGTTGAGCGGCGCGACCACCGAGTACACGAACGGCGCCGCATCCGTCGCCCCGAGCACGTGATCCGCCGCGGGCCTGAGGTCGGCGTCGTAGCCGACCGACCACACGTTGCTGTTGGGGGTGCTCTTGGTCGCGGCGGAGAGCGCCGAGCTCTTGATCTGGCTCCAGCCGTCCGGCACCTTGAAGTAGGTGTGCTGCGCTCGAGTTCGTCACGTAGGTGAACTGCGGCGCGGCGCATCCGGTCACCAGGAGCGCGAGCAGCACCATGCCCAGCCCGATCGAGCGGCCCCGGCTCATGAGCCCTCTCTCAAGGCGCCCCCTGCTCATGCACTCTCTCCTACCGCCGGAAAACGTGTGCCATATCCGTTATGCGTTCGTGTCCTACAGGGAGTATCGCCTCCCGATACGCCGCCTGGGTAGACGCGATTTCGATTAGCCACATGCCGGTAACACGTGGAGACTTGGCCTGCCGGCTCACGAGCGGGCGCGGCGGGTTCCCTGGAGGTAGGAGTGAACGGTGCCCAGGCGCTGATCCGCACCCTGGCCGGCAGCGGGGTGGAGGTCTGCTTCGCCAACCCCGGCACCTCGGAGATGCACTTCGTGGCCAGCCTGGACGCGGTTCCGGAGCTGCGCGGGGTGCTCTGCCTCTTCGAGGGCGTGGCCACCGGGGCGGCGGACGGCTACGGCCGGATGGCGGGGCGCCCCGCGGCCACCCTGCTGCATCTGGGGCCGGGCCTGGCGAACGGCCTGGCCAACCTCCATAACGCCCGCCGGGCGCGAACCCCCCTGCTCAACGTGGTCGGCGACCATGCGCTGAGCCACAAGCGGTTCGACGCGCCGCTGGAATCCGACATCGACTCGCTGGCCCGGCCAGTGTCCGCGCTGGGTCCGGCGCTCCGCCCGGAGCGCCGACGTCGCGGCCGATGCCGCGGAGGGGGTGGCCGCGGCCCTGGGACCGCCCGGCGGGGTGGCCACGCTGATCCTGCCCGCCGACGTGTCGTGGTCCGACGGCGCCGAGCCCGCGCCGCCGCTGCCGTCACGGCCACCGTCCGTGGTCCCCGGGCCGGTGATCGAGGACGCCGCGCGAGCAACCGGCACGCGGGGCCTGCGTGATCCTGCTCGGCGGCGCGGCGCTGCGCCGCCCCGGGCTGGAGGCCGCGAGCCGGATCGCCGCGGCCACCGGGGCGCGGCTGCTGTGCGAGACGTTCCCCGCCCGGCTGGAACGCGGCGCCGGGCCTGCCGGGCCTGGAACGCCTGGCTTACCTGGCCGAGTTCGCGCAGTCGCAGCTGGCCGGGACCACCCAGCTGATCCTGGCGGGCGCGCGCGCCCCGGTGTCCTTCTTCGCCTACCCGGGCCTGCCCAGTTCCCTGGTGCCGGACGGCTGCCAGGTGCACACGCTGGCCGCACCGGGCGAGGACGTGTGCGGGGCGCTGGCGGACCTGGCCGAGCGGGTCGCCCCCGGCGCCCGGCCGCAGGCCCAGCCGGCGGAGCGGCCCGCGCTGCCCGGCGGGGAGCTGACCGCCGAGAAGGCGGCCGCGGTCATCGGCGCGCTGCTGCCCGACGGGGCGATCGTGTCCGACGAGGCGAATACGTCCGGGCTGTGGCTCCCGGCCGCGACTGCGGGCGCACCCCCGCATGACTGGCTCACCCTCACCGGCGGCGCGATCGGCCAGGGCCTGCCCGTGGCGACCGGGGCCGCCGTGGCCTGCCCGGACCGCAGCGTCCTGGCGCTCGACTCGGACGGCAGCGCGATGTACACGATCTCGGCGTTGTGGACGCACGCACGGGAACAGCTGGACATCACCACGGTGATCTTCAGCAACCGCCGCTACGCGATCCTCGACCTGGAGCTGCAGCGGGTGGGCGCGGCTGCGGGCGGCGGACGCCGCCCGCAGCCTCTTCGACCTGTCCCGCCCGGACCTGGACTTCACCGCCCTGGCCCGCGGGATGGGAGTGCCCGCGGCCCGGGCCGCCGACGCCGGGGAGTTCGCGGACGAGTTGCGCCGTGCGCTGGCCGAGCCAGGACCGCACCTGATCGAGGCGCTGGTCGGCCAGCCAGGCTGACCGGGACGCGCCGAGCCCCGGCCGGGGATCGGGTCCCCGGCCGGGGCTCGCGCGTGGCTCTCTCAGGCTCAGGGGTTCAGGGGCAAGAGAAGAGCCGCTGTGATCAGAATCGGGTGGGATGAGGGCCTGCTGAGATCAGAACGTGGTTCTGCTCAGCAGCCGTCGTAGGCGAGCCCAGGGCGAGGTGCCGTCCTGGGCGTACAGCTGCTGGAACGCCTGGTTCTGCTGGGCGACCGAGGCCGCGCCGGCGGTGCCGGAGTAGCCCAGGCTGGCCCAGGTGCTCGGCAGGATGCCGTACAGGCCCGACGAGGACGCGGTCGGGTTGTTGCCCGACTCACGCCAGGCCACGCACTGCTGGAACGACCCCGATGCGCCGGTGCTGCTGCTCGCAGCCGACGTGCCCGTGGAGGTGCCGGTGCTGGCCGACGAGGTGCCCGAGCTCTCCGAGGAGGTGCCCGTGCTGGCTGATGTGCCGGTGCTGGCCGAGGCCGTGCTGGCCGACGTGCCGTGCTCGCCGAGGGCGTGCTGGACGCCGCCGGGGCCTGGTAGTAGGTCGGCGCCATCGGGGTAATCCCGGAGCGCCCGTCCGGCACGTGCACGACCTGGCCCACGTAGATCAGGTTGGGGTTCTTGATCCACTGGTTGGCCGCCTCGACCTTGGTGAGTGACACGCCCGCCGAGGCGGCGATGCCGCTGAGCGTGTCACCCGGCTGCACGGTGTGCGTGCTGGCCAGAGCCGGCCCAGCCGCCAGGCCGGCCATGACGATGCCAGCGCCTGCTGCCGTGATTATCCGCGTTTGTACCTTCATGAAGCTCCTTGTCCGGATTTTGATCACAGCGGCCCAACGTACGCAAGGGTCGCTGGGAGGATGCAAACTCGGCTGGAGCGGGCTTCACCTGGGTAAATGCCGAAAGCCCTTGCGGCTACTGGGATTCCGGTTCTTCAAAAAAAAGTTTGTGACGAGGCAATTCTGGGTACGACGGCGACTCCGGATCAGGCGCTCGCTGACCAGGGGTTCCGGCTGGTCCGCGCCGGTCTACGGCGCGGCCAGCCGGTCTCCCCGGCCAGCGGGCTACGCGCGGACGGCCGGCCTGGGCTCCCCACGCCGGCCGTCCCCGGGACCGCGTGTTCCTGACGGCGTCCCGCCTGGCCGGATCTGGCCGCGGGGGCGCCGGCGTCCGATCTGGGGCGGGCGGCCGACCCCGTGCTCCCGCCTCGCGCGGCGCAGGTCGGCCGGGTGACGGGCGGCGAGCTCAGCCATGGAGCTCTCGCGGTTGGCGGCCAGCACCCGGCGCGCCGGCCACCGTGGTCGGTCCAGCACGCAGCCCCGTAGTCCAGCGCAGGCCCCGTCGTCCAGCAGCAGGCCCGTGGTCCAGCAGGGCCGGGTAGTCGAGCACCGGTGAGCGGGTCGAGCAGGTCGCGGCCGTCCAGCGCGCCGGGACGGTCCGCGCCTGCGGCCTGGGCCACCAGAACCGGCTCCGCCGCACGGCCTGCGCTGCGACCGCGGCCTGGCGCTGCGACCGCCGGGCGGCCCTGGCGCCGGCCGGGCCGCCGCACGCTGCTCAGCGCGATCCCGCCGAGGATGGCCGCGCCCCCGGCCAGCTGGGCCGGGCCCGCCGGGTCACCGAAGACCACGACGCCCGCCACCGCGCCGACGAGCGGCTCGATGTTGAGGAACGCCCCGGCGATCTCGGCCGGCAGCCGGCTCTGCCCGAAGGCGAACAGGGTGAACGGGAGCAGGGTCCCGCCCGCGATCAGCGCGACCACGGCCAGCAGGCTGGCGGTGCCCGCAGGCGCGGGCGGCACGCCCTCGGTCAGCGCGCTGAACGGCGCCGTGACCAGGGCCGCGCCCAGGAACTGCACCGCGGTGACCGCGATCGGGTCGCGGCCGCGCAGCAGCCGGGTCTGGCCGACGGTGAAGATCGCCGAGAGCAGGACCGAGGCCAGCACCAGGCCGTCGCCGCCCAGGTTCGCACCGCCACCGCCTCCCGCGGCGATCAGTCCGACCCCGCCGAGCGAGACGGCGAAGCCGGCCCACGCAACCGGCCGCACCACGCTGTGGTGCCACACGACTGCGATGATCGCGACCATCACGGGGGCGGTGCCGATGAGGAGCGCCGCATGGCTGACGCTGGTCCGGGTGATGCCCGTGTTCTGCAGCAGGACCGTCCCGCCGTACCCCGCCGCCCCCCAGGCCAGCACCGCCGGGCTCCACGCCGCGCGTACCCGGGACCGGGTGACGGTCAGCAGCACGGCGGCGGCCACGGCGAACCGGATGGCGGTGAGCCAGCCCGGGCGGCAGCCAGCCCAGGGCGAGCTTGGACAGGGGCACCGTGCTGCCCCACAGCAGCCCGGCGACGGTGAGCGCCATGAGGGCGCGGCGGCGGTCGATGTTCATGCATCCAGGATGCGTCCTCGCGAGCCAGAATTAGCCGTAGCACCCCTGCGGTGAAATATTATTCAGTTTTATGGCCGTAAACCTTGATGAAGTTGACATCAAACTGCTGACTGCGCTGCAGGCCGACGCGGACCGGACCAACGTGGAACTGGCCCGGATGGTGGGTCTGTCCCCGGCCGCCACGCTGCACCGGGTGCGCGCCCTGAAGGAGTCCGGGGTGATCCGGATCATCCGGGCCCAGCTCGACCCGGAGGCGGCCGGGTTCCCGCTCCAGCTGTACGTGTTCGCCACCCTGGGCCGGCACGACCCCCGGGCCACCCGCATCTTCGAGGACCAGGTCCGCGCCCTGCCGCAGATCATCGCGGCCGACAACGTCGCGGGCGAGATGGACTACCTGCTCACCGTGGTCGCCCGGGACGTCGCCGAACTGCAGGAGGTGCTGACCCGGCTGTCCACCCGGGGCGGCCAGCGGCTGATCACCTACCTGCGGCTGGCCGAGGTCAAGCCGCCCTGCGGGCTGCCGCTGGACCCGGAGACGACCGCGGGCGGCCGCGCGGCGCGTCAGCGCCGGCGGCCACCCGCGGACCGCGGGGAACGCGGTTACGCTGGGCATCCGGCCAGGCCGACGGCACCGGCTAGTCGACGGCACCGGCCAGGTCCAGCACCGGCGGGTCAGGCCTTGAGCTGGTCGATCTTGTCCCGGAAGAGCGTGGTCGCGATCGTGGACTTGCGCGGCTGGCCGCGCAGGAACGCCTCGGCGAACTTCATCGGCCTGCTTGTACTCGACCTTGCCCGGCAGCGGCGGCTCGTCCGGGTTGACGTTCACGTCGACCAGGGCCGGCCCGTCGTGGCTGAGCGCCTGGCTGATCGCGTCCCGGACCTCACCCGGGTGGGTCACCTTGAGACCCAGCGCACCGTTGGCCGTGGCGATCCCGGTGTAGTCCGTGAACGGCTCCGAATGCCGGACACCGAACTCGGGGTAGCCGAGCACCATCTGCTCCCAGAGGATCTGGCCGAGGGAGTTGTTGTTGTTGATCACGATCTTGACCGGCAGCTGGTGCTTGATGGCCGTGATGAACTCGGCCATGAGCATGGAGAACCCGCCGTCACCGACGTAGCCGATCACCTGGCGGCCGGGGAAGGCATGCTGTATCCCGATCGCGTACGGCAGCCCGGGCGCCATCGTGGCCAGGTTCCCGGACAGGTAGAACTGCCGGTCGGCGCGGATGTGCCAGTGCCGCGCGGCCCAGGTGGCGATGGTCCCGCTGTCGCAGGTCAGGATGGCGTCGTCCGCGGCCAGCTCGTCGAGCACGCTGACCAGGAACTCCGGGGCGATCGGGTCCCGCTTCTCGTCCTGGAGCGCGGCCATCTTCTCCCGCCACTTGCCCATCTGCTTCTGGTACTTCTCCAGGAACGAGGTGTCGGTCCGCTGCTTGAGCAGCGGCAGCAGGGCCTGCAGACCCTCCCGGGCGTCCCCGACCACGGGCACCTCGGTGGGCACCCGGGCGCCCGCCCGGGCCGGGTCGGCCTCGATCTGCACGATCCGCGCCTTGCCCGGCTCCGGCATGTACTTGGTGTACGGGTAGTTCGTGCCCACCATGAACAGGGTGTCGAGGTCGTCCATCAGCTCCTCGGAGGGCGCGGTGCCGAGCAGGCCGATCCCGCCGGTGGTGTACGGCGAGTCGTCCGGCACGGTGCCCTTGCCGGACAGCGTCTTGATGATCGGCGCGCCCAGCGTCTCTGCCACCGCGAGCAGCTGCTCCCGGGCGTGCAGGGCGCCCGCGCCGGCCAGGATCGCGACCTTCTCGCCGGCGTTCAGCACGTCGGCCAGCCGCTGCAGGTCCTCGTCGCGGGGCCGGCCGGGGGCGGCCAGCCGGATCGGCGACGTGGCCGGCGGACGGGCCGGGCCGACTTCCGCCCAGGGATTCTGGCCGGCGGGGGCGACCTGGATGTCGTTCGGCACGGTCAGGTGGGCCACCCCGCGCCGGGCGTAGGCGGTGCGCACCGCGATGTCCACCAGTGCGGGCAGCTGCGCCGGGTTGTAGATCATCTGGTCGTAGACCGCGACGTCCTCGTAGAGCCGGTCGAGGTTCACTTCCTGCTGGTAGCCGGTGCCCAGCACCGACGTTTCCTGCATGCCGGTGATGGCCAGCACCGGCATGTGATCGAGCTTGGCGTCGTAGAGCCCGTTCAGCAGGTGGATGCCGCCCGGACCTGACGTGGCCAGGCAGACGCCGATCTGCCCGGTCGCCTTGGCGTGGGCGGTCGCCATGAACGCGGCCGCCTCCTCGTGGTGGACCAGCACGAACTTGATCCGGTCCTGGTGCCGCCGGAAGCCCTCCATGATGCCGTTGATGCCGTCGCCCGGGAGGCCGAAGACGGTGTCCACGCCCCAGTCGGCGAGCCGCTCGACCAGAGCCTCGGATGCGATCTGTGCCACCTGCGGACCTCCAGCTGATCGTGGGTTACTAAGGCAGGTGAATCCGCCCACCCCCGGCTGTCCCTGGATGCGGCGGCCAAACATGCCCCGCGGCCAAACCTCGTTAAAGGATGGCTTCCGCGGCCCCAGCCGGGGCTGCGGCCGGCGGCCGGGGTTTGGCCGTCCGAGGTTTGGCCGTCCGGAGCGCAGGTAGCAGAGGTACGGGTGAACCCGGGCCGCAGGCGGCCGGAGAACCGGGACCAGCCGGCGGGATGAGCCAGGAGGATGAGGGTGATGGGCGGAGCGAGGACGGCGGTGGCGGATCCCGCCGTGCGGGGCCCCGTGGTGGAAGGCCTGGACGCCGCCGTCTACGTGGTGCCGACCGACGCGCCCGAGGCCGACGGCACCCTGGCCTGGGACAAGACCACGCTCGTGCTGGTCACCGCCCGGGCCGGCGACCAGCAGGGCATCGGCTGGAGTTACGCGGCCGCGGCCGCCGCGCCGGTGGTGACCGGCGTGCTCGCCGGTGCTCGCGGGCCGGAACACGCTGGATGTGGCCGGCGCCAACGAGGCGATGACCCGCGCGCTGCGCAACATCGGCCGCCCCGGGATCGCGGCCACCGCCATCTCCGCGGCCGACATCGCGCTCTGGGACCTGAAGGCCCGGCTGCTCGGCTGCTCGGTCGCCGCCCTGCTCGGCCGGCCCGCGACGACGTGCCTGTCTACGGCAGCGGCGGGTTCACCACCTACGACGGCAACCGCGATCAGCCAGGAGGACGAGCGTGATGGGCGGAGCGAGGAGGGCGGTGGCGGATCCCTCCGGGCCGGGCCCCGTGCTGGAGGATCTGGACGCCGCCGTCTATGTGGTGCCGACCGACGCGCCTGAGGCGTGACGGCACCCTGGCCTGGGACAAGACCACGCTCGTGCTCGTCACCGCCCGGGCCGGCGGCCAGCAGGGCATCGGCTGGAGCTACACGGCCGCGGCCGCCGCGCCGGTGGTGACCGGCATCCTCTCCGATGTGGTCGCGGGCCGGAGCGCGCTGGACGTGGCCGGCGCGAACGAGGCCATGACGCGGGCGCTGCGCAACGTGGGGCGGCCCGGCATCGGGGCGATGGCCCTGTCCGCCGCCGACATCGCGCTGTGGGATCTGAAGGCCCGGCTGCTCGGCTGCCCGGTCGCTGCCCTGATCGGCCGGGCCCGCGACGACGTGCCGGTGTACGGCAGCGGCGGCTTCACCACCTACGACGACGCGCAGACCCGCGAGCAGCTGAGCGGGTGGGTGGACAAGGACCGGATCCCCCGGGTCAAAATCAAGATCGGCGAGTCCTGGGGCAGCAACGAATCGCGCGACCTGGCCCGGGTGGCCCTGGCCCGGGAGGTCATCGGCCCGGACACGGAGCTCTACGTGGACGCCAACGGCGGTTACTCCACCGGGCAGGCGGTGCGGATGGCGGACCAGATGGACGAGTTCGGGGTGACCTGGTTCGAGGAGCCGGTCTCCTCCCAGGACCTCGCGGGCCTGGCCATCATCCGGCGCCAGGTCCGGCCCGACGTGACCGCGGGCGAGTACAGCTGGACCCTGGCTGATTCCGCGCGGCTGCTGGCCGCGGAGGCGGTGGACTGCCTGCAGCTGGACGTGACCCGCTGCGGTGGCATCACCGAGTTCCTCCGCGGCGCCGCGCTGGCCGCCGCGCACAATGTGCAGGTCTCCGGGCACTGCGCGCCGAACCTGCACGCGCAGGTCGCCGTGGCCGTGCCCAACCTGCGGCACCTGGAGTACTTTCACGATCATCAGCGGATCGAGCGCATGTTCTTCGACGGGACCCTGGATCCAGAAGGGGGGCGTGCTGACCCCGGATCCGGATCGCCCGGGCCTGGGCCTGGAACTGCGGTCCGCCGACGCGGAGCGCTACCGCGAGGGCTGAGCACCGGCCGCACGCAGCGCCGAGGCGAATACACCGCGCCCTCATGTTTATCTCCTGCACAGGGGGCATCCTCGGGAGGTACTGATTCCGCCCGCAGGATTCTGAGGTGATAGACGTGCAGGCTGCGGTCCCACTCGCGCCCACGCCACCGGCCGTTGACCCAGCAGCGCAGGACGACGGCGAACTGCTCGAGCTCGTTCACACCCTGCCGGCCGGATCCCGGCGGCGCTCCGCCGCCTGTGAGGCCCTGGTACTTCGTTACCGCTCGCTGGTCCGCTCGTGTGCCCGCCGGTACCGGGACAGCCCGGAACCGGAAGAAGACCTGATGCAGGTCGGCTACGTCGGGCTGCTCAAGGCGATCAACAACTTTGACCCGGCGTTCGGCGGCAATCTGGCCGCCTACGCACAGCCGTGCATCTCCGGGGAGATCAAGCGGCATTTCCGGGATAAGCGCTGGCAGGTCCATGTCAAGCGGCCGGTGCAGGAACTGCTGCTGCGGGTCCGCAAGGCCCGCACCGCGCTGGTCCAGGATCTCGGGCACGTGCCCACGGACGAGGAAGTCGCCCGGCATCTGGGCGTCAGCCTGGACGAGATCCGGGACGCCAACCGGGCGGACATGGTCTTCCACCCGCACTCGCTGGACGCGCCCATGTCCACCGACGACGACGCGGCCACCCTGGGCGACCTGCTTGGCGGCGAGGATCCCCAGGTGGAGCACACCCTGGACATGCAGGCGGTGTCCACCCACTGGAACGAGCTGCCCGAACGGGAGCAGCACATCCTGGCCATGCGCTTCTACGGCAACATGACCCAGGCTGAGATTGGCCAGCAACTGGGTGTGTCCCAGATGCACGTGTCCCGGCTGCTGGCCCGGGCCCTGGATTACCTCCGCCAGTGCCTGCTCGGCACCGAACAGGTCAGCTACTGACAGCGGCCAGCTGAGTTCCCGGCCCGCCCGGCTGCGCCCCGAACAACGAGAGGGTGACCGCCAGCGGGCCGCACTGGTGGACCAGGGTGGCTGAGCAGCGCACCCCGCGGGCCAGCGCGGCCGCCGCGTACTCAGGCCAGCGGTCCTCCGCCAGCGTGTCCGGCGACCAGACCGGGCCCCCATCCGACAGGGCCACGATCATGGGGCCGCATCCACACCGGTGCTCTATCCCGGTGAGCTCGGCCAGATCGGGGTGGCTCGCGGCAAAGGCCGCGGGCTCCCCGTCCTGCCAGAGCGCGGCGCTCGCTCCCGAGCACCCGGTGACCTGGCTCGCGGCCAGGCTCACCAGCTGGCTCAGCGCCTCGGGTGCCGGCTCAGTGACGCCACCCGGCAGCGGATGCGCACCGCTCACCATCTCGCTGGCCCTGCGCAGCAGATCACCGGCACTGCGTAGCAGATCACCAGCACCGGACCGCAGATCATTAGCACCGGGCAGTATCTCGCCGGCGCCGCGCGGCTCATCGCGAGTCTGACTCAGCAGGTCCGGGGTGGGCATGGCTCCCTCCGCCCGTTCCCGGCAGACGGTAGCGCCGGGACCCGGGGTACTCCTTCTATCATCATCGGCCCCGCAAGCATGCCCGCCCAGCCGTAAATGCGGCTCGCCCGCGTGGCATCGCCGTTGAATGCCACACGGGCGAGCGGTCAAGCCCGGCCCGGGTGCTCAGCCGCTGGTACCCGGGCCGGACGCTCAGGTGTTCGCCGGATGCAGGAGGACCTTGGTGAAGCCGTCCACCCGCTGGTCGAACTTCTCGTAGGCGCCGGGCGCCTCGGCCAGGGGCAGCTCGTGCGACACGAGCAGCGAGGGCGTGGCCCGGCCCGCCACGATCAGGTCGCGGAGTTGCTCGTTGTACCGCTTGACCGGGCACTGGCCGGTCCCCATGGCCTGCCCCTTCTGGAAGAACGTGCCGTAGTCGAAACCGATCCGGCCCTGCTGCGCGCCTTCGCTGGCCGCTCCGGGGTCGCTGGGCACGTAGACGCCTACCACGCCGATCCCGCCGGTCGTCTTGACCGACTTGACCAGGCCGTCCAGCACCATCTCGGGATGCTCGTCACCGGTGGGGTCATGGGCCTGGTAGCCGACGGCCTCGATGCCGCGGTCCGCGCCGAGCCCGTGGGTGGCGTCCATGATCTGCTCGGCCGGATCGCCGTCGGCCACGTTGACCGGGGTGGCGTCGAACCGGGCGGCGAGGGCCAGCCGGTCCTTGTGCAGGTCCACCACGTACACCTGCGACGCACCCCGCAGGTAGGAGCTGTGCGCGGCGAGCAGGCCGACCGGGCCCGCGCCGAAGACGACCACGGTGTCGCCCGGGCTGACGCCGGCCAGCGCCGCCCCGTGGTATCCGGTCGGGAAGATGTCCGAGAGCATGGTGAAGTCACGCTCGAACTCGGTGCCGGCGGGCAGCGGGAGCAGGTTGAAGTCCGCGAACGGCACCCGCAGGTACTCGGCCTGGCCGCCCTGGTAGGGGCCCATCTGCGCGTAGCCGTACGCAGCCCCGTCCACCCCTTCGGTGGGGTTCATCCGCAGGCAGAACGAGGTCCAGCCGGCCACGCAGTTGCGGCAGCTGCCACAGGCGATGTTGAACGGCACGGACACCCGGTCGCCCGGCTTGATCCAGGTCACCCCGGGGCCGGTCTCCTCGACGATGCCCATGTTCTCGTGGCCGAGGACCTTGCCCTCTTCCACGTTCGTCCGGCCTTCGTACATGTGCAGGTCAGACCCGCAGATGTTGCTGGTGGTGATCCGCACCACCGCGTCGTTGGGGGCTTCGATCCGCGCGTCGGGGACTTCCTCGACCGCGACCTTGAATGGTCCCTTATATACAACGGCCTTCACAGCCACCTCCTGGAAGTTGCTGATGTCATCCTGGCGGCCCGGCCACGCTTCCCGGGCCAGGCTGTAACCCGTCCGCTGCCCCCGTTAACCGGCCTGAAACAAGCGGCGTCAGTCCCGGGACCGGTCACCGCGGGCCGCCGCGGTGCGCCGGTCGTTCTCCTTCTCGATCGCGGCGGCCAGTTCCCGCTTGGTCATCGTGGACCGCCCGGGCACGCCCAGCCGGCGGGCCAGCCCGAGCAGGTGCTCCTTGCTGGCGTTGGCGTCCACCCCGCCGTAGCTCTCATCCGACTGGCCCCGGGGCCGGGCCGACTGCTCATCGGACGGGCCCTTGGCGCCGCCCGGCTTGGGCTCCCAGTGGTCACCGACCTTCTCGAAGCTGTGCTTCAGCGCCCCGAACGCGGTCCGGTGGGCGCGCTCGCCCTCGCCGTACTCCTCGACCGCGCTGTCGTGGGCCTTGATCCACGTCTCCTGGGCCTTGGCCGGCGACCGCTGCAGGGTCGACGGCAGTTCCTCACGTCCTGGCATGGGTCCCCCTCAGGCTGGGCCGCCGCGCGCGCCGGCCCGCAGCAGGCCTGCGGCCCGGGCGGCGACGGCCATGATGGTCAGGGCGGGGTTGGCGCTGCCCTGGGTGGGCAGCACGCTCCCGTCGGTGATGTACAGGTTGGGCACGGCGAAGCTGCGGCAGGTGCCGTCCACCACCCCGTGCCGCTCGTCGGCGGCCATCCGGGCGCCGCCCACCAGATGCGCGAACCGCTGGATGGTGATCACCTCATCGGCCCCGGCCGCGTGCAGGATGTCCTCCATGACGCGCTGGGCCGCGTGCAGCAGCTGGGTGTCGTTGTCGCACTGGGAGTAGGAGAACCGGGCCACCGGCAGCCCGTAGCGGTCGGTCTCCTCGTCCAGCGTGACCCGGTTGTCCGCCTGGGGCAGGAACTCGCACAGCGCGCCGAGGCAGCACCAGTGCACGTAGTCGCTCATGTAGTCGCGCAGCGCCCGGCCCCAGTGCCCCTGGGCCGCGACGTGCTCCGCCCAGGTGATCGGCAGCGGGGACACGTTCTGGATGGAGAACCCGCGCCGGTAGGGCTGGGCCGGGTCGGTCTCGTAGAAGTCCTCGGAGCTGACTTCGGGCGGCGGCGCCTTGTACATCCGGATCTCGTCGTCGAACCGGCCCGCGGTCTGCGGCGCCCCCTGCACCATGAGGTAGCGCCCGACCTGGTCGAAGTCGTTGCACAGGCCATCGGGGAAGCGGCTGGAGGAGGAGTTCAGCAGCAGCCGGGGCGTCTCGATCGAATAGCCGGCCACCGCGACCATCCGGGCCCGCTGGAACCGCTCCCGGCCGCCGCGGATGTAGTGCACGCCGGTGGCCCGGCCGGTCCGCTCGTCGACCGCGATCCGGGTCACCATGGCGTCGGCCCGGACCTCGCCGCCGTGCGCCAGGGCGTCCGGGATGTGGCTGATCAGCGGGCTCGCCTTGGCGTTGACCTTGCATCCTTGCAGGCAGAATCCCCGGTAGATGCAATGCGGGCGGTTGCCGAACCGGCCGTTAGGAATGGCGACCGGTCCGACCTTGGCCGTGATGCCCAGCTTCCGGGCGCCGCGCAGGAACACCTCGCCGTTGCCACCCACCGGGTGCGGCCGGTGCGGGTAGCCGTGCGGGTCGCCCCAGGGCCAGTGCTCGCCCGCGACCGGCAGTTCCTCCTCGATCGCCTGGTAGTACGGCAGCAGGTCGCCGTAGCTGAGCGGCCAGTCGGCGCCGACCCCGTCCTGGGTGTACATCTCGAAGTCGCTGGGATGGAAGCGCGGCGTGTAGCCCGGCGTAGTGCACCATGGAACCGCCCACGCCGCGGCCCGAGTTGTTCGAGCCGAGCGGCACCGGGTCGGTGCCGGTGATCACCCGCGGCTCGGTCCAGTACAGGTGATGCGACGCGGCCTCGTCGCTGAACCAGTCGGTGTCCGGGTCCCAGAACGGCCCGGCGTCCAGCGCGGCCACCCGCCAGCCGGCCCGGGCCAGCCGCTGCAGCAGCACCGAGCCGCCCGCCCCGCAGCCCACGATGACCAGGTCGATCTCGTCAGTGTCGGCGAACCGCCGCATGTCGCGGCGGAGCCGATGGTTCGTCCGGGTGCCGTCGTTCGGCAGCAGCCAGGCCGATTCATTCCGATCACGGACCTGGCTGCTCACTCGCCCTCCCGCACCGGGTCGTCGGCGGGGTGGCCATCGGGCACCTCGAACGGTTCCCGCCGCCCCACTCCCTTGTTCTTGTAGCCGCGCGGGTAGGCCGGCCCGGGGAAGCCCATCTCGTTCCAGGCCCAGGGGTGCGCGTAGAAGGCGGTGCACGCGTAGCGGGTCCACAGGCTCCACACCCGGCTGGCCGGCAGGCCGTGCCAGTCACCCGAGCCGAGGTCCTGCACCGCCTGGATCAGCGCGCGCTGGTCGGCGGCCGGGCACTCGGCGAACCCCGCCCCGTACTTGGCCTGGGCGTCCGCGTCCAGGTAGGCGAGGGTGTCCCGCCAGGCCTGCCCGTCCTCGGGCATGTCGGCGTACCGCCACCCGTCGGTCTCGGCCTCGGCCAGCCGGGCGTCGATCATCGCGGTCACCGGCACCCGCGGTTCCTCGTCCTGGCCGAGGAGCAGGTCGAGCAGCGCGGTGGCGGTGGCTTCCTCGGCCGGGCTGAAGAACCGCAGCGCCGGCGGCGGCCCCAGCCGCGCCTCGACCACGCCGGCCGTGGCCGCATCCCAGTGCGGCAGCTGGGACATGACGTCGAACCCGGGGAAGCGTTCCGGGCCGTCTCCCGGCGTGTGACCGGCCCCCGGGCCCGGATGGGCTGGCGGCGGGCGGGCTGGCTGGGCGGCGGCTCACTGCTCACGCCGCAGGATCGCGGCCAGCAAGCCCATCCCGCCGACCATGGTGACCAGCAGCGGGGCCAGCAGCGGCGGCCCCATCTCCAGGTTGTACCGGGCGTTAGCCCACCCGCCGGGCTTCTGCGCGATGCCCCGGGCGTGCAGGTACGTCCCTTGCAGCCCGTTCGCGACGATCGCGGCGGAGGCCACCGGCAGTGCGGTCTTGGCCAGCCGGCGGCTGAAGAACCCGGCCACGCCGGCCGCCGCGCCGACCGGGCCGAGCGCGACCGGGATCCACATCATCTTGTTGCCGAAGCTGGCGCTGTCGTGCTCGAAGAAGATCTCGGCCGCGGTGACCAGCGCGCCCGCGGCGGTCAGGGCCGAGAGGCTGCGCTCGAAGTGCCCGGTCCGGACGTTGCGCACCATCCGGTCGATGCCACGGGCCGGAGCACCCGCGCCGGGCCGCCTGGTCAGTGTTTTCACTGGTTCCCTCCACCGGATCACTGCCTGAGCCGTCTCTGGGCCGCGCGTCTGGCACGAGCACCTAGCCCGCGCGGCTACCCCCGCGGCGGAGCGCTAATCGCGTCACACCGCAGCGGGCTGGGGCCGTGGTCAACGGTGTGTAAAGCGAGCGTGCGCGGGCAGCCAGAGGGTGTTGGGCGGCGGTGCCGCTGCGGGCCGCCGGCCAGCAATCGTTCGGAGGGATCATGAACCACACAGCGTTGCTGGATCGCACGTCCACCGGCCGGCTCGAAGACCTGGGCCAGCAGCTGCGCGTTGACTCGGTCCGGGCGAGCGCCGCTGCGAACTCGGGGCACCCGACGTCGTCGCTGTCGGCGGCGGACCTGATGGCCGTGCTGCTCGCCCGGCATTTCCGCTACGACTTCACCGACCCGCACGCGGCCGGTAACGATCATCTGATCTTTTCCAAGGGCCACGCCTCGCCGCTGCTCTACGCGATGTTCCGGGCCGCCGGCGCGATCAACGACGACGAGCTGCTCAGTTACCGCACCCGGGGCAGCCGCTGGAGGGGCACCCCACCCCCCGGCTGCCCTGGGTGGACGTGGCCACCGGCTCGCTCGGGCTGGGCCTGCCGGTCGGCGTCGGGCTCGCCCTCACCGGCCGGTTCCTCGACCAGCTGCCGTACCGCGTCTGGGTGCTGTGCGGGGACAGCGAACTGGCTGAGGGGTCCGTCTGGGAGGCGTTCGAGCACGCGGCCTGCAACGAGCTGGACAACCTGACCGTGATCGTCGACGTGAACCGGCTCGGCCAGCGCGGCCCGACCCGGCACGGCTGGGACACCGCCGCCTACGCCCGGCGGATGAGCCGCGTTCGGCTGGCACACCATCGAGGTCGACGGGCACTCGGTGACAGAGATCGACCGCGCGTACGCCGAGGCCGCCGCGACGACCGGCCGGCCCACGGTGATCCTGGCCCGGACCCGCAAGGGACGCGGAGTGGCCGCCGTCGAGGACGCCGAAGGCGCGCACGGCAAGCCGCTGCCCGACCCGGACGAGGCCATCCGCGAGCTCGGTGGCCTGCGGTCGGCCCGGGTGGAGGTGCAGCCGCCTGCGCAGCGGCAGCGGCCGCACGCGTTCCAGGCCGGCCAGCTGCACCTGCCCGGCTACGAGGTGGGGTCCTCGGTGGCGACCCGGGACGCGTTCGGCGAGGCGCTGGCCGCGCTCGGCGGCGCCCGCGCGGACGTGGTCGTGCTGGACGGCGAGGTCAGCGATTCGACCCGGACCCAGTACTTCGCCGAGGCCCACCCCGAGCGCTTCTTCGAGTTCTACGTCGCCGAGCAGCAGATGACCGCCGCCGCCATCGGGATGCAGGCCCGGGGCTGGACGCCGTACCTGGCCACCTTCGGCGCGTTCCTGACCCGCGCCTACGACTTCCTGCGGATGGCCTCGGTGAGCCGGGCCGGCGTGCGGGTGGCCGGCACGCACGCGGGGGTCTCCATCGGCCAGGACGGGCCGTCCCAGATGGCGCTGGAAGACCTGGCCGCGTTCCGGGCCATCCACGGCAGCACGGTGCTCTACCCGTGTGACGCCAACCAGACCGCCTGGCTGACCGCCGCCCTGGCGGATCGCGAGGGCGTCAGCTACCTGCGCCTGACCCGGGGCACCACCCCGGTCATCTACGAGCCCGGCGAGGAGTTCCCGGTGGGCGGCAGCCGGGTGCTGCGCTCCTCCGCTGACGACCAGGTGACCATCGCCGCCGCGGGCATCACCGTGCCCGAGGCGCTGTCCGCCGCCAGCCAGCTCGCCGCGCGCGGCGTGAGCGCCCGGGTGATCGACGTGTACTCGGTCAAGCCCATCGACGCGGTCACGCTGCGCCAGGCCGCCCGGGAGACCGGGCGCATCGTCACGGTCGAGGATCACTGGCCGAGGGCGGCCTGGGCGAGGCGGTGCTGGGGGTCTTCGCCGACGGCACGGATCAGGCCCTGCCCATCGTCCGCATGCTGGCCGTGCGGGAGATGCCCGGCTCGGCCACCCCGCAGGACCAGCTCGCCGACGCGGGCATCGACTCCCGGGCCATCACCTCAGCCGCCTTGAGCCTGGCCCGCGCCTGACCCGGATCTCTCCCCGGGCCCCGAGCCTCGCTGGCCGACCCCACTCAGAGCCCCGCCAACCCCACCGCCCCCAGGGGCTGCCTCCTGCACCCACGTTCGTGATCAACTGATTGGTGTCGCTGGGGCATCACCAATCAGTTCGATCACGAAGCGGGTGCGTGACTGGCGGGGCCCATGTGGCGTACCGCGTCTGGCATTAGGCGGTGGCGCGCCACGGTGGCGTCCTCGGCGGTGAGCGGGGTGGCGATCTCCTCCAGGCCCTTGCGCTCGGCCTTGACCCCGAGGAACGCCTCGACCAGCCCGGCCAGGATCATCAGCGTCGCGCCGACCGCAAACGCGATCACGGTGTCGCTCACCTTGCCCGTGCTGACCAGGGAGGAGAACAGCAGCGGGCCGCTGATCCCGCCCGCGGCGGTGCCGATGGCGTAGAAGAACGCGATGGCCAGCGCCCGGGTCTCCATCGGGAACACCTCGCTGACCGTGAGGTAGGCCGCGCTGGCCCCGGCTGAGGCGAAGAACAGCACCACGGTCCAGCACGCCGTCATCGTGACCGCGGTCAGGTCGCCGGCGCCGAACAGCCAGGCGGTGCCCAGCAGCAGGACGCCGGACAGGATGTAGGTGCCGGCGATCATCGGCTTGCGGCCCACGGAGTCGAACAGCCGCCCGAGGACCAGCGGGCCGATCAGGTTGCCCACCGCGATCACCGCGAAGTAGTAGCCCGGGGACGTCTTCACGTGGAAGAAGACGGTCAGGATCGCGGCATGCTGACGGCGGGGCAAACGGCTGGGTCGCGGGGCAAAGGTCGGCCTGGCCCGTCACGGGCGGCGGCGCCCGACCGTGCTGGCGTCCTCGGCGGTCAGCGGGCTGGCGATCTCCTCCAGGCCCTTGCGCTCGGCCTTGACCCCGAGGAACACCTCGACCAGCCCGGCCAGGATCATCAGCGACGCGCCGACCGCGAACGCGATCACGGTGTCGCTCGACCTTGCCCGTGCTGACCAGCGAGGAGAACAGCAGCGGGCCGCTGATCCCGCCCGCCGCGGTGCCGATCGCGTAGAAGAACGCGATGGCCAGCGCCCGGGTCTCCATCGGGAACACCTCGCTGACGGTCAGGTACGCCGCACTGGCCCCGGCCGAGGCGAAGAACAGCACCACGCTCCAGCACGCCGTCATCGTGACCGCGGTCAGGTCGCCGGCGTCGAACAGCCAGGCGGTGCCCAGCAGCAGGACGCCGGACAGGATGTAGGTGCCCGCGATCATCGGCTTGCGGCCGACCGAGTCGAACAGCCGCCCGAGGAGCAGCGGCCCGAACAGGTTGCCCACCGCGATCACCGCGAAGTAGTAGCCCGGGGACGTCTTGACGTGGAAGAAGTGGCCAGGATCTGGGCGTAGCCGAACGTGATCGCGTTGTAGAGGAACGCCTGGCCGATGAACAGCGAGAAGCCCAGGATCGTGCGCCGCGGATAGCGGGCGAACATGGTGTGCGCGATGGTGACGAACCCGATGGACTTGCGCTGCCGGATGGTGATCGCCTGCTCGGGCTCGTCCAGGTGCGTGCCGGTCTCCTCCTCGACCCGGTGCTCGATGCCGGTCACCAGGTCTTCGGCTTCCCGGTCGCGGCCGTGGATGAACAGCCAGCGCGGGCTCTCCGGCACGTTCCGCCGGACCAGCAGGACGACCAGGCCGAGCACCACGCCCAGCCCGAAGCACATCCGCCAGCCCCAGAAGACCGGCAGGTCGTTGGTGGCGGGCACGCTGATCAGCGGCGCCGACCGCCGCGCCCGCCCAGAAGGTGCCGTTGATGATGATGTCGATCCGGCCCCGGTGCCGGCTCGGGATCAGCTCGTCGATGGCCGAGTTGATCGCGGCGTACTCGCCGCCGATGCCGAACCCGGTCAGGAACCGGAACAGGAAGAACCACCACGGCGCGAAGGACAACGCGGTGAGCGCGGTCGACGGCCAGGTACACGCCCAGGGTGATCATGAAGAGCTTCTTGCGGCCGAACCGGTCGGTGAGCCAGCCGAAGAACAGGGCGCCGATGCAGGCCCCGGCCACGTACGTGGCCGCGCCGAACCCGGTGATCTGGCTCTGGGTGATGTGGATGCCGCTGCCGGGCTTGCTGATCTGGCCGGAGATCTTGCCGACGATCGTGACTTCGAGGCCGTCCAGGATCCAGACCGTGCCCAGCCCGATGATGATCATCCAGTGCCAGCGCGACCAGGGCAGCCGGTCCAGCCGGGCGGGCACCTTGGTCTTGACTGTCCCGGTCTGGACCTCGCTCACTGGGCCGTCCTCCCCTGCCGCCGGGCGGCACCCCACCGTGCCGTCGGCCCTGCTGGCCGCGCTGCCCGCGCTGCGCCTCGCTAGCCGCACGCCGGCGCCTAGCGGTCGGATACCTCCGGCGCTAGCCGGGCCCGGGAGCACTGCGCAGCCGCTCCGCGGCCACCCCGGCCAGCACGGCCGATCTGGGACAGGATGCCGAGCTCGCGGAACCCCAGCCGCGGGCCGACCCGGCCGCGGACCACGGTGATCGCCCCGCAGGCCCCGTCGCCGGCCAGGATCGGGCCGACCGCGACCGAGCGCGCGCCGATCACCTGGGTCACCGGGCGGCCGTCGGGCAGGCCGCCGAGCATCCACTCGTCATCGATCGAGGCCCGGACCTCCGGGGTACAGCGGCTCACCGCCGAGCTGATCACCGGGCAGGACTGCGCGGTGATCTCGCCCAGCGCCGCGACCAGGGCCGGATCGGGCTCCCGGGCGGACACCGCCCGCCGGGGCGGGCTGGAGAGGAAGTCCACGAAGACCCAGTCCGCGAACTTGCCGCTCAGCGCCTCCGCCATCATCGAGCGCAGCTGCGTCTCGGCGGCCGCGGTGACCGCGGCGATCGCCGCGCGGGCCATGGTGTCCAGGCCGATCGTCCACGCGGCAGCCAGCCGGAGCAGATCGTCGCCGGGCACCAGCCCGGCGGCCCGTCCGCCCGGTTCATTCATCACTGGCCCGCCAGTAATCCTTATCACCGGCCTGTCACTGGCGGCCGGCCACGGCTGGACGCCGGCCTCGCGTCTGGATCTTCACCGAGGCAGACTGCCCCGGGAGAATGGCCTCAAACTGGGGAGCCAGACGCGCAGAGAGGCCAGGCATGCTGAGTGAGCAGGAAGCGGAGGAGTTCCGGATCCGCCAGCTGGTCGAGAAGTGGGCCCTGACCAGGGACGCCGGGGACTGGGCCGGGTTCGCCTCGGTCTGGCACGAGGACGGCTGGATGACGGCCACCTGGTTCCAGGGCCCGGCGGCCGACTTCATCCGGGCCAGCCGGGACGGCTTCGAGGCAGGCGTGAACATCCTGCATTTCCTGGGCGGATCCCGGTGCGAGGTGACGGGAGCCCGGGCCGTGGCCCAGACCAAGATGACCATCCGCAGCGCGCCCAGGTGGACGGGATCACCGTCGATGTCACCTGCACCGGCCGCTTCTACGACTTCCTGGAGAAGCGCGCCGGAGCCTGGGGCATCGTCCGGCGGCAGCCGATCTATGAGAAGGACCGGCTCGACCCGGTGGATCCCGGGGCCCGGCTGACCCTCGACCCGCGGCGGCTGGCGGAGTTCCCGGCCGGGTACCGGCACCTGGCCTACCTGCAGTCCCAGCTGGGCTACCGGATCGCGCCCCGGCTGCCCGGGCTGCGCGGGCCGGAGGTGGAGCGGCTGTACCAGGAGGGCCGGGACTGGCGCGGCGGGTCCGCCGCGCCCGGGACGCCTGCCGCCGAGGGGCTGATGTCCCCCGGCCCAGGCTGATCCGGGCCGGCCGGCCCGCGCCGCGCCGCCGGTCAGAGCTCGACCGTGGTGCCCACGTCAACCCGGCTGAACGCGTCCTCGTCCTTGCCGCACATCGGCAGGAAGTTGTCCAGCACCATGAGGCCGACCTCGCCGAACAGGGCTTCGTGGATGACGTACCCGCGCTGCGGGGCGACCTCGCGCGCGTAGTCGATCATCTCCCCCGTCTTGAGCCACGGCCCGCTGGCCGGCAGCAGCAGGGTCTGGACCGGGTCCTGCGGCACGGTGAACGAGTCGCCGGGGTGGAAGAGCGAGCCGTCGATCATGAAGCCGGTGTTCTCGATCACCGGGATGTCCCGGTGCAGGACCGCGTGCAGGTGCCCGTAGGCGTGCACGTCGAACCCGGCGGCGGTGAACGTGTCCCCCTCGTCCACCACATGCACCTGGTCCTTGCTGAACCCGGCGAACTCACTGGCCACCGACTCGTTCGTCCACAGCTGCAGGCCGGGGTCGGCGGTGAGCGCGGCGCGCAGGCCGTCGGCGTCGAAGTGATCGAAGTGCTCGTGCGTGACCAGCACCGCGCTGGCCCCTTCCAGCGCCCGCGGCATGCTCCAGGCCGCGGGGTCGATGACCAGCGTGGCCCCGTCCTTCTCCAGCCTGACGCAGGCGTGCTCAAGCTTCGTCAGCCGCATGAGTTCTCTCCAGGTATTGGCGGATGTTCATGACCCTACCGGCCGTTGCGGCAGCGGGCCCGGCAGGCCCCGTGCCACCATGGTGGCCGCGCGCGGCATCCAGGCGACACCGCCGCCTCTCGCCCCGGTTACCCGTATCAACGGAGGCAGCGATGCCCGGTTCGAACAGCCTGTCCTCGATCCAGCACATCGTGGTGCTGATGCTGGAGAACCGGTCGTTCGACCACATGCTCGGCTTCCTCTACACCGGCAGCGGGAACGTGTCCCCGGCCGGGCAGCCGTACGACGGGCTGACCGGGAGCGAGTCGAACCCCGCGTCTTCCGGTCCGCCGGTCACCGTGTTCAAGATCGAGCCCACCACCCCTAACGCCTACTACATGCCCGGCGCGGACCCCGGCGAAGGCTACATGGCCACCAACGACCAGTTGTTCGGGAGCGAGTCCGCCCCGGCGAGCTCGTCGCTGGTGCCGTCCAATGACGGCTTCATCAAGGACTTCACGTACACGCTGGGCTGGCAGTCGCGGGAGAGCGGCTGGTCCATCGTGCCCGGCACGACCGGCCAGGACATCATGGGCTGCTTCGCCCCGGAAACCCTCCCGGTGCTGTCCGGCCTGGCCACGCGGGTACGCCGTCTGCGATCAGTGGTTTTCCTCCGTGCCCACCGAGACGCTGCCCAACCGCGCCTTCACCTGCGCGGGAACCAGCCAGGGGCACATGGACGACAAGACGCACACGTTCACCTCGCCGTCCATCTTCGGGCTGCTCGATTCGCACGGGCAGTCCTGGGCGATCTACGGCTACGACGCCCAGCCGCTCACCAAGGACACGTTCACCGACATCAGCGGCGCCGCGGCCAGCCATTTCGGGGTGTTCACCGACTTCACCGCGGCGGCGGCCGCCGGGACGCTGCCCGCGTTCACGTTCCTCGAGCCCAGCTGGAGCTCGACCGGCAACAGCCAGCACCCGAACTACAACGTGGCCCTGGGCGAGCAGCTCATCCACGACGTGTACGAGGCGGTCCGCGGCGGTCCCGGACTGGGCCCAGACGCTGCTGGTCATCACGTACGACGAGCACGGCGGCTGCTACGACCACGTGGCGCCGCCGTCCGGCGCGACCCCGCCGGACCACGACGCGGGCGAGTTCGGTTTCGACTTCACCCGGTTCGGGCTGCGGGTCCCGGCGGTGCTGGTCTCGCCGCTGATCGCGCCGGGCACCGTGTTCCGGGTCCCGGCGGGAAGCACCCCGCTGGACCACACGTCGATCCTGAAGACCGTGGAGCAGCGCTGGGGGCTGCCGTCGCTGACCGCCCGGGACGCCGCCGCGCCCGGGTTCGGTGACGTGCTCACGCTGACCGCGCCGCGCACCGACGACGTGCTGGCCGGGGTGACCGTCCCGGTGGCCACCGAGCCCGGCCCTGCGGCGGGCCAGCCGTCGCATCTGCAGGAAGTCCAGGCCGAGCTGGTCTCCCGGCAGTTCCCGGCCGGGGTGTCACCCGCGCCCGGGAAGACCGGGCCGGCCCCGGCCACCGACGCCGCGCTGGCCAGCTACATCCGCGCCCACGCCTAAGCGGCGGCGCGCTGGCACGCGGGCTCGGCCCGGGCGCCGACCGCCATCCGGGTGGCCAGCTCGGCGTCGATCTGCTGGGCGGCGTCTGAGCAGCCGGGGCAGGAACTGCTTTTCCAGCGTGCGCATCTGCACCCGGGCCGCGTGCGCGCTGGCGTTGATGGCCGCGACCACCCGGCCCGAGCTGTCCCGGATCGGCACCGCGATCGAGCGGACCCCGGCCTCCAGTTCCTGGTCCACGGCGGCCCAGCCCTGCGCGGCCACCTTGGCCAGGATCTGCCGGAGCTCGCGTCTCATCGGTCACGGTGCGCTCGGTCAGCTTGCGCAGCTCGGTGCGGCGCAGGTGCGCGTCCAGTTCCTCCTCGGGCAGGCTGGCCAGCAGGACCCGGCCCATGGAGGTCGGGTAGGGCGGCAGCCGGGTGCCCACGGTGAGCGCGATCGTCATGATCCGGTTGGCTGAGGCGCGCGCCACGTACACGATGTCATCGCCGTCGAGCACGCTCGACCGAGCAGGACTCGTGCAGTTCCTCGGCCAGGTCCTCCAGGTGCGGCTGGGCGATCTGGGCCACGCTGAACGAGGACAGGTACGCGTAGCCGAGGGCCAGCACCCGGGGCCGCAGCGAGAACTGCCGCCCGGTACTGCCCACGTAGCCGAGTTCCTGCAGGGTGAGCAGGAAACGGCGGGCCGCCGCCCGGGTCAGCCCGGTCCGCTCGGCCACCTCCGACAGGGTCAGCGACGGCCGCTCGGACGAGAAGCAGCGGATCACGGCCAGCCCGCGGTCCAGGGACTGGACGAAATCCGTCCGGCGGGCCGGGCTGGGCCGCCCGCGCGCCTCAGCGTCCCCCTCAGCGGCGTCGGCCGCGACGGGCTGCGTCCCGGCCGGCTGGTCCGGCCGGCTGCACTGGCCGGTTCAGCGTCAGCGGCGTCAGCGGCGATGGAGTCCCGGCGGCATCGCCGACTCCACGGCCAGTTGTGTTCACATTGCGCACGATAGCGCGCTGACCGGCACGGCGCCAGACACGGCCCGCGCAGGCCGGGCTAGACCCCGCGCCGCGGCAGGCCCGCGGCCTGGTACACCGCATCGATCACGGCCATGTTGGCCACGGCGTCCTCGGGAGTGGTGAGCACCGGATCGCCGTGCCGCACCGCCGCGGCGAACGCCCGCAGCTGGTAGGTGTAGGTCGGCTCGCCGCTGATCCGCTCACGACGGGTGTAGCCGTCGGCGGTCACCGTCAGCCGGTTGTAGACCTGCGGCGAGACGTAGTTGAAGACCCGCATCACGCCCCGGTCGCCGACCGCCTTGGCGTCCAGCCGGAGCACCTGGCCGGACCACAGCGACGCGGTCATCCGGCCCAGCACCCCGCCGGCGAACCGGAACGAGGCGGCCATCGCCCGGTCCACGTCCGGGCCGTGCAGCTTGGCCCGCGCGGACAGCACCTCGGGCTCGCCCGGGCCGAGCATCCGCAGCCAGTTGATCGCGTAGCAGCCCGCGTCCATGGTGGCCCCGCCGGCCAGGTCGTAGGAGTAGCGGATGTCGGAGAAGCGGGGCAGCGGGAAGCACAGCGCGGCTTCCAGGTAGCGGAGCGGCCCGATCTCCCCCGCTACCACTTCCTGCATCCGGCGGGCGAGCGGGTGGTAGCGGTAGTGAAAGGCCTCCATGACGACCAGCCCCGACGCCGCGGCGGCCGCGGCCACCTCGGCCGCCTCGGTGGCGTTGGCGGTGAACGGCTTCTCGCACAGCACGTGCTTGCCCGCCTCGATAGCCCGCAGCGTCCACTGCGCGTGCAGCGAGTTGGGCAGCGGGTTGTAGATGGCATCGATCGCGGGATCGTCGATCAGCGCCTGGTAGGAGTCGTGCACCCGGCGGATCCGGTGCTTCGCCGCGAACCGCCGGGCCCGCTCCGGGTCACGGGCGGCCACGGCGGCGACCGTCACCTCGGGGACCTGGCGGGCGGGCTTGATCAGCGCGCTGGAGGTGATCCGCGCGGCGCCCAGCGTCCCGATCCGCAACCGGTCCACGGTCACCATTCCTAACGCGCGCGGCGGGTGGCTACCTCGTACAGGGCGATGCCGGCCGCGACGCCCGCGTTGAGCGACTCGGTCTGCGCCGCGATGGGGATCCGCACCAGCACGTCACAGCGCTGCGTGACCAGCCGGGACAGGCCTCGCCCCTCCGAGCCGGCCACCAGCACGAGGGGCCCGTCGGCCACGCTCAGTTCGCCGAGGTCGGTGTCGCCCTGCGGCATCGAGCCCGGCCACGAACAGGCCGGCCTCCTGGTAGCTGGTGAGCGCGCGGACCAGGTTGGAGGCCCAGGCCACCGGCACCCGGGCCAGCGCGCCGGCCGACGCTTTCCAGGCTCCCGCGCTCACGTGGGCGGAACGCCGGGCGGGGACCAGCACGCCGTGGCCGCCGAACGCCGCGACCGAGCGCACGACCGCGCCGAGGTTGCGCGGGTCGGTGACCCCGTCCAGGGCCACGATCAGCGGTTCCTCGCCCCGGGCCCGGGCCCGCTGCAGCAGGTCGTCGGGGTGGGCGTAGTCGTAGGGGCGGACCTTCAGGGCCAGGCTCTGGTGCACCGCGCCGCCGGTCAGCCGGTCCAGTTCCGGCCGGCCCGCCTCGATCACCGGGATGCCCACGTCCGCGGCGAGCCGGATCACCTCGTTGAACCGCGGGTCGGAGCCGTCCCGCGGACCCGCGTAGAGCGCGGTCGCGGGGACACGGGCGCGCAGCGACTCCAGGACCGCGTTGCGGCCGGCCACCACCTCGGGGGCGTCGCCAGCGCCGCGCGCCCGGTCCGCCGCCCGGCCGCCGCGGTCCGCCGGCCGGCCTGGCCGGTCCGCGGCCCGGCTGTCCCGGTCCGCTCCCCGGCCGCCGTCCGGTCCCGCGCCGCGGCCCGCCGGCTGGCCCGGCCGCCTTCGCGGCCGCCCGGCGCTGCGCCGGGTGACCGGGCCGCAGGTGAGCCGCGGGGGTCGGTCCCTTGCCCTCGAGCTTTTTCTTGCCGTAGCCGCCGGTCCCGGGCCGCGGCTTCCCCGACTTGGTCCGCCCGCCCCGGCCAGAGCGGGCGGATCCGCCGCCTGCTGCCCCGCCGGTCATCGCTTCAGCTCCCAGCGCGGCCCTTGCGGGGTGTCCTCGATGAGGATGCCCGCCGCCTGCAGGTCGTCGCGGATCGCGTCGGCGGCCGCGTAGTCGCGGCGCTCGCGGGCGGCCTGCCGCTGCGTCAGCGCCACCGTCACCAGCGCGCCGACCACCGCGTGCAGGTCGTCGCCGGGGCTGGCCGACGCCCAGGGCTCGGCCAGCGGGTCGAGGCCGAGCACGCCGAGCATGGCCCGGACCGCGGCCAGCGCGGCCGCGGCCCCGGCGGTGTCGCCGCTGGCCAGCGCGTTGTTGCCGACCCGGACCGTGTCGTGCACCACGGCCAGGGCCTGCGGCACGGCCAGATCGTCATCCATGGCGGCCCGGAACGCGGCGGGCAGATCGCCGCCCGCCCCGGCCTGCTGGCTGACCTCGGCCGCCCGGGTCACGAAGTTCTCGATCCGCCGGTAGGCGGCGACGGCCTCGTCCAGCGCTTCCGGTCGAGTACTCGATCCCCGAGCGGTAGTGCGCCTGCCCCAGGTAGTACCGCAACTCCACCGGGCGCACCTGGGTCACCATGGCGTCCACCAGCAGTGAGTTGCCCAGGGACTTGCTCATCTTCTCCCCGGCCACCCCGACCAGCCCGTTGTGCAGCCAGTACTGCGCGAACCCGTCTCCGGCCGCCCGGGACTGGGCGATCTCGTTCTCGTGGTGGGGGAAGATCAGGTCCAGGCCGCCGCCGTGAATGTCGAAGGTGGGGCCCAGGTACTTGGTGGCCATGGCGGAGCATTCCAGGTGCCAGCCCGGCCGCCCCGGTCCCCAGGGGGTGTCCCAGGCGGGCTCGCCGGGCTTGGCGCCCTTCCACAGCGCGAAGTCGCGCGGGTCACGCTTGGCGTCGTTGGGCTCGGTGTCATCGGCGGGGCGCATGTGGTCCACCCGCTGGCCGGACAGCGAACCGTACGCCGGGTACGAGCGGACATCGAAGTAGACGCCGCCGTCGGCCGCGTAGGCGTGCCCGGTGTCGATGAGCCGGTGCATCAGGGTGATCATCTCGGGCACGTGCCCGGTGGCCCGGGGCTCGACGTCGGGAGGCACGCACCCCAGCACCGCGTAGGCGCGGCTGAACGCCCGCTCGTTGCGCTGGGCCACGAGCCACCAGGGGACGTCCTCGTTCGCGGCGACCCGGAGGATCTTGTCGTCGATGTCGGTGACGTTCCGGCAGAACGTGACCTGGTATCCACTGGCCCGCAGCCAGCGGGTGACGATGTCGAAGACCACGCCGGACCTGATGTGCCCGATGTGCGGCGGCGCCTGCACCGTGGCCCCGCACAGGTACAGCGTCACCTGCCCGGGCGTCACCGGCGTGAAGTCGCGCACCGTGCGCGCAGCAGTGTCGTAAAGGCGGAGCGTCACGCAGCACAGGCTACGGGATCAGGCGGCCTGCCCGGGCGGCCCGCGCATCTGGCCGCCGGCCGGGTCTGGCCGCGATCGTCGCGGGCCGCGTACCCGCGCGAGGATTTTTGTCAGGGTCCGGCATGGCTTGCAACACGCCGGTTACCTGGGCTTGCCTCGAATATCCCCAGTCCACGAGCCATACGCAATATCGTCTCCCTTGACGTTAGACAGCAGAGGCGTTATGGAGCACAGGCGTCACAGGTCGCTGACTTCGGGCCGCAGACGTGAGAGATCGCGCGGGCGGGACGCGGCCTGAAGGCCGCTTGCTTCCGGCACCCCTGCCCGTGGCCCCGTTGACCGCCATCCGGCGGTTCCGGCGCCGGCGCACACCGATTCCCGGACCCTTGGTCGTGGCCGGGACTCACCCAGCAGCACCGCAGGAAGGACGAAGTAGCCCCGATGAACGACAATCCCCGAGCGAACGGCTCCCGGGGGCGCGACCCCTACGCCGCGCTCCGCCTGATCGCGCTGATCGCCGCGATCGCGGGGGTAGTCGTGCTGGCTGCGGCGGCGTTCGTGCTCTCCTACGGCGGGATCCACAAGATCGCGCTATCCGCCGGGGTGTCGCCCAGCGTGGCCCGGATCTTCCCGGTGATCTTCGACGCGATGCTGGTGGTGTCCTGCGCCGCGGTGGTGTCGCTGCGCTCGGCAGGCTGGTGGCAGCGCACCTACTCCTGGCTGAGCACGCTGGCCCTGCTGGTCGTGGTGGCCGCCGCCGACGCGGCCCACGCGACTGGGACGCACATCCCCCGCAAACCGGCCGCCGCGACCGTGGCCGATCCTCCCGTGGGCCCTCCTGCTGCTGGCGTTCAGCCTGCTCCTGTCGATGCTCCGGCAGTTCCGCCGCACCCGGGCAGCCGCGGCCGACGAGCCTGTGACCGACAGCGCCGCAACGGCAACCGCCCCGGCGGGCCCGGCCTCCGCCGGCCCCGCCCCAGCAGCAACCGCTCTCGCCGGAACCGCTCTCGCCGGAACCGCCCGGCCGGAATCCGCCGCGGCTGGCGCCTCCTCCCGGCCCGGGCTGGAGATCCTCGGCCCGCGCGGCCCGGCCCATGCAGCCCGGCCGTGGCCGGGACCAATGCGGTGCACCCGGCCCGCACGGCCGCCGACCCCGTCCCGGCCCGGGAAGGTGCCCCGGCCCTGATCCCCTCGGAAGGGTCTCTTCCGGCCACTACTCCCCCGGCCGAGACCCTCCCGGCCGAGACCCTCCCGGCTGCTACTCCCCCGGCCGAGACCCCCTCTGCCGGTACCGGCCCGCCGGCACCCTGCCGGGCGCTACTGCCCCAGCCAGCCCGGATTCCGTCCCGGCCGCGGGCGCTACGTCGCAGGGCAGTGAGACGCGGCGTACCGACGCAGACCAGTCGCCGCCACGAAGCTTTTTCCAGCCGGCCCCGCCTCCTGGACCGCAGGCGGGGCCGCCAGAGCCGCCGGCCGGGCCGGGCGACTCGGCCGCCGGCGCGCCGGCTGAGTCGGCATTGAACGGGACCGGCCCGGGGAGGTCCGCCGATCGCGAGCCGGCCAGCCAGGAACAGGCTGAGCAGGAACCAGTGGGCGAGGAGCACGCCGTCCAGGAACAGGTCGCGCTGGAGGAGGCGGACGAGGACGAAGCCCCTGGTGACGGGCAGGCTGAGGCGGAAGCCGGAGCCCAGCCGGAGCTCAGCCTGCTCAGGCTCAGACCGCCGAAGCCCAGACCGCCGGGGTCCAGCCTGCCGAGTCCCAGACCGCCGAAGCCCAGACCGCCGAAGCCCAGACCGCCGGGGCTGAGCCTCCTGAGGCCGAGCCTCCTGAGGCCGAGCCCCCTGCCGGGCAGCCGGACACCGCGCAGCCGGGCGCCGAGCAGTCCGGCACCGATGAGCCGCCTCGTAGCCAGGCCCCCCCGGCCGGGAATTCCGATGCCGAAACCGCGGGCACCCAGCCGGGCCGGAGGGACCATCCACGTGCCGCATCAGGCCATGCCCGCACCGGTGCCTGCACCGTCGCCGCACTTCGACCGGCTGAGGAGTACCCCTACACCCCCCGAAGATGAGACCGACTCGGACTCCTGACCTGGTTCTGGTCACTATCGCGACCTGGCTCTGGTCCGCGACCAGCCCGGCCCGGCCGGGATCGCCGCGCGGCGCCCGGTTACGCTGAATCCGTCGCCGCCGGACCAGCCCCAGGAGCAACGCCGTGGCTTATGTCGCTGACATGACCGAGTTGACCTCCGAGGCGGAACTGCATGCGGTGCTGGGCACACCGTCCCGGCGCTCGGCGACCAAGGTCCGTCCCACCCTGCACCAGCGGGACCGCGAATGGCTGGCCGCCTCCCCGTTCTGCCTGGTCGCGACGTCCTCGGCGGACGGCAGGTGTGACGTCTCACCGAAGGGTGACCCGCCGGGCTTCACCCAGGTGCTGGACGACACCACGATCGCGATCCCGGACCGTCCGGGCAACAGGCGGTTCGACGGGTTCGGCAACATCCTCAGCAACCCGCAGGTCGGACTGGTGTTCCTGGTCCCCGGGCCGGGACGACACGCTGCGCATCAACGGCCGCGCCCGGCTGATCCGCGAGGCGGCGTTCTTCGACGACATGATCGTCCAGGGGAACCGGCCCCGGCTGGCGCTCCTGGTTGAGGTGGAAGAGGTCTTCTACCACTGCGCCAAGGCGTTCCTGCGAGCCCAGCTCTGGGATCCGCAGACCTGGAACCCCGGGGTGCTGCCCTCGGTGGCCTGCATCGTGAAAAGCGTCCAGGCCGACACGGAGGAGACGCTCGAAGAACTGGAGCGGCACTACGGCGACAGTTACCGCGAGCTGCTCTACCCGGCCCGCAAATCTTCTGCCCGCTAAACTTCCGCCCGCTAACTTCCGTCCGGCCGCTAGCCTGCTGCCGCCGGCTGGCCCGTTAGCCTTCCGCGCCTTAGCCTTCCGCCTGTTAGCCTTCGGCCCGCGGAGTCGCAGCTGGCTGAGCCCGGCCCTCCTCGACGACCAGGGCCGTGGCGATGGCCGCGATGCCTTCGCGCCGGCCCGTCAGGCCCAGCCCGTCCGTGGTGGTGCCGGACAGGCTGACGGGAACCCCGCCGAGGGCCTCGGACAGCACTTTCTCGGCCTCCTGGCGCCGGGAGGACAGCCGCGGCCGCTCGCCGATGACCTGGATGGCCACGTTGCCGATGGCGTATCCGGCCCCGGCGACCAAGGCCGCGGTGGCCTGCAGCAGTGCGGTACCCGGCGCCCCGGCCCACTGCGCCTCGGCCGTTCCGAAGTTCGCGCCGAGATCACCCAGCCCGGCGGCCGACAGCAGAGCGTCGCAGGCGGCGTGCGCCGCCACATCACCATCCGAATGCCCGGTCAGGCCCTCTTCGCCCGGCCAGAACAGGCCCGCCAGGTAGAGCGGGCGCCCAGAGCCGAAGGGGTGCACATCTGTGCCCACTCCGACCCTGGGCAGCCCGCTCACCATATGCGCGCCGCGCTAGGTCAGGAGGCGAGGATCTCGTCGAGCAGCGCCTCAGCCTTGTCCTCGTTGGTCTTCTCGGCCAGCGCGAGCTCGCTCACCAGGATCTGCCGCGCCTTGGCCAGCATGCGCTTCTCGCCCGCAGACAGGCCACGCTCCCGGTCCCTGCGCCACAGATCGCGGACGACCTCGGCTACCTTGTTCACGTCGCCGGAGGCGAGCTTCTCAAGGTTGGCCTTGTACCGTCGAGACCAGTTAGTCGGTTCCTCGGTGTGCGGGGCGCGAAGCACCTCGAACACCTTCTCCAGCCCTTCCTGCCCGACAACGTCCCGTACGCCTACCAGCTCCGCATTGTCAGCGGGAACGCGTACGGTCAAGTCACCCTTGTCGACCTTGAGAACGAGGTACGTCTTGTCCTCACCCTTGATCGAACGGGTCTCGATCTCTTCGATGCGAGCAGCCCCATGGTGGGGGTAGACGACCGTGTCGCCGACCTTAAAAGTCATGTGGCACATACCCCTTCCGCTAAAGCAATGTTAGCACGACCAACGGGGCGCCTTACCTGACGTTCACGCTAAACGTGCAGGTCAATGGGCGTTTTAGGGTCTCAGAAAGCGGCCGTCGGGGTGTGTCGGGGAGGGCCTGGGCCCTGCGGGCCACCCTAGACAGATCATACGTTTCCGGCTGGTTTCACGTCGATAGCCTCCTCAGCGCCCCGTTGGGGGCTTTCTCCCGGTGTGCGGAGGCCTGCGGCCGCGGGCCTTCGGCGGCTGTCGCGGGGCTTGGCGGGAGGCCTTCCCCGGCCCCGCCAGGGCTTAGCAGGCCGCTGCCCCGCCCCGGGGAAGGCACCTGAGGCCCCTGGGCGAGGCACCTGGGACGAACCTGTCTCAATCCGCTGGCGGCCAAGCGTGTCGGGAAGGCGATCGCAGGCACATACTGGAGAACGACGAGGCCGCGCACGCCGGAGAAGGATGCTCGTGAACAGAGGTGGGGAGCCGGAGCGGGACGACTATGGCCTGCCCCCGGTTGACATCGAAATCCCGGACGACGCCAGGGAACTCGATCGGGATATCCAGGCGTACCGCCGGGAGCTGCGCATGCAGCGCCGGCACCGGCTGGCCCGGCGGCTGGGCGGCCCGCTCACCAGGGACGGGATGGTCCTTCCCCTGCTCGCCAGCTGCCTGGCCCTCACCCTGCTGGCCGGGACGCTGCTCACCATGTTCACGGCCCGGCGTGCGGTGCCCAGCACGCTGCAGACCACCAGCGCCCCGCAGCAAACGCGGCCCCCGGTGGGCCAGGTGGGCGGCCTGCTGCCCGCAGCCAGCGTCACCGTCGGCGGCGATCAGATCCGCGCGCTGCGCGACTTCCGCCCTTCGGTCCTCGCCCTCGTCCCGGCAGGCTGCCAGTGCGTGGCCGCGGCGCAGCCAGCTGAGCGCGCAGGCGAGCGCCGCGGGCGTGACGCTCTACTTCGTCGCGGCCGGTCCGGCCGTCGCCCAGGCCCGGAAGCTGGCCAGGCGTAGCCGGGCTGAGCGCCGACCATGTGGTGACCGACACCGCAGGACGCCATGGGCAGCGCCTACCACCCCGTCGGGCTGACCGCGGTGCTCGTGTACCGGGACGGCCTGGTGCGCAGCATCAACACGCATCTCGGCCCGGGGGTGCAGCTGAAGGACGGCATGAAGGCGCTGCACGGGGAGAGCCCGCAGGGACTGGACGACCCGGGCGAGGACATGCTGCTGGCCGGCCAGGCCGGGCTGCGGGCCGCCTGACCCATCGCGGGCCGGGGAGCACGCGGCACCGCGGCCACGCCGGCCGGCGCCACGCAGTCCGGGCGCACTGACCCGCCCAGCCGTCCAGTCGGCGACACACCCGGCCCGGTGGCCGGCGACGCAGCGGCTGCCGATACGCTTTCTCGCGTCCCAGGTGCACCTCACACGAATACGAGGAGAGCACGTGATGCTCCCCCTGAGCCGTCCCGCCGCCCGGCCTACGGCCGCGTCCCGATCACCCCGGCCGGGCCTGAAGGCCCTGCGCCGGGCCTGCGCTGTCGCGGCGGTGGCGCTGATCCCGGTGCTGGCGGGATGCGAGGCCGGCGGCGACGCGCCGGTCCTGCACTGGCACCCGCCCACGAACGGGGCGTCCGCGACGATCCACGCGGGCAGCGGCGAGATCGCGATACGCAACGCGTTCATCCTCGGCGGACCGCTGAACGCCACCCTGCCCGCGGGCAGTTCGGCGAGCATGTTCGTGGGACTGGTCAACACCGGGCCCGCGGGACCGCCTGGTCAGGGTCTCCGCGCCAGGCACCGCCACCTCGGTCACGCTGCCCACGGGCGGCGTCCTGCTGGAGCAGGACCAGAGCGCGCTGCTGACCGGCCCGGCACCCGAGCTGGTGCTCAGCGGCCTGCGCCGGAGCCTGACCAGCGGCACCTACGTCCCGGTGCTGCTCACCTTCCAGAACGCGGGCACGATACGCCTGGACCTGCCGGTGCTCGCCCGAGCGAACTCGTACGCCACGTTCTCGCCGGCCCCGACGCCGACGCCCAGCGCGTCCGCGAAGGGCAAGCGCCGGCATCACGGCCAGGCGTCGGCCACGCCCACCCCGACCGCGGGCGGAACCGCCACGGCCACCCCGACCACGACTCCCACGGCCTGACCCAGACTCAGCCAGCCGGGCTTCGGCGGAGCGGTTCAGCGGACCGGGCTTCAGCTGCCCGGCTCGAACTTGTAGCCGAGCCCGCGCACCGTGATGATGTGCCGCGGGTTCCCCGGGTCGACCTCGACCTTGGCCCGCAGCCGCTTGATGTGCACGTCCAGGGTCTTGGTGTCGCCGACGTAGTCGGCACCCCAGACCCGGTCGATCAGCTGCATCCGGGTGAGCACCCGCCCGGTGTTTCGCAGCAGCACCTCGAGCAGCTCGAATTCCTTGAGCGGGAGCTGGACCTGGTCGCCGCGCACCGTCACCACGTGCCGGTCCACGTCCATCCGGACCGGGCCCGATTCCAGCGTGGAGATCGCGGCGTCTTCAGGCTCGCCGCGCCGCCGGAGCACGGCGCGCATCCGGGCCACCAGCTCGCGGGAAGAGAACGGCTTGGTGACGTAGTCGTCGGCACCCAGCTCGAGGCCGACCACCTTGTCGATCTCGCTGTCCTTGGCGGTCAGCATGATCACCGGCACGGTCGACCGCTCGCGGAGGGTGCGGCACACCTCGCTGCCGGGCAACCCGGGCAGCATGAGGTCGAGCAGCACCAGATCCGCGCCGTCGCGGTCGAAGGTCTCGAGCGCGTCCGGGCCGGTGGGGCAGACCGCTACCTCGAAGCCCTCCTTGCGCAGCATGTAGGACAGCGCGTCACTGAACGATTCTTCGTCTTCCACGACCAGCACCCGCGTCACTTCACGGCCTCCCTGCAGATGATGCTGCTGGTGGCAGGGGGCTCCCGGCCGCAGCGCGTGGGCGGTTGGCAATCGGCAGCCGCAGGGTGAACGTCGACCCCTCGCCTACCTTGCTCCCAACCGTGACCTTGCCGCCGTGCGCGGCGGTCACGTGCTTCACGATGGCCAGGCCCAGCCCGGTCCCGCCGGTGGCGCGGGAGCGGGCTGGGTCGACCCGGTAGAAACGCTCGAAGATCCGCTCCAGGTCACGCTGGGGGATGCCGATCCCCTGGTCCGTGACGCTGATCTCGACCACGTCCCCGGCGATCGCGGTGGGTGGCCACCACGACCCGGGTCTTCTCCGGGCTGTAGGCGACCGCGTTCTCGAGCAGGTTGCGCAGCGCGTTGACGAGCAGGTCCTCGTCCCCCAGCACGACCAGGCCGGGCTCGCCGTCCGCGGCGAGCTCGATGCCGTGGGCGTTGGCCTTCATCCGGCACCGGTCCAGCGCCTCGGCCACCACCAGGGACAGGTCCACCGGGATGGGATCGGGGATGGGCTCGGCCGCCTGGATCCGGGACAGGGTGATCAGGTCCTGGGCCAGCTTGGTGAGCCGGGATGCCTCCTGCCGCATCCGCCCGGCGAACCGGCGGACCGCCTCGGGGTCGTCGGCGGCGTCCTCGACCGTCTCGGCCAGCAGCGCCAGCGCCCCGACCGGGGTCTTGAGCTCGTGGCTGACATTGGCCACGAAGTCCCGCCGGACTTCCTCCACCCGGCGGCTCTCGGTCTGGTCCTCGGCCAGCAGCAGCACCAGGCCGCCGCCGCCCACCCCGGAACCCAGCGGGGCCACCCGCACGGCGAAGCTCGTGGTCCGGCCGCCGAACTTGGTGCCCGAGACCTCGATCTCACCTTCCCGGATCTCGCCGTCCCGGCGTACCTGGCGGGCCAGGGCCAGCAGCTCTCCGACCATCAGGCGGTCGCCCTTGACCAGGCCGAACGACCGGGCCGCCGCGCTGGCCCGGAGCACCCGGTCGTCGCTGTCGATGACCACGGCGGACGAGGAGAGCACGGAGAGCACGGCCGCGATACCGGCCGGGAGCCGGGGAGGCTGACGTCGCTGTGCGGACACGTCGGTGACGGGATGCGCCTTGGCCGCCTTCCGGATCTTCACGATGGGGAGGCTCCTGTCCCAGGGTCGTCCAGTTCAGTGGCCCGTGCTTCAGTGGCCGATGCTTCGGTGGCCGTGCGCAGCGACCTGCGTTCGAGGCCCGTGCTCAGTGGCTGGCCCAGCCATGATCACCGTCACCTGCACGCACACCCTTCGATGGTATGCGGGAGCAGCGCAGATCGCCTCGGGCCAGCGCCGCCGCGGCCGTCCTGTTCCCCATCTATTCACGCAGCAGCCAGTCCGGCGTCATGCCCGATTTGTCCGAAGCAAGGCGCCGGGCGGGACATACCGGCGCGACCCAGCCCGAAACGGCCAGCCCGGAACGGCCAGCCCGAACCGTCAGCCCGGAGCGGTCAGCGTCCCTGGTTCGCGACCGCCTCGGCCGCCGCGGCCGCGGCCTGCGGGTCGAGGTAACGGCCGCCTGGTTCCTTGGGCCGGAAGTCGGCGCCGATCTCGTAGACGAGCGGGATCCCGGTCGGGATGTTCAGCCCGGCGATCTCGTCGTCGGAGATGCCGTCCAGGTGCTTCACCAGGGCGCGCAGCGAGTTCCCGTGCGCCACCACCAGCACCGTCGCGTCCGCCGGCGAGGTCGGGGACGATGGCGTCGTGCCAGTACGGCATCAGCCGGGTCAGCACGTCCTTGAGGCACTCGGTGCGGGGCATCAGTTCCGGCGGGAGCAGGGCGTACCGCGGATCGCCCGCCTGGGAGTACGGGTCATCGTCGGCCAGCGGTGGCGGCGGCACGTCATAGGAGCGGCGCCAGAGCATGAACTGCTCGTCGCCGAACTCCTCCCGCGTCTGCGCCTTGTTCTTGCCCTGCAGCGCCCCGTAGTGCCGCTCGTTCAGCCGCCAGGACCTGCGCACCGGCAGCCAGAGCAGGCCCGCCGCGTCGAGCGCGAGGTTGGCGGTCTGGATGGCCCGGGTCAGCACCGAGGTGTGCACGAGGTCAGGCAGCACGCCCGACTCACGCAGCAGGGTCCCGCCGCTCGAGGCCTCGGTCGCCGCCTCGTTCCGACAGCGCCCACGTCCACCCACCCGGTGAACAAGCCTTCCGCGTTCCATTCGCTTTCTCCGTGCCGCAGCAGCACCAGCGTCGCCATACCGCTGAGCTTAACGGGCGCGGTCAGGCCGCGCGCCGGGCCCGGGGACCGCGCAGGCCTGCGGCCCAGGCACGGGCCCGGCCTGACCTGCGACCCGACCAGGCCAGACCCGTGCGCCGGGCGGGAACACCCCGCGCTATCAGGTGGTTGATCAGTCCGGAGGTGCATGCCCGTGCCGCGACGCTTCCCCCGGCGGATCGCGACCATCAGTGTCCATACCTCGCCGCTCGAACAGCCAGGCACCGGTGACGCCGGGGGCCTGAACGTCTACGTGGTGGAGGTCGCGAAGCGGCTGGCTGGCCGCGGCGTGGAGGTCGAGATCTTCACCCGGGCCGTCTCGCCAGACGCACCGCCCGTGGCTGAACTCGTGCCCGGCGTGCTGGTCCGGCATGTGCCGGCCGGCCCGTTCGAGGAGCTGGACAAGGCCGACCTGCCCGCTCAGCTGTGCCAGTTCACCTTCGAGGTGCTGCGCGCCGAGGCCGCCCACGACCCCGGCCGCTACGACCTGGTGCACGCGCACTACTGGCTCTCCGGCCAGGTTGGGCTGGTGGCCCGGCAGCGCTGGGGCGTCCCCCTGGTGCAGTCCATGCACACGCTCGGCCGGGTGAAGAACGCCGCGCTGGCCCGGGGAGACGCGGCCGAGCCGGAAATGCGGCTGCGGGGCGAGACGGAGGTCGTGTCCACCGCGGACCGGCTGGTCGCCAACACCGAGGAGGAAGCGCTCCAGCTGGTGAGGTTGTACGGGGCGGATCCGGCCAAGGTCTGGACCGTGAACCCGGGCGTGGACCTGGCGGTGTTCCGGCCCGGCCCGGCCGCCGAGGCCCGGCGCAGGCTCGGCCTGCCCGCCGAGGGGACCGTGGTGGTGTTCGCCGGCCGGGTGCAGCCGCTGAAGGCGCCTGACCTGGTGCTGCGCGCCGCCGCGCAGCTGGTCCGGGACGACCCGGCGCTGGCCAGGACGCTGACCCTCGCCTTCGTCGGCGGCCCGAGCGGGACCGGGCGGGCTGACCCGGACGGCCTGATCGAGCTGGCTCAGGAGCTGGGCCTCGGCGGCCTGGTCCGGCTGGAGCCACCGTGCCCGCAGCGTGAGCTGGCCGACTGGTACCGGGCCGCGACCGTGGTCATGGTGCCCTCGTACTCGGAGTCGTTCGGCCTGGTGGCCGTGGAGGCCCAGGCCTGCGGCACGCCGGTGATCGCGGCCGCGGTGGGCGGCCTGCGGACCGCGGTCAAGCACGGCGAGTCCGGCCTCCTGGTCGACGACCATGATCCGGCCAGCTACGCGCGGGCGCTGCGCGAGCTCATCTCCTCGCCAGCCCGGCTGGAGCGGCTGTCCCGTGGTGGCGTGGCGCACGCCTCCCGGTTCGGCTGGTCGCGCACCGTGGACCGGCTGATGAGCGTGTACGCGGGCGCGATGAGCAGCGTCCCGGCGCCGGCCAGCTTCACCCGGGCCCTGCCTTCATGAGCGGCCGCGAAAGAGCGTTAGGGAGCTTGAGACAGCAGCACGGGAGCAGCCGCCCGCGGGCGGGGTGGTGCGGGCGGCAGCGGTGCGGCCTGGCACTATGAGGAACCATGACCGAGCCCGCCTCCCCGCCGCCGTCCGCCCAGGAAGAGGCCGCGTCGGCCATCGAGGCTGCCCTGCGGGAGCTGGGCCTGGGCTGGGAGAGTCCCCAGCCGGGCAGTTACCTGGTCAAGCTGGAAGGCCAGCACAAGCTGGCCACCATGACGTGGCTGATCGCCGGACGGCACAGCCTGCATGTGGAGGCGTTCTTCTGCCGCCAGCCGGACGAGGATCACGCCCGCTTCTACCGCTTCCTGCTGGAGCGCAGCGGCCGGATGTTCGGGGTGCATTTCGCCCTCGACCCGGCTGGTGACGTCTACCTGGTGGGCCGGCTCCCGCTCGCCTCGGTGAGCACCGCCGAGGTGGACCGCATCCTGGGCTGCGTGCTGACCTACTCAGACGAGAACTTCGACCCGGCCCTGGCCATCGGCTTCGCCTCCTCGATCCGCAAGGAGTGGGCGTGGCGGGTCAAGCGGGGCGAGAGCCTGGCCAACCTGCGGGCCTTCGCCCGGCTCGCGGACCCCGAGCACGACTGGGCCAGCCGGAGACTAAGACTTGACCAGCCGGGAGATCGCCTCCGCGGCCTCGCGGACTGATTCGCGTCCCTCGTCACCGCCGGCCCGGACCGCTTCGGTCACGCAGTGGCCCAGGTGCTCCTCCAGCAGCCCCAGCGCGACCGCCTGCAGGGCCCGGGTCACCGCCGAGACCTGGGTGAGCACATCGATGCAGTAGACGTCCTCTTCCACCATGCGCTGCAGGCCGCGCACTTGGCCCTCGATCCGCCGCAAGCGTTTGAGGTAGGCGTCCTTGTCCTGCGTATAACCGCGCATGCAGCGAGAATACGCGGCCGGCCCGACATTCCCCAGGGCTCATCGCGGCGCCGGGGAGATCGGCCGCCGGGACAGCGCGCGGTGCCCGGGCCGGCGGTGCTGGCGGCCAGCCCGCCCGGATCGGTGAGGATCCTGAGCGGCGATCTTCAGCGAACCCTCAGGTTTGCGCGCTGCACTGGCGCTGAGCTCGGGCCGTCAGACTGAGGCCGCCGGACCGGGGGTCCGGACGTAAACTGCCTCAGACTGACTTAGGCCCGCTCCCAGGAGGAGTGCCCATGCCGCGGGAGGACGTGCGCTTCGCGGTCGCCGCCCGCGAGGACGGGCTGCGCCGGGTGCGCCGCCTGACCTTCCGGATCGGCGCGGCCGGTCTGGCCTGCTCGGCCGCGATCGCGGTCGCGTTCGGCCACCTGTCCGGCTCCGCCGCGGCCAGCGGGTCGGCCACCGGCAACTCCCCGTCCGGCGGCAATGCGGGCGGGGGCAGCAGCCAGCAGGGCACCGGGCAGCAGCGGGCACCGGGCAGCAGGGCACCGGGCAGCAGGGCGGTACCCAGCAGCGCGGGTGGCTCGCTGCAGGCCCCGGCGCAGAACGTGGCCCCGGCCCAGGGGCCGGCCCAGGGAGTGTCGGGCGGCTCATGATCGCAGCGGGCGTCACCGGGCCGGTCCCGGGCTCGCTGGGCGCCATGCCGCAACTGGGCGGGCACGCGGCGCTGGTCGTCACCTCGTCCACCCCGCTCTGGTACATCACCCGGGCCACCGGCGTGGTGGCGCTCGTGCTGCTGACCGTCGGGATGGCGCTCGGCCTGCTCACCGCGGTGCGCTTCGAGGGCCGTCACTGGCCCCGGTTCATCACGATCGGCCTGCACCGGAACATGTCACTGCTGGCCCTGGCGTTCACGGCGGCGCACGTGCTGACGACGATCCTCGACAACTTCGTCCCGATTGACCTGCAGGACGCGTTCGTCCCGTTCATCTCCCCCTACCGGCCGCTGTGGCTCGGGTTCGGCGCGATCGCCCTGGACCTGCTGATCGCGCTGACCGTGACCAGCCTGCTGCGGGCCCGGCTCGGTCTTCGCACCTGGCGGCTGGTGCACTGGACCGCCTACCTGTGCTGGCCGTTCGCCGTGCTGCACGGCCTCGGCACCGGCAGCGACACCCGCACCCGGTGGGTGCTGGTGGTCACGCTCCTGTGCGTGGTGGCGATCGCGGGCCTGACCGGGTGGCGGCTCGCCGACGGCTGGCCCGCGCATCCGGGGGTCCGCGTGGCCGGCGCCATCGCGCTGGTGGCCGTGCTGATCGCGGGCGGCGCGTGGCTGGTGTCGGGACCGCTGCGGCCCGGCTGGTCGCTGCACGCCGGGCTGCCGGCCCTGACCCACGACCAGACCAGCCACCAGGCCCGTGACCGGAGCCAGGCCCGTGACCCGCTGGACGCGGCGGCAGGGCGGGCATCCGCGGCCCGCGCCGCGGGCTTGTCCTGGACCAGCCTCGTGACCGCGGTGCGCGGCGCCGGCACCACCGGCCCACGCCTGCCCGCGGCCCGGCTGCCCCGGCTGATCGCCGCGGGCGCGCCGCTCGGACTGCAGGCCCACCTCAGCCGCTACGGCCCGCTCCCGCCGGCCCGCTCGCCCCGCCGGCCCGGCCGGGCCCGCTGGGGCGCACGGCCAGGCCGGGCTGATCGCCCAGGTGGAGCGGGCGGGCCTGACCGGGCGGGGCGGCGCGGCCTTCCCCGCCGCCCGGAAGATGCGGGCCGTCGCCGGGGCGGCCCGGCGCGGGAGGCGGCGCGGCGGCGCGGTGCTGATCGCCAACGGGGCCGAATCCGAGCCCGCGAGCGGGAAAGACTCCCTCCTGCTCCGCCAGTCCCCGCATCTGGTGCTCGACGGGATCGCGCTGGCCGCTGGCGCGGTCGGCGCGGCCACCGCCTATCTGTGCGTCGACGGCGCCGTTCCCGGGCGGGTCGACGGGCTGCTGGCCGCGGTAGCGGAACGCCGGCAGGCCGGCCTGGCCGAGGCGGCGGTCCGCGTGGTGGCGGTACCCGGCTGGCTTCGTGGCCAGCGAGGAATCCGCGCTGGTGAACTTCCTCAACGGGGGCCCGGCGGTCCCGGTGTACGTGCCACCGCGGCCCTTCGAGCGCGGGGTCGGCGGCCAGGCCACGCTGGTGAACAACGTCGAGACGCTGGCCCACATGGCGCTGATCGCCCGGTACGGTCCGGAGTGGTTCGGCGCCGTCGGGACCCTGGAGGCGCCCGGTTCCGCCCTGGTCACGATCAGCGGGGCGGTGGGCAGACCCGGCGTGTACGAGATCGCCCTGGGCCTGGCCGGCGGCGAGCTGATCGAGCTGGCCGGCGGTCCGGCGGAACCGCTGCAGGCCATCCTGGCGGGCGGCTACTTCGGCGGCTGGCTGCCGCTGCCCGCGGCGGCGGCGGTACCAGTCAGCCCGCCGGGGCTCCGGTCGGCGGGCGCCTCCTTCGGCGCGGGCGTGCTGATCGCGCTGCCCGCGGCCTGCTGCGGCCTGGCCGAAACCGCCCGGGTGCTGCGTTATCTGGCCGGGCAGAGCGCCCGGCAGTGCGGGCCGTGCACGTTCGGGCTGCCCGCCATCGCCGACGCCCTGGCCCACCTCGCCTGGCAGGGCCGGGACGAGCGGGCTGCGGAGTGGCTGCGGTACCTGCTGCCGCTGGTGGACAAGCGCGGAGCCTGCCACTTCCCCGACGGCGCGGTCGCCCTGGTCGCCAGCGCGCTGCGGGTGTTCGCCGACGACCTGCAGCGCCACCTCAGCCGCGGGCCGTGCCCGGCCGCCAGCCGCCCGCCGGTGCTGCCCATCCCCCGCACCCCCGGCAGCCCGCGATGAGCCGGGTGCTCAAGCTGAACCCGATCGCCTGTGACGCCCACGGGGTGTGCGCCGACCTGCTCCCGGAGATGGTCACGCTGGATCCCTGGGGATATCCGGTCATCGCGGCCGGGCCGGTCCCGGCGGACCTGGAGGAACACGCCCGGCGCGCGGTCGCGTCCTGCCCGACCCTGGCCCTGCGGCTGGACAAGGCAGGAGCGCCCCCGCCGCCGCTGACCAGCAGAACGACCGCATCCGGGGACTCACCCGCCGCCGAGCTGAACGGCCTTCACGGCGAGCAGGACGACCGAGACCACCAGATAGCCGCGGAGCAGCAGCATGCCCAGCTTGGTCGCGGGTGACCACTGCACCGGCTTGAGCAGGGCCAGCGGCGGCATCCGCCAGTTCCTCCGCTCCTGCTCGCTCAGCCGCGGCGGGACCGGCCGGGCGCCGCTGGCCGCGCCGCTGGGTCAGCTCCAGCAACAGGCCAGTCCCGCCCCCGGCCACGATCAGCGCGAGCGCCACCACCATCGCGACGTCGGCCACGTTCAGGTGCGGGAACACGGTGCTGACCACGAGCGTGCCGGACAGGGTGAGCAGCACGCCGATGATGACGGTGGCCAGGACGTTGAGCCAGCGCTTGTTGACCCACGGGCCGAGGACTTCCGGGTCGTTGCACAGCAGCAGCAGGAACACGCTGGCGCTGGGCAGCAGCACCCCGGCCAGGGCCTGCACGCTGGTGGTGATCAGCCCGAGCGGAGCGCGCGGGATGAGCACGATGGCCGCGGCCACCACGACCAGCGCGGTGTAGGCGGCGTAGAACTGCCGGGCGTCGCGGAAGCTGCGGTGCAGGGAGTGCTTGATGCCGAACACGTCGCCGAAGGCGTAGCTGGTGGACAGGGTCACCGCCGAGGCGCCGATGATGCTGGCGTCAAGCAGCACGATGGCGAACAGCGCGCCCATCCAGTAGGCGTGCGTGCTCCAGCGCGCGGGCCACCCCGAGGGCGTTGGTGAACTTGCCCGCCAGGTCCGTGCCGCGGACCGCGAAGACCGCTACCACCATGATCGCGATGGCCCCGACCACCACGACCACGGCGCCGAGCGAGGTGTCGGCGCGCTCGTAGCCGATGAACCGGGGCGTGATCCGCTTGTCCACCACGTTGGACTGCTGGAAGAACAGCTGCCAGGGCGCCACCGTGGTGCCGACGATGGCGATGATGAGCAGGACCGCGGCCGAGCTGGCGCCGCCCTGAATGCCCGGCACCACCAGGTGGTAGGCGACCTGGCCCCAGTACGGGTGGGACGCGAGCGCCAGCGGGTACAGCACCAGGCTGGTCGCGATGAACAGGAAGATGGCCCGTTCCCAGCGGGCGAAGCTGCCGCTGGCGGTGATGCCGATGAGCAGGACCGCCGTGAGCGGCACGGAGACGTAGGGCGTGATGCCGAAGTAGCGCAGCGCGAGCGAGACGCCGATGAACTCGGTGACGATGGTCAGGAAGTTGAGCACGAACAGGTCGCCGACGCTGAACCAGCCCCAGAACCGGCCGAACCGCTCGTTGATCAGCCGGGCGTGGCCGACCCCGGTGACCGCGCCGAGCCGGACCACCATCTCCTGGTTGACGATGAGCACCGGGATGAGCAGCAGCAGCACCCAGAGCAGGCTGTAGCCGTAGTTCTGGCCGGCCTGGGCGTAGGTGGACACGCCGCCCGCGTCGTTGTCGCCGACCATGACGATCAGGCCGGGGCCCAGGATGGCCAGGAAGGTGACCAGCCGGCGGCGCAGTCCCGGGTGCCGGTCGTCCTCGCCCACCCGGATCCGGCCCAGCGCGCCCTCGATGTCACCGAGGTGCGCCTCGTCCAGCACCGCGCTGGGCGCTGCCGCCGGGGCCCGGCGGCCAGCGGGGCGTGCGGCCGGCCCGGCCGGGCCGGCCGCTGCAGGCGCGGCCCGGGGGCCGGCTCCGGGGGCCGCCGGCCTCGGGTCGGCCGGGCCTGGCGTCCGGGCGGCCGCCGGGCTCGGCGGCGCGCGGGCCCGGGCGGCGCCGGGCCGGTCCGTGCTCCGGGCGGACCAGGCTCCCGCTGGTCCCGGCTCCTGGTCTGCTCGCTCCAGCGGGCGGCTCAGGTACTTGAGCCTCACTCACGGCGCGCTGCCGCGCTGCGCGTCCGGCGGCTGGGCGGTTTCCCTGCGCCGCCAGTCCTCCGGCAGCGTGACCTCCAGGACGTCGTCCACGGTGATCAGGCCGATCATCCGGCGGTCCTCGTCCACCACCGGGATCGTGATCAGGTTGTAGTCGCTCATCAGCACCGCGACATCGACCACGTCGGTGTCGGCGCCGACCCGCACCGGGTCCTGGTCACTCACGTCAAGCAGCCGGGCCTCCGCGGTCCGCCTGGACGAGCCGCACCACCGTGGCGACCCCGCGCAGGCGTCCCGCTGCGTCCAGCGCGTGCACGCTGGTCAGGGCCTCGGGCTGGAGGGTTTCGGCGCTGGCGACGGCCGCGATCGCGTCGGCGACCGGGAGGCCTTCGGGCAGGGCCAGGAAGTCGACCCCCATAGTCCGCCCGCGCTGGTGGGGTTGAACCCCATCAGCGTCAGTACCTTGGTCCGCTGGCCGGGCGGGAGCAGGTCGAGCACGGCCTGCCGCCGCTGCTGCGGCAGTTCGGCGATGGTGTCAGCGGCGTCATCGGCCCGCATCCTGGCCAGCACCGCGGCGATCTCCGCGTCGCTGCGCTCGGCGAGCAGCCGGGTGGCCCGATCCTCGTCCAGTTCCTCGAAGACGTCCGCTTCCAGCTCGGGATCAGCGTGGACGCGGCCGAGGATCTCGCTCTCCTCGGCCTTGGACGCGTCCTCGAGCAGGTCGGCGATCTGGGCCGGCTTGAGCCGCCGGATCCGGGCCAGCGGGCCGCGCAGGCTCGCGCTGCTGGCGTGCCCGATCAGCGGCTCGAACCTGGACCAGTCGCGGAACTGCCGCGCGTCCTGGTCACCGCCACCCCGCCCGGTCAGGCGCCGCAGCCAGCCGGGCCGGCGGCGGGTATCCACCCCGGCGAGCACCCATTCTTCACGCCCGTCCGGGGTCCACTGCTGCCGTAGCTCGAGGTCGGCCGCCCGGATCAGGTGGGCGCTCGGCACGTCGATGAGCCGGTGGCCCAGCACGTCCCGGCGCAGCAGGACCTCGCCGTCCCGCCGCTCGAAGCGGCGCAGGTCGAGTTTGGGGCTGGTTAGCTTCAGTTCCGTCGCCATCGAAAACGCCGGTCTGCTCGGTGGGAACGAACACCTCCCGGCCGCCGACCTTGGCTACCAGCCCCTTCACCACCGGCAGCGGGCTGCCGGGCAAGCTCGACGACAACGTCGTCGACCCGGCCGAGCGACTCCCCCCGGCTGTCGGTGATCGGGCGCTCGAGCAGATCTGACAGGTAGATGGTGCGGCCCTGGCGGGTCGTGGCCGGGGTGCCGGGTGCGGTCGCCACGCGGAGCATCTCCCCTCTGAGCATGATCCGGCCGGGCTCGGGCCGGGGACCAGCTCGGGAAACCTGCTGCCGCCCGCCCACGCACGGTAGTGCCCAGTCTTCCCGACCCGGCCCGCAGGGAAGGATCAAGGTGATGAACAGATAGCAAACCAGCAGGTAAAGGCGACCATGCCGTGGCTGGCCCGGCGATGGCGACAACCGGCCCAGAATTCCGATTATCGGCGCTGTCCGGGGTAGGGTCGCCGGGGTGGCGTACAGCCAGACTGATCGCAGCGGAGGCGAGGAGGTGACGGCCGTGCTCGGCGATCCTTCCAGTACACCCCCGGCGATCGCGGCCAGCATCAGGGGCCGGGTCGCCGGGCGGCACTCGCTCCCGATCCCACCTACCGCTCGCCGGCTGATCCGCGGCTGGGGCGAACCCCCTAGCCGCTGGGCCGAGCCGACGGGCCCAGGAGGCTGCTGTGTCCGATCGGTTCTTCCTCAATCACCGCGACCCCGCCCGCCGGCGGCGTGACCACACGCACGCTGGCCCGCCGCCTGATGCAGCCGTCCGAGCGCGCCATCACCTCCCGCCAGCTCAGGCAGGACATCGTGTCGCTGGCCGGGCTCATCGGCCGCCCCGTGCTCAACCAGGCCGGCGACGAGGTGGGCCGGGTGGCGGACCTGCTGGCCAAGGTGTACGGCGGGGAGACCTACCCGCTCGTCACCGGCGTCGTCATGCGGGTCGGCCGCCGGCGCGCCTTCCTCGACGCCTCAGCCATCGACCGGCTGCACCGCCGTTCTGTCACCCTGCGCACCGCCCGCCTGGACCTGCGCGAGTTCCAGCGGCGTGACGGGGAGGTCCTGCTGGCCCGGGACATCCTGGACCATCAGCTCGTGGACACCGACGAGATCCAGGTGATCCGGGCCGCGGACCTGTACCTGGCCCAGGTGGGCGAGCCCATCCACCTGGTCGGCGTGGACGTCAGCCTGCAGACGCTGCTGCGCAGGCTGGGCCCGAAACGGTTCCGCTGGCATCCGACCCCGGACCGGGTGATCGACTGGGCCGCGATCGAGTCGTTCGGCGCCGACTCCGCGGAGTCACCGTCGGCGGTGAAGCTGCGGGCGCCGCACAGTGCGCTGCGCAAGCTGCGCCCCGCCGAACTCGCGGACGTGCTGGAGGGGCTGGGCCGGCCGGGCCGGCAGGAGCTCATCGAGAGCCTGGGCCACGATCTGGCCGCGGACGCGCTGGAGGAGATGGAACCGCAGGAGCTGACCGCGCTGCTGCGCGAGGTCGAACCGGACCAGGCCGCCGAGCTGATCGCCAGGATGGAACCGGACGAGGCGGTGGACGCGCTGCGTGACCTGAACGACGAGGAGCAGAGCGTCCTGCTGGCCCGGATGCCGCAGCAGGTCCAGCGCGAACTCGTCCGGCTGCTCGGCTATCCGGGGGACGAGGCGGCCGGGATCATGACCACGCGTGCTGGCCTGCGCGTCGCCCGACGAGACCGTGGCCCAGGTCAGCCAGCGGCTGGCCGAGCAGGCGCTGCACCGGACCGAGATTGACTCGGTGGCCGTGCTCGATGAGGAAGGACGGCTGCTGGGCGACATCTCCGCGTTCGACCTGCTGGTCAGCGACGGCGCCCGGCGCCTCGGCGACCTGATCGACCCGGACAACACGCTGATAACCCTGCGGCCCGAGGACGACCTGGACACGGTAGCCACCGAGCTGGTCGAGTCGCGCCGCTCGTCACTGCTGGTGGTGGACGACGACGGCCGCCCGCTGGGCCGCATCCTGTCCGACGACGTGCTCGACGCCCTGGTGCCCGGGCACGGGCGGCTGCACTTCCCGAGGCTGCTCCAGTGAGCACCACGCGGAGACGAGGATGCCCCCGCGAGGAGGATCGCGCCGCGGAGCTGGACTCGCCCCGGCCCCGGGCGCGCGGCGGGATGACCTCGCTGACCCGGGTCCGGGCGGGCGGGGTCCGGCTGATCCGGTCCCGGCGGGGCCGGATCTGGATGATCCTGGCCATCGCCGGCCCGGGGGTGGTGGCGGCCAACGCCGGCAACGACGCGGCCGGGATCGCCACCTACGCCTCGGCCGGGTCGCAGTTCGTCTACCGGACCTTGTTCTTCATGGTCCTGGTGACGTTCGCGCTGGTGCTGGTGCAGGAGATGGCCGTCCGGCTGGGCACGCACACCGGCAAGGGCCTGGCCGCGCTGATCCGGGAGCAGTTCAGCCTGCGGCTGACCGGGGTGGCGCTGTTCTGCGTGCTGCTGGCCAACACCGGGCTGGTGGTGTCGGAGTTCGCCGGGATCGGCGCGGCGTTCGAGCTGCTCGGCGTGAGCCGGTACGTGATCATTCCCGATCGCCGCGGTCGCGATCTGGGCGCTGGTGGTGTTCGGCTCCTACCGGTACGCGGAGCGGATCTTCCTGATCCTGTCGCTGGCGTTCCTCGCCTACCCGATCGCCGCGATCCTGGGCCACCCCAACTGGGCCCAGGTCGGCACGCAACCTGGTCATCCCGCACTTCCTGTACACCAAGAGCTTCCTGCTGCTGGGCGTGGCCCTGATCGGCACCACGGTCAGCCCGTACATGCAGCTGTACGCGGCGGCGGGCGTGGTGGACAAGGGCGCCGACGTGGCCGACTACCCGCGGGCCCGGATCGACGCGATCTCCGGCGCCGCTGTTCGCCTGCATCATCTCGATCACCATCATCATCGCGACCGCGGCGGCCATCGGCGGCCGCGGCCCGCTCACCTCGGCCAAGGAGGCCGCCGAGGCGCTGCGCCCGGTGGCCGGGCCCGCGGCCGAGCTGCTGTTCGCGTTCGGCCTGATCGGCGCGTCCGCGCTGGCCGGCGCGGTGGTCCCGCTGTCCAGCGCCTACGCGATCAGCGAGGCGGTCGGGGTGGAGCGGTCCATCTCCCGCCGTTTCACCGAGGCCCGGCTGTTCCTGGGCCTGTTCACGGTGCAGGTGATCATCGGCGCGGCGCTGGCCCTCACCCCGATCAACCTGATCACCCTGCTGATCGGCACCCAGGTGCTGCAGGGCATCGTCACCCCGGTCATCCTGGCCTACATCCTCATCCTGACCAACCGGCGCAGCGTGCTCGGCCAGGCCGCCAACGGCCCCGTGTTCCGCATCGCGGCCACCATCTGCGTGGTCGCCATCTCGGCCATGAGCCTGGCTGCTGCTGGGCTCGACCGTGCTGGGCTTCTTCGGCATCGGTTAAAGCGGCCGCAAAGCCCGGGCCGCTAAGGCTGCGTTAAGACCCGGCTAGGCCAGATCCGCGGCGGGTATCAGCCGTATGCGCGGCGTATGCCCCGTTGGTCGGGGCTGGTTCTACCCGGTGGTATGAAGGCCTGGTCAGGCAAAACGAAGGGCACCTCAGTTGGCGATGCGCAAGGCAGTGGGCTTTCTCGGCGGGGCCGATAACCTGCCGGAGGGTTTCGGGTACACGCTGAAACGGCGGCTGCTCGGCCCGCCCATGGTCAACGAGGAACTCAGCGAGCAGCGGCTGTCCAACGTGGCCGCGCTCGGCGTGCTGGCCCCGGACGGGATCTCCTCCTCGGCGTACGGCACCGAGGAGATCCTGATCGAGCTGCTCAAGGGCGGCCTGGCCATCACCGCGTTCACCCTGATCCTGCCGCTGACCGGGGTGGTCCTGTTCGTGATGGCCCTGGTGGTGCTGTCCTACCGCGAGGTCGTCACGGTCTACACCCGGGCCGGCGGATCGTACGTGGTCGCCCGGGACAACTTCGGGCCCAAGGTGGCCCAGGTCGCCGCGGTCGCGCTGCTCATCGACTACGTGGTCACGGTGGCGGTGCAGGTGGCCGCGGGCACGGCGGCGGTGGCCTCCGCCGTCCCCGCCCTGAACCAACACCGACGCTGATCACCGTCATCTCGATCGCGATCGTGATCTTGATGTGCTACGGGAACCTGCGCGGCATCCGCGAGGCCAGCCGGGCGTTCGCGCGTGCCCACCTACCTGTTCTCCGGCATCGTCATCCTGATGATCATCACCGGCGCTGGTCCGGGAGATCTTCGGCGACCTGCCGCAGCTGTCCCTATCCCGCTGCCCGGCCAGTACACCGGCCACCATCCTACAGCGGCCTGATCGCGTTCGGGATGGTCTTCGTGCTGCTGCGCGCGTTCGCCAACGGCGGGTCGTCGCTGACCGGCATCGAGGCGGTGTCGAACGCGGTCAGCGCGTTCAAGCCCCCCGAGGGCATCAACGCCCGCAAGGTGCTGGTCACCGAGGGCCTCATCCTGGGCACCCTGGTGGCCGGGATCTCCTGGCTGGCCCACGCGACCCACGCGGCGCCGTACACGGGCGGCGTGCCGACGGTGCTGGCCCAGGAGGCGCACGCGGTCTTCGGCGACCACGGGGTGGGCGAGGTGCTGTTCATCGTGCGTCCAGGCGGCCACCGCGCTGATCTTGTACACCGGGGGCAACACCAGCTTCAACGGCTTCCCGTTCCTGGCCAACTTCGTGGCCGCGGACGCGTTCCTGCCCCGCTGGCTGACCAAGCGCGGCCATCGCCTGGTTTTCTCCAACGGCATTATCGTGCTGGCCGTCTTGTCCTGCGCCCTGCTGGCCGGGGCCGGCGCCAACGTCAACAACCTGGTGCCGTTCTACGCGATCGGCGTGTTCACCGGCGTTCACGATGGCCGGGTTCGGCATGGCCAAGTACCACCACACGCACCGGGAGCCGCACTGGCGGCGCAAGCTGGTGATCAACTTCTCCGGCGGGCGTGACGTCGCTGATCGTGGTGGCGATCTTCGTGCTGGTGAAGTTCACCGAGGGCGCCTGGCTGGTGGTGATCCTGTTCATCATCGGGGTGCCGGCCCTCATCCGGCTCAACCGCGAGTACGGGATGGAAGCCCAGGTCCTGGAGCGGATCAGCGACCGGCCCAAGCCGCCCGCGGCGCCGAACTACACGCGGCGGACCGTGTTCGTCTTCGTGGACAGCTTCGACCTGGCCACGATCGCCGCGCTGCGCTACGCCCGCAGCCTGCGCCCCACGACCCTGCGCGCGGTCCATTTCGTCATCGACACCGCCGTGGCCGACGCCCTGCGCGAGGAGTGGACCCGGGCGGGCATGGACGTGGTGCTGGACTTCATCGACTGCCCGGACCGGAGGATCGCCCGGGCCGCGGCCGAACTGGCCAGCGCGGAGGCGGCGCAGCCGGGCGTGCAGGTCACGGTGGTGCTGCCCCGGCGGAGCTACTCGCCGCTGATCGGCCGGCTGCTGCATGACCGCACCGCCGACAAGATCGCGGCGGTGGTGAGCCGGATCCCGCACGCGGCCGCGACCATCGTCCCGTTCGACGTGCAGAGCAGGCTGGAGGTCCTGCACGCCCGCCAGGTCGCGCAGGCCGAGCGGAGCGGCCGCCGAGGCCAAGATGAGCCTCAAGGCCCTCGCGGAGCAGGCGGCCAGGAGGCGCGGCGGCGGCGGCCGCCGGCGCCCCCGCAGCGAACCCGGGCCGCCGGCGGCCACCGCGGCCCGGCGGCGCCGGCCGGCGCAGCGGACGCCGCGGCCGGGCCGGGCCACGCGCGGACGGCGGCCCGGCGGGCAGCGACGGCGCCACCCCGGTCACGGACCCCTCCGCCGGACTGCCCCCCGTCATCGCCGCGCCGTCCGGGCTGCGCCGGGTGCTGCGCGGGCGGCGGCGCGGCGCGGACCAGCCGCCCCCGGCGGCGCCGACCGAGGATCATCCCAGCTACGACCGGCCCGCCCCGTCCGCCGGGGTGAACCCGATCGGCTCGCTGGTCCGGCCGGGCCGGGCCACGGTCGAGGGCCGGGTGCGGGCGGTGGAGATCCGCCCGGTCGAGCGCAACTCCGTGCTGGCCATCGACATCGCCGACTCCACCGGCGACCTGACCGCGCTGTTCTATGGCCGGTCGCATATCCCCGGCATCATGTGCGGGGTCCGGGTGCGCTTCCGCGGGCCGGTCGGGCTGCGCGAGGAAGGCCCGGTCATGATCAACCCGGCCTACGAGTTGCTGTCCGCGGGTACCGCCCGGCGCACACTGGGGGAAGACTCTTCAGGTGGGGAACCGCCCGGGCGCGACCATGGGCGGGGCGACGAAGGGCAGGACTCCTGACAGGGGGCTTCCAGCGGCGATGACGGCCGGAGGCGGACACGCGCACGACCATGCCCTGACGGCCACCGGACGGCACCGCGGCACGGCTGGCCGCGGTGCTGGGGATCACGCTCAGCATCGCCGTCGGGGAGATCGTCGGCGGCGGCGCTGTCCGGCTCGCTGGTGCTGCTGGCCGACGCGGCGCACATGGCCGCGGACGCGGCCGGGGTGGGCCTGTCCCTGCTCGCCGCGCACTTCGCCAGCAAGCCCGCTACCGAGCGGCGCACCTTCGGCTACGCCCGGGCGGAGATCCTGGCCGCCACGGCCAACGCGCTGCTGCTGCTCGGCATGGCCACGTTCATCCTGGTGGAAGCGGCCCGGCGGCTCGCCGCGCCGCCGCCGGTGAATACCGGGGTGATGGCGGTCTTCGGCTGCATCGCGCTGGCCGGCAACGGCGCGTCACTGATCCTGCTGCGCCAGGCCCAGGCCGAGAGCCTGAACGCCCGCGGCGCGTTCCTGGAGGTCGCCTCGGACGCGTTCGGCGCGCTGGCCGTGCTGGTCACCGCGGCCATCATCGCCGTGACCGGGTGGACCCTGGCCGACCCCATCGCCTCGCTGGCGGTCGGCGTGCTGATCCTGCCCCGGACCTGGCGGCTGCTCCGGGACGCGGTGGACGTGCTGCTGGAGGCCAGCCCGCGGGGCATCGACCTGAGCGAGGTGCGCGCAGCACATGACCGGGCTGGACGGCGTCATCGACGTGCACGACCTGCACGCCTGGACCATCACCTCCGGGCTGCCGGTGCTGTCCGCGCACGTCGTGGTGGACCCCGTCACCCTGGCCAGCGGATGCGGCCCGGGCCTCCTGGACCAGCTGCAGGAGTGCGTCCGCGGTCACTTCGACGTGGCCCACTCCACGTTCCAGATCGAGCCCGCCGGGCACGCGGACCACGAGCCCTCCGTGCACGACTGAGTCTCCCGGGGATTGCGCCCGCCGGCCCTACTGAGTAGTAATAAAGAAGAGGCGAGCCGCTCCCCGTCACTCAGGAGGCTGCCGTGGGCACCTACGACCATTACGCCACTCCCGTCCCGCCCGGCACCTGGGATGTCCCCGCCTCCGGCGCCGCCCGGTTCAGCTGGGAGTACGACGAGGGCCGGAGCCGGCTCCTGGACCTGTACCAGCGGGGCAAGGACAAGCAGTGGGACGCGGCCAAGCGGATCGACTGGGACCTGCCGGTGGACCCCACGAACGTCATGGCCACGCCGGATGAGTTCGTCCCGATCCACGGGTCGCGGCAGTGGGAGGTGCTGAACCAGGCCGAGCGCGAGGAACTGGGCCACCACCTGGGCTCGTGGCTGTTCAGCCAGTTCCTGCACGGCGAGCAGGGCGCGCTGACCGTGGCGGCCCGGATCGTGGAGTCGGTCCCGGACATGGACTCCAAGTTCTACGCCGCGACCCAGACCATGGACGAGGCCCGGCACGTGGAGCTGTACCAGCGGTTCATCCGGGACAAGATCGGGCTGTACTACCCCATCAACGACGACCTGGCCCGGCTGCTGGCCGACGCGCTCAGTGACTCCCGGTGGGATATGCCCTACCTCGGCATGCAGGTGCTGATCGAGGGGCTGGCCCTGGCCGCCTTCGGCGTGCACCGCGACGTGGCCGCCAACCCCCTGGTCAAGCAGTTGCTCGCCTACGTGATGCAGGACGAGGCCCGGCACGTGGCGTTCGGCCGCCTGGCCCTGCGCGACTACTACGCCGGGCTGACCGAGGCCGAGCGGGCCGACCGCGAGGAGTTCGTGGTCGAGGGGTGCTACCTGATGCGCAACCGGTTCCGGGCCCAGGAGGTCTGGGAGCGGATGGGCTACGACGTGGCGGAGTGCCTGGAGTACACCGAGCAGTCCCCCATCCAGCAGGCCTTCCGCACCCTGCTGTTCAGCCGGATCGTGCCCTGCGTGCGGGACATCGGGCTGTGGGGCCCGAAGGTCCAGCACGCCTACGCCGACCTGGGTGTCCTGGACGCGGCCGGCACCGACCTGGACGCGCTGATGCGCGACGACGAGGAGATCGCCGAGCGGATAGACCAGGACAAGGCCCGCTACGACGCGGAAATGGCCGCCCGCCGGGCCGAGGTGGACGCGGCCATCGGCGACGCGGAAGGGTAGTCACCCGGGCCCGGTGGGGCTACCCACCCCCGGACTGTCGTGCGGCCCTTCCTGCGCCGCCTGGCTACGGCCCTGGATACTGGGGCCATGATGATCACGCGCGGGCCAGGAGGCTGACCCGCGATGCGCACGGCGCTGTACCTGTGGCGCGCGACCGCCCAGCGTTCCTGGCGGACCGTGCTGGCCGTGGCCCTCATCGGCGGCCTGTTCGGCGCGGTGGCGCTGGGGGCGGTGGCCGGCGCCCGGCGCACCGCCTCCGCGTACGGGCGCTACCTGGTCGCGACCAAGGCCAGCGACGCCGCCGTCAACGTGCCCGGCCTGCTGCCGGGAATGGCCGCGACCCGGCCCATCAAGCTGATCGAGGCCCTGCCCGGGATCACCGCCAGCGACGCGTACATCGGGCTGAACGCCAATCCGGTGGTGGCTGGCCGCATCCGGGACTCCTTCCTCACTAACTCCCTGACCGGCAGCTTCGACGGCGCGTACTTCACCCGGGACCGGATGACGGTGCTCGACGGCCGCCTGCCCCGGCTCGGCGCGACCCGGGAAATCGCGCTCAGCCCGGGCATCGCCCGCCTGTTCGGGGTGGGCGTCGGCGGCCAGGTGACCTACCAGTTCTACCGGCAGAACCCCGTCACCTACCGGTCCACTCCGGGGCAGCGCCTACGTTCCGGGTGACCGGGATCGTGGACATCCCGCCGGTCCTGGTGGACCAGTCCGACGAGCAGGAGGGCGGGGTCCTTCCGCCCGGCGCCACCCGGCAGCTGCTGCCCTACTACGTGTTCTCCTGGGTGGGGGTCCGGCTGGACCACGGGACCGCGGGGATCGGGGCCCTGCAGCACCACCTCACCAGCCTGGCCGCGACCGTGCAGCGGCATGAATCCGCGGCCATCCGCAGCAAGATGTCGGCCTGAGCTTCGCCGTCGCCCGCTCGGACATCACCCGGCACGAGGTGCAGCAGGCGATCGGGCCGCAGGTGGTCGCGCTCGCCGTCTTCGGCGCGATCGCCGCCCTGGCCATGCTGGTGCTCGCCGGGCAGGGCCTCGCGCAGCTGATCAGCCGGGCGGCCCAGGACATATCTGTGCTGCGGGCCCTGGGCGGCAGCCGGGCCCAGACCGCGCTCGCGGCCTGCCTGCCGGGCGTGGCGGCGATCCTCGGCGCCACGATCCTCGCCGTGGCCGGCGCGATAGCGCTCTCCCCGCTGGCCCCGGTCGGCCAGGTCCGCCAGTTCGATCCGGCCCGCGGGGTCCAGGCGGACGGCCTGGTCCTGGGGGCCGGCTCAGCCCTGCTGGCCGCGATCCTGCTCGCGGTGCTGGCCGTGATGGGCGCGCGGGCCACCCGGCAGGTCACCCGCCCGGACCGCGAGCGGCCGTCCGCCGTCGCGCATGCGGCGGCGGCCGCCGGGCTGCCCGCACCCGCGGTCGTGGCCAGCCGCAACGCGCTGGAGCCGGGATCGGGACAGCAGGCGGTCCCGGTCCGGGCCACCTTGCTCGGGTCCATCGCCGCGGTGACGGCCGTGATCGCCGCCGCCGTGTTCGGGGCCAGCCTGACCGGCCTGGTCAGCCACCCGGCCCGGTACGGCTGGAACTGGCAGATCCTGATCCAGGCCGAGGGCGGATACGGGAACTTCGGCCCCGGCGTGATGAACCGGCTGGTCGGCGGCCAGCCGACGGTGGCGGCGTGGTCCAGCTTCGGGTTCAGCCAGCTCACGATCGATAACCGGGTCGTCCCCGTGCTCGGCCTGCAGCGTGACCGCGGGTCGCTCGAGCCGCCGACCAGCAGCGGCCAGCGCCATCACCGACAACGGGCAGATCGAGCTGGGCGCGGTGACCCTGCGCCAGCTGGGCAAGAAGATCGGGGACACGGTCCTGGTCGGGCGCCGGCCCTACCGGCGCCTGCTCACGATCTCCGGGACCGTCACGCTGCCCTCGTTCGGGGTGGCCATCTCCCAGCATGTGTCCCTGGGCCAGGGCGCCATGCTGTCCGAGCAGACGCTGCTGGCCGCCCAGGGCCTGACCAGCCACGGACTGCAGTCCGCCGCAGGAGTCCTCGCAGGCCGCCCCGTCCGCGGTGGCCATCGACCTGGTCCCCGGCACCAGCGCGGCCCAGCGCGCGGCGCTCGTGCACCGGATCACCTCCGCCAACCCGGACGGGACTCCCGGCGGGACCTACCAGCTCGCGCTGCACCACGCGCGGGCCGCGGCCATCGTCAACGCCACCCAGATGGGCGGCCAGCCGCTGGCCCTGGCCCTGGGCCTGGCCGCGGCCGCGATGCTATCCCTGGCCCTGACCGTGCTGACCTCGGTGCGCAGGCGGCGCCGGGAGCTGGCCCTGCTGAAGACCCTGGGCATGACCCGGCGCCAGCTCCGGGCCATCGTCGCCTGGCAGACGACGCTGACGCTGGTCATCGCCCTCGTCGTGGGCGTGCCCCTGGGCGTCGCCGCGGGCCGCTGGGCCTGGCACGGCTTCGCCGGATCGCTCGGCGTCACCCCGGTCACCGTGGTCCCGGTGCTGCTGCTGGCCGCCGGCTGTGCCGCGGTCCTCCTGGCCGGGAACCTGCTGACCTCGTTCCCGGCGGCGGTGGCCGCCCGGACCCCGGCCGCAGGCACGCTGCGCACGGAGTAGCGGCCCAGGCTCACTTGCACGGCCTTTCACCAGCACCCTGGGCGTGACCTGCAGCTTTTGCGCCCCTGAGTATGATCTTTCCTGACGGGACGGCCCGGAGGATAGGTAATCACGCGGCGGGTTCGGGGGAAACCCCATCGCGGCCACCGGGCCGTCCCTCCCAGTACGCTACCCGGCGGTAGTAAGTGGTTAAGTCCGGCAAACCGTGAGCTAAGCCACCAGCTTAATGAACGTGCCGACACCAGGTCGGAGGGCTCCGGGCTGACCAGGGAGGAAGGCGCCCCTGGTCCCGGGGGAGGGTCCAGGGGCGCCGTGGCTTGAGCGGCCGGCACCCGGCCTGGGGGCACGTTAGCGCAGCGAAGCCTGGCCCGCAGGGCAGAGTCGCCAGGTCAAAGTCACCAGGTCAGCAGGTCGGACCAGGTCAGCGTCGTCGCGTCAGATGGAGCTCAGAGTCCGCACCAGGTGACTCCCGCCTCGCGGGCCCCAGAACACACGGCGGCCGCGACCCTCGGGGGCACCGTCCTGGCCAGGCAAACACCCGGCCAGGACGGGCTTGATGAGCCGGTCCCCCGTATCATCGTTGGGTCCCCCACAGACATGATCGCACGCCTGGTCAGCGCACCTCCGCCGGGGGCACGGCGAGTCGGCCAGCGATCCGGCCCGGGGGTATCTGCCCGCGCAGTAATGTCCCCGGTCGGCCCGCTATCGGGCGGGATCAGGCGCGACAGTCCCGCGTGGCTCCTGATCGAATAGGGCCCATGGAATCCGCCGCAACCCCCTCGGGGCCCCCGGTGCCGGGCACCGGGCCAGAGTCGCTGCGCCGCCAGGCCCGTTTCCTGCGCGAAGCCGACCAGCTGAAGGGGGTGCTGAGGCAGAGCAGCATCCTGGACGGCAGCAGAAAAGAGAACTCCGCCGAGCACTCCTGGCACCTGGCGCTGATGGCGCTGGTGCTGCGCGACTACGCCCCGCCCGGCACCGACCTGAACCGGGTCACCGCCATGCTGCTCATCCATGACCTGGTCGAGATCGACGCGGGCGACCTGTTCGTGTACGCCGACGCCGCGGCGCAGGCCCGGCAGGAGGCGGCCGAGCACGCGGCCGCCGACCGCCTCTTCACCCTGCTGCCCCCGGGCCAGGGGCCCGGGCTGCGCGCCCTGTGGGACGAGTTCGAGGAACGCCGCACCCCGGAGGCGAGGTTCGCCCGGGCGCTGGACCGGCTCCAGCCGATGCTGGCCAACTACTACCTGGGCGGCGGCACCTGGCAGGAGCACGGGATCGGGGCCGGCCAGGTGCTGGACAAGGTGGCGCTGATCGCGGACGGCTCCGCCGCCCTCGGCGACTTCGCCCGGGAACTCGTCGACTCCGCGGTCCGCCAGGGCTTCCTGAGCCCGGCTCAGTGAGAGTCAGGACCCGGCCGCGCTCTCGATGACGTCGGCGGCGCGGCGCAGGCCCTGGCGGCGCTGGATGTCCGCGGCGGCGCGGGCCAGCCGGCCGCGCAGCGCGGTGTCCCCCAGCAGCCGGGCGAGCGCGCCGTGCAGCTGCGCGTCGGTGAAGCGGTAGGTGTCCAGGCGCACTCCGAGCCCGAGCTCGTCCACCCGCTGGGCGTTGTCGTGCTGGTCCCAGAACAGCGGCAAGACGATCATGGGCTTGCCGAAGTGCAGGCACTCGGTGGTGGTGTTGTTGCCGCCGTGCGTGATCACCAGGTCGGCGCGCGGGATGACCGAGGTCTGCGGCAGGAACTCCGCGCCGTACATGTTGCCGGCCAGCTCCAGTTCGGCGTGCAGCGGTCCCTTGGACACGATGTAGCGGTGCGGGGTGGCCGCGAGGCAGTCGATGACCCGGCGCATCAGGGCCACGTCGGCCGACCCCAGCGAGCCGAGCGAGAAGTAGATGAGCGCCCCGCCGCCTCCGGCCAGCGGCCCGGGCAGGGTGAACGGCTCGTCGGTCTCCCGGACCGAGGAATCCAGCCGGTGCCAGCCCGGCCCGAGCGGCCGGGACCGCCGGTAATCGGCGACCTCCGGGTAGACGTACAGGTTGACCTGGCCGGAGTGGATGAATTCCAGGTCCGGCAGGGGCGGGGCGCCCTGGCTGGCCACCCAGTCACTGAACTCCGCCCACATCGCCCGGTGCACCCGGTCGTACTCGGCCCGGAACTCCGGCCCAGGCTGGGCCTGGGCATCGCGCCGGCCGGGTAGCCGGAGAACGCGGGCGGCAGCGCCGGGTCGGCGATCTCCAGCGGGTTGCAGGAGACGATCCTGACGAACGGGACGCCGGCGGTCAGCAGGGCGGGGAAGCAGATCACGTTGTCTTCGACGATGACGTCCGGGCGGGTGCGCGCCACGATCTCGGCCAGTTGCTCCTGGCAGTACCGCGCGCCGCTGATCAGTTCCGCCCAGACCGGCTTGATCCAGGTGTCCAGCTGCTCGATGGTGGGCTTGCGGAACTCCGGCGCGGTGCTGGCGATGAACTCCTTCCAGAACGCCCCGGCGTCCTGCTCGCCGCTCGCCCTGCTGGCCTGGCTCGCCCGGCGGGGACAGGTCAACCAGGTCCTCCTCGAAGCCGAGCGGCTCGCAGCCGGCCCTTCCACGAAGCCTCGGCCGCGAACACCACCCGGTGCCCGCGGCGGCGCAGGACGTCGCCGATGCCGATGCAGTTGTTGGTCGGCCCGTACGCGCTTTCCGGCATGAACAGGACGGTCAGGGGCCTGCCGGGCATGTCTTCTCCCTCGGGGGCGACGGTGGGCCGGTCAGGCCAGTATGTCCGGTTCGGCCGTCCCGGCGCCGGTCTCCCGGCCAGCCGCGCCCCGGTCCGCAGCGGTCCCCTTGTCCGCGGTCCCCTTGTCCGCCGCCGGGTGCTCCACCAGGGCGAGCACCCGGTTGGCCATGAACCGGGCGGTGCGCACCACCGTCCCGCCCCGGGTGACCTCCATGACCTCCACGACGCCGCGCCCGGTGACCACCTCGACGCGGCGGCCGGCCCGGGTGGCGGTGACCTCGTACGTCCGCGACGTCCCGCCGGCGTCGATGACGATCTCGACCCGGTCCCCCTTCACGGCGTGACCCACTGGGCGCGCATGTCGACTTTGTACCCATCGCACCCCGGACCGACTCCCCGCTCACCAGCCAGCCACTCACCAGCCAGCTGGCCGGAGCGGGATCAGTGGATCGGCCCGGGCCGTCCAGCGGGATCCGTGCCGCTCGACGATCAGCGGGAGGCCGAAGCACTTGGACAGGTTCGGCTCGGTGAGCACCTCCGGGACCGGGCCCGCGGCCAGCACCGACCCCCGGCGCAGCAGCATGGCGTGGGTGAAGTCCTCGGGCACTTCCTCGACGTGGTGGGTCACCATCACCATCGTGGGCGCCAGCGGGTCACGGGCCAGCATGGCCACCCGCTGCAGCAGGTCCTCCCGGCCGCCGAGGTCCAGCCCGGCGGCGGGCTCGTCCAGCAGAAGCAGCTCGGGGTCGGGCATCAGCGCCCGCGCGATCTGCACGCGCTTGCGCTCCCCCTCGGACAGGGTGGTGAACCGGCGCCTGATCAGGTGCGCGCAGCCGAGCGCGTCCAGGAGCTCGACCGCGCGGGTGACGTCGGAGGACTCGTAGTCCTCCTTCCAGCGGCCCACGATCGCGTAGGAGCCGGTGAGTACCAGGTCGATCACTTTCTCGGCCGGCGGCACCCGGTCCGCCAGCGAGGCGCTGGCCAGGCCGATCCGCGGCCGCAGCTCGAACACGTCCGTCTCGCCGAGCCGGCTGCCCAGGATCTCGGCACTGCCCTCGGACGGGAACAACTGGCAGGCGATGACCTGAAGCAGCGTGGTCTTCCCGGCCCCGTTGGGGCCGATGATGACCCAGCGCTCGTCGTCATGGACGGTCCAGTCCACGTCGCGCAGCAGCATGGATCCGCCGCGCCGGACGCCGACCCCGCGCAGCCGCACCACCTCGTCGGACATCCAGCTCCCTCCAGCCACCGCACACGTGTGAGACTGAACTTACGTCATGCCGGGCCAGCCAGCCCAACCCGTGCGCACCCGCCACTCCGGCCCGGGTAGCGTTGGGCACCGATGGACGCCGCGCAGCACACCCTCCTGGTCACCCTGACCGGCCGCGACCGGCCCGGAGTGACCTCGCGCCTGTTCTCGGCGCTGGCCGCCCACCAGCTCAGTGTGCTGGACATCGAGCAGGTGGTGATCCGGGGCCGGCTGGTGCTCGGCGCCCTGCTCGGCTGCCCCGCCGATCCCGACCTGACCGCGATCCACCGCGCGATCCGGGCCCTCGCCGCCGATCTCGGGCTGGACGCGGAGATCACGATGGGCTCCGGGGAGCCGGCCCGGCGCCGCGGCCAGCTGCATGTCACCGTCCTGGGCAGCCCGCTGACCCCGGCGGCGGTGGCGGCTATCGCCGGCCGGATCGCGGCCAGCGGCGCGAACATCGACCGCATCGACCGGCTCGCGCACCGGCCGGTGACCTGCATCGACTTCGACGTGTCCGGCGCCGATCCGGAATCGCTGCGGGTGGCGCTGACCCGGGAGGCGTCCCAGCAGGGCGTCGACGTGGCGGTCCAGCGCGGCGGCCTGCACCGGCGGTCGATGCGCCTGGTCGTGATGGATGTGGACTCCACGCTCATCGCGGCCGAGGTGATCGACCTGCTCGCCGCGCACGCGGGCTGCGCCGGGCAGATGGCCAAGATCACTGAGGCCACGATGCGCGGGGAGCTGGACTTCGCCACCTCGCTCCGGGAGCGGGTGAGCATGCTCGCCGGGCTGGACGAGTCCGTGCTCGATCAGGTCCGGGGTGAGCTGCAGCTCGCCCCGGGAGCCCGGACCCTGATCCGGACCCTGCACCGGCTCGGCTACCGCTGCGGGATCGTCAGCGGCGGCTTCAGCCAGGTCACCGACCCGCTGGCCGCGGAACTCGGCATCGACTACGCGGCGGCCAACACGCTGGAGATCAGCGGCGGCAAGCTGACCGGGAAGCTCACCGGGCCGCTCATCGACCGGGCCGGGAAGGCCGACGCGCTGCGCCGCTTCGCGGCGCAGGCCGGCGTGGCGGTCAGCCAGGCGGTGGCGGTCGGGGACGGCGCCAACGACCTGGACATGATCGCGGCGGCCGGCCTCGGGGTCGCGTTCAACGCCCGCCAGGTGGTCCGGGACGCGGCCGACGCCTCGGTCAGCGTCCCGTATCTCGACACGGTCCTGTACCTGCTGGGCGTGTCCCGCGACGACGTGGAGGACGCGGACGCGGGCGACGCCGCGGCCCGGCCGTCAGTCCCGCAGGAGCGCTGAACCGCCCTTGGGCGTCCAGTAGCCGGCCAGTGAGCCAGAGCCGGGGACGGCCCCGTCCCAGTCCTGGCGGATGCTCGATCATGGCGAGCGCCGAGGTGGGGAAGCTGAGCTCGCGCTCCCCGGTCAGGGTGAGGACCAGCTGCGCCGCGCCCGGGTTATGGCCCACCAGAGCCAGGATGGCCACGTCGGGAGGCGTTTCGGCGACGATGGCCATCAGGTCGGCCAGGGCCGCGTCGTACACCCGCGGGTCGTACCGCACCACCGTGGCATCCTCGTCGGGCCAGTCCAGCTGATCGCTGATCAGGTCCCAGGTCTGCCGGGTACGCGCCGCGGTGGAGCAGACGACCAGATCCGGGAGCAGGCCCTGGCCCAGGAGCCAGCCGCCCAGGGTGACCGCGTCCCGCACGCCGCGCGGGGCCAGCGGCCGGTCGATGTCCGCCACGCCCTCGGGATAGGCCGACTTGCTGTGCCGCAGCACCAGCAGTGTCCGCGCGGGGGTGCTCATCACCTGAGTATGGCAAGGACGGGCGGGCCGCTCATGCATGATCCCCCGGCCACCGTCGGGTGGCCGGGGGATCAGCTCAGCTGCGGACCGGCTCAGCTGGCGGTGTTCGCCGCCGTGCCGCCCGCGGCCGCGCCGCCGCCATTGCCTGCGGCCGGGCTGCCGGTACCCGCGGCCGGGCCGTCCGCCGCCACTTCGTCCGCTGGCACGCCTTCGCCGCACGCCCGTCCGCCGCACTCCGTCCGCCGCACCGGGGGTCTCGAGCCCCGGCGCGCCGCCCGTCCGGGCACACTCTCCGCCTCCGGCGGACCGCCCGCGGACACGCTGGTGGAGCGCCGCTTGGAGATCACGACCGCGGCCACCACGATCCCGATCGCGACCACGGCCACACCGGTGCGCAGCCCCGGGTTGTGGCTGTACTTGACCACGCTGGTCGCGATCAGCAGCGAGACCAGGTTCATGACCTTGATCAGCGGGTTGATGGCCGGGCCCGCGGTGTCCTTGAACGGGTCACCCACGGTGTCACCGATGATGGTGGCCTCGTGCGCCTCGGAGCCCTTGCCGCCGAAGTTACCGTCCTCGACCAGCTTCTTGGCGTTGTCCCAGGCCCCGCCGGAGTTGGCCAGGAACACGGCCATCAGCGCGCCGGCGGCGATAGCCCCGGCCAGGAAGGAGCCCAGCGGCGCGTAGCCGAACGCGAAGCCGATCGCGATCGGGGTCAGGACGGCCAGCAGGCCCGGCGTGGCCAGTTCGCGGAGCGAGTCCTTGGTGCAGATGTCCACCACCCGGCCGTACTCGGGCTTCTCGGTGTAGTCCATGATGCCGGGGTGGTCGCGGAACTGCTTGCGGACCTCGTAGACGACCTGGCCGGCCGCCCGGCCCACCGCCATGATCAGCAGGCCGGAGAAGAAGAACACCACCGACGCGCCGATGATGATGCCGACCAGGACGTTCGGCCGGTCCACCGACAGGCTGAAGGTGCCGGCCGCCTTGCCCAGCGCGGCCTCCACCGTGGTGCGGAACGAGCCGAACAGCGCGGTGGCGGCGAGCACCGCGGTCGCGATCGCGATGCCCTTGGTGATGGCCTTGGTGGTGTTGCCGACCGCGTCCAGCTTGGTCAGCACCTGGGCGCCGTCGCCGGTCACGTCGCCGGACATCTCGGCGATGCCCTGCGCGTTGTCCGACACCGGGCCGAACGTGTCCATGGACACGATGACGCCCACCGTGGTGAGCAGGCCGGTCCCGGCCAGCGCCACCGCGAACAGGGCGATGGTGGCGTTGCCCGTGCCCAGCAGGAACGCCGCGTAGACCGCCCCGCTGATCAGCAGCGCGGAGTAGACCGCGGACTCCAGCCCGACCGAGATGCCGGACAGGATCACGGTGGCCGCGCCGGTCAGCGAGCTTTCCCCGATCTCCATGACCGGCTTGCGGTTGGTCTCGGTGAAGTACCCGGTCAGCAGCTGGATGGCGCTGGCCAGGACCAGCCCGACGATGACCGCGCCGATGGCCAGCCAGCGCGGGCTGCCGCCGTGGGTGAGGATCGCCGTGGCGCACCGCTGCCGGTGACCCCCTTGAGCTCGCTGAACCTGGCCGGCAGGTAGAGGAACGAGGCGCCGACCACCAGGACCAGCGAGATGATCGCGGAGACGAAGAAGCCCGCGGTTGATGGCCGTCATCCCGCTGCGGTCGCTCTTGCGCGGCGCCACCAGGAAGATGCCGGCACCGCGGTGATCACGCCGATCATCGGCACGATCAGCGGGAAGACGAGGCCCTTGTTGCCGAACGCCGCCTTGCCCAGGATCAGCGAGGCGACCAGCATGACCGCGTAGGACTCGAACAGGTCGGCGGCCATCCCGGCGCAGTCACCCACGTTGTCCCCGACGTTGTCCGCGATGGTCGCGGCGTTCCGCGGGTCGTCCTCGGGGATGCCCTTCTCGACCTTGCCGACCAGGTCGGCGCCCACGTCGGCGGCCTTGGTGAAGATGCCGCCGCCGACTCGCATGAACATGGCCAGCAGCGCCGCGCCGAAGCCGAAGCCCTCCAGCACGTTCGGGCGCGTTCTCCCTGTAGATGAACACCACGAGCGCGGCCCCGAACAGCCCCAGGCCGACGGTGAACATGCCCGCCACGCCGCCGGTGCGGAACGCGATCCGCATGGCCGGGCGCTCACCGTCGAAGCCAGCCCGCGCCGCGGCCGCCACCCGCACGTTGCCGCGGACCGCGAGCCACATGCCGGTGAACCCGGTCAGGCCCGAGAACAACGCCCCGACGAGGAAGAAAATGCTGCGGCCCCAGCGCACGCCCGATCCGTCGGCGGGGAGCAGCAGCAGCACGAAGAAGATGACGACGACGAAGACACCGAGGGTGCGGAACTGGCGCCGCAGGTAGGCGGCCGCGCCTTCCTGGACCGCCTGCGCGATCTCCTGCATCCGCTCGGTACCCTGGCTGGCCGCGAGCACCTCGCGGACCAGCAGGGCTGCCACCGCGAGGGCAAGCAGCGCGACGACGCCCACGACGACAACCCAGGTCAGGTTGGCAGCCGCTGACGCTCACCGCACCGCTTCCGGCGGCAAGGTTAGAGCTGAACATCTGTCCTCCTAGACAGTGGCACACGGCCTCCCGAGCGTGGCTTCGCTGTCCCGGCTATCCGCCTAGCCGGCCATGGACGCATGGGATAGGCACCGTGCCCAAAAGCAGTGCCGGGAGTCTACGCACGTCGGCCACCGGACGCGAAGCGGGGGTCAGGTCCGGAGCGCGCCAGAGCGATTCACCCTGCACAGGTAATCACATTAATGCCACCCGTAGCAGGCACGCCGTCACTTCCAGGCGCGCCAGCCCGCGCGGCCGCGGCCGGGGCGGTCAGCCGGTGGCGGCGGATGGCCAGCTCATCTTGATGCTGAGACCGGCCGGCGTACGGGCGAACTGGACGTCGTCAGCCAGGCCGGCGATCACGGCCAGGCCGAGGCCCTCCGGGGGGACCGAGTGGTCCGCCGGGCCGGTCCCGTTGGCCACGCCGTTGCCGGGCGCAGGCCAGCCGGCGGGCTGCGGCGGACGGGCTGGTCCCGTCGTCCTGCCCGGCCTCGGCCGCGTCCGTGACCACCACCTCGAAACGCCCGTTGGCCCCGGTCAGCTCGACGCGGACCGGTTCGTCCGGGCATTGCGCCTGGTGCGCCTCGACCGCCCGGGAGCAGGCCTCACCCACCGCGAGACGGACTTCGTCGAGGAGTGCCTCCTCAACGCCGCTCCGCCGCGCGACGGCGGTAGCGACCAGCCGCGCCGTGCGGACGTGCACCGGCAGCGGCGTGAAGCTCATTTCGACAGTAGCCATGGCCGGACCTGGGTCGCGATCAGCCGCTACTTCTCCGACTTCCGGGCGGTGATGGCCTCGTCCACGGTGTCGTGGATACCGAAGACCTTGGTCAGGCCGGTAATCCGGAAGATCTTGAGGATGCGCTCCTGCGTGCACACCAGGTCCAGCGACCCGTCGTGCGCGCGCACCCGCTTGAGCCCGCCGACCAGGACCCCGAGGCCCGTCGAGTCGAGGAACTCAACCTTCTCCATGTTCACCACGAGCTGGTAGTGCCCGTTGTTGACCAGTTCGATGAGCAGCTCACGCAGCCGTGGCGCGGTGTAGACGTCGATCTCACCCTCGACGTCGACGACCTCGATCCCATCCCTGGTGTGGTGGTCAAGCTTCAGGTCCACAAATCCTCCAGCGCCATACAGCCTTCGTCTGTCCGGGCGATCCGAGCGGCAGCGCAGCGCCCTCCGGGGAGGGCTGCTGGTCCCGTCGCGCATTCAACCACGCTCTGAGGTCATGTCTACACGAGTTCACGCTTCGAGGCACCTCGCGTACAGATGTCACACTGGGAGCCAATGACTGCGCTCACTCCGCTCGTTCCCGACGAGCCTCCGGTCCGGCCCGGTCCCGCGGGGCCCGGTCACCTGGAACCGTCCCCGCAAACACCAGGCCCGGATGCCTCGTACCCCGCCGGGCGAAGCCGCCCGCCCAGCTCGCGGCGGCCTCCCCCGCAGACCTTGTGCTGCGCCACGGTGCCCGGTCGGGACGGCTGATCCACGTAGAGTACATCCCCGCTCGCGAAGGGCAGCGGGCAGCCTGGCCCGCGATGGGCGCCCGCCGCGGTCACCGACGCGTTCTCCCGGCGCGGCGTGCCCGCGCCCTGGGCCCATCAGGCCGCGATGGCCAGCCACGCGCGGGACGGCCGGCACGTCATCATCGCCACCCCGGCGGCGTCGGGGAAGTCGCTGGGATACCTGCTGCCCGCGCTCACCGGGGTCGCTGGAGGGCGGCACCGCGCTCTACCTCGCGCCGACCCGGGCCCTGGCCGCGGACCAGCTACGGGTGGTCAGCGAGCTCGCCGTGCCCGGGAGTCCGCCCGGCCGTCGTGGACGGGGACACGCCCATGGCGGCGCGGGACTGGGCCCGCTCGCACGCCAATTACCTGCTGACCACCCCGGACATGCTGCATCAGACGCTGCTGCCCCGGCATGCCCGGTGGAACGGGTTCTTCCGCCGGCTGCGCTACATCGTCGTGGACGAGTGCCACACCTACCGGGGCGTGTTCGGCTCGCACGTGGCCCAGGTGCTGCGCAGGCTGCACCGGATCGCCGCCTACCACGGCGACCCGGGACCGGCCGGCCCGGGATCGGCGGGCACCGGACCGATCTTCCTGCTCGCCTCCGCCACGGTCAGCGAGCCCGCCAGCTGCGCGTTCCTGCTGACCGGGCAGCGGGCCGAGGAGGTGACCGAGAACGCGGCGCCGTGCGGGCCGGTCACCTTCGGCCTGTGGGAGCCGCCGCTCACCAGTACCCGCGGCGAGGCCAGGCGCGCCGGTGCGGCGCAGCGCCACCAGCGAGGCCGCCGGCCTGCTGGCCGACCTGGTGGCCGAGGCGGTCCCGGTGCTGGCGTTCACCCGTTCCCGGCGCGGCGCCGAGGCCGTCGCCCTGGGCGCGCGCCGGGCGCTGCGCGAGTCGGGAGCCGCCGGGCACAGCGAGCGGGTGGCGGCCTACCGGTCCGGGTACCTGCGCGAGGACCGGCGGGCGCTGGAGGAGGCGCTGCGCAACGGGGACATCACCGGCCTGGCCACCACCACGGCCCTGGAGCTGGGCGTGGACATCAGCGGCCTGGACGCGGTGCTCATCGCGGGCTGGCCCGGGACCCGGGCGGCGCTCTGGCAGCAGGCGGGGCGGGCGGGGCGGGCCGGGCGCAGCGCGGTGGTCGTGCTGATCGCCCGGGACGACCCGCTCGACACCTATCTGGTCCATCATCCGGAGGCCCTGCTGCACCGCCCGGTCGAGGCGACGGTCCTGGATCCCGGGAACCCGTACGTGCTGGCGCCGCACCTGTGCGCGGCCGCGGCGGAACTGCCGCTGACCGACGGCGGACCTGGCCTCGTTCGCCCCCGGCGCCAGCGACGTCGCGGAGGCCCTGATCCGGCGGGGGATGCTCCGCCGCCGCAGCGGCGGCCTGTACTGGACGCGGCGCGGCAGGCCGCCCCGCGCCGGGCTGCGCGGCGCGGGCCGCCACCCGGTCAAGATCGTGGAAGTGCCGACCGGGCGGCTGGTCGGGACCGTGGACGAGCCCTCCTCGCACCTGCTGGTGCACACCGGGGCGGTCTACCCGCATCAGGGCGAGATGTACCTGGTGGATGAGCTCGACCTGGCCGCGGGGGTGGCCCTGGTGCGTCCCGCTGATCCCGGGTACTCCACGGCGGCGCGCCAGGTCACCGCGATCGAGGTGACCAGGGAACTGCGCCAGGCCAGCTGGGGCGGCGCCGAGGTGCACTTCGGCGACGTCCAGGTGCGCCGCGAGGTCGTGGGGTTCATCCGGCGCCATCCGGAAACCGGGCGCCCGCTGGGCGAGTTCCCGCTCAGCCTGCCGCCGCAGACCCTGCGCACCAGGGCGGTGTGGTGGACCATCTCGGCCAGCCAGCGCGGCCGGCTGCTGGACCTGGGGGTTGACCTGCCCGGCGCGGCGCACGCCGCCGAGCATGCGTCGATCGGATTGCTGCCCCTGTTTGCCGCGTGCGATCGCTGGGACGTTGGCGGTGTTTCCGCCGATCTGCACCCGGCCACCGGGCAACTTACTGTTTTCGTCTACGACGGGCACGATGGCGGGGCCGGGTTCGCCGAACGTGGCTACCACGCGGCGCGCGAGTGGCTGGGCGCGACCGCCGACGCCATCCGGGGTTGTGAGTGCCAGGCGGGATGCCCGTCTTGCATCCAGTCGCCCAAATGCGGGAATGGCAACGAGCCCCTTTCCAAGCCGGGCTCGGTCACCCTGCTGGAGTGCCTGCTGGACAGCGGCGGCGCCACGCTCGCAGGCCCGCAGGCCGGCGCACGGCGGGCGGCCACATCCGTAAAATAGGCCCGGACCAGGAAGAATATGCGGGCAGTGCGCAGAAAGGGGGCGACCCCCGCCGGGGGGGAGAGCGGGGGTCGCCAAACGGTCCGGCTCCGGGGGGGCAGAGCCGGGCCCGTACACGGCAAAGCCTACGTGTATCCGGGCCAAGTTACCAATCGGTCACGCCATGCTGACGCAACGAAAACATGCTTTCAGCCATAGGCTCGCTAGCTGTGTCTAGTTCCGCCGAGGTCAGACGCCAGCCGGCCGCCGCGTTCTTTGACCTTGATAAGACGATCATCGCGAAGTCGAGCACTCTCGCTTACGGACCTTCGTTTTACCGGAATGGCCTGATCAGCCGGGGTGATGCCGTCCGCGGCGCGGTCGCGCAGCTCCTTTTCGCCCGGCATGGGGCCAGTCACGACCGGATGGAACAGATCCGGGCGCACGTCAGTCAGCTGTGCCGCGGCTGGCCCGCCGACCGGGTGCGCGAGATCGTCGCGCGCCATCTGGATGAGCTGATCGTCCCCTATGTCTACGACGAGGCGCGGGCCCTGCTCGACGCGCATCGCGCGGCCGGCGAGGACGTCATCATCGTGAGCACCTCGGGGGTCGAGCTGGTCGGCCCGATCGGGGCCCTGCTGGGCGCCGCCCTGGTGATCGCCACCCAGATGGAGATCGCCGAGGGCCGCTACACGGGCCAGATGGACTTCTACGCCTACGGTCCGGCCAAGGCGGAGCGGGTCAGGGAACTGGCTGGCGAACGCGGTTACCGGCTGGCCGACTGCTCCGCCTACAGCGATTCGATCACCGACCTGCCGATGCTGGAGGCGGTGGGCCACCCGCACGCGGTGAATCCGGACCGCGCCCTGCGCCGGCTGGCCCAGCTCCGCGGCTGGCCCGTCCTCACCTTCAGCGCGCTTCCCCCCGGCCGGCCTCCGGCGCGGCCGGGAGGCACCGTCCGCCGGTGAGGTGCCGCCCAGGAATGGGACACGGGGGAACGATCGAGATGAGGAATCGGTCATGCCCAGGGCTTCCCCTGCCGCCGCATCCGCCGTAGAAAGGGTGCCAAGGACAAACGTCCTGGCACGGCAGCCGGGTACCCACGCGACCGGGGCCCGAAGAAGGCGGCCGAGGCGGTGACGCGGCCGGAGCCCTGCATCTCGCCCAGACGCGGGGGCCCGTAACCGCCCGGCATCACGAGGCGCAGCTTGGTAGCCCGGTATGCCGTGCCAGGCTCCCCGGGCTGGCCACCGCAGGGCTCTCCGCCGCGCAGGCCGCCCCGCAGGCCGCCAGGCCCGTCCGGCCCCCCGGTCCATCACGCAGAGTCACTGCGCATCGGTGTCATCACGCCGGGGCCAGCCCGCCCGGGCCGCCGGTCCCTGCCGGGCCCGCCACCTCGCGGCGCCGGACCATCCCTTCCGTCCTCCCGGCCCGGAAAACCACCCTTGCCGGGGCCATTTGGCCAGCCGCGCAGAAAAGCGGGATGGCCGCGCGGGGCCCCCGGGCAGTAATCCCGTAAGATCACTTGCCGGGGGAAACTGATGTTGCCGGGATAACGAGCAATTCCGGGCGCCTCGCACCCGGACTGGCCCGGACGCCAACCCGTACGCAGGCGAGTCACCGGTGCGGAACACTGAACGGCAGGATTGCGCGCGAGGGGAGTGTGCAGGTGATGGCCAGATCCGCGGTACCGCAGTCGCTCGGCAATGACAGCGAGCCGTCAATCGGTGATCTAGTCAGCCAGGCCATCCGGGACGTCACCCAGCTGGTCAGGTGTGAACTGGCCCTGGCGAAACTGGAGCTCCGCGACGACGTCAAGCGGCTGGGCCTGGCCGCCGCCCTGCTGGTCATCGCGGCGTTCGCCGGCTGCCTGATCCTCGTCATGCTCTGCTGGGCCTTCGCCTACGGCCTGGTCACGCTGGGTATCTGGCCCTGGGCCGCGTTCCTCATCGTGGCGGGCGCGCTCCTGCTGCTGGCGTTGCTCGCCATCCTCATCGTGGTCATCAAGGTGCGCGGGGTGAGCGGCCTGCGGAAGACGAGGCAGACGGTGCAACAGGACCTGGCGCTGCTCAAGCGGGATGAGGACACCCCCGCCCGGCCGGCGGTCGAGGCGGGCTGACCCGATGACTCTCCGGGGTGACGCGGCGGTCTACGTCGAAGGCCCGTGGTCGCACCGCGCGGTGAGCGCGAACGGGACCCGGCTGCACGTCGCGGAGAGCGGCGACGGCCCGCTCGTGCTCCTGCTGCACGGGTTCCCGCAGTTCTGGTGGACCTGGCGCGAGCAGCTGGCCACGCTGTCCGCCGCGGGGTACCGCGTCGTCGCCCCGGACCTGCGCGGCTACGGGGGCAGTGACAAGCCGCCCCGGGGCTACGACCTGGTCACCGCGGCCTCGGACGCGGCCGGCCTGATCCGGGCGCTGGGCGAGGCCAACGCGGTGGTCGTCGGGCACGACTGGGGCGGCCTGGTCGCCTGGACCATGGCCGCCTACTACCCCAAGGTGGTGCGCAGGCTGGCCGTCGTCTCGATGGCGCACCCGCTGCGGATGGGGTCCTCGGTGGTCACCCATCCGCTGCGCCAGGGCCGCCGCAGCGGGTACGCGTTCGGCTTCCAGGTTCCGGTGCTTCCCGAGCACAGCCTGGTCCGGGATCACGCCCAGCGGGTCGGGCAGATGCTGCGTTCCTGGTCCGGCCCGGGCTGGCCGGACCCGGAAACCGAGCGGCGCTACCGGACCGCGATGTGCATTCCCTCGGTGGCGCATTCCGCGCTGGAGTACCACCGCTGGTTCGTCCGTTCCCGGGTCCGCCCGGACGGCCTGCGCTACGCCCAGCGGATGCGCGCCCCTATCCAGGCCCCCACCCTGCATATGCAGGGCGCGCTCGATACCTGCGTGCTGCCCGCCACGGCGCGCGGGTCCGGGCGGCACGTTGACGGCCCGTACCGCTGGCGCCTCCTCGACGGGGCCGGCCACTTCCCGCACGAGGAGCAGCCGGACCGCTTCGACCGTGAACTGCGCGGCTGGCTGGCGGACCCCGAACCGGAGCGATGACGCCGGGCCCGGCCCGGGACCCGGGCGCGGGCGCCGGGCCGGGACCGTGACCCGGCCGGGCGGCCGCGGAACTCCCGGCCCCGGGACGCGCTGGGGCGCCCCCTGCCGCGCGGCGAGACGGGCGCGGAGCGGGTGCCGGAGGATCTGTCCCTGCCCCCGCCGGACGCGCTGGCGCTGGCCCAGCACCTGCTGGACTCCGGCCGCCCGTTCGGAGCCCACGAGGTGCTCGAAGCGTCCTGGAAGCAGTCCCCGGAACCAGAGCGGGAGCTGTGGCGCGGGCTGGCCCAGGTCGCGGTGGGACTGACCCACGCTGCAGCGGGGCAACGCGCGGGGGGCGGTGGCCCTGCTGCGCCGGGGGGCGGAACGGGTCAGCGGGTACGCCGGCGCCCCGCCGCACGGCATCGACGCCGCGGGCATCGCCCGGGCCGCCGCGGGCCTGGCGGCCCAGATCGAGACGGCCGGGGACACCGCGGCGGTCTCATCCCAGCCGCGGATCAGCCTGACCCGCGGCTGAGTCCAGCCGCCCAGATTACGGACGGGCGCTAGTCACACGCCCGGGTGGAGACGCCGCTGGATCCTGGCGGCCGCCCGAGCGGGCGTCGCCCTCGACCTCGGACGCGGTCAGCGCGTATCCGGTGTCCTTCACGCCCACGGCCGCGGCGAAGACGACCCCGTCCACCTGGCCGTTGGGAGCGAGCAGCGGGCCGCCGGAGTTGCCCGGCTCGACATTCGCCCGGACCGAGTAGATCTGCCGGGTTACTTCCTTGGACTGGTAGATGTCCGGGGCCTGGGCCAGCTGGTCGTCACCGACCCGGGCGGGCACCACGGTGAACGCGTGGTCCCGCGGGTAGCCGGCGACGATCGCCTCGTCGCCCAGGTTGGCCGGCCCGGCGAAGTGCCAGCGTCGCGGGCGTTCAGGCCGGGCACGTAGAGGACCGCGAGGTCACGCTCCGGGTCGAACAGCACCACCCTGGCCGTGAAACTGCGTGCCCTGCCTGGTGGTGACCGTCTGGTCCTGGGTGACGCCCGCCACCACGTGCGCGTTGGTCAGGATGTGCTGGGGGGAGATGACGAACCCCGAGCCCTCGATCTTGCGCTGGCAGCTCGGCGCGATCCCCATGACCTTGACGATGCTGTTCCGGGACCGGACCAGGCCGGCCGAGGCCAGCACGGCCGGGTTGGGCGGCGCCACGGTCAGCGCCGGCTCGGCGCCGAGCGCGCCGAAGACCTGGACGTACGGGCCGCTGGCCAGCAGGCTGCGGAAGTCGGAGAACATCGTCCGCGCGCCCGCGGGCATCACCCCGTCCACCGCGTGCAGCACGGCGGACTTCTGGACCTGGGTGGTCACCATGGCGAACGGCGCGTTGACCACCGCCGAGCCGATCAGCCACGCGATGAGCAGGACGGAGATGACGCTGACCGCGGCCCCCGCCACGGAGTCGATCACGGTCGCCGGGCGCCAGTGCACCCGGGAGCGCACCGCGGCGCCGATCGCGGAGGCCAGCAGCTGGCCGATCATGGCGGCCACGAACACGGCGACGATGGCCACCAGGGCCTGCTGGGCGGACCCCTGCACCAGGGAGCGGGCGAGCTTGGGCGCGAAGGACGCCCCCACGGCCGCGCCGCCCAGGAACCCGGCGAAGCTCAGGATCCCGACGATGAAGCCCTGGCGATAACCGGCCACGGCGAATGCCGCGGCGAGCGCAATCAAGATCAGGTCAAGCAAGTCACCCGACACCAGCCCACCGTATAGCGCGCGGCGAGATGATTGGTTCGCGCTGCGGTATTGACCGCGTCCAGCGACGGTATTAACTCCCCGCGGCCAGCGCCTCCGGCGGCAGTTCCTCCACCTGGCCGCGGTCCCACGGCCGCTCCCATCCGCCCAGCGTGAGCAGCCGGTCAACCAGGGCCGCCGTGAACCCCCAGACGAGCATGCCCCGCACCCGGAAAGCCGGCCCGCTGACGCCGGAAGGATGCCGGATCGTTAGCCGCCGCCGGGGATCGGAGAGCTCGGAGAGCGGGACCCGGGCCACCGCGGTCACCTCGGGCGGATCGGCGGGGGCCACCGGGACCGGCCGCCGCCACCAGGCGAGGACCGGCGTGACCGCGAAGCCGCTCCGGGCGATGAACAGGTCCGGGAGCACCGCGAGCACCTCGACCCCGGAGGCCTCGACCCCCGCTTCCTCGGCCGCCTCCCGCAGCGCGGCCGGGACCGGGCCCGCGTCGGACTCGTCGATCGCGCCGCCGGGGAACGCGGGCTGGCCGGAGTGGCGCCGCAGCCCGGGACCGCGCTGCACGAGCAGCAGGTCGGGGCCGTCCGCGCCCATGCCGAACAGCACCAGCACCGCGGACGGGCGGCCGCCGCCGGGCGGCGGGCGCAGCCGGGGCGGGACCGCGGCCTCGCGGGCCGTCGCGGCCAGGTCGCGCAGCCAGCGCGGCGGCCCGTCCCAGGGCGCCGTCGAGGCTGCCGTAACCGGCTGGCCTGAGAGCGCCCAGGGTCCACCGGGTCCACGGCACTCACGAGAACGGGCCCGTCTTCACCAGCGCGCGGGCCGTCTTCTCGTCCGTCGGGCCTTCCCCGTAGGACGGGCACAGCCGGGCGATGCCGCAGGCCCCGCAGGCGGGCTTGCGGGCGTGGCAGACGCGCCGGCCGTGCCAGATCAGCCGGTGCGACAGCATCGTCCACTCCGACCGCGGGATGAGCGCCCCGACCTCCTGCTCGATCTTGACCGGGTCGGTCTGCTGTCGTCCACCCGAAGCGCCGGGCCAGCCGGGAGAAGTGCGTGTCCACGGTGATGCCCGGCACGCCGAACGCGTTGCCGAGGACGACGTTCGCCGTCTTCCGGCCGACCCCCGGCAGGGTGACCAGGTCCGCCAGCCTGCCGGGAACCTCCCCGGCGTACCGGTCACACAGGGCCTGGCCCAGGCCGATGAGGCTGTTGGTCTTGGCCCGGAAGAACCCGGTGGACTGGATGATCTTCTCCATCTCGGCCCGGTCGGCCGCCGCGTAGTCGGCGGCGCTCCGGTAGCGCGCGAACAGCACCGGCGTTACCAGGTTGACCCGCTTGTCGGTGGTCTGCGCGGACAGGATCGTGGCGACCAGCAATTCCAGCGGCGAGGTGAAGTTGAGCTCGGTGTGGGCATCGGGATAGAGCAGGGCGAGTTCGCGGTTGATGCGCCGGGCCCGGCGGACGAGCGCGGTCCGGGAGGGATCAGGGGTCACGGTTCCAGCCTATTGAGCGGCCGCGCCATCTGGCGCACGGCGCGGTGGCCAGAGTGGCTAATCAGCGCGCCACCAGCCGGGCGCTAGGCTGCGACCGCGCATAACTAGCAGTTCCGTTATGCTTACGAAGAGCTTCCGGGGGGGCCATGGCAGCTGCACGAGTCGCCTCAGGCGCGGCGACGCCGATCATGTCCGGGGCGGGCCTGGCCTCGATGGTGCGGCGGAACTGGCTGCTGGCCATCCTGCTGGCCGCCGGCCTGGTCCTGCGGGTGCTGGCGCAGCTGGCCTACCGTCCCGCCCTGCTGTTCATCGACTCCATCAAGTACCTGTTCGGGGCGTATGCCGGGAACGATCCGCCCGGCTACCAGCTGGTCCTGAAGGTCTTCCTCCGGGTCGGCACGCTGCCCATGGTGGTGGCCGTCCAGCACCTGCTCGGCCTGGCCATGGCCGTGGCGCTCTACCTGATCCTGCGCCGCCGCGGCGTGCCGCGCTGGCTGGCCGCCCTGGCCACCGCACCCGTCCTGCTGGACGCCTACCAGCTCCAGATCGAGCAGTCGATCATGCCCGACACGGCGTTCGAGGCCCTGATCGTCGCGGGCCTGGTCGGCCTGCTCTGGCAGCCGCGGCCCCGGCTGTGGATGGTGCTGGCCGCGGGGCTCGCCCTGGGCGCCTCGGCGACGGTCCGCCAGGTCGGCGAGATCTTCATCCTGCCCGCGCTGGTCTACGTGCTGATCACCGTGCCGGGCTGGCGCGTCAAGCTGATCAAGGCGGCGGCGCTGTGCGCCGCCTTCGCCCTGCCCATCCTGGTGATCAGCTTCCGGAACTACGTGGCCATCAAGCATTTCTCGCTCGCCCCGTACGCGGCCGGGACCATCTACGGCCGGGCCGCGGCCGCCGCCGACTGCGCCACGCTGACGCTGCCCCGCTACGAGCGCGCGCTCTGCCCCTCCCCGAGCCAGCAGGCGCGGGGCCCGGACTGGCTGGACCACGGGGCCACGTCGCCGATCAAGTACGTGGTCCCCCCGCCGGGGATGCCCCACGTGGCGATGGCGGCCAACTTCAGCCGGCGTGTCTTCGAGCAGCAGCCCTGGCGGGTGGCCAGCGCGATCGGCCGGGACGCCATCAAGCTCTTCGCCGTCGCAGCGGGTCACCTTCCCCGGCGACACGTCCGTCACGCGCTGGCAGTTCCAGCGGGCCTTCCCGCTGTACCCGCCCTACATCACCGATGCGCACGGCCATCTGCGGTTCGCCCAGCTCAATCCGGCGGGCAAGGTGAAGGTGATCGCGAAGGGGCGGCGCTTCCGCGACCAGCCCACGGTGAACCCGGGGCTGGCCGGGTTCCTGCGCGCCTACCAGCTCGGCGGCGGCTACACGCCCGGGCCGCTGTTCCTGTTCACCGCGCTGGCCGGGCTGGCCGGCACCATCGGCGTACTGCGCCGCCAGGCCTCCGCCGCGCAGCGGGCCACGGCCACCGCCTGCCTGCTCACCTTCCTCAGCGCGGTGGCGGTCCTGCTCGCGTCCGACCTGTTCGAGTTCAGCTGGCGCTACCAGCTGCCGGCCCTGGTCACCCTGCCGCCGGCCGGGGCGCTGGGCATCACGGTGGTCATCGGGTATGTCGCGGCCCGGCCGCCGGCGCGGCTCCCGAGCCAGGTTCCCAGGCCAGGCCGCCAGCGGGCCCGTGTCCGGGACGCTCAGCTATCCGGGTCCTGCCAGCCCGGCCGGGGCCCGAACCGGGCCGATGCGAACCACACGACCAGGGCCAGCGGGACCAGCAGCACGACCGGGAGCAGCGCGGGCACGTAGGCCGTGACCAGGGCGGAGGCACAGGCCCCCACGATCACGGCGGCGAAGATGCCCAGGCTGCGCTCCAGGCCCTGGGGCTTGCGCCCGGTGACCAGCGCCGAGATCACGCCGGTCATCGTCCCGGTCAGGTAGGTCGTGGATATCTCGCCCAGGTGGCGGATGGTGGCCGCCTGGATGCCCATGGCGATGCCCGCGTTGGCCAGCAGCATGCAGCTCGCCCGTCCCGGACGGGTGGCCGCCGGACAGTTCCCAGCCCACGCAGAACACCACGAGCACGCAGAACTCCAGGCCGAGCGCCACCGTGAGCCATGACGGCCAGATCTCGCGCTGCGCGACCACCGCGTGCGAGCGGCGGCCCCGCCAGCCCGCCAGCCAGCGGCCCGTCCGCCGGGCCGACAGGGGTGCCCCCACGGCCACGCCGGCCACATAGCTGGCCAGCGCCACCCCGCAGTTTTCCGCCAGCGCCCCGTCGTGGGTCCCCGCCGCGACGCCCAGCAGCACCAGGGTCCCGGTGATCACGCTGCTGAACACGTGACCCAGGTGCAGGAAGGCGGTGGCGTCCACCCCGCCGGTGGTCACGGTGAGCAGGACGACCAGCAGGTCCCGGGCGCCCGAGCGCCAGTCCTTAGCCACGGCCAGGTCCCTAGGCCGCGTGCTCGCCGGTGAGCGCCCGCCGGACGTCGCCGATCCGGTCGGCCAGCTGGCGGACATCGTCGCTGTCCGGCAGGGGCAGGTCCGCGGGGAGCTGGCCCTCCCGGACGCTGCGGGCCAGCTCGCGCAGGGCGGCGGCCAGCTGCCCGACGTCACCAGGGTCGGGACGCCTGGCCGGTGGCGTCGGCGCGCACGGCGGTCGCGGTCACGGTGTCCGTGACCTGCTCCAGGGCGGCGAGGGCGGGCCACAGCCGGGCGGCCCGCCTGCTCACCGAGGGGGGCTCTGCCATCGTCCGCTGAAACTCCGTGCGCAGGTCGGATAGGGCTCGGTAGGACTGGCGGCGCAGCGCCGACCGGCCTGGCTGGCCGAGTAGCGCCTGCTCCGTGTAACGCGCCACACTATCGAGCGCGACGGCCAGCTGTTCCGGCAGGTGCGCATGCCAGCTCGAGGGCCAGGGGGCGTACCCCACCAGGAGCACGATGGCGCAGCCCAGCGCGGTGTCGATCAGCCGGTCCAGGGCGAGCGACCAGCCGGCCGGATGCAGCAGGTCGATCAGGATGACGACCAGCGGCGTCAGGAACGTGCTGAACAGGCCCCAGTTGCGGTCCCGGCCGTAGGGCAGCAGCCCGGCGAATACCGCGCAGGGAATCAGCAGCAGCGGGCCGGCCGGGATGACGACGAGGATGATCGCGCCCAGCACCGCGCCGACCATGGTGCCGATCCCGCGCTGCAGCGCGCGGGCGAACACCGAGCCGAAGTCCGGGCGCAGCACGATCGCGACGGTCAGCACCACCCAGTAGGAGCGCTGGATCGGGAGCGCCTGGCTGACCACGGCGGCCACGCCGACGGACAGCATCAGCCGGAGCGTGAAGACCCGGGTCAGCCGGCCGCCCACCGTTTCCGCCAGCACGTCCCGCAGGCGTTCGCGGGGGCTGGGGCGGCGGGGGGCCTGGGTGCCTTCCGGCTGGCGCTTACCGGAGACCAGGTCGGCCGCGCCCGCGACGGCGGCGGCCAGCGCCTGCAGGCCGGGCGTGTCGCCCGGAGGCGGCCGGACCGCGGAGACCGGCGTGCCGTACTGGATGGCGTCGGCGATCGCGTCGATCGTGGCGACGAGCCCGGGCGGAGCCTTGACCCCCTCCTGCACCAGGGTGACGGCCGCCTCGGTGAGCGGGTGGGTCTGGCGCAGCAGCGCGGCGATGCGGTTCAGCTCCGGATCCCGGCCGCTGGCCCGGGCCCGGCGCGACGGCCAGGTCATCCCAGGCCTGGTTGAGCGCGGTGACGACGGCCTGATGGGCCTCGGGAAACTCCGGCGTGCCGGCCGCGCGCAGCATCCGGGCCAGCGCGCGGTAGGCCTCCGCGGTAGCTGCGCTGCTCGGCGGCCAGGGGCACGGTCAGCCAGGCGGGCACCAGCAGCAGCATCGCCCAGCCCACGCCCGCCCAGCAGCAGCAGCGGGGCCCACCACCAGGGCCGCAGCGCGCCGAGCGGGCCGGTGCCGAGGATGGTGTAGACGAGCAGCTGGAGGCCGGTGATGGCCACCGTGGCCCCGGCCGCGCTCATCAGGGCCGAGATCCCGGCCACCAGGACCAGCAGGGCGACCGTGAGCCAGCCCTGGCCGTGCACCAGGCCGCCGAGCACCAGCCCGGCCGCCCCGCCGAAGATCCCGGCCGCGGCCATCCGCCTGATCCGCGCGGGATAGGGGCCGCCGCGGTCCACGACCGAGCCCAGCAGGCCGCCCATCGCGCCCAGGAGTCCCGCGGCCTGGCTGCCCAGGGAGTAGCCCAGGGCGAGCGGCCCGCAGACGGCGAGCGCGGCGCGGATCACCGCCGGCCACGGCACCGGGGCAGGCGCCGGCCGGACCACCTCGGCGAGCCAGGGCGGGACCGCGGTCGCGGCGGGAAGCCTGGCCGGCTTCTTCACCCGGGGCCGGCCGGCATGATCAGGGAGCGGCTCACCCGCTCATCGTGTCAAACGCGCCGGGATCAGGCACCGGCACATCTCCGGCTGGCCGCAGATGTGCCGGCCCTGGCCCGTGCCGGCAGGCCAGCGGCCTGGCGTCAGCCAGGTTCCGCCCAGCGGTAGCTGGTGGCCGCCCCGCCATCGATGCGGACGGTCCCGGCCGGGTGGCCCGCGTCCCGCCAGATCGTGTACTCCCCGGCCGGGAGGGCCGGGTACACGGCCGCGTGGCTGGAGGCCGGCCCCAGCCGGCGCTCCCGGACGACGGCGTGCGTCCGCCCGGCGGGGTCATGCACCGGGCTGACGTGGATTTCCTCCCCCGCCAGGGCGGCCGGGGTGATGATGATCAGTGCCCCGACGTCGTCGCCGATGTCGAGCACCACGCTCCCCGGGCCCGACGGCCCGGGGCTGCTTTCCGTCACGGCGCCACCTCAGGACGGGTAGTAGTAACCGCCGTAGGGCACGCCCAGGTACGGGAAGGTCCGCAGGTACGGCTTTTTCACGTCCTTGGGGGTGAGCCCGTCGGTGATCACGCCCGCCGCCGCGTCCGGCTTGTAGCCCGGGGCGACGAGCGGGTAGGTGAGCCCGGCGATGGCCCGCAGCTCGATCGTGACCACGTCGTCGAAGACCCGGCGGCCGTTCGGGAAGCCGGCCAGGTCACCGCCGAGCACCCCGAGGATGTTGGGCTTCCTCGAGGGCTTGATGGCGGTATTGAGCCGGAGCATGTCGGCCAGCACGGACCCGGTGTGGTTCTGGAAGCCCTTGATCAGGCCGGCCGGGATCCCGGTCAGCAGGATGGCCTCCAGGTCCGCGCGCGGCCTTCCCGGACTTGTCCAGCGCCGCCAGATGCGGGAACACCCCCGGGTAGAGGGCGGGCAGCAGCCGGGCCAGCTCGGGGTGGGCCACGTACGAGGCGAAGTCCGAGTCGTACATCGGCGGCTGGCTGTTCCAGAAGTCTTTCTTGCCCAGCGGGATGAGCACCTCGTTGACGAGCGGGTTACCGAGCCGCGAGACCTGCCGGTACGGGCCGCTCGGCATGCTCAGCCCCCGCGTCGGCGTCCCACACCTGGGCGGACCGCCGGCTGGCGGTGGTCCACACGCCGATGACCGCCCGCGGGTCGCTCTCGTCCCGTGAGCTGGAGCCGGTCAGCGCGGCGATCGGCACCTGCAGGGCGATGGAATGCACGTTCAGCTCGTTGGTGGTGTTCACCCCGGGCTCGGGCTTGCTGAAGACGTGCATGCCGTACTTGGCGTGCAGCTGCTGGAAGGGCCGGAGGGTGGCGAGGTCGAAGATCGACCCCAGGTCCACGTAGAACCCCTCGGCGCGCTGGCCCGCGAAAACCCTGACGCCACCGGGCAGGGAGTGCACCGCGCTGGCCGCCAGGGTGGCGTACCGGGGGGTGGACAGCGGCCCGATGTTGCACGGCGGGCAGGCCAGGCCGGTGCCCAGCGGCTGTGAGATCCCGCCCGCGACCCGGGTGACCGTGTAGAACTGGCGGCTGTTCCAGTTCGGGCTGTTCAGCGACCGGATCGGGCCGGTGTTGTACAGGAACGTGTCCGGGTTCCGCAGCGCTGGTGGTGAACTGGAACTGATAGGTGATGTCCGCGGCCCCGTCGCCATTGGTGTCGATGTGGATCGCGTACAGGACGTCGTCACCGAACTCATAGAAGTTCGGGCCGCCTGCCGGTTCCTCGAGCGGGATGTAGTTGGCGATCAGCGTCACCGTGGATGGCCGGTCGGGGCTGACGAACGCGTAGACATCGGTGCTGTCCGCGACCGGATCCTTGGAGATCTCCGGCGCCTCGCGGTGCGATGACATGGATTACCTCACAGCTAGTCGTGGTGGCTGGCCGGACCGCGCCGGGTCAGCGGCGCCGGGTAGGGCAGATGCCGGACATGGCAGAAGAGAGCCAGGCGGATGGAGCCAGGCGGAGTGGAGCTACCGGCTCGCCCGGGCGAGCCGGGCGGCGAGCTCTGGGTCACGCAGCTGGGTGCGGGTCGTTCCCGCGAAGATGTCCATCTCGCCGGTGCGCGCGTCGCGCACGTAGACCACGAGCGGCCCGTCGGCGTCGCGGTCCTGGATGCGCGGCCGCGTCTTGAGTCGTGCTGGCGGCGGAACGGCCGGTCCGGTCCGCGGATGGCTGGGACCGGGACGGCCGGGCCGCGGCCGCGGCCGGGAGAGCAGCGAACGCGCCGCCCGCGACCAGGCCGGCCGCGCTGGCACCGGCGGCGGTGCGCAGCATCGCCCGGCGGGACACCGGGGCGCGCTGGCCGGCCAGGCGTCCTCCCGTTTCCGGCGTCTCCTCGCGATGATCTTCAGCCATGATCGTCCCCCCGGGCACGGTGCGGCGGCTGTCGTGGATAGCGGTCAACGGCCTGCGGCTGGCCCGGCACGAACTCCGTCCGGCTCGCACCACGCTGCATGAGCGTCACGCTAAGTATTCGCACTGACGACTATGAGTAACTAGGAAGCGCACACACGTTATCGAAGCGTGTACCCTGGCCGTCGGTCCGCATCCGGCGGCCTGCACGCAGGCCTCACTCAGCCACCTGCTCAGCCGGCTGCCGCACCGGCAGATGCCAGGCCTGCCAGCCAGGCGACTGGGCGGTCAGGCGGCGCTGCGCTCTTCGTCCCCCGTCGTCCCGCCCGTGATGAGCTCGCTGACCTGGCCGATGGCGCCGCTCAGGCCGCCTTTGGCGATGCGGCCGAGGATGCCCTGGGCCAGGCCCACCCCGTCCGCGACCATCCGGCGTACCTCGGGTGACGTCCTGATGGCGTCCAGGGACTTGCGCGCCCGCTGCATCCCCTCACGGCCCTCGCTGACGCCGGTCAGGTAGCCGGCGACGAACCCGATGATCGTTTCCATAGTTCTGCCTGCCTTGCCTGGTTTCTGGCCGGACTGGAGGTCCCGGTCCGGGTGCGCTACATCTGGCGCAGTTCCAGATAGCGCTTGATGTCGGGAAGGGACTGGATGACGGCGGCGAGCACTGCGGCCACCACCACCGCCTTGACGAGCCTGCCGATCATGGTGTTCTCCTCTGCCGGTAGATGCGGGATGTGCTAGCCGTCGGCCCCCAGCGGCTCGACCTCGTCGGGGGCGAAGTACAGGAAACGGCCCTGGATGCGCTGGATGTCCGCGTCCGGGTCGTCCTCGGGCAGCAGCGCCAGGTGGGCATGGCCGTCCACGTCGAACAGCACCGCCTCGACCAGCGCGGTCCGCCCGGTCAGGAACAGGTCCTGCGCGTCCGCCCGCCGGGCGCCCGGGCACATCCGGACCCGGCTGCCGCGGGCGACGCGAACGTCCCCGATCATGACGTGATCGGTGTCCGGCGACACCGAGCGGTCCGCGCCCGGATCCCACCACGGCGCCTGGCCCGCGACGGCTGGGTCAGCGGCCGCTCCCGTTCTCGCGGCGGCGGCCTGCCCCCCGGGGTCAGCCGGGCTGCTCCTGCGGGGGTTCGGTCCACTCCGGCACGGTCCCCGGCCCGGCGGCCCGGTCCCGCGGCCGGGCCCCCGGCCGGGTTGAGGTAGCGGATGGCCCCGTGCATCCGCTCGAGCATCTCGGGCGGCAGGTGGTCGAGCCGGTCCAGCAGTTCGGCCGCGCGCGGGTCGGTGGCCCGGGCGGCCCGCTTCTCCTCATCGGTCAGGGTCATCGTGCGGAGGGTGAGGATCTCGTCGATCTCGGTCGAGTCGAACAGCTGCCCGGCGCTCTCCGCGGCGATCTCCGCGTGGTCGTACAGGATGACCGGGGAGGACAGCATCAGCTCCGTGCAGTCCGGCGGCCCGGCCAGCACCGGCCAGGTGGCGGTGTTCACGCAGCGGCCGACTTCGCCCGCGGCCCACTCCGGTGGTTCCGTCATGGACAGGAACCGGCCGCCTGGCACCGCGATCAGGCAGTGCGCGGCGATCAGTGCGTACGGCAGGCCGTCCGCCCGGCGGGCCAGCGGCCCGGGCGGCTCGGTGCGGTTTTCCAGCACCACCCGCAGGCGCAGCGCGCCGTAGGGCCCCGGCATCCGCTCCGCGCTCAGCCGGATCACCCCGTGCAGCGGCTCCCGCTGCCGGTCCAGGCGCCCGGCGGGCTCGCCGCCGGGGCCGGGCAGGTCCTCGTGCTCGATACCGCCCGGGACGGTGAACTCGGTCTCGGTTCCCCCGCCGAGCAGTTCGGCGATCGGGGCCGCCGCCTGCTGCTCGCACTCGGCCGCCTCGTCCCACGGGGTGTGCTCGATCTCGCCGGCCTGCAGCGAGTCGACCGGCCGGAAGCCGCCCGCAGGCGACCCGGCCAGCACGGTGCGCCGCTGGACCTGAAGGAAACGGGCCAGGACCGTGACCGTCGCGTCGGGCGCGCATTCCAGGACGCACTCGGTCTGCGCGGCGGACGGCTCGTGCTCATCGACGGCCCGGTAGGCCGGCGGCATCAGCACCCCGAACTGGAATCGCTCCTGGTTCTTCTGCGCCGAGGCGCGGTAGGGGTAGAGCAGGTAGCCCTCGTAGAGAATGGCGTCGGCGACCTGCCGGGCCTGGTCGAGGTGGGCCGGGTCGATACGGTCGCGGGATTTCACGATTCCTCCTGGCCCGCCCGGGCGAGCAGGGCGAGCACGGTCGCGTCCCAGGTGGGCAGCGCGTTGCGGCTCTTGAACTGGCCCAGCTCGTCCAGCGTCTTCCGGCTCATGGTGATCCAGGTGGTGTCCGGGAAGTGCGCGTCCACGGCCTCCCGCCACTGGCTCACGGGCAGCCGGAAGGTGGTCTCCTTGCTCCACGGCACCTGCTGGACCCGCAGCCGCCCGTCGGCCGAGCCGAAGATGGTCCCGCTGAACAGCAGCAGCAGCGGGATCTCGCCGTCGTCCAGCGAGCTGAAGTAACGCGTCGAGGCGATCTGCAGGTCGTAGGTGAACGGCACCGGCAGCGGGACCTCGATGCTGCCGGTGAACCCGGGGACCATGGTGGAGATCGTGGTGAACTGCAGCGGCTTGAGCGTGTCCGCCCAGCGGACCCGCTCGCCGAACAGGTCGTTCAGCCGCTCCGCCTCCGCGTCGGAGTAGGGCCGGCGGAAGGGCTCGATCCGGATCTGGGCGCGCAGCGCGATCGCGTCCACCTTTTCCCCGGACGTCTCGCTGATCCGCAGGTCCAGGTCGAACGACGGCACCGCCGCGTAACGGTCCACCCGGGCGCCGATGCAGTCGAACACGAGCTCAGCCATGGCGCGGAGTCCTGGCGGCTCGGCGGGCGCGCTTGCGCGGACCCCGGCCAGGAACTCCTCGATGCTGGCCCGGGCCTCGCTGCCGCCGTCGAAGCCTTTCCACAGCATCCGCATCCGGCCGGCCAGCTCGTAGCAGACGTCGATGGGGACGATGAAGTACTCCGCCTCGGACGCGTGGCTGTCCCGGCACAGCAGCACGGCCTCCACGTCGGGTTCCGCCGCGCCCAGCAGCGGATACGCGGCCGCCAGGCGCTCCCACGCGGCCAGGTCCAGGGTGCATTCGGTGGCGCCGGCCGGGCTCGGGTAGAAGCCGCCCAGGCCGCGCTCCGAGCTGTTCAGGAAGAACGCCAGCCCGACCGGGATCTGCAGCTCGTCCCACTCCATGGCGGACATCGGCCGGGACGAATCCCGCAGGTAGCGGTCCGGCACCGAGCGGTACCTGCCCCGGCCCGCCGCCTGGCTGCGGTGAACAGCAGGTAGCAGGCCCGGCAGGCGCAGGCCAGGCTGGACTGCTCCAGGTCCGCCACGTGCCCGTGCCCGGACGGTATGCCGGTGGCGCAGAACTCGCAGTGTTCCTCGGCGTCGTCCCGCGGGGCCGGGGCGGTCGACAGAGCGGCCTGAACCGGATCGGGGAGGACCTGGGGATCGGGGAGGGCCTGGGCAGGGGGCGGCGGCGGGGGACGGCGCACCCCGGGCAGGCGCCGGGCCAGGCGGCCCGACGAACCTGCGCAGCCCGGATGGCCGGCTCACGACGAGATCGCCTCCTGCGGCGCCGTCGACCGCGACCCTGACTCCCTGGCTGTCGGACAGCAGCGGGAGCGGGTCCAGGTGCACGGCCGGGTCGCCGAGGCTGCGGCCCGCGGACCGGACGTCGTACTGGGTCCGGCAGCCGGGGCAGGCGAGTTCGCCCAGCGTGAGCGGGCCCTCGGCCAGCGATATCCCGCAGGCCGCGCAGGCATCGCGGTAGGCGTACAGGGTGCCGCGGACCGAGCAGAGCAGCACCCGGGTTCCGGCGACCTCGGCGATCACCGGCCTGCTGCTGGGCGGCCCGATGTCCGGGATGGTGACCCACCGGGCGTCACCCGCCGCCGGCGGCGGGCACCTCGCCCTGGCCGCCCGCGTCGGGCGGGCGCTGGCCGATCTGCAGCAGCGTGCCCTGGGCCGGCGGCGCGGTGACGCCCTCCACCACGACCTCGGTGACCTCAGGCGCCGCGTCCTCGATCGCGCCCTTGATGGCGAGCTGGACGGTCACCGTGGAGGAAGGGCAGCCGTCGCAGCTGCCTTCCAGGCGGAGCTGGGCCACCCCCTCCTCGGTCACGCCCAGGTACGTCACCCCGCCCGCGTGCGAGCCGAGGTAGGGGCGCACCTTGTCCAGGGCCCGCTGGATCCGCGGTGTCCACGTCCAGCGGGTGCAGGTCGTGCAGCAGCAGCAGGCTCTCCACCAGCGGGTCCTCGAGCAGCCGGTCGAGGATTGCGGCTCCCGCCGCGCCTTCCGCGCGCGAGCGCGGCCATGATGTGGCTCGAGCCCGTCGCCGTAGAGTCCCAGCAGCAGCCGGACCAGTTCCTCGGCCGCCCTGGCGGTCGCCTCCCCGCCCTCGGACTGCAGGATGCCGAGCAACTCCTCGACGCGTGCCCCCACCTGCCGTGCGTCGGCCATCCGCCTCGCCTCTGTCTGGCTCACCTGTCTGACCTACCGGTTATGACTCACTCGTCCTGGCCGCCTGGCATCCGGGTCCCGCCTAGCCGGCTGGCCAGGCGGGACCCGGAATGCGGGGCGCGTTCCGGGGCGGTGCGGTTCCCCGGAACTCCCGCGTCAGGTGGCCAGGGTCGCCGCCATCGGCGTGTGCACCTTCTCCAGCAACTTGCCGTTGCCGAGGTACATGTGCACGCCGCAGGGCAGGCAGGGATCGAAGCTGCGGACCGCCCGCATGATGTCGATGCCCTTGAAGTTGTCCGGGGAGTTCTCCTCGAAGATCGGCGTGTTCTGGACCGCGTCCTCATACGGTCCCGGGGTGCCGTAGCTGTCCCGGACACTCGCGTTCCAGGGCGTCGGCGGGTACGGGTGGTAGTTCGCGATCTTCCCGTCCCGGATCACCATGTGGTGCGACAGCACGCCGCGCACCGCCTCGGTGAACCCGCAGCTGTTCGCCTCGTCCGGGACGTCGAACGGCTCCCAGGTCTTGGTGTGCCCGGCCCGGACCTCGGCGAGGGCCTTCTCCATGAAGTGCAGGGCGGCCGCGGCGGCATAGGCCTGGAAGTAGGTCCGGGCCCGGTCACGCTCGATGGCGTTAGAGAGAGGTCTTCCCTCTTTGTCGTGCGGGATCTTCCACTCGAAGGTGACCTCGGGCTTGGTGACCGTCCGGGGCAGGTTGATCAGCACGCTGTTGCCGGTGGACTTGATGTAGCCGATGTCCACCAGGCCGCCCTGCGCGGTCGCCCAGAGCCGGGCGATCGGGCCGCCGCCGGTGTCGGCGGCCAGGTAGTTGGTGCCGTCGAACCAGCGCGGGCGACATGACCCAGCTGTACTTGTCGTCGAAGTTGCGCTTCTGCGGCCGCGGGATCGTGTGCTGGTTCCACGGGTGCCTGCGGTCCACCGGGTTGCCCAGCGGGTCGCGGGTCACGAACATCTCCTGGTCTTCCCAGTCCTCGTAGTAGGAGCTGCCGAGCAGGATGCGGATGCCCAGGTTGATGTCCACCAGGTCGTTGGTGAGCAGCTGGCCGTCCCGGATGACGCCGGGGCTGACGAACATCTTCCGGCCCCAGTCGCTCATGTGGTCGTACCGGAAGTCGCAGTGCTCGGGGTCGTTCAGGCTGCCCCAGCAGACCATGTCCGCGCGGCGGCGGCCGACCTCCTCATACCCCGGCAGCGCCTCGTAGAAGAAGTCGAACAGGTCATCGTGCATGGGCACGACGCGCTTCATGAATTCCACGTAGCGCATCAGCCGGGTGAGGTAGTCGGTGAACAGCTGCACGGTGGGGGTGGTGCCCACGCCGCCCGGGTAGAGCGTGGACGGGTGCACGTGGCGCCCTTCCATCAGGCAGAACATTTCCCGGGTGGACCGGCTCACCTGGAGCGCTTCGCGGTAGAACTCGCCTTCCAGCGGGTTCAGCGACGCGCATGATGTCGCCGATGAACTTGTAGCCGTGGTCGGCCGCGTGCGGCGCCTCGGTGCGGTTGGCCAGTTCCAGCACGCCGGGGTTGGTCTCGCCGACCATCTTGGCGCAGAAGTCCACGCCGACCAGGTTCTCCTGGAAGATGTTGTGGTCGAACATGTACTCGGCGGCCTCGCCCAGGTTGATGATCCACTCGGCGAGATGCGGCGGCCGCACCCCATAGGCCATGTTCTGGTTGTAGACCGAGCACGTCGCGTGGTTGTCCCCGCAGATGCCGCAGATCCGGCTGGTGATGAAGTGCGCGTCCCGCGGGTCCTTGCCCTTCATGAAGATGCTGTAGCCACGGAAGATCGACGAGGTGCTATAGCACTCGATGACCTTCTTCTGCTTGAAGTCAATCTTGGTGTAGATGCCCAGGCTCCCCACGATGCGCGTGATGGGATCCCAGTTCATCTCCCGGACGTCAGTGTCTTCGGCAGTCGTCATGCCTCTTCCCCTCGGTACTCAGCGGCGCCGTGGCCGACTCGGCCGGCGCCAGTAGTCGTTACCAGGTACTGCCGGTCACCAGGGCTTCTGATAGCCCGTGAGCAGGTCGCTCGCCCTTTTTCCGCCACTTCGGCTCCTCGTCGGCGGTCTTGGCGGTGAAGCCGCGGAGGGTGCGGATCACGGTGCCGTACAGGGTGCTCGCGGTCGCGGACACCTTCGAGCCCGGAGGCTCGTCCATGAACGGCATGAACTTGTCCGGGAAGCCGGGCATGGTGCAGGCGATGCAGATCCCGCCCACGTTGGGGCAGCCGCCGACGCCGTTGATCCAGCCGCGCTTGGGCACGTTGCACTTGACCACCGGCCCCCAGCAGCCCAGCTTGACCAGGCACTTGGGCGAGCCGTACTCGTCCGCGAAGTCGCCCTGCTCGTAGTAGCCGCCGCGGTCGCAGCCCTCGTGCACGGTCGCGCCGAACAGCCAGGTCGGCCGGAGCGCCTCGTCCAGCGGGATCATCGGGGCCTGGCCCGCCACCTGGTAGAGCAGGTAGAGGATGGTCTCCGAGAGGTTGTCCGGGTGGGTCGGGCAGCCGGGCACGCAGACGATCGGCAGCCCGGCCTTGGACCGCCAGTCCCAGCCCAGGTAGTCGGGCACCCCCATCGCGCCGGTCGGGTTGCCGGCCATGGCGTGGATGCCCCCGTAGGTGGCGCAGGTCCCCGCGGCGAGGATCGCGGTGGCCTTCGGCGCGAGCCGGTCCAGCCACTCGTTGGTGGTCATCGGCTGGCCGGTCGCCGGGTTGTTGCCGAACCCGCACCAGTAGCCCTCGGGCTTGATGGCCTCGTTGGGGATCGACCCCTCGACCACCAGCACGAACGGGTCAAGCTCGCCCCGGTCGGCCTTGTGCCACCATTCGATGAAGTTGTCCGCGCCCTGCTCCGGGCCGCATTCGAAGTCGATGAGCGGCCAGTGCACGGCCACCTTGGGCAGCCCGGGCAGCGCGCCCAGGACGATTTCCTCGATGCTGGGCTGGGTGGCCGCGGTCAGCGCCACCGAATCCCCGTCGCAGCCGAGTCCTCCATTCATCCAGAGGATGTGCACCACGGGCTCGGCCGCGGACTGCGCCGAACCGTCGCTGGTCTCCGTGGCAGTGGCCATTACCCGGCCACCCCCTCCCTGTGATCTGGGCTAGCACTGTGATCTGGCTAGCACTGTGATCTGGCTGGCTGTGATCTGCGGCTGATCCGGCTGGCCGTGGTTCCGGCGGCTAGACCGGCCTGGTTGGCGCAGCGCGGGTGACGGGCACCCTCGGTGCGCAGCAGACGGGAGCCCGCACTACTCGGGTGGCGGGCGGTGGGGCCAGGCGGCGGAAACGCGCGCCGCGCAGGCGCTCGGGGGCATCAGCGGCGTCAGCGGAACGGGGTCGGCCTGCCCTGGCCTCCGGCGACTGGCTCACCAGCAGGAATCGGCCGCCTGGCGGACCCCGATGACCGCCGGACGACCCGAACCATGAAGGGCGCGTGAACGCCGGGAAGATGGTTCATAGAGGCCTTACCTGCATCATGCGCAAGTGCCGTCATGCTAAACCCGTCCACCATCCGTATCAAGGCAGTAGCGGCAAGTCGTCGGACATAAATGTCCGGCCAGTCCGGACAATGCTGGGGGCCTGAGGCCTGCCGCCCGCTCCGTCATCCCGCGACCGGACAGGTCTGGCCTTCCGGCCAGGACCTCAGGCATCCCGCTGACCAGTCAGGTTGCCGCCGGCCCCGGGAAAGGAGTGCCCCACGGTGACGCACGCGATCCCGCACAGACGCGTACCCTGGGTCCAGACTGGCCAGGTTTGACGGCCCGGGACGGCCCGGAGGAGACAGTGACGGAACTGCCTAACGGAAACGGGGACGGGTCGATCGAGGTCGTCCCCGTGGTGGTGCTGTCCCAGACCTTTCCGGCCCGGCCGTCCTGGATCCCGGAGATCCGCGACTTCGTCCGGCGCTGCCTCGCCGAGTCGCCGCTGAACGAGGAGGGCACCCGCGGGGTCGGTGAGACCGTGTTCCGCGCCCTGCTCGACGCCGCCGGGCCGACCGGGGCGATCCAGGTCTCCTTCCGGATCTTCCCCGAGCACGTCGAGGTGGACGTGCTGCACTCCAACCAGCCGCCGGCCGAGGTGGCCAGCCCGGCCGAGGTGGGCGGCCGGGCGCCGCCGCCGTGGCCGCCCGCCCGCCGGCCGCGCCCAGGCCGGGAGCGGCCGTCCGGCCGGCCACGTTCGCGGACTGGATGTCTACCGCGCTGCGCCGCGAGGGGCTGACCCAGGAAGCCGCGGCCCGGCAGCTGGGTGTCTCGGTCAAGACGGTCGGGCGCTGGGTCGGCGGCGAGACCGAGCCGCGGCTCCGGGATCTGCGCCGGATCCAGGAACTGTTCGGCGAGCTTCCGTTCCCCTGAGCTTCCGTTCACCCGGCTGGCCGATGCGCCGCCGGTAGACGCCCTGTCGACTAGACAGGACTGTCTCGGTCTCGTGTCAATTGCTGGACGTCCCCCCACAAGTGTCCTACGGTGCTCCCATGGCCCTTCCTACGGGACGCTACCGGCTGGGTACTGAGAGCGGCCGGATCGTCCTGCGCACGTTCCGCGACGGCCTGGCCTCCACCGCCGGCCACGATCTGGTCATCGAGCTGCCCCGCTGGTCCGGCGAGCTGGTCGTGGATGACGACAAGGCCCCGGAATCCCTCGAGGTCCGCATCGACATTGACGCGCTCGTCGTCCGCGAGGGATCCGGCGGCCTCAAGCCCCTGACCGACCGGGACCGCCGGGAGATAGCCACCACCGCGCGGCGGCTGCTGTCCACCGACCAGCACCCGGAAGCGGTCTACACCGCCACCGGGTTCGAGATGTCGGGTGACAACGGGGTCATCGAGGGGAACCTCACCATCCGGGGGGTGACCCGGCCGCTCCGGCTCCAGGTAAGCCAGCCCGAACCGGGTACGTACCGGGGGACCGGGACACTGGTGCAGTCCGCTTATGGCATCAAGCCGTACACCGCGTTCTTCGGTGCGCTGAAGGTGCGTGATGCGGTGGATATCGAGGTGAATGCGGTCATTCCCGCGCCAGCAGACGGCACGGAATGAACCCGGCTTGGGCCCCGGCCTTGCGGAGCCGGGCCGGGGGCAGTAAGCCAGTGAGGGTAACCCGGGGGACCGCCGGTCGCCCGGGGTAAGAAAGCCCGGGGCTAGAAGCCCTGGCAGGAAGCTCAGCGGAATGACCGCGAGGAGATGAGCGCAGCGCCATCGGCAGCGGTAGGGGACGACGAGGTCGCCAGGCTCTTCGAGCGCCGGACGGCTTCCATCGACGAGCTTGCCGGGCACGCGCGGCACGGTGGCGGCCGCCTGCCACGACATGGCCGTCCGCTTCCACCAGGGCGGCAAGCTCGTGGTCTTCGGCACCGGGTCGTCGAGCACCGACGCCCTGCACGTGGCCGTGGAATTCGTGCACCCGGTGATCGTGGGCAAGCGCGCCCTGCCGGCCATCTCGCTCACCGCCGACGCCGCCACGGTGACCGGCATCGCCGAGCGCGAGGGCATGGGCGCGATCTTCGCCCACCAGCTCCGCCACCTGGCCGTCCCGGCGGACATCGCGCTGGGCCTGTCCGCCGACGGGAACTCCGAAAGCGTGCTGAACGGGCTGCTGACCGCGCACGGCATGGGGATGCTGACGATCGCGCTGGCCGGCGCGGGCGGCGGGGTGATCGGCACCAGCCCGGCGGTGGACCACGTCCTCGTCACCACGGAATCCGATCCGCGGGTGGTCAAGGAGGCGCAGGTGACCGCGTACCACGTGCTGTGGGAACTGGTCCACGTCTTCTTCGAGCAGCCCGGGGTGCTCGGCCCGGCGGTGGTCTCATGAACCAGCCCGAGCCCGTCCCGCAGCCCGGTCCCGGCAGGCTGGCCCCGGGCAGCCGCCCCGAATGCCACGACGAGGTCTGCATCACCTGCTCGGACACCGCGGTCGCGGTGACCATCGCCCGGCTGCTCCCCGACGGCCTGGCCATCGTGGACACCGAGGCGGGCCAGGAAGAGGTCAGCGTCGCCCTGGTCAGCGCCGGGGTCGGGGACACCATCCTGGTGCACGCGGGCGAGGCCATCGCGCTGGTGCCGACATGACCGGGGTGCCGACATGACCAAGCGCAGCAGCGGGCAGGACAGCGCCGCCGCGATGGAGTCGCTCTATCCGTTCCTGTATGCGGGGGACGCGCCCGACCTGGACGCGGTGCTGGCCGAGGTACGCGCGTCCACCGTGGCCAAGGCCCGTGAGATCACCGAACTGCGCCGGGTCATCTGCGCCCAGGACGCGAAGCGGCTGGCCGAGTGCGCACAGCAGATGGCCGCCCGGTTCGCGGCCGGCGGCCGGCTGCTGGCCTTCGGCAACGGCGGCAGCGCCACCGACGCCCAGCAGCTGGCCACGCTGTTCCTCGATCCCGGCCCCGGCGAGCGGGCCCTGCCCGCCTTCTGCCTGGCCAACGACGTCGCGGTGGTCACCGCCCTGTGCAACGACGTCGGCGTGGAGGTGGTGTTCGCCCGCCAGATCGCCGCGTTCGGGCAGTCCCAGGACATCGCCATCGGCCTGTCCACCAGCGGCAACTCCGAGAACCTGCTGCGCGCCCTGGACGAGGCGGCCCGCCGGGGCCTGCTCACGGTGGGCATCGCCGGCTACGACGGCGGCAAGATGGCCGAGCTGGACAGCCTGGACTACCTGTTCGTGGCGCCGTCGTCCTCGGTGCACCGCATCCAGGAAGCGCAGACCACCGTGTACCACGCGCTGTGGGAGCTGACCGTGGCGTCGCTGGCCGGGGCCGGCGGGCCGGGACCGGGGCCGGCGGCGCAGCGCGGGGCCGGGTGAGCGGGATGACCGCGACGGGGGGCACCGGGGAGACGGGCGCACGCTCGTCGCCTGCCTGGGCAACATCTTCCTCAGCGACGACGGCTTCGGGGTCGAGGTGGCCCGGCGGCTGGCCCGTGAACCGCTCCCCGAGGGGGTGCGGGTCACCGACTACGGCATCCGCGGCATGCACCTGGCCTACGACCTGGCCGAGGGATTCGACACCACGATCCTGGTGGACAGCGCGCAGCGCGGTGACGCACCCGGCACCGTGTACCTGATCGAGCCCGAGCCGGACACCCCGGCTGAGGGCGAGGACGACGCCGCCCTGGCCAGGATCAGCTTGTTCAACGCGCACGGAATGCAGCCGGACCTGGTGCTCAGCCTGGCTGGCTCGCTCGGCGGGGACGCCGGGCGGGTACTGGTGGTGGGCTGCGAGCCCGCCACCCTGGAGGAGGGGATCGGGCTGAGCGCCCCGGTCACGGCCGCGGTGGACGAGGCCGTGGCGATGATTACCAGGCTGGTGACCACCGGCCAGCACGCCAGCGGCCAGCGCGGGACCGCGCCGGCCATGAACGGCCAGGCCGGACCGGCTAGCCAGACCGGCGAGACCAGTCCGCCGACATGAAGAGGTGATCGCATGTGCCTTGGCATCCCAGGCGAGGTGATCGAGTTCCTGCCCGATCAGCCCGACCTGGCCAGGGTGGACGTCAGCGGGGTCCGGCGGGTGATCAACGTCGGCCTGCTCGACGACGACCCGCCCAAGCCCGGCGAGTGGGTGCTCATTCACGTGGGCTTCGCGCTGTCCAAGATTGACGAGGCTGAGGCCGCGGCCGCGCTGCAGTTCCTGGAGGGGATAGGCCAGGCCTACGCGGACGAGCTGGAAGCCCTCCAGGGATCCCAAATCGAATAGAGGGGGCAGTGATGCGCTTCGTTGACGAATTCCGCTCCGCGGACAAGGCGCACGCCCTGGCCGCGAAGATCGCCGGACTGTGCGAGCCCGGGCGGCAGTACAAGCTGATGGAGGTGTGCGGCGGGCACACGCACACCATCTACAAGCACGGCCTCGAGGACTACCTGCCCGAGTCAGATCACGCTGGTGCATGGCCCCGGCTGCCCGGTCTGCGTCATCCCGATGGGCCGGGTGGACGACGCGATGGCGCTGGCCTCCCAGCCGGACACCATCATGACCTCGTTCGGCGACATGATGCGGGTGCCGGGCAGCCAGGGCTCGTTCTTCGACGCCAAGGCGCAGGGCACCGACATCCGCATGGTGTACTCGCCGCTGGACTCGCTGAAGATCGCCCGGCAGAACCCGGACAAGCGGGTCGTGTTCATGGCCATCGGGTTCGAGACCACCACCCCGTCCACCGCGATGACCGTGCTCCGCGCGGCCGCCGAGGAAGCTGGACGAACTTCTCCGTCTTCTGCAACCACGTGACGATCATCCCGGCCATCAAGGCCATCCTGGACTCCCCCGACCTGCGCCTGGACGGCTTCATCGGCCCGGGTCACGTGTCCACGGTGATCGGCTGCCGCCCGTACGAGTTCATCGCCCGCGACTACGGCAAGCCGGTCGTGGTGGCCGGGTTCGAGCCGCTGGACATCCTGCAGTCCATCTACATGCTGATGCTCCAGCTGTCCGAGGGCCGCTGCGAGGTGGAGAACCAGTACACCCGCGTGGTGCCGTGGGACGGCAACCTGGCCGCGCTCGACGCGATCAACCAGGTCATGGAGCTGCGCCCGTACTTCGAGTGGCGCGGGCTCGGCTTCATCTCCCACTCGGCCATGCGGGTCCGCCCGGAGTACGCCGCGTTCGACGCCGAACTGCTCTTCGAGGTGCCCGGGGTCCGGGTCGCCGACCCCAAGGCCTGCCAGTGCGGTGAGGTGCTCAAGGGCGTGCTGAAGCCCTGGGAGTGCAAGGTGTTCGGCACCGCGTGCACGCCGGAGACCCCGATCGGGACCTGCATGGTCTCCCCCGAGGGCGCCTGCGCCGCGTACTACAACTTCGGCCGGATGAACCGCCGCCGCGATAGTGGAAGTGAGCATCTCATGACGCGACCAGGGCACCTGGGTCGACCAGGCGCTGCGCGAGCACGAGGAGCACGCCCGGGAGGAGCACGCGGGGCCCGCACGGCCCGGCGGGACCTGCCGACCGTGAGCAGCAGGTCCTCGACCGGATCGACCGGGCCCGGCGCCGCCGGCCCAAGGTCCGCGAAGAGCGGATCACCATGTCCCACGGCGCCGGCGGCAAGGCCACCCGGACCCTGGTCGAGGCGGTCTTCCTGGACGCGTTCAGCAACCCGCTGCTCGAGCCGCTGGAAGACGCCGCGCAGTTGCACCTGAACGGCGGCCGGGTCGCGCTGACCACCGACTCCTACGTGGTGTCGCCGCTGTTCTTTCCCGGCGGTGACATCGGCGACCTCGCGGTCAACGGCACCGTCAACGACCTGGCGGTGTCCGGCGCGACCCCGCTGTACCTGTCCGCCGGGTTCATCCTGGAGGAAGGCTTCCCGGTCGCCGACCTGATCCGGAGATCGTGGCCTCGATGCAGGCCGCGGCCCAGGTCGCCGGGGTCCAGGTGGTCACCGGGGACACCAAGGTGGTGCAGCGGGGCAAGGCCGACGGCTGCTACATCAACACCGCCGGCGATCGGCGTGGTCGAGCACGACGTGTCCCTGGGCGTGGCGAACGCCCAGCCCGGCGACGCGGTGATCGTGTCCGGCCCGATCGGCGACCACGGCGTGACCATCATGCTGGCCCGCGGCGAGCTGGACATCGAGGCCGACATCACCTCGGACACCGCGGCGCTCAACGGCCTGATCGCCGACCTGCTCGTCGGCCACCACCGGGGTCCGCGCGCTGCGCGACGCCACCCGGGGCGGGGTGGCCACCATCCTCAACGAGGTGGCCACGGCGGCCGGGGTCGGGCGTGCTCGTCAACGAGGACGCGATCCCGGTGCGCACCGTGGTGCGCGGCGCCTCCGAACTGCTCGGCATCGATCCCATGTACGTGGCCTGCGAGGGCCGGCTGGTCGCCGTGGTGGACGGCGGCGAGGCCGACCAGGCCCTGGCCGCGCTGCGCTCCCACCCGCTGGGCGCGGACGCCGCGATCATCGGCCAGATCACCGCGGACCCGCCGGGCATGGTCCTGCTGAAGACCGCGTTCGGCGGCACCCGGATCGTGGACCTGCTGGTCGGTGACCCGCTGCCGCGCATCTGCTGACGGGCGGCCCTGGTGCACGAACTGGCGATCACCGAGGGGGTGGTGCAGGCGGTGACCGAGCGGCTGCCCGGCACGCCCATCGCCTGCGTGCACCTGGAGATCGGCGCCATGTCCGGCGTGGTCGCGGACTCGGTGCGGTTCTGCTTCGAGATGGTGGCCGAGGGCACCACGCTGGAGGGGGCCAGGCTGGACATCAGCCAGCCCGCCGGCCCGGTGCCGGTGCCGGGACTGCGGCGCGGAGTTCGAGCCGGAGGGGGCGATCGCGCTGTGCGACTGCGGCAGCGCCGACGTCGCCGTCCTGGCCGGCCAGGAACTGCGGATCACGTCCGTGGAGGTGGTGTGACATGTGCGCGACCTGCGGCTGCGGTGACGAGGCCGGCGTCCGGGTGTTCGGCCCGGGCCACCTCGGCCACGACGACGAGCCCGGCGCACCAGCACGAGCATGAGCACGAGCACGCCCACGAGCACGACGGCGGCCACGCCGAGGGCCACGAGCACGGGCACGAGCACGGGCCGGCCAGGCCGGACCGTCGAGCTCCAGCAGAAGATCCTGGCCAAGAACGACCGCCTGGCCGAGGAGAACCGGGCCTGGCTCACCGCCCGCGGCATCCTCGCGGTCAACCTGATGAGCTCCCCGGGTCCGGCAAGACGACGCTGCTGGAGCGCACCGCGCGGGACGCCGGCGCCGGCCTGGGCCTGGCCGTGATCGAGGGAGACCAGGAGACCACCCTGGACGCGTCCCGCATCGAGGCCGCCGGGTGCGCGGTCGCGCAGATCAACACCGGGCGCGGGCTGCCACCTCGACGCGAGCATGATCGCCTCGGCGCTGCGCGCGCTCGACCCGCGCCCCGGCTCGGTGCTGGTCATCGAGAACGTCGGCAACCTCGTCTGCCCGGCCCTGTTCGACCTGGGCGAGGCGGCCCGGGTGGTGCTGTCCTCGGTCACCGAGGGCGCGGACAAGCCCATCAAGTACCCGCAGATGTTCCGCGGCGCGGACCTGGTCCTGCTGACCAAGGTGGACCTGCTGCCCTACGTGGATTTCGACACCGAGCGGCACGCCCGGGACCTGAAGCTGATCAGCCCGCACGCGCAGATCCTGCCCGTCTCGGCCACCGCGGGCGAGGGCCTGCCCGCCTGGTACGACTGGCTCGGCCGCCGGGCCGGCTGACCCGCGCCTGCCGTTCCGGGCGCGCCTGCGAGGGCGGCTGCCGCTCCGGCGGGCTGCCCTTAACCCCACAAGCCAATCCCGCAACGAACACCGATCCGGCCTCAGCCCTGCCCTCGCTCCATGATTAGCAAATGATGCGTAAATTGGCGGTAAGCAATTATTTAGCGACGTCCCGTTATCAGGCGGGATTCCAGTCGAGCCGGAACCAGACAGCCGTTCCGCGGGTCGAACCGTCACGGTAGGTATGGTGGCCCCACCAGGCCGCCAGCGCCTGGACGGCGAGCAGCCCGTGCCCGGATTCCGCGAGCCGCCCGGCCTGCCGGAGCGGCGTGGGGCTCGTGTCGGAGCCGTCGTCCAGCACGGCCGACGCACGCCGACGCCATCCCGCGCCACACCACGACCTGAAATTTCCCGCTCCGGCCGGTCCGGGTGTGCCGGATCGCGTTGCTGGCCAGTTCCGACGCGCACAGCAGGGCGTCGTCCGCCACCGGGCAGCCGTCCAGGACCCGGCCCACGAACCGGCGGGCCTGCGCCACCTGGTCCGGCCGCCCCGGGAACACGCGCCGTTTCGGCGTGGCGACCAGCCAGGCGCCATGCCAGGCCAGCTGGGCCAGCGAGCCGGCCGGTAACGCGTGCAGCGGGGCACCGCGCGGCATCGGCGGCGCGAAAACCGCCGCGTCCGGTGCCGCCGGTGGCAGTGGGTGAGCTGCCCAGCATGACGCCTCTCCCCATCGAGATGTGGTATGTGCGCTTTTGCCTCCCCCACTCTGCCGGTAGCAGGGGCCTTTTACTAGAGCCCCGACACACAAAAGCCATAATCAATTCGTAAATGGACAGCCTGCTTGTTGACCTTCCCCCCGGCGGCAAGCCGCAGCATCGACGTCCAGGGCCACTTTCCCTTCCTTCAGGTCGCGCCGGCCCGGCTGACCACCGCGCGGCCGCGGCGGTCCTTCCCGCCCACGGGGCCAGCCGCGCGGCGGTCTAGCCGCTGGCCGGGTGGACACGGCTCTGAGAGCGGGCACCGCACTGCGCGCGGAACTTGAGGTTCTCCGCCATCGGCGCATCCCTGCGGCAATCCCTGACGCCAAACGGCAGGCTGGGCCGGGTGATCGGATGATCCGATGACGGTACCCGGATAGCCCAGGTAGCGGGTAACGTGCTGGATTGGTCCCGGCTGGTCACCGTGCGCCGGGATGGGTATGTTCCTGGTCTGCACCCCGCATCTAGGTGCATGACAAAAACTCGGAGGAAAACGTGGCGCTCGCGCTTGGGGATACTGCCCCTGACTTCACCGCCGACTCGACTGAGGGACCGATCAGCTTCCACGACTGGATGGGCGACTCGTGGGCGGTCTTGTTCTCTCACCCGAAAGACTTCACTCCCATCTGCACGACCGAGCTGGGCTACATGGCCAAGATCAAGCCCGAGTTCGACAAGCGCAACGTAAAGATCATCGGGCTCTCGGTCGACCTGACCGGGAACCACGAGAAATGGGCCAGCGACATCCAGGAGACCCAGGGGTACGCGCCCAACTACCCGATCATCGGGGACGGTGATTTCAACGTCTCGAAGCTGTACGGCATGCTGCCCGCCAGCACGTCGGGCGACGCCGAAGAAGCGGACCCCGGCTGACAATCAGACGGTCCGCAACGTCTTCGTCATCGGCCCGGACAAGAAGTCAAGCTGATCCTGGTCTACCCGATGACGACCGGCCGCAACTTCGACGAGGTGCTGCGGGTGATCGACTCGCTCCAGCTGACGGCCAAGCACCGGGTCGCCACGCCAGTCAACTGGCAGCCCGGCGAGGATGTGGTCATCGCCGGCTCGGTCTCCAATGAGGAGGCGAAGACGCTCTACCCGGACGGGTGGAGGCGCCCCGGCCCTTCATCCGCATCGTTCCCTCGCCCTAGCGGTCCTGGCGGGCTTCCCGGTCCAGCGGACCGGGAGGCCACAAGGGCGGCGCCGGACCTGCCTGAGGACAGGACGCAGCCGACTTCGACCAGGAATTCCGGCCGTCACGGCCGAGGTCACTTCCGCCACCAGGTCCGGACCCCAGGCGGTCAGGTCATCCGGAAGACGGTGACCGAGCCCACTAGGCCGTCTCGTTCAAGTTGCTTGAGGACGTCCTCGATCGTCACTGGGTTTCTGGTTCGCGAGTTAACGATCTGCTGGACGCATGCCCAGACCGCCTGCCGGTCGATGTCAATCTGGTCGCGCACGAAGCTGTCTGGCGACTTCGCCTTGAGGCCCCACGGAGCTAGTCGCTCGGCGGGAAAGTCTCTCAGGTTCTTGGTCACGATTATCTGAGCCTTGGCTTTGATCGCCGCCGCGAGGACGTGACGGTCGTTGGGGTCGGGAAGCTCTAAGGCCGCGATCAGAGGCTCGTACCCAGAGACTAAGCAGTCCCGGACCGCAGCGTTCATTCGCTCGCGCAGGCGGTCGGTCTTCCCGGCCGAGATATCCGGATGGTTCTTCCGCAGAGCCACAGCTACTTCTTCGAGGATCTCGTGGGTCCACTTCGCCTGCACCAGGTGAGGAAGTTGCGCGATCCGGATCAGAAGATCACGTAACGTGTTCGGATAGAGGACGTCGGCGTCGTAGACCGCGATGAAAGCCATGGTCAGTACAGCCCCAGCTCCTGGCTGAGGTCAGCTAGGTCATCGGCTGCGGCCCGGCGCTGGAGATCGTCCTTGCGCTTGTATTCCATCAGCGCCTCAAAGGTGATGCGCCGATGCCGGCCGACCTTGCGGAACGGGATCTGCCCCGATTCGAGCAGGCCGATGACATAGGGCCGGGACACGTTCAGCACGTCAGCTGCCTGCTGGGTCGTGAGCTCGGCATCCTTCGGGATGATCTGGACACCTTGACCGCTGGCCAGCAGATCGAGGACCTGACCAAGCATGACCACGGTGGGCCGCGGAATCACCAGGGCATCGCTGCCGACTTCACCAAGGGCCTCAATAAGGTCCTCGTCCGGGTGAGTAGAGAGATAGTCGCTGATACGCCGCGCGGCCCGTCCCGCGACCTCACTGTCAACAGATCCCGGCTCAATCGACGCGACTGGTTTACCGACCATCTCCACCACCTCCCTCTAATCGCATTATCCGCAACAATCGAATTATTCGCAAGTCGCGGCTAGCTCCCCGTCCCAGGCCAGCTGGAACCAGACGGCGCGGCCGGGTAAGCCCGCGGCAAGGTCTCGGTGACCCCAGCTGGCCGCGGTTCGGCCACGACGTGCAGGCCGTGGCCGGACTCGGCCAGATCTCCCGGCCCCGGCGAGCGGGGTGCGGGGCCGTGCCGCGCGCCGTCGTCGATGACCGCGACACAGGCCGAGGCGCGGCCCCGCCAGACCAGGACCTCGAACTGGCCGCCCTGGCCCGAGCGGGTGTGCTGAATCGCGACGGCGCGGCGAATGCCCACCGAGGACTTCACCGCCCGCTGCGACCTGGTCGATGAGCTGGGTCCCGGCGGTGCGCTGCTGCGGTTGCGGGCCCACCTGCGGGATCAGCTGCACCGGCATCTGGCCGCCGTGGTTCCGGGAATGGCCGAGCATCGAGCGCGAGGCGCTGTCGCTGCGGTCCTGGGAGCTGGCACTAATTCCGGGCTTGCTTCAGACAGCGGACTACGCGCGAGCCATCCTGCGAGGGGTACGGCCCGATGACACTGACGAGGAAAACGAACAGCAGGTAGACGCCCGCATCGAGCGTCAGCAGATCCTGGCCCGTCAGGATCCTCCGATGCTGTGGGCAATCATGGATGAAGGAGCGCTGCATCGCCCGGTTGGCGGCAGGCAATCAATGCGGTCCCAGCTCGCGCATCTCTCTGGACGTCGCACAGAAGCCCAAGATCAAGGTGCTGGTAGTGCCGGCCTCGACCGGTGCTCATGTCGGGGTGGGCGGCCCGTTTGTCATTGCCGAGTTTCGGGACGCCCCGGAAGTCGCCTACCTCGACACGCGGCGCAGCGGGCAGATTGCCGACCACCCGGACATCGTGAAGGCGTGCGCGCAGGCTTTCGATACTCTGCGAGCAGAGGCCCTGCCTCCGCGGGCCTCGCTCGACCTGATCGCTGAGGTGAGAGACACATGGACCTGAGCCGCGCCGTCTGGCGCAAGGCATCGGCCAGCGGGAATGGGAACTGCGTGGAGGTCGGGGTCAACCTGCCGGGCGTGGTCGCCGTGCGTGACTCCAAGGACCCGCACGGCCCCGCGCTGACCTTTACCTCCGCTGACTGGCACGCGTTCACCGCCCGGCTCCGCCGGGACGACGCCGGCCCTTCCTGACCCACGACAACCGAGCGCCGGCGCCGCCCGCTGGGGCGTGCGCCGGCGCTCGGCCCTATCGGGGGCTCCCTCTCGGCTCGGGCCCGTGGTCAGGCCGCGGTCCGGTGGCGGAACAGCCAGGACGCGGCGGCGAACGACACGGCCAGGATGCCCGCGCACCAGGCGCACGCGATCCACGCCTCGTGGCCGACGGCCGCGCCGGTCGAGGTGTGCCCCATCCACAGGCCGCGCATGGTCTCCACGATCGGCGTGAACGGCTGGTGCTCGGCGAACCCGCGCATCCACGACGGCAGCGTCTGGGCGGGCACGAACGCCGTGCTGACGTAGGGCAGGAACATGAGCACGAACGTGAACGAGTTCGCCGCCTCGACGCTCCCGGCCAGCAGGCCGACCGCGGCCGCCAGCCAGGACAGGGCCAGCACGAAGAACACGATCATGGCCGCCGCGGCCACCCAGCCGGCCGGGCGCCGCGGTCGGCCGCCAGCCGACCGCCAGGCCCACGCCGATGACCAGGGCGGTGGCGACGAGGTTGCGGGCCAGGCTGGCCACGACGTGGCCGACCAGGACCAGGCGAGCCGCTGATCGGCATGGACCGGAACCGGTCCACGATGCCGTTGCTCATGTCGGTGGCCACCGCGACCGCGGTGGTGCCCGCGCCGAATCCGGCGCACAGCACGATCAGGCCGGGCACCACGTAGTCGACGTAGGCGCCGCTGCCGTCGAAGGCGCCGCCGAACACGTAGACGAACAGCAGCATCAGCACCACGGGCAGCATCAGCGCGGTGAAGAACGCCTCCGGGTCACGCAGCGACCGGCGGACGCAGCGGGTGACCATCACCCGCGAGTCGGTGAGCGCGTAGGCCATGCTCATCGGGCCATCTCCTTCGGTTCGGCCTGGGCGGCGCGTGGTCGCGGCGGGACGGCGCGGTCCAGTCCGGTGACGGACAGGAACACGTCGTCCAGGCTGGGGCGGTAGGTGGACACCTTCGGCGCGGGGCGCCCGCGGCCTGGAGACGGCCCAGGATCTGGAAGATCTCGCTGGCCGTGCCCTCGGTGGCGACGTCGATGGTGTGCAGCCGGTCGTCGGTGCGCACCGGGTCGAGCCCGCCGAGCGCGCGTTCGTAGCCGGCCGGGTCGGCGAACTGCAGCCGGACGACCTCCGCGCCCAGCCTCGCCTTCAGCTCGTCGGGCGTGCCCTGGGCGACGACCCGGCCGTGGTCGAGCACCGCGACCGTGTCCGCGAGCTGGTCCGCTTCCTCCAGGTACTGGGTGGTCAGCAGGACCGTGACGCCCTCGTCGGCCAGCCGCGCGGACCGTGCCCCACATCTGTTCGCGGCTGCGCAGGTCCAGCCCGGTGGTCGGCTCGTCCAGGAACAGCAGCCGGGGCCGCGCGATCATGCTGATGGCCAGGTCCAGCCGGCGCCGCATGCCGCCGGAGTAGGTCGCGGCCCGCCGGTCGCGCCGCGTCCGCCAGGTCGAACTCGGCCAGCAGCTCCGCGGCCCGGGCCCGGGCCGCGCGCCGGGACAGGCGCAGCAGCCGGGCCATCATCTCCAGGTTCTCCCGGCCGGTCAGCTTGTCGTCCACCGCCGCGTACTGCCCGGTGAGGCTGATCGACCGCTTGACCCCGACCGGGTCGGTGAGCAGGTCGTGCCCGGCGATCGTGGCGGTCCCCGCGTCGGGGCGCATCAGGGTGGCCAGGATCCGGACCATCGTGGTCTTGCCCGCGCCGTTCGGGCCGAGCAGCGCGAGCACCGAGCCGGTCTCGATGGCCAGATCCACGTGCTCCAGGACGGGTGGCCGCCGAAGGACTTGCCGATGCCCTCGGCTTAACTGTGTATGTCATACACTGAACTGTATGTGTCGATACACAGTTGTGGTCAAGCGGGTATCCCAGCTCCGGAAGTCGCCAGCCCCGTAAGGTGGCGGGATGACGGAGGAGCCGATGCCCGCTCAGGGTGCCGGGATGCCGACGGTGCTGACGGCCCGGGTCAGAGCGCGCCGGTTCCCGCCGCTCCCCCCGGGCCTGGACCTGCTGTGGGGCCGGCGCGGCCGGGGCCAGCGCGGCCCGAAGCCCGGCCTGTCGGTCGACGCGATCGTCGCGGCGGCCATCCGGCTCGCCGACGCCGAGGGTCTCGAGGCGGTCTCCATGGCGCGGGTCGCCGAGCAGCTCGGCTTCACCACCATGTCGCTGTACCGGTACGTCACCAGCAAGGAAGAGCTCCTCCAGCTGATGTGGAACGCCAGCGCGCAGGGCGCCGAGGAGCTGGTGCTGGACCGGGCGATGGCTGGCGGTCGCGGCTGCGGACGTGGGCGATCGATCCAGCGCGAGATGATCGACCGGCACCCGTGGATCACCCAGATGCCGATGGCCGCGCCGCCGCTGGCGCCGAACTCGCTGACGTTCGTGGAGCGCGGGCTGGAGGCGCATGGACGGGACCGGCCTGGCCGACGCGGACAAGCTCCGGGTCATCGGCCTGATCAGCTCCTACACGCTCAGCGAAGCCCGGATGGCCCACGACGCGGCCCGCGCCGCCCGCGGCGCAGGCTGCGGCGGGTGGCGAGGCCGCCCCGCCCTGGACCTTCGAGGCGCTGCTGCGCGAGCTCGCCGACGAGCAGACCTACCCCCGGCTGCACCGGCTCGCCTGGTCCGAGCGGCATCGGCGACAACCCGTCCGGCTTGGACGAGCAGGAAGAGTTCCTGTTCGGCCTGGACCGCATCCTCGACGGCGTCGAGGTCCTGATCAGGACGGCTCAGCCGTAGGGCCGCGCGACTTGCGTCTCATGAGGTACTGGAGGCCGGCCTCGGCGCACACGACCCCGGCCGCGAGTACCGGAATATGCATCAGCCACCACCCGGCCGTGTCAGCTTTCCATTGATAGGTAACCAGCGGGGTGATGCCCGCGAAGCCGAGCAGGTAGTTGCGCGTTTCGCGGTCAGCCTCGGGTGTGGCTGGCGTGCCCCGGGTGCGAGACCAGACCCAGGTGCCCAGATACAGGGTCATGGTGGCGAGCAGGGGAACCTGCGGTAGCCACCATCCGGGCGTGCCCGGTTGCCACTGATGCCCGAGCAGCGACACCCCGATCGCGACGTACGGCAGGAAAGCGCGAAGGTCTGGCCATACTTCAGCGATGGGCGTGGACCGGCCATGCCGCTGGTTCCTGGCGTGGCGGCCCGCCTCCAGGGAGAGCAGCGTGCAGCGCGGTGGGCACAGCCCCGAACGCAATGACGATCCAGGCCAGGACCCCGATGAACACGGACATCGCCGCTCCTGCCGATCATCGGCCCACGAAAGGACCTGCCAGGAGTCTACGGCTGGCGCCTGCCATTCCCCATATCCCCGTGGCGGGATACTCGTGCCCTCTATCACGGCACATGCGGGGATTAACGCTGGGTCAATCCCGGCTCAACCGCCCTCCGCCATGCTGGCCTTATCAGGGCGGGCTCGATGCCCGCCGCGAAATCAGGACGGCCAGCCGGACTGCGGGGTTCCGGCTGGCCGTCCTGGCCTCAGCGGCCCGGTGTCCGCCGGGGGTCTGCGGGCCTGATCCGCCGGGCGTGACCAGGCCGGTTTCGTAGGCGAAGACGACGGCCTGGGCCCGGTCGCGGAGGTCCAGCTTGGCCAGGATGCGGCCGACGTAGGTCTTGGTCGTCTGCTGGGCGATGACCAGGGTGTCGCTGATCTCGGTGTTGGACAGACCACGGGCGATCAGCCGCAGCACCTCAGACTCGCGGTGGGTGAGCGCGCTGAGCGTGGCCGGGAAGGGCGGGTCCGGGCGCGGCTGGCGGGCGAAGTCGGCGATCAGCCGCCGGGTCACCGCCGGTGCGAGCAGGGCGTCACCGGCGGCCACGACGCGGACCGCGTGTACCAGTTCGGCAGCGGTGGCGTCCTTGAGCAGGAAGCCGCTCGCGCCGGCCCGCAACGCCTATACACGTAGTCGTCGAGGTCGAACGTGGTGAGCATCAGCACCCGCGGCCGCTCCAGGCCGGCCGCGGAGCCGAGGATCTGGCGGGTGGCCTGCAGGCCGTCCAGCACCGGCATCCGCACGTCCATCAGGACCACGTCGGGGTGCAGGTGCCGCGTCTGGCGGACCGCGTCGGCGCCGTCAGCGGCCTGGCCCACCACCACCAGGCCCGGCTGGGCGGCGAGGACCGCGGCGAAGCCCTCTCGCACCATCGCCTGGTCATCGGCGATCAGGCATCGCGTGGTCGCACCGCCGCCGCACCGCCGGCCCCGCACCGCCGGCCGTCATGCCGTCTTGCCGAGCGGGAGCACCGCAGACACCACGAAGCCGCCACCGGCCGACGGGCCGGCCGAGAGCGAACCGCCGAGCAGCGCGACCCGCTCGCGCATCCCGGTCAGCCCGTGACCAGACCCGGATTCGTTCCGCGGACGGCCCGGCGGGTCGCCGGGCCCGTTGGCCACCCGCAGCAGGACTGCGCCGGCATCATGGCCCACGGACACGCTGACCGCCGCTCCGGGCGCGTGCTGGCTGGCATTGGACAGCGATTCCTGCACAATCCGGTACGCGCACACCGCGACGCCGGAAGGCACCTGGCCCATCGCCCGGGGTACGGCCAGCTCGACCGACACCCCGGCGCGGCGGGCGGCATCGACGAGCGCGGGCAGGTCTGACAGCTGAGGCTGCGGCGCCAGCCCGGCGGGCTGGTCGTCGCGCAGCACGCCGAGCAGCCGCCGCATCTCCGCCAGCGCCTCGCGGGCCACCCCGCTCAGCGAGCCGAACTCGGCGCGGGCTGATTCGGGCAGATCGCTGAGGCGGTACGGCGCGGTCTCAGCCTGGACCGCGATCAGCGACATGTGATGGGCGACCACGTCATGCAGCTCCCGCGCGATCCGGGCGCGCTCCTCCAGCACGGCCCGCCGCGCCCGCTCCAGCTCGGTGCGCTCGGCCTGGGCGGCCAGCGCCCGCTCGGCCCCCACCTGGAACTGACGCTGTCCACGACGATTACCCCTGCCGTGAACAAGATGGTCGCACTGATCGGGCCATTCAGGTCCCGCAGGTCCCTCACCAGCCACAGCGACCAGGGGATGAGGCTCAGCGCCCACATCCACCACAGCACCGGCCGCCGGTAGCGGACCCCGGCCACGCAGAACGCCACCAGCAGCACGAGCACCTGCGCGGGGCCCCATGGCCAGCCGCCCCGCCACTGGCGGGTACCAGCGGGGAGAGCAGCAGCGCGAGCCACCCGATCCGCCAGCCCAGCAGCGGATACCGGGCCGCCAGCAGCAGCGGCGTCACCATCGCTATGACCAGTAGCAGCTGCCCGGCGCGGAGCGGCGGGTAGTGGAAGTAGTAGCAGGGGCTGGCGCGGCACGCGTGGGCGGCGCGGCAGAGAGGGTGGGCCGCGCGCGGATGCTGGCCAGGTTGAGCACGAACAGTGCCAGCGTCGTCAGGCTCAGCACTAGATAGGCCCGGCGCACCCACGGCGGGTGCCACCATGCCGGGGGCGCGTCCGGGCCCGCCAGCACCTGGATCAGCCCACGCGACGTCCCGCGCCACGCCCGGCGCGCCACCGGCCGGCGCTGCTCACCGCCGGTGCGTCGCCAGGCATCCGTTTCACGTTGTCAGCGTAGGCCGCTAGGGGCCAGCGCTCATCACACCTGCATGGTCATACCCAGGTATGAGCTCGCCCGGCTCCCACGCCGGACTACCTGCGTGGTATGACCACCAATCCGGCTCCCTGGTGCGATGACCGGCACCTGGCCAACGGACAGCCTTAACCGCGGTGGTTCTTTCACGCACCGCCCCGTATTTAACCCGTTTCCGGAGGCGCATCATGAATGTCGAGATCACCGGGCTGACCCGGCGGTTTGGCCGCACCATGGCGGTGGCGGGGGCGGACCTGCAGGCTGGCCCGGGAGTGTTCGGGCTGCTGGGCCCCAACGGAGCGGGCAAGACCTCGCTGCTGCGGATGATGGCGACGGCGGTACCGCCACCGCGGGCCGGCTACGGCTGCTGGGCCGCGATCCGGGCCGGTACGGTCCGCGTCAGGAGATCCGGCGCCGGCTCGGGTACCTGCCGCAGAACCTCGGCTATTACCCGGGCTTCACGGTGGCGGAGTTCGTGGAGTATTTCGCGCTGCTGAAGGACATGCCCCCGGCGCGGGTCCAGGCCGCGGTGGCGGCGGCCGTCGCCCGGGTCGAGCTGGGCGGCAAGGCCCAGGCCAGGCTGCGCACCCTGTCGGGCGGGATGCTCCGCCGGGTAGGGATCGCGCAGGCGATCGTCAACGAGCCGGAGTTGCTGCTGCTGGACGAGCCGACCGCCGGGCTGGATCCCCAGCAGCGGATGGTGTTCCGGGGCCTGCTCCGCGACCTCGGCCAGTACGCCACGGTCGTGGTCAGCACCCACCTGGTGGAAGACGTCGGCGCCGCCTGCGCTCAGGTCGCGCTCATGGACCAGGGCAAGATCGTGTTTCACGGCACCCCGGCTGACCTGGTCGCCCGGGCCGAGGACCCGGCCGCGGAAGGCCGGGACCTAGGCGATTCGCCGCTGGAGCGCGGGTACAGCGCCGTCCTGGCCGGAGTCCGGTCATGACCGCCACCAGCGCCCCGGCCGTCTCCCGGCCGCGGCCGGCCCCCCGTCATCCCGCACTGGTGACGGCCCGGCTGGTCCGCCTCGAGCTGCGCCATAACGCCATGCTGTGGATGCTGCCGGTGGTCTTCGCACTGTTCTGGCTCACCACGTACCGCAAGACCATGGCCATGCCGCCCTTGTGGAACCTGCGTGCCGACAGCATGCAAAGCGGCGCGATCCTGGATTTCATCACTCCGGTGGTCGGCGCGGCCGCGTGGATGGGGTCCCGGGAGGCCCGCCGCCACACCTCCGAACTGATGCGGATCACCGCCCGCCCGCGCTGGGCCCGCCTGCTGCCGACGTGGGCCGCCACCACCTGCTGGGCCCTGGTGGGTTACCTGGTCTGCCTGGCCGTCCTGTACGGGGTGACCGCACACCAGGCCCGCTGGGGCGGGCCGCTGTGGTCGCCGGCCATGGTCGTGGCCGCGAGCCTGCTGGCCCTGTCTGCGCTTGGGTTCGCCGCCGGGGCTGTCCTGCCCAGCCGGTTCACCGCACCGCTGGCCGCCATCGTGGCGTTCTTCGTGCTCACGCTCAGCACGGAACTCATCGCCGGCAGCCAGTCGTACTGGCAGATCTCGCCGGTAGTCACCGGCCCATGGGACCTCGGCCCGGACGCGGGAGTGGCGACCTTTTACCCCTACCTTCCTGACCTGGCGATGGCCCAGGTGATGTTCGCCGCCGGGCTGACCGTGGCGCTGCTGGCGGCCCTGGCCTGCCCCGGAGCTCCGGCGGCGACGCCTGCGGGCCGCCGCTGCGGCGGCCACCGCGGCCGGCCTGGTGGCGGCCGGGACCGCCGTGGCACTGGCTGGAACCGGCCAGCTGGACACCCAGGGCATGATCGCCATCCCGGCCCTGCATGATGCGGCCAGCGACCGGCCGATCCGCTTCACCCCGGTCTGCAGCCATACCGCGATCCCGGTCTGCCTGAATCCCGCCTACTCGAGCTATCTTCCGGTCACGGTGACCGCTCTCAGGCCGCTGCTCAGCGAGATTGCTGGCCTGCCAGGCGCACCGGCCCGCATCAGCCAGGCCGCCGCGGCCTACCGGCAGGGAACCGGCAACTCCGTCAGCATCGGGCTGGCTGGCCCGGCCATCAGCGGCAGGCCACCGGTGTTCCGCCTGCTGCTTCCCGGCCAGCTGCCAGGGGCCGCCGTGAGCACCAGCGGACTGGCCGCCCAGATCCGGTCGGCTGCCGGGCCGGAAATCGTCTCTCACATCGTCGGCGCTGGCCGCAGCCAGTCCCCGGCCCAGCAGGCGGTCGTGGCGGCGCTGGTGCGGGCGCCTGGCCTGCTGCCGCACGGCTCGCATCCCGGCGGCACACCAGCAGCCAGCCGCGAGCGTGGTGTGACGAGCCAGCCGGCGTCAGAGGTGGCGCCCGGCTCGCGGGCCTATGCCGCGGCCCAGCGGTTCGCCGCGCTGGCCCCATCGGTACGGCACGCCTGGCTCATGCAGCACCTGACCGCGCTGCGGGCCGGCGGATCACCCTGGCGCAGCTGCCATGACTGCCGACGGGGTCGGCAAAGTGGCGGCGCCAGCCGGCCGGGCGGCCGCGGCGCGGCGGGCCCAGCCAGTGGCAGCCGGAATGCGCCTGGTGCGGCTGTATGCCACTAGCCGCCGCGTCCCGGCGGCCCTGGCCGCGATCGTGGTGTGCGCTATC
>CAVUKT010000013.1:0-138645 GCA_963742055.1 uncultured Actinomycetes bacterium | reverse complement strand
TACATCCTGCGCGTCCGGCTGGCCCGGGCCGAGACGTGCTGGCTCCAGGGCCGGGACGCCGATGCCCGGCGCGAAGCCGAGCTGGCCGCGGACGCGTCCCTGGACGGCGACGCCTGGGAGCACGGCATGATCGCCGTCTGGCTGCAGCGCACCGGTTCGGCCCGCCCGCCGCGAGGTGAGCTGGCCGAGCCCTATCGTCAGCAGATCGGCGGTGACTGGGAGCAGGCCGCGCGCCTGTGGACCCAGCTGGGCTGCCGCTACGAAGCCGCCCTGGCCCTGCTCGGGTCCGGGCAGGAAGCCGCGCTGCGCGACGCACTCACCATCTTCACCGACCTGGGCGCGGTGGCCGCCGCCGGGCGTGACCCGGCAGACGATGCGCGAGTACGGTGTCCGCTCGATTCCGGCCGGGCCGCGCGCCGCGACGCGGGCGCATCCGCTCGGGCTGACCCGGCGTGAGCATGAGGTGCTGGACCTGATCGTGGACGGCCGGACCAACGCCGAGATCGCCGGGCAGCTGTTCATCTCCGCGAAGACTGTCGATCATCACGTATCGGCCGTGCTGGCCAAGCTGGGCGTGCCGGACCGGAACGCCGCCGCCAGGCAGGCGGCCCTGCTCGGGGTGGCCGGCCCGGTGGGGGGATGACAGGGGTGCTGCTCGAACGGGAGGCGCAGCTGGCCGCGCTGGCCAGTTACGCGGGGGAGGCCCGGAAGGCCCAGGGCCGGCTGGTGCTCGTCGCCGGCGAGGCGGGCGTGGGCAAGTCAGCGCTGGTCGAGCAGTTGCAGCGGGACCTGCCGGAGGCGGCCTGGTTCTGGGGCGCCTGCGATGGGCTGTTCACGCCCCGGCCGCTCGGCCCGCTGTTCGACATCGCCGCCAAGCTCGGCGGTGAGCTCCTCGAGCTGTGCCGGGCGGGACGCTCCCCGCGAGGACCTGTTCGCTGCCCTGCTGCGCCAGGTCAGCGAGCCGGACGCGCTGCACGTGGTGGTGGTGGAGGACATCCACTGGGCCGACGAGGCCACCATCGACCTGCTGCGGTTCCTGGGCCGCCGGATCCGCGACGCCACCGTGCTGCTCATCGTTACCTACCGGGACGAAGGCCTGACCGCGAACGATCCGCTCCGCATTGCCCTGGGGGACCTGGCCACCCAACGGTCGGTCCGGCGGATCAGCCTCGCCCCGCTGTCGGCGGACGCGACGGCGGTGCTGGCCGCCGGCTGCGGGCTGGAAGCCGCCGCGCTGTACGGGCTGACCGGCGGTAACCCGTTTTACGTGACCGAGGTAGTGCAGTCCGCGATGGGCGAGATCCCGCCCTCGGCCCGCGACGCGGTCCTGGCCCGGGTGGCCCGGCTGGACGCCGGCGCCCGCCAGGTGCTGGACGCGGCCGCGCTGATCGGCACCCGCGTCGAGCCCGGGCTGCTGGAGGCGGTCACCGGCTCCCCGTCGCCGGCCGTCGATGACCTGCTCGCCGTCGGGCTGCTCACCGGGGACGGCGCGGCGCTGAGATTCCGCCACGAGATCGCCCGGCTCGCCGTGCACGGCGCCATCCCCGCGCATCGCCGCGGCGAGATCCACGCCCGGATCCTCGGCGCCCTCCGCGGCCTCGGCTGTGACGACGACGCCCGGCTGGCCTTCCACGCCGAGGCGGCCGGGGACGGTGCGGCCGCGCTGCGCTACGCGGCCGCCGCCGCCCGGCGGGCGGCCGGCCTGGGCTCGCACCGCGAGGCCGCCGCGCAGTTCGAGCGGGCGCTCCGGTTCGCGGAGGGGGCGGATCCCGCGATGGCTGCCGGGCTGTACGACGGGCTGGCCCGCGAGCTGGCGCCGCTGGACCGCTGGCAGGATGCGGCCGATGCGGGTGAGCGGGCGCTCGCGCTGTGGCAGGTCGCGGGCGACCGGCTGCGCGAGGGCGACATGATGCGCCATCTGGCCCGCGCCATGGCCAGCTGTGCCGGGGCGCCGATGCGGTGGCGCTGGCCGAGGCGTCGGTGGCCACCCTCGAACCGCTCGGGCCCAGCATCGAACTGGCCTGGGCCTACGCGAATCTGGCCGGCCAGCGGATGCTGGACGGGGAGAGCGCGGCGGCGATCGGGCTGGCGGCGCGGGCCGAGGACATCGCCGAGTCGCTGGGCGATGCCGAGGTGCTCAGCGAGGCGCTCAACACCGAGGGCTGCGCGCGGGCCAGCCTGGGCCAGGAGTGGGCCGAGCCAGCTGGAGCGGGCGCTGGACATCGCCGTGTCGGCGCGGCCTGCCGGAGCAGGCGGGCCGGGCTTTCACGAACATCTGCACATCTACTGGATCAGCTCGGCAATTCGCCGAAGCCGAGCGGTACTTCGCGCAGGGCGTGGCCTATTGCGACGAGCACGACATCACCACCTATGCGAGATGCCTGCGCAGCGACCGGATCACCGCCCTGGAGCGGACCGGGCGCTGGGCGGATGCGGAGGCCCTGAGCCTGGAACTGCTCAGCCGGCGCGACCCCTCCCCGCTCAACCGGCTCAACCCGCTCCAGCCTGCTCGGCCTGATCCGGGCCCGCCGGGGCGAGCCAGGCGCCTGGGACGATCTCGACCAGGCCATGAGCTACGCCGACGGGACTGGCGAGCCGCAGCACATCGTGCCGGTGCGGCTGGCCCGCGCCGAGGCGTTCTGGCTGGAGGGACGGCTGGACGAAGCCGCCGCGCGAGGCCGGGCTGGCGGACGACGTGTCGGCCGTCACCGACATGTGGGATCGGGGCGCCGTGGCGGTCTGGCTGCGGCGCACCGGCTCGGACCGCGGGCCGCGCGGCACCTTGCCGAGGCCTATCAGCGTGAGCTGGACGCCGACCCGTCGGCCGCGGCCCGCCTCTGGCACGACCTGGGCTCCCCGTACGAAGCGGCGCTGGCCCTGCTGGCCAGCCGCGAGGAGGAGGCGCTGCGCGAGGCCGCTGGCGATCCTGGCCGACCTGGGGGCGATGGCCACCGTCCGGGTGGCCCGGCAGGCGATGCGCGAGCGCGGTATCCGCTCGATTCCGGCCGGGCCGCGCGCCGCGACCCGGGCGCATCCGCTCGGGCTGACCCGGCGCGAGCAGGAAGTGCTGGCCTGATCGTGCGACGGGCCGCACCAACGCCGAGATCGCCGGGCAGCTGTTCATCTCGGCGAAGACCGTCGATCATCATGTCTCGGCCGTGCTGGCCAAGCTGGGCGTGCCGTCCCGCGAGGTCGCCGCGTCACCAGGCGGCCCGGCTCGGCGCTGGTCGCCACGGCCGAAAGGATGACCGATCTGCCTGCTGCTGGAACGGGAAGCGCAGCTGGCCGCGCTGGCCAGCTACGCGGGGGAGGCCCGGAAAGCCCAGGGCCGGCTGGTGCTCGTCGCCGGCGAGGCCGGCGTCGGCAAGTCGGCGCTGGTCGAGCAGCTGCAGCGGAACCTGCCCGGTGCGAGCTGGTACTGGGGCGCCTGTGACGGGCTGTTCACCCCCCGGCCGCTGGGGCCCTTGTTCGACATCGCGGCCAAGCTCGGCGGTGAGCTGCTCGACCTGTGCCGCGCGGACGCGCCGCGGGAGGAGCTGTTCAGCGCGCTGCTGCGGCAGGTGAGCGAGCCGGATGTGCTCCGCGTGGTGGTGGTGGAGGACATCCACTGGGCCGACGAGGCCACCATCGACCTGCTGCGCTTCCTGGGCCGCCGGATCCGGGACGCGACCGTGCTGCTCATCGTGACCTACCGGGACGACGGGCTGGCCGCCGGTGACCCGCTCCAGGTCGCGCTGGGGGACCTGGCCACCCAGCGCTCCGTGCGGCGGGTTAGCCTCGGCCCGCTGTCGGCGGGTGCGGTGCAGGTCATGGCGGGCGGCAGCGAGCGGGAAGCGGCCTCGCTGCGCGAGCTGACCGGCGGGAACCCGTTCTACCTGAGCCAGGTGATCGCGGCCGGGATGGACGAGATCCCGGCGTCCGCCCGGGACGCGGTCCTGGCCCGGACCGCACGCCTGGACGGCAGCGCCCGCACGGTGCTGGACGCGGCCGCGCTGATCGGCACCCGGCTGGAGTACTCGCTGCTGGAGTCGGTCACCGACTGCCCGCCGTCCGCCGTCGATGAGCTGCTCGCGGCCGGGCTGCTCACCGGGGACGGGACGGGGCTGAAGTTCCGGCACGAGATCGCCCGGCTGGCCGTGCAGGACGCCGTTCCGGCCCACCGGCGGGGACTGATCCATGCCCGCATCCTGGACGCCCTGCGCGCGTCCGGCGGTGACGACGACGCGCGGATGGCCTTCCACGCGGAAGGCGCGGGGGACGGGCCCGCCGTCCTGCGGTACGCTCCCGCCGCCGCGCAGCGCGCCGCGGAACTGGGCGCCCACCGCGAGGCGGCCGCCCAGTACGAGCGGGCGCTGCGGTTCTCCGGCGAGGCCGACGCCGCCACGGCCGCCCGCCTGTACGACGCGTTCGGCTACGAGGCCTCGCTGCTGGACCGCATGGAGGACGCGGTCGACGCCCGCGAGCGCGCGCTGGCCCTGTGGCGCCAGGCGGGTGACCCGCGTGCGCGAGGGCGACACGCTGCGCTGGCTGGCCTGCGCGCTGAGCGCGGCGAGCCGGGGCAGCGAGGGCCGGGCCGCGGCCAAGGCCGCGATAGCACTGCTCGAACCGCTGGGACCAAGCCCGGAGCTGGCCTCGGCCTACTCCAGCCTCGCCTCGCTGCGGATGGTGAACTACGAGCACGCTGAGGCGATCGAGCTGGCCCACCGGGCCGTGGCCATCGCCGGGCCGCTGGGCCGCACCGACATCGTCAGCGACTCGCTCAACACCGAGGCCTGTTCCCTGCTGGGGGTCGGCCGTGACTGGGCCGCCACGATGCGCCGGGCCCTGGACATCGCGGTGAGCGGCGGGCATGAAGCTCAGGTGGGCCGGGCGTACGTCAATACCTACGCCATGTACGTCGACGAGAAGGACTTCGCCGGCGGGGAGGCCTACTACACCGACGGCGTGGCCTACTGCGACGAGCACGACCTCACGTCCTACTCGATCTTCCTGCGCAGCCAGCGGACCAACATGCTGGAGAAGACCGGGCGCTGGGACGAGGCCGTGGCCATCGCCGGGGAACTCCTGCTCCGGGGTGGCCCGTCGCCAGGCATCCGGCTGTGCCCGCTGAACCGGCTCGGCACGATCCGGGCCCGCCGGGGTGAGCCGGGAGTCTGGGAGTGCCTGGACGAAGCCGTCGGGTACGCCGACGGCGCGGGAGAGGCCCAGAACATCGTGCCCGTCCGGCTGGAGCGGGCCGAGGCCCGCTGGCTCGAAGGCGACCAGGCCGCCGCGCTCCGCGAGGCCGAACTGGCCCACGACTCAGGCGCCGGCGCTGACCAGTGGGGGCGTGGCGCGCTCGCGGTCTGGCTGCGGCGCACCGGCTCAAGCCGGGAACTGCCCCGCGACCTCGCCGAGCCCTACCAGCGCCAGCTCGACGGCGACTGGGCCGGCGCGGCGCGGTTCTGGCAGGACCTGGACTGCCCCTACGAGGCCGCGCTGGCCCTGCTGGACAGCGCAGGACGAGGACGCCCTGCGTGAGGCCCTGCAGATCCTGACCGGCCTGCGCGCCGCCGCCGTCATCCGGGTCGCCCGCAAGAAGATGCGCGACCTCGGCATCCGGTCCATCCCGGCCGGCCCGCGCTCCGCGACCCGCGAGCACCCGCTCGGGCTGACCCGCCGCGAGCATGAGGTCCTCGACCTGATCGTGGACGGCCGGACCAACGCGGAGATCGCCGAGCAGCTGTTCATCTCGGCCAAGACCGTCGATCACCACGTCTCGGCCGTGCTGGCCAAGCTGGGCGTGCCGGACCGCACCGTGGCCGCGTCCGAGGCGGTCCGGCTGGGGCTGGCCCGCGCGGCCCGCTAGCCCCAGACGTTGACCCGGACCGGCCTGATCGTCACGACGACCCGGGACACCCCCGGCTCGTCGTGCTCCCGCAGGTCCGAGCCGTACCTGGCGCCCACCTTGTCGGCGAACACGTAGTCGTCATCCGGGGTGATCTCCGCGTCGCCGCGCAGCTCCAGGTAGCGGTACGGGTTGGCCAGGTCCAGGATGAGGAAGCTGACCGCCGGGTTGGCCCTCAGGTTCTTGGTCTTCTGCCGCGACGTGTTCAGCGAGATGGACACCGAGTCGCCCTCGGCCAGGAACCACACCTCGGAGAGCTGCGGCCGCCCGTCGGGCCCGATGGTGCCCAGCGTGCCGACCTGCGCGGACAGCAGGTCGCGATGGGAATCAGGAATAGCGCTCATCACAGCATCCTCATCGGTGGTCGGGGCCGTCGGCGAAGCAGGTCAGGTGGAGATGTCGGGGTAGGGCAGGTCCCAGTGGCTGAGCCGGGCCGCGTACTCGCGCTGGAAGGCCAGCGGCTCCTCGTAGTCCCGCTCGAACAGCGCGATGAACAGGGTCAGGGTCAGGAAGTTGTGCGCGCCCAGCTCGAACAGCTTGACGTAGTCGTGGGTGGCCAGGGCCTCCCGCTCGTCGCCGGTGAACTCCAGCCAGGTGCTGCGTTCCGCGCCCGGGCAGTTGAGCAGCAGGTTGGCCTGCTCCGCCTCCCACCAGGTGACCGTCCCGCGCGGGTCTTCCCGGTAGCGCTCGACCAGGTCCGGGTCGCGGTCGATGGTGTAGAGGAACTTGTTGATCAGGTACTTGCTCACCGCGCCGCCGCCCCCTCCGGGTACCAGGTGAAGTAGGCCTCCATGGTGTGGAACAGGTCCAGCGAGTCCGTGTAGTCGGCCTTCACCCCGGCCCCGGCCGCCCCCATCATCAGCATGAAGTCCATGAACCCGTGCGTGGCGTTGCCGGGCTGCCACAGGCTGTCCAGGCTGACCTGGGCCAGCGCCGAGTCCAGGTCGCCGGAGGAGATCCACTCCACCGCCTTGCGGTCGAACTCCGGGTCCGGGCCGTGCGGGCCGAACTGCCGCGGGCCGCCGAGCTCCAGGGACAGGTGGCCGGTACCGATGATCGCCACCCGCAGGTCGGACGGCCAGGACTCCACCAGCTGGCGGATGGTCCGGCCCAGCTCCACGAACCGCCGGGGCTGCGGCATGGGCGGGGCGAAGATGTTGGTGTAGATCGGCACGATGGGCAGGTCCGCCTCGGGCCGCAGGGTGATCAGCGGGCAGGTGATGCTGTGGTCGATCCGCAGCTCGTTGCTGAACGCGAAGTCGAAGCCCGCGTCCATGCCCTCGCGCAGCAGGTAGCCGGACAGCTCCTCCTGCCCTTGCAGGAACATCCGGGGCAGCCCGAACTCGCGCTCCTCGTTGTACCAGTTCGCGTCGTAGCACGGCGCCTTGCCGATGAGGAACTGCGGCATGTTGTCCAGCCACAGCTGGTGGAAGTGGTCCGAGCCCACCATGACCAGCACGTCGGGGCGGGCCCGGGTCAGCGTTTCCCGGAACGCCTGGATCTTGGCCACCCACTCGTCCGCGAACGGGGGCCGGTCCGCGCCGGTGGACGTGCTCGCCCGGTAATAGAACGGGTGATGGGTGGAGGCGATGACCGCGGCGACGGTGGCCATGGCTGCTCCCTCGGGGTGTCGGGACCGCGCTCTGCTAGCACCACTGGGCGGCTCCAGCGGCGCTGGCCCTAGGCGGGGTCAGGGGGAAGGTACTCGGTGTTGCGGTCCACGGTCAGGTACATATCCATGCCGACCGGGCGGCGCTGCTCTTCGGCCAGGTGGCCGAGGATCCCGGCCGCCCGGGCCAGCAGCGCGAAGCCGCGCAGCAGGCTGGGAGGCAGGCCCAGGTCGGCGAGCGCGGCGCCGCAGGTGCCCGCGCCGTTCAGCGGCAGGGTGCGGCCGAGCACCTGGGGGTGGACCCGGCCGATGGCCTCGAACAGCCGCAGGTGCGGCCCGCGCAGCCCTTCCTCCTCGGCGATCTGGATCAGCACCGGGGTGCGCGGATCGGTCACCTTGTGCACCGGGTGGCCGAGGCCGGGGATGAACTTCCCCGTCGCCCGGGCTTTGGTCACCGCGCCCACCGCCAGCGCGTCCCAGCCCGCGTCGTCCGCCGGGAGCGGCTGGCCGGCCTCGGCCAGCGCCGCGGACAGGAACTGGCCTGCGTCCTCGGTGACCCCCAGGAAGCGGGAGCCGCCGCCGAGCAGGCCGGCCGCCAGCGCGCCCTGCACGGAATCGGGGGCGCTGAGGTAGGTGAGCCGGGCCGCCATCGCGGTGGGCGTGAAGCCGTGGTCGGCCAGCGCGACGAGGACGGCCTCGAACACCCGGACCTGGGCGGAGGTCGGCCGCCGCTGGGTGACCAGCCACAGGGCCAGCTCGCCGAAGCCGACCTTCCCCATCAGGTCCGCGGCCAGGTCCTGGCCGAGCAGGGTGATGGTCGTCTCGCTGGAGGTGCCCAGTGAGGTGGGAAAGGACGGGACCGAGTCGGAATGGGTCATGCGGTGCTGTCCTCCTGCGTGGTGGCGTCCGGCCCGGACCGGCCTGGCTCGCGTGCCCGTCGAGCCAGGCCCGGATCTCCGCGCCGTGCTCGTCGAGCTTAGGCGGGGGGAGGTGGTAGCGCGGCGGGGTCCGGGAGAAGGTCAGCGGGTGCCGGACGGTGCGCATGGTGTTGCCCGGCGGCCCGGCCAGCACGACCGGGTCCAGGCCGACCTCGGCCGCGAACGCCACGCCCCCGTCGACGGTGTTGATCGGCCCGCAGGGCACGCCCTCCGCGATCAGCTCGTCGAACCATTCCTTGGCCGTCTTCGCCGGACAGCTGCTCGGCCAGCAGCGGCCGGAGCTCATCCCGGTTCGCGGTGCGGCCCTCGTTGCGGGCGAACCTGGGGTCCTGGGCCAGTTCCGGGGCCCCGATGACCTGGCACAGCCGGGCGAACTGGGCGTCGTTCCCGGCGGTCACGATGAGTTCCCCATCCCCGGTGGGCAGCGGCTCGTAGGGGAACAGGCTGGGATGCGCGTTGCCCATCCGGAACGGCACCACCCCGCCGGTCACCCAGGCGCTGGTCTGGTTGACCATCCCGGACAGCGCCGAGGACAGCAGGTTGGCCTCCACGTGCTGCCCGGCGCCGGTGGCGGCCCGGTCGTACAGGGCGGCCACGATGCCGAACGCGGTGTGCAGCCCGGCGATCACGTCGAACACCGAGATCCCGGCCCGGAACGGCGGCCCGTCCGGGTCGCCGGTCAGGCTCATCAGCCCGGACATGGCCTGCACCATGAGGTCGTAGCCGGGCAGGTCCTTGCCGCCGCCCGCGCCGAAGCCGCTGATCGAGGCGTAGACGATGCCCGGGTTCGCTTCGCTGACCGTCTCGTAGTCCAGCCCGTAGCGGGCCAGCCCGCCGGGCTTGAAGTTCTGCACGAACACGTCCGCCCGCCGGGCCAGTTCCTGCGCGGCGGCCAGGTCGGCCTGGTCCTTCAGGTTCAGCGCGACCGAGCGCTTGTTCCGGTTGATGGCCAGGAAGTAGGTGGACCGGCCCTCCTCGTTCACCGGCGGCACCCACTGCCGGGTGTCGTCGCCGCCCGGGCTCTCCACCTTGATCACGTCGGCGCCGAGGTCGGCCAGCAGCATGGTGCAGTACGGGCCGGCCAGCACCCGGGAGAAGTCGGCGACCAGCAGGCCGGACAGCGGTCCCGCCGGTGCGGGGAGGCCGGTGCTGGGGAGGCCGGTGCTCCGGAGCCCGTGCTCCGGAAACCGCGGCGTCGGGGGCCGGGTCTGGCCGGGTCATCGGCGCTGGCTCGGGTCCGCTGATCGCGTGCCTGATCCCTGCCGGACGCGCTGTCCGCTAGCCGGACACTTGTCCGGCGACCTGCAGTCTACGGCGCCTGGCGGTATAGCGCATGCGCGCCTGGAACGACTGTAGTGTTCCCCGGCCAGCCCGTCCGTCACCCCGGACATGCGGCGGGGCGGGGCGTCCAGCACGGCACCGTAATCGGGCTCTTGACATCGGTCCGTGAACCAGCCACGCTTCCGGACTAGTCCCCTGCGGCCCGTTGTGCGGACAGCTGTCCGTGAGCAGCCCCGATAAATGCACGCATCGCCTGCCCGCCTCGGAGTGGAGGTCTGCCATGACCCTGGTGTTCCGGAACGCGACGGTGCTGACCATGGACGACGCGCATACCGTGCACCACGGCGGCGACGTCCTGGTCAACGGCGAGCGGATCGAGGCCGTGGGCCCGCACCTGGAGGTCCCCGAGGGGACGACCGAGATCGACGCGACCGGCGGCATCGTGATGCCGGGCATGATCGACACGCACCGGCACATGTGGCAGACCGCGATGCGCGGCTACGGCGCGGACTGGACGCTGACCCAGTACTTCGTCTGGTACTACCTGCAGTGGGGCAAGACCTTCCGGCCGCAGGACATCTACGCGGGCAACCTGCTGTCCGGGCTGGAGGCCCTGGACGCGGGCGTGACCACCACGGTGGACTGGTCGCACGGGCTGCAGACGGTGGACCACGCCGAGGCCGCGGTGGCGGCGCTGACCGAGGTGCCGGGGCGGTTCGTGCTGGCCTACGGCAACATCCAGCAGGGCCCGTGGGAGTGGTCGGCCGCCCCCGAGTTCCGCGACTTCGTCAGCCGCCACTTCGGCGCGGCCAACGACATGCTCGGCTTCCAGATGGCCTTCGACGTGACCGGCGACCCGGCGTTCCCGGAGAAGGCCGCGTTCGAGGTGGCCCGGGACCTGGGCGTGCCGGTCACCACGCACGCGGGCGTCTGGGGCGCGACCAACGACGACGGGATCCGGCTCATGCACGAGCACGGGTTCATGACCCCGTCCACCATCTACGTGCACGCGGCCACCCTGACCCGGGACTCCTACCACCGGATCGCCGCCACCGGCGGCACCGCCTCGGTGTCCACCGAGAGCGAGCAGAGCGCGGGCCAGGGCTACCCGCCCACCTGGCAGCTGCGCGAGCACAACATCCCGGTCTCGCTGTCCATGGACACCAGCGTGTGGTGGAGCGGCGACCTGTTCTCGGCCATGCGGACCACGCTGGGCGCGGACCGCTCCCGCGAGCACCTGGAGGCCCACGGCCGCCAGGAGACCGTGACCCACTGCCACCTGCGCGCCGAGGACGTGGTCGACTGGGCCACCCGGGGCGGCGCCAAGGCCCTGGGCCTGGATTCGGTCATCGGCAGCCTGGAGCCCGGCAAGAAGGCCGACGTCGTGCTGATCAAGAACGACGCCTCGCCGGTCATGTTCCCGCTGCTCAACCCGTACGGGCACGTCGCGTTCCAGGCCCAGCGCGGTGACGTGCACACGGTGCTGGTGAACGGCCAGGTGGTCAAGTCCGCGCACGCGCTGACCGGCGGCCTGGCCCGGGCCCGCCAGGTGGTGGGGGAGACCGTCGAGTACCTGCAGGGCCAGCTCGGGCCCGAGGCGTGGGCCGAGGGGATGCACCCGGAGATCCCGGAGACCAAGGTCCTCGACAACCCCTACACGTACACCAAGTGGGACGCGGGCTCCGCGCAGTGGAAGGGCGGCGCCAGGCCCGGACCAGCCTGGTCCGGCAAATCCAGCCGTTTGACCCTGGCTGAACCCGGCGTTGGCCAGGCCCGGCAGTGGGAGCTGCGGGGCCCCGGGCCTGGAGGCCCCGTCCGGCGGCCCCGGGTGTTCCTGATCCGGGCGTGACGGGCAGCATGAGCAGTATGACGTCTCCTGTGCAGCGGCGCGGCCGGGTGCTGCGCTGCGTGATCTCCACCGCCGAGCGCGGCGCGGCCCTGAACGACGAGGCGGTCCGTGAGGCCACCGAGGCGCTGCGTAACGCCGGCCCGGAGGTCGGCGCGGTCCTCCTGACCGGCGAGGGGCCGAACTTCTGCACCGGCGGTGACGTGCGTGCGTTCGCGGCGGCGGCCGACCCCGGTGCCCTGGTCACCGCCGTGGCTCGGGAGTTCCACGCGTTCCAGCGGGCCCTCGCCGATGCCTCCGGTGCCCGTGATCGCGGCGGTGCATGGCTGGGCGGCCGGGGCGGGCATGAGCATCGTCTGTCTGGCCGACATCGCGGTCGCGGGGACCTCCACCAGGCTGCGCCCCGCGTACCCGGGCATCGGGTTCTCCCCGGACGGCGGCATGTCATGGACCCTGCCCCGCAGCGTGGGCGCCGCCCGGGCCCGCTACATCCTGCTCACCAACCAGGTGCTGGACGCCGGCCAGGCGCTGGCGCTCGGCCTGGTCAGCGTGGTGGTCCCCGACGACGAGATCACGGCCGAAGCCGAGCGGGTGGCGGCCCAGCTCGCCGACGGTCCCACGGCCGCCCTCGGCCGCATCAAGCGCCTGATCCGCGACGGGGCGTCGGCGGAATTCGGCGCCCACCTGGACGCCGAAGCGGAGCAGATCGCGGCCAGCGCCTCTGGTGCGGAGGGCCGCGAGGGCGTGCGGGCCTTCACCGAGCGCCGCCCGCCACGTTTCCACGACGAGCCGGCCGTGCCTGCGGCCTCAGCCCCAGGGAGTGACATGAACGACGTGGTGGTGGTGACCGGGGCCGCTGGGGCGCTCGGGCACGCCGTGCTCGCCGAGCTGCGCGGCCGGCATCTCACGGTGGTGGCGCTGGACCGGCCGTCAGCCGCGCTGGACAAGCTGGGCGACCACGACGGCGTGCACCCGGTCGCGGCCGAGCTGGCCGACCGGGCTGCGGTCCGGGCCGCGTGGCAGGAGATCGACAAGGTCGGGCCCCCGGCCGCGCTGGTCACGCTGGCCGGCGGGTTCGTCCCCGGCAAGCTCGCCGACCTCGACGAGGACGCGCTGGAGGGCCTGTGGCGGTCCAACGTCGTCTCCATGCTGTGGTGCTGCCAGGAGGCGGCGCCCCGGATGGCCGCGGCCGGCGGCGGCGCGATCGTGACCATGGGCTCCAAGACCGCGGTCGCCGGGCCGGCCCCGCTGGCCCACGCCACCAGCAAGGCCGCGGTGGTGCGGGCCACCGAGTTGCTGGCCGACGAACTCCGGCCGCAGGGGATCCGGGTGAACTGCGTGCTGCCCTCGGTCATCGACACGCCCGCCAACCGGACCTGGATGTCCCCGGACCTGGCCGCCCGGGCGGTCGCCCCGGCCGCGATCGCCAAGGTGATCGCGTTCCTGATCGACCCGGACGCCGCGCCCGTCAGCGGCGCCCGCGATCCCCGTCTACGGCGACTCCTGAACCCGGCGGCGCCCGGTCAGGGCTGGCCCGGCCGGAGGGCGACGAACAGGCCCTCCACGTCGGCGCACAGCGTGCCGCCGTCACGCAGTTCCCCGGACAGGAACCGCTTGCGGCCCTCTTCCCGGTCGAACCGCGCGGTCACCTGCAGCTCCCGCCCGACCGGCGTGATGCTGCGGTAGTTGACGTGCAGGTACGCGGTCCGGGACGGTGGCCGCCCGCCCGCGCCCGACAGCCGGCCCAGCACGTCGTCGAAGACCAGCGGGATCGCGCCGCCGTGCGCAGCCCCGTTGCGGCCCAGGTAGAAGCGGCCGAACGTCACCCGGCCCGCGGCGTGCTGCTCGTCCTGCTCGTCCAGGTGGACCACCGGCACCAGGGCCTGGGCCCGGCCGGGCAACTCCACCTGGTCGGCGATCTGGCCCGGCTCGTCCACCGCGTACTCGCCAAGCTGGACGGCCAGGTCGGTGAGGGTACGCGACACCTCCGCGGCCAGTTCCGCGCTGGGCGCCGCGCCGGTGATCCGGTCCTGCAGCACGCGGAGCGCGTCGATCATCCCCAGGTAGCTGGCCACGTCCGGGGTGATCAGCACCTCGGCGCCCGGTGGGCTGGCCGGCGTGGCTGGCGTCACAGCGCTCCCGCACGGCCAGCCATGACACTGCTGCTCATGCTGGTGACCTTATAAGCCAGGGTGGTGCGGCCAGCGACGGCGTACTCCCCAGACGGCGTCCTAGGCCCGGGCCTAGGACGCCGACAACGGCGGGACGGCGATGTCCAGCCGGGAGGCAGTGCCGATGGGCGCGCACGTTCCCTTCGGCTCGTCGTTCTCGGTGTTCGGTTCGCACGTCAGCGCGGTCACCTGGACGTGCTGGAAACTGAGCGGGCGAGAACGGTATGGACAGGGTTCGCTGCACGGCCCCGCTGGCGTCCGGGGGAATCACGTCCTCCGACAGTTCGGTGCACTGCCCCTTGAGGGCGTTATCGAAGTAGTAGCACGGGTCCTGCTCGCAGGTGACACCGACGGTCGCGGCCAGCGATTTCACCTCAGGCTTGAGGCACAGCACGGCCACGTTCCAGGAGGCCGGGACCGCGGCCACGTTGACGCCCAGCCATTCGCTGGTGGACAGCTTGGAGGCGGAGACCGAGATGGCCAGCAGGTCGTCCTGGCCGGTCACCTGCAGGGTGTCGCCGATCTCGGCCACGGTGGAGGTCTGGCTGATGGTCTCGAGCCGGAGCGCCCCGTAGGCCGCGGTGGACGTGAGCGCCACCGCGATGGCCAGCAGCAGGCACTGCAGGTTCAGCAGGTCGGGGATGCGGTCGTGCATCGCCCAGCTGACCCGGCCCCGGCGCCGGCCTCGGACGAACCTGGCTAGGAAGAATGCCGAGCAGGCCAGCAGGATCACGGTCGCGGCGATGCTGCTGTAATGCTCGGCGGAATGCCCCAGGAAGGGAGAGGGGACCAGCCATATCGTCAGCGAGAACATGGCCGCGAGCAAGAAGACGAAAATTAACGCCACGATGAGCGGGATCGGGTGCCCGTTGGCGGTGACAAAGATGCTGAAGACGGCGGCGAGCACGCCAGCCAGCAAGAACGTCGCGATGACCGACACCCGGACCGGCTCGTTCCGCAGGACCACGCCGATCTCGCCGGACTTGAGGCCCAGCACGTTCAGCACGCCGGCGAAGCCGGCCACCAGGAAACCAAGGAGATTCCTGACATCGCCCAGGCCGCTGTTGCTCTGCGCCATTTCTCGGTCCCCCCACAGGACGTTGGCCGCGCCCGCCTTAGGCCCGATAGGCGGATAAATCCGGAGGAATCGCTTATCGGTGCGCTGGCTGGCACCGTTAGCGTACGCCCACGGGCCCGGGCCGGCCGCTTCGGTGATCACGGTCACTTTCTGACCCATGACGCCGCTTTTTGACCGGTGCGGGATCGGGGTCAGGAGGGCCGGGTCTCGGCCTGGTGCTGGCGGATGATCGAGGTGAAGTCGGGGTCGGCGGTCAGGCCCAGGCCGGCCGCCCGGTCTGAGTGGAAACGGGCTGGCCCAGCCCGACACCATTCCCGCCACCACCGGGTCCGGGACCCAGTCGATGAGGCTGGTCACCGCGGGCCCGGCCACCTGCTCCAGCGCGGCGACCATGTCCGCGACCGTCACCGTGAGGCCGGGCATGGTCACCGCGGTACGGCCGCCCCACACCTCATCCGGCGACGAGAGGGCGCAGCGCAGCGCCTCGATGGCCCGGGCCGGGGCGGCCAGCGCCACCTCGGCGGCCGGATCGACCGGGCAGACCGCGCGCTGGCCCGCGAGCGGCTCGCGGATGATGCCCGACATGAAGCCCGAGGCCGCGGCGTTGGGGCGGCCGGGGCGCACGCTGACCGTCATCAGCCGGATGCTCCGCCCGCGCAGGAACCCCTTGCGGGTGTAGTCGGCCACCAGCTGCTCGCCGATGAACTTCTGGATCCCGTAGCTGGTCTGCGGGTTCGGCAGCGTGCCGTCCACCACCACGGCCGGCATGGGGAGCTCGGGGGACCCGCCGAACACCGCGATCGAACTCGAATAGACCACCAGCGGGCTGGTGCCCACCGCGCGGCAGGCGGCGAGCAGCGCCTCCGTGGCGTGCAGGTTCGCCCGGATACCCAGGTCGAAGTCGGCCTCGCACTCCCCGCTGACCGCAGCGGCCAGGTGAAAGACCACGTCGGCGCCGGCCAGCGCCTCCCGCCCGGCCTGCCCGGGGGCCACCAGCCCGGCCAGATCGCCCTCGGCCACCGCGACCCGCGGGTCGGCCGCCAGGTCCGGCGGCGCCGGGGCCTGGTCGAGGAGCGTCACCCGGGTCAGCGGCCCGGCCCCGGCGCCCGCCACGTCGATCGAGCCGGCCGCGAGCAGGTCCCGGGCCAGCCGGGAGCCCAGGAACCCGGCACCACCGGTAATCACCACGTTCGTCACGGCGTCTCCGTCCCGGCCCGAGGGTCTGGAATACAGTGCGATCTTAGGCAGTGCTGATGGCCTGGGCCGGACCGCAGGCGCACGGAAGGGGTCAGGGTGGCCGGGGACAGGCGGCCGGACGCGGCCGAGGTGTTCGCCGGGCTGCCCCCGGCCCGCCCCGACGACGAGGGTCTCCGCGAATCGATCCGCGCCACCCGGGCGGCCGGTGACCTGCTCCTGGGGGTCCTCGACGACGACCCGACCGGGTCGCAGGCCGTGCACGACGTCCAGGTCGTGACCGTGCTGGAGGAAGACGCCTACGCCGCGGCGCTGGCCGGGCCGGGCGCCACGTGTTTCGTGCTGACCAACTCGCGCAGCCTGGACGGGCCGGCCGCCGCCGAGCTGACCACCCGGGCCGCCCGCGGCCTGATCACGGTGGCGGGACGGCGCGGGACCCGCATCCAGCTGGTCAGCCGGAGCGACTCCACGCTGCGCGGCCACGTGATGGCGGAGGTCACCGCGCTGCAGGCGGTCCGGCGGGACATGGTCGGCCGCGGCTACGACGGCGTTCTGCTGGTTCCGGCGTTCCTGGAGGCAGGCCGGGTGACCGCGGCCGACATCCACTGGGCTCGCACCGCCGCCGGGCTGATCCCGGTCGGTGAAACCGAATTCGCGAAGGACGCTGCGTTCGGGTATGGCGCTTCGGACCTGCGGGTTTTCGTTGCGGAGAAAAGCAGGGGGACGATCCGGCCGGAGGATGTGCGCAGCATCAGCCTCGCGGACATCCGGCTCGGCGGGCCGGCCCGGGTGCGCGAGGTGCTGGCCAGCGCGGCGGGCGGGGCGTGGGTGGTGGTCAACGCCACCGAGTACTCCGACCTGGACACGGTCGCCCGCGCCGTGCTGGACGCCGAGCGTGACGGGCAGTCGTTCCTGTTCCGCACCGGGCCGTCGTTCGTGCGGGCGCTGAGCGGCCTGGGGCCCAAGCCGCCCCTGCGCGGAGCGCAGATCTGGGCAGCAGGGCGCGGAGCGCAGATCTGGGGAGCGGAGCGCGCAGGCGCGCACCGGCCGGGGCGGGCGGGCACGGCCTGGTCGTGGTCGGCTCGCATGTCGGGCAGACCAGCCGGCAGGTGGCCGCGCTCCGGGCGCGCGCGGCCACCACCGACATCGAACTGGACGTGCCCGCGGTGCTGGCCGGCGGCCCGGACGTGGCCGCCACCCGGTGGTGGCCGCACCGCGCGGCAGGTCACCGCGGCGCTGGGCCACTCGGACGTGCTGCTGTACACCAGCCGGGCGGTCGTCACGGCCCCCGACGCGGCGGGCAGCCTCACGATCGCCCGCACCGTGTCCGCGGCCCTGTCCCGCGATCGTCCGCGAGCGCGCTGGCCGCCCGGCCCGCCTGGGTGGTCGCCAAGGGCGGCATCACCTCGCACGACGTGATGCTGCACGGGCTGGGGATCCACCGCGCGGAGGTGGCCGGCCAGTTGTTCCCCGGGACGATCTCGGTGTTCTGGCCGCTCGACGCCGCCCCGGAGGCGGTCGGGATGCCGTACGTGGTCTTCGCCGGCAACGTCGGCGACGACGGCACGCTGGCGCAGGTGGTGGCGATCATCCGACGGCGAGCAGGAGGTTCCCTGATGCGAGTCGGCTGGCTCGGGCTGGGCGCGATGGGCGCGCCGATGGCGGGCTGCCTGGCCCGCGCGGGCCACGCGGTCGTGGCCTACGACATCGTGCCGGGGCGGGCCGCGGCGCTGGCCGCGGACGGGGTGCAGGCCGCGGACAGCATCACCGGGGCGGTCCGGGACGCGGAGCTCGTCGCGATCATGGTCGCCACCCCGGACCAGGTGGACGCAGGTCCTCTTCGGGCCAGGCGGCGCGGCCGGAGCCCTGGCGGCCGGGACCGTCGTGGTGATCATGGCCACGGTGGGTCCCGAGGCCGTCGCGGAGGTCGCCGCCCGTCTCGGCCGCGGCGGGGTCACCGTGGTCGACGCGCCGGTGTCCGGCGGGGTGCAGCGCGCCGCCGCGGGCGATCTGCTGATCATGGTGTCCGGGGCGGACGAGGCGGTCGGCCGGGCCCGGCCGCTGCTCGACGCGCTGGCCCGCAGCGCCCCGGTGGTCGGCCCGGCCCCGGGGGACGGCCAGCGGATGAAGCTGGTCAACCAGTTGCTGTGCGGGGTGCACATCGCGGCCGCGGCCGAGGCGCTGGCGTTCGCGGAGTCGCTCGGCCTGGACCCCGGCGAGTGCTGGCGGGTGCTGCGGGACGGGGCCGCGGCGTCGTTCATGTTCGAGGACCGGGGGGCCCGGATGGCCAGCGGGGAGTTCGAGCCGCCGCGCAGCGCCCTGGACATCTTCGTGAAGGACATGGGCCTGGTCAGCGCGGCGGCGGAGCACGCGGGCGCGGCCGCGCCGCTCACCGCGGTCACCCGGCGGCTGTACGAGGAGGGTCACGAACGGGGGCTGGGCCGCATCGACGACGCGGCGCTGATCGAGGTGCTCCGCCAGGACCGGCCGCCGCGCTGGCTAGCCGGCACGTTCTGGTTCGGCGCATTCTCTGACTAAAGTCAGAGAATGGACGCTGCCATGGTCAGCCAGGTCCGGCGGTTCAACCGGACCGTCACCCAGCGGGTCGGCGCGCTCGATGACGAGTTCCTGGCCCGGGACCGCCCGCTCGGGCAGGCGCGGCTGCTGTGGGAGATCGGCCCGGACGGCGCGGATGTCCGGTCGCTGCGCGCCCGGCTGGACCTGGATTCGGGCTATCTGAGCCGGCTGCTCCGCGCCCTGGAGGCGGACGGGCTGGTCGCCGTGGATGGCAGCGAGGCGGACGGGCGGGTGCGCACGGCCCGCCTCACCGCCTCCGGCCGGGCCGAGCGGGCTGAACTCGACCGGCGTGCGGACGCGGCGGCCGAGTCGATCCTGGACCCGCTCAGCGCGTCCCAGCGGGCCCGGCTGGTCAGCGCCATGGCCGAGGTGGAGCGGCTCCTGATGGCGTCGGCGGTCGAGGTCGCCGTGCGCTCTCCCGCGGATCCGGCCGCCCGCGCCTGCGTGCGGGCCTACTTCGACGAGCTGGGCCGCCGGTTTCGACCGCGGCTTCGATCCCGGCCAGAGCCTCCCGGCCGGGGACCAGGAGATGATCCCGCCCGCGGGGCTGTTCCTGGTCGCGACCCTGCACTCCGAGGCGGTTGGCTGCGGCGGGCTCAAGTTCCACGGCGGCGCGCCCGCGGAGGTCAAGCGGATGTGGGTCGCCCCGGCCGCGCGGGGGCTGGGGCTCGGCCGGCGGCTGCTGTCCGAACTGGAGGCGCGCGCCGCCGCGCACGGGGTCACCGTGCTGCGGCTGGAGACCAACGGCAGCCTGGCCGAGGCGATCAGCCTGTACCGGACGTCCGGCTACCGCGAGGTGGACGCGTTCAACGACGAGCCTTACGCGCACCACTGGTTCGAGAAGACCCTGGATCACGGCGGCGCTTGACCAGGGGTCACGGGGCGCTTGACACATTCCCATATGGGAATACCATGCTGCCATGGCGAGAGCGGCGACGACAGCAGATGCGTTCAACGCGGTGGCTGAGCCACGGCGGCGGCAGATCCTGGATCTGCTGGCCGCCGGGGAACGGCCGGTCAACGACCTGGTCGCGCTGCTCGGGCTGGCCCAGCCGCTGGTGTCCAAGCACCTGCGGGTGCTGCGGGAGGTCGGCCTGGTGGACGTGCGCGGGGACGGGCGGCAGCGGGTGTACCGGCTCAACGCCGCGCCGCTGAAACCGATCTACGACTGGGTGCGGCCGTACGAGCAGGCCTGGTCGCAGCGCTTCAGCCAGCTGGACACCGTGCTGGAAGAACTCAAGGCAGAGGAGGACGGGGAGAATGGCCGTGACGAGTAGCCGCCGGGCAGTGGTGACCCTGCCGGCCGACACGCAGATCCTGATCACCCGGGAGTTCGACGCTCCCGCCCGGCTGGTCTACCGGGCCTGGACCGAACCGGAACTGGTCCGGCGCTGGTGGAGCGGGGACCGGGGCACGGTGACCAGCGTGGACATCGACCTGCGGGTCGGCGGCACCTGGCGCTTCGTGATGACCGCGAACGCCGGATTCGAGGTCGCCTTCCACGGCGAGTACCGGGAGATCGTCCCGGCCCAGCGGATGGCCTGGACCGAGGTCTTCGAGGGGGTGCCCGACGCGGAGGCGCTGGCCACGGTCACGTTCACCGAGGCGGGCGGGCTCACCACGGTCCAGATGCTCGTGCAGCACACCAGCCAGGAGCACCGGGACATGCACGTCAACTCCGGGATGGAAGACGGCCTGCAGGAGGCCCTGGACCAGCTGGAGGAAGTCGCGCAGTCGCTGCGCTGAGCAGCCGCACCCGCAGGCCGCGCCCGGTCAGCTGGGCGCGGCCTCCGGGTGCTGGGAGGCCGCCGCCGCCGGATCAAGGTCGGAGACGCTCCAGCAGGTGCGCGGGCTCGGCCGGGAACGGCGCGCTGCTCTCGATCTCCAGCGTGGAGCTGACGTGCAGCAGTTCGCCGGGGTCCAGCAGCCGCCAGCCAGGATCGTCGTCCATCCGCTCGCTGGCGATGACCACCGACGGCTGGTGCGCCAGGTGGGGGGACCGGGCGTGGATCCGGTCGCTGGTCGCGTCGAGGGCCTGGCCGGTACCGGTGCCTGACCGGCCGCCGGCCGGGCGGTCCAGCACGTACAGCTCATGGGTGGCCGGGTAGCGCAGCGCCCACAGGCCGGCCGCGGTGATCAGCACCAGGTTGAGCGCGTACACCGGCAGCCGGGCGGCTATCCAGCTGACCGCGGCGGTCAGGCCGGCGGTCACGTCGCCGCCGTGGCGCCGGGTCTCCGCGGTGATCAGCGCGAAGATCCGCTCGCTGTCCGTCTCGCCGCCGACCAGCCCGGCCGCGCCCAGGTCGGCCAGGCGCCGGTCCAGCTCGCTGAGCCCCTGCACCACCCCGTTGTGCGCGAACAGCCGCCCGTCCTGCTGGAACGGGTGGGTGTTCGCCATCGTGTGCGCGCCGGTGCTGGCGTACCGGACGTGGGCCACGAACGTGGTGCCCCGCAGGTCCCGGGCCGCCGCCGCGAACTGCGCGTCCTCCCAGGCCGCGATGGGCTGCTTGCTGACCTCCGGCTGGCCCGCGGGCCCGAACGTGCCGACCCCGGCGCCGTCCGGGTTGCGGTGGCTCTGCGCCTGCAGGCTGTCCGGGGCGTCGATAAGCCAGAACGTCGCCGCCACGTCCTGCGTACCGGCGTGCAGCCCGAACAAACGGCACATGGTCCCTCGCTACCGGGAGGCCGCGCAGGCGGGCGAAGGGTTCACCGGTCCACCGTAGCCACGAGGTGCCCATCTCGAACCAGCCGGTCCGGCACTCAGTGGTTGCCGAAGCCCCCGGCGCCACCGCGACGCCGGCCATAACCTCCGGCCACTCGCCCGGCACGTCCGCGGCCAGCCGCGGTCGCCCGGCGTCCGGCCGCGGGAGGGACCATGTTCAGCACACCCTGGCTCCGGGTAGCTGCCAGGATGTGGCCGTCGATTTCTTCTCCGAACTGCCGCGGCGTTCGCCGCGGACCGGGAGTAGCCGTTGTGATCGCTCCGTCTGAGGAGCCGCCGGACGGCCCCCCGGCCGGCCCTCCGGCTGGCCCGCAGGCCGGTCCGCCCGCCGCCACCCCTGCTGGCCCGCCGGCGGGCAGCGCCCCGGCGGTCGGCGACGGGACCGACGATCCCCAGGTCGAGGGCAACGCGGCCGAGCGGGTCATCTTCTTCTCCGACGCCGTGGTCGCGATCGCGATCACGCTGCTGGCGCTGGCTCTCCCGGTGCCGGCCGGCTTCGACGGCATGACCAACCGCCAGCTCCTGCACGTGCTGGGCAACAACTGGGACGAGTACTTCCCCTTCCTGATCAGCTTCGTGGTCATCGCCAACCACTGGGCGGTGCACCGCAAGATCTTCCGCTACGTGAACAGGCTCGACAGCCAGGTCATCGCCGCGAACCTGGTCTGGCTCCTGATGATGATCGTGACCCCCTTCGCGACCCGGATGCTCGAGGGCGACGGCGGGTTTGGCGTCCGCTTCACCCTGTACGCCCTGGTCCAGATCATCGCCTCGGCCTGCCTCCTGCTGATGAGCATTGAGATCGCCCGCGGGGACCTGCTCCGCCCGGGCGCACCCGAGTCGGCCAGGCACCCGGACCACGCGCCCAGCGTGGCCATCATCATCGCGTTCCTGGTATCCATTCCCGTCTCCTTCTTTACCGGATGGGCGTTTGCCGCTGTGGGCGGACCATCCCCCTGCTCGTCCGGGTGCTGCGGAGGCTCCCCGGCGGCGGGCGGCGGACCACGAGCTCGCCCGACCGCCGCCCGGCCGCCAGGCCGGCAGTTAGGCCGGCAGGCCGGCACTAGGTCCGGCGAGGCGTCACGGCGGCCGGGCTGGGCAGCCTTCTTTTCCCGCAGGTAACTGGGATACCTTCATAAGAGAGGTCATGAACGCGCCATGTGCGAAGCATGGGCGTCACCGGCGAGGCCGGCGGAGACCCGGTGCCGCCACGAGCGGGCCGGTCGAGGAGGAGTGCAGCGTGCGTGATGCGGTGATCGTCGAGGCGGTCCGGACGCCGGTCGGGAAGCGGAACGGCGGGCTGTCCGGGGTGCACCCGGTCTCGCTGTCGGCTCACGTGCTCAGGGCCCTGGCCGAAAGGTCCGGGATCGACCCCGCCCTGGTGGACGACGTGATCTGGGGCTGTGTCGGCCAGGTCGGCGAGCAGACCTTCGACATCGGCCGGAACGCGGTGCTGGCCGCGGGCTGGCCGGAGACCGTGACCGGGGTGACCGTGGACCGCCAGTGCGGCTCGTCCCAGCAGTCCGTGCACTTCGCGGCGGCCGGCCTGATCGCGGGCCAGTACGACGTGGTCGTGGCGGGCGGGGTGGAGTCCATGTCCCGGGTGCCGATGGGCTCCTCGATCCAGGGCGCCAACCCGATGGGCCCGGAGTTCCTGGAGCGTTACGGCGGCGTGTTCCCCAACCAGGGCGTGGGCGCCGAGATGATCGCCGAGCGCTGGGGCTTGTCGCGGACCCAGGTGGACGAGTACTCGGTGGGCTCGCACGAGAAGGCGGCCGCCGCCCAGGACGCCGGCCGGTTCGAGGGCCAGATCGCGCCGGTGACCAACGACCAGGGCGAGCTGATCAGCGCCGATGAGGGCATCCGCCGCGGCACCACGGTCGACGTGCTGGCCGGGCTGAAGACGGTGTTCAAGCCCGAGGGCGGCGTGATCACCGCGGGCAACTCCTCGCAGATCTCCGACGGCTCGGCCGCGCTGCTGATGACCACCTCGGACAAGGCCCGCGAGCTGGGCCTGACCCCGATCGCCCGGGTGCACACGGCCGTGCTGGCCGGCGCCGATCCGATCATCATGCTGACCGCGCCCATCCCGGCCACCCAGAAGGCCCTGGCCCGCAGCGGGCTGGGCCTGGACGAGATCGGCGCCTTCGAGGTCAACGAAGCGTTCGCGCCGGTGCCGCTGGCCTGGCTGGCCGAACTGGGCGCCGACCCCAAGGCGCTGAACTACAACGGCGGGGCCATCGCCCTCGGCCACCCGCTCGGCGGGTCCGGCGCGCGGCTGATGACCACCCTCGTGCACCACATGCGCGACAACGGCATCCGCTACGGACTGCAGACCATGTGCGAGGGCGGCGGCCAGGCCAACGCCACCATCCTCGAACTCCTCTGACCGGGAATCCTGACCTAGAGGCGCGCCCGGAAGGTCAAAAGCCAACTTCTCCGCAACGAAAACCGCATCCGTGCCGGTGCCTCACCACTGTCCCGGGCAGCCTGCCTGCCCGGGACAGTGCGCGTTCCGGGCCGGCCTCCCCACGGTCCGACGCCCACGGTCGTGATCATGGGCTCGCGTGCCGGGCCAGCGATCCCATGATCACGGCCTGCGCCCCAGCGGCCCGGCCCGGCCGCGCACAGAAACATAAGCGTATGATATAAGTATCTTATGGATTCAGCGGACCTGGGCCAGACCGGCGGCCCTGGCCGCCGAGGTGGCGGCCGGCCTGGAACGGCTGATCGGGCTGTTCCGCTGGCTCAGCCCGCCGAGCGGGCTCTCGCTCACCGCGGCGGCCACGCTGGCCACCCTGGAGCGAGGCGGACCCCGCCGGCTTACCGCGCTGGCGGCCCGGGAAGGCGTCACCCAGCCGGCCATGACCCAGCTGGTGGCCCGGCTGCAGGACGCGGGCCTGGTGGACCGCGTGCCTGACCCCGCGGACGGGCGGGTGGTGCAGGTCCGCATCACGGCCGAGGGCCAGGCGATGCTGGCCCGCCGCCGGGCGGTGCGGGCGGAGCGGGTGGCCGGGTTGCTGGCCCGGCTCAGCCCAGACGAGCAGGCCGCGCTGGCCGCGGCGCTGCCGGCCATGGATGCCCTGGCCAACGCGCAGCGTGACGAGCCGCTGGTGGCCACAGACCTGACCAGAACAGCCACCCGGGACCGGAAGCCCCGGGCGCTTCATACATTCCGAAACGGAGCACTTGGATGAGTGGCACATCCACCGGGGCGGCGAGCCCGTTCAAGCAGCCGAAGGCGGTCTTCGCGGTCGCCTTCGCCTGCGTCGTGTCGTTCATGGGCATCGGCCTGGTCGACCCGATCCTGCCCTCCATCTCCCACGAGCTGCACGCCTCGCCCAGCGAGGTGACGCTGCTGTTCACCAGCTACCTGGTGGTCACCGCGGTGGCCATGCTGATCACCAACTGGGTGTCCAGCCGGATCGGGGCCAAGAAGACGCTGATCACCGGCCTGGCCCTGATCGTGGTGTTCAGCGCGGCGGCCGGGGCGTCGCCGTCCATCGGCGCCATCATCGGCTTCCGGGCTGGCTGGGGCGTCGGCAACGCGCTGTTCATCGCCACTTCGCTGGCGGTCATCGTCGCCTCGGCGAGCGGCGGGTTCGCGGGCGCGATCGTGCTGTACGAAACGGCCCTGGGCGTGGGCATCGCCATGGGCCCGCTGCTCGGCGGGATCCTGGGCGAGATCAGCTGGCGCGGCCCCTTCTTCGGCGTCTCCGCCCTGATGGCCATCGCGCTGATCGCCACGATCGTCCTGGTCCAGAAGACCCCCAAACCGCCGCACAAGACCAGCCTGTCCGCGCCGTTGCGCGCGCTGCGCCACCGCGGCCTGCTGACCATGGCGCTGACCGCGCTCTGCTACAACTGGGGCTTCTTCACGGTCCTCGGGTACGCGCCGTTCCCGATGAACCTGAGCCCCATCCGGCTCGGCCTGGTCTTCACCGGCTGGGGCATCCTGGTCGCCCTGTTCGCCGTGTTCGGCGCGCCCATGCTGCAGGGGCGGCTGGGCATCGCCCGGACCATGTACCTGAACCTGGCCGCGTTCGCCGCGGTGGTGCTGGTCATCGCGATCTGGACCACGGACAATGCGGTGCTCATCCCGGCCGTGATCGTGTCCGGCATCTTCATCGGGATCAACAACACGGTCACCACCCAGGCGGTGATGACGGTCTCCCCGGTCGAGCGGCCGGTCGCCTCCGCGGCGTACAGCTTCGTCCGGTTCATCGGCGGCGGCCTGGCGCCCTACGTCGCGGGCCGGCTGGTCATCGCCCTCAATATCCACGTGCCGTTCTACATCGCCTCCGGCGCGATTCTGCTGGGCATCGTGATCCTGTCCACCGGGCACCGCCTGCTGGGCGACGCCGAGCGGGTCCAGGCCGAGCAGGTGGCGGCGCACGCAACGACCAGCCCGGCCGCCCCGGCTACCCCCTCCGGCCCGGCCACCGCGATGATCCCGGTGGAGGGCACCGCGCCGCCGGCCCGAAGGCCGGCCCAGCCAGGGCGTGATCCTCGCCGCCATCGACCAGTCCCCGGTGGCCGGGCTGGTCACCGAGGCCGCGGCCCGGCTGGCCCTGGCCGAGGGCCAGATCGTCCACGTGGTGCACGCCCAGGAAGGCGTCACCGCGGGAGGCGTCGGCATCGAGGCGGAGCAGCTGGACGCCGCGCGGGACCTGGTCAGCGCTCACCTGGACCGGCTGGCCGCGCATCACGTGCCCGCCGAGGGCCAGGTGCTGCTGCACGCGGCCGATCACGGCGGCGCCGGGCGGCTGATCGCGGAGTACGCCACCAGTATCCGGGCGACCACTATCGTGCTGGGCGCGCCGACGCACGGCGGCCTGCCCGCGCTGATGGACGCGAGCGCCAGCCAGGAACTGTGGCGGCACGCCCGCAGCAACATCCTGATCATCAACCCCGACGCCCCGCCCGTCCACATCACCGCCAACGGCTCCGCCGCAGCGGCCGCCCCCCAGGGCGCCGACGCGGGCTAGAGCAGAGCCAGCCGCCCCCGCGGACCTGGTCACGTTCCCGCCGCCGAGCAGGCGGTGACGAGACGCGGTGACGAGACACGCGGTGACGTGACAAGCGGTGACGAGACAAGATCTGAGGGAGAAACACCATGGCCAGGATCGCGGTAGCGGGGGCGACCGGACGGCACGTCGTGGCGTGCTTGAGAGCAACGGGCATGAGGTGGTGGCGATTTGCCGCACGCCCGCAGCCACATCCTGATCGTCACCCCGGCAGCGCAATTGGCGGGAGGTAGCGGTCGATGACGGCCATGAACTGGTGAATGTCGAACGGCTTCGGCACGGACTCAGCAGCTCCGCTGGCCAGCAGCTCATCGATCATCTCGTCGGAGTCGCTGCTGAGGATAACGACCGGGATAGCCGCCGTGGCCGCCGCGGACGCCAGCTCGCGGAGGATCTCGCCGCCGGTCGCGTCGGGGAGGCGGTTGTCGAGCAGGATGAGGCCCGGCTGTTTGTCGAGGGCGGCCTGGATGCCGTCACGGCCGGTCATGGCCACGTGCAACTCGATTTGCGGGCGGCGCTTGAGCAGCGCTTCAACCAAGGAGATGTTGCTCTCGTTGTCCTCGATGTACAGCATGGCGTGGTTCACCGCGCCTCGCTTCGCAGGTTCCTGGACGGAAGCCTCGGGAGAGCGCCCGGAGCCCGGGCCGTTCATGCTGGCCCGATCCGGGCAGCCGGCTCGCGCCGGCTGGTCCTGAGCCTGGGTCGCGGCGAAGGTGTCGAGCAGCCTGCCGAGCTCGACGAGTTCGATGGGCTTGGTGAGGTAGGCGAACGCGCCGCTGGCGAGCAGGCGGCGGACGACACCGGGGGAGGCGTCGGCGGACAGGACCACCACGGGGATAGCGGCGGTGGCGGGTTCGGCCTTGAGCTCGCTGCAGTACCTGGTCTCCGTGCATGTCGGGCAGGTGCAGGTCGAGCAAGATGAGATCGGGCAGGTCCCGGGCGGCGCGATTCGAGGCCGGCCTGGCCAGATGCCTCGGATCTGAGCGCTGATGCTCGGCCTGCCCCTCAGGAACCGGATCACCACCTCGATGTTCGCCGGATTGTCCTCGATATAGAGAACGCTGATGCCGCTGCGGCCAGCGCGTCCGGCCCAGCCGCCGACGCGGCTGGCGCCAGGCTGGGGACGGGGACGTGGACCAGGTCCGGGACGCGCGGGAGGCTGAGGGTGAAGGCCGATCCCTGACCGAGGACGCTCGATGCGGTCAGCTGGCCGGCATGGCGTCGGTGAGTGCTCTGGCCAGCGGCAGCCCGATCCCGGTGCCCTCGACCGCGGTCGTTTCGGCGCCGAGCCGCTCGAAGGGGACGAAAATGCGCTCGATGTTCTCGGGCGAGATGCCCGGTCCGGTGTCAGAGACCACGATGCTGGCCTGGCCGGCGCCCGCCTTCCCGGCAGGAGATCGTGATGGTGCCGCCCCGGTGGTTGTACTTGACGGCGTTGGAGATCAGGTTGACCAGGACCTGGGAGAAGCGCTGCCGGTCGGCCTGGACCGCCAGGGCCGGGAGGGCGCACTGCTGGATGATCCGGATCGAGCGTTCCGCGGCGATCGGGGCCATCAGCTCGCTGGCCTCCTCGATGACCGGACCGACCAGGACCGGCTCGAGAGACAGGCTCAGGTCACCCGACTCGATCCGGGCGATGTCGATGAGCTCGTTGATCAGCGCGAGCAGATGGCGCCCGGCACCGAGGATCCGCTCGACGCTGTCCGCGTCCTCGTCGCCGAGCTCGGACATCTCCAGGAGCTGGGTGAAGCCAAGGATGGAGTTCAGCGGAGTCCGCAGCTCATGGCTCGTGCTGGACAGGAACGAGTTCTTCGCCTGAGTGGCGCTCGTGGCCGCGTGCATGGCCGTCGTCAGCTCCGCGTTCCGGCTGGCGAGCAACCCTTCGGCCCGGCCGAGCGACTCGCCCAGCCAGCCGATCTCGTCACCCGCTCTGGGCACCGGTTCGAGCCGCTGTCCCGCGCCCAGCCGGACCGCGTTCACCGCGTTCGCGCCGACTCGGCTGGAGATGCCCGAAGTGAAGAGGGCGATACCGGCCAGCCCGGCGAGCAGCCCCAGCGCCAGCCCGGCGACGTCGATGACGTCAATGATCGTCGGCCAGCCTGACGACGCTTGTTGTGTTGAGCGACTGCCAGGCCGTCGGTCCTGCAGTGAGGCTGGCGATCTGGCGGCGCAGCAGGTCCATGGTCGTTTTCTGCTGCTCCAGCGCCAGACGGAGCTGCCCCAGCGAGACGCCACGCCCGGCGACCCGGACGCAGCTGCGCGAAGTCGGCGAGGATCTGGTTTGTGGTGGCGTCCACCGCCCGCTCCTGGCGGCCGACGCCTTCGACCGCAGCCGCCTCCCGCAACGAATTCCGCTCCGCGCCGATGCGCGCCAGCGTGAGGTTATACGGGCCAAGGAAGAGCGGGTCCCGCACTGCGGCGTAACCACGCACGCCCGTCTCCGCGTTCACCATGTCCGCCAAGACCAGATTCGCGGCGTTAGTCAGGTCACGGGCATTCACCCCAGCGGCCCGGTCCTGGCTTTGGCTGTGCTGGAGCACCAGGCTCGCCGAGGTCGTGGCGAACAGGGCGAGCAGCGGGATGGTGATCACGATCAGGCCCTTGGACCGCAAGGACCGGTCGAGCCACCATCGCCGGAGGCCGTGCGCCCGGTCCGTCCCAGGCGACGGCGCCGAACTTCCTCGCCGTGATCTCATGCGATAGTCCCGTGATCACTATGAGTAACTGACTTATCACCTCATGTTACATCAGTCCCGGGTGCGAGCCCGTCGCTGATTGGCGGGGGGCGCCCGTATCGGGTGAGCGCCCCGGAGGCCTGCTCGGCCGCGAACGGGGTCCAAGAGGCGGTGTGAGCGTGGACCAGCCCTTGCGCTGGGCCGGTCCAGGGCGTGTCCTTGAGGGGGCACGGGGAAGGAAACCTAGGTGGGCTGGGCATCGGGGATCGTGGGCGTCATCACCGCTGGCGTGCTCGCGGGCGGGCTGGCGGCGTGTGGTGCGTCCGGCGCGAGCGCTCACCCGCCCGCGGCGGCCCGGGCGGGCGCGACGGCCGTCCCGGTGCGCGTGCAGCCGAACGTGGTCGGCTGGTCCGGGATGATGCAGCGCCCTGACCACATCTATGTGGGCATGGGGGAGCGCCGATTGTCCGGCAGCTCACCTGGCGGAACTGGGGTGGCCCCCAGGCCTGGGCGACTGGCCAGCTCGACATGTACTGGCCGCAGCCAGGCCCGATATCCGGCTGGCACCCGACCATCTACCCGGTCCGGGTGCGCCTGCAGGACATCGTGACCCGCGACGGCCAGCGCGTCGTACCGCCAGATGGCCGACTACTACGTCAACCGCCGTGGGGTAACGCAAGGTCCTGTCCTTCACGTTCTCCGTGCTGCCAGGCGGATCCGTGCCGGCCTGGAACTGGCCCGTGGGCACGCTCCGTCGCGGGAGGCCGCCCGGGCTGGCCTAGGTGCCGCAGCGGCCGTGACGCAGGACCGGCCGCCGGCCGTGACCGGTTCAGGGCGGCCCGTGGTTCCGGGCGGCCGTGGTTCAGAGGGGAAACACCAGGCAGTTACTGCTGGCCGTGGCGACGAGCCGTCCGGCGCCGTCGTGGATCTCGGCCGCGGCCAGCGCGACCCGGCGGCCGGGCTTGGTCACCCGGCCGACGGCCACCAGGGTGCCGCTGTCCACGGTGACCGGGCGCAGGTAGTTCACGGTGATGTCGATCGAGGTGTAGCCGATCCCGGCGTCCAGCGTGGTGTGCACGGCGCAGCCCGCGACCGAGTCGGCGAGCGTGCAGACCAGCCCGCCGTGGACTACGCCGATCGGGTTGTACGCGGACTCGTCCGGAACGCACTCGAACTGCGCCAGGCCGCGCTCGACCCGGGTCGGCCACATGCCGCAGCAGCATGGCGATGGGCGGCGGCGGGATCTTGCCGTCCGCCAGGGCCTGCATGAACTCGAGCCCGGACCGCCCGGCGGCCTGGGCCGCGGTCCGCGACGGGTCCCACCACTGCACGGTCCGGCTGCGGGCCGGGCCCCATTCCGGCTGCGGTTCCGGGGTACGCACAGGCTCCTCCAGTGAGTCCAGAATCTGGACCTACTGTAGGGCCTCGCCGACGTTAGGTCCAGATTCTAGACCCAGGTGCCGGTGACCGGGATGGCTGGCCGGCCAGGTCACGACCGGAGTACCAGCCTCCAAGTGGACCCGTTACGCAGGTGGCGGCGGCGCGGTCCACGCTGATGCGGCCCTGACCCGGCCGGCCGCATCGTCGCGGGCGAGCTGCCGCCGGGAGGTCACGCCCAGCTTCCGGAACACCTTCCGGAGGTGGTAGTCCACGGTGTTCGCGCTGAGGTACAGCTGGGCGGCGATCTCGGCGTTGGTCGCGCCCGCCGCGGCGAGGCTGGCCACCCGGGCTTCTTGCGGGGTGAGCCCGTGGTCGACCTCGGCGGCCGCCGACCCCACGGTCTCGCCAGCCGCCGACAGCTCCAGCCGGGCCCGGGCCGCGAAGCCCTGCGCCCCCATCTGGCCGAAGAGCTGGTAAGCCGTGCGCAAGTGCTCGCGGGCGTCCCGCGGCCGGCGGGTGCGGCGCAGCCACTCGCCGTAGACGAGGTGGCTGCGGGCCCGGTGCGCGGGCCCGCGGGTCTGGCTGTGGTGGGCGATCGCGGCCTTGTAGTGCGGCTCGGCGTCCGGGGTGTCGCGCGCGGTCAGCGCCTGAGCCCGGGCCAGGAACCCGAGGGTCCGCGGCACCGGGCTCGCCTCGGCCAGCCCGGCGAGCTGGCTGGTCAGGTGCTGCGCGGCGGCATGATGGCCGGAGCGCTCGGCGGCCTCGACGAGATCGGGCAGCACGAACTTGATCTGCGAGCTGTCGTGGATGCCCTCGGTGAGGCTGGCGTGGGCGTGCTCGTACCGTCCCCGCCCGAGCTCGAGGATGCAGCGCGCGTAGCCGGCGAACGCCAGCTGGTACCCCTGGCCCTGCCGGGCGGCTTCCTCCGCCACCGTGTCCAGCAGCGTCTCGGCCTGCCCGGCCTGGCCCCGCCAGGCCGCGATGAGCAGCGGGCCGATACTCCAGTCCCGCCCGCGGGCCTCCTCGATGGCCACCCGCTCGTGGAAGCATCGTTCCGCCTCAGCCAGCCGCCCGGCCAGGAGCTCGGACACGCCCGCGTGACTGAGGGCGAGCGACAGCGCGATCGCCGCGCCCTGCTCCCGGGCCTGGGCTTCCATCCGCCAGGCCAGCTCGTGCAGCGCGATGTCGTCGGCCAGGATCGTGGCGTCCGAGCAGGCTGCCGCCAGCCACCGGAAGGTCTCGGGGGCCGTCCCCGCCTCGTGGCGGACCGCGCTGATCGCCTGGCGGAGCTGCGGCGCGGCGGCCTGGAGACCGTGCAGCTGCAGCGTGGTGTCCGCGTCCAGCAGCAGGTCACCGACCGTGGCCGGGGTGCCGGGAGGCAGCGGGAGTGACCGGGCGGCTCGCGCCACATCCGCGGGGGTCGCGCCGTCCGGGGCGAGCTCGCCGTTGATCTGGGCCTGCACCACGGCCTCGACCAGGATGTCCCGGGCCAGCCGGACATCGACCGGCCCCAGCTCGGTGGCCGCGTCGAGCAGCGCGGCGGTGGCGTCCGCCGGGCGCCGCATGGTGTGCCAGATCCGGCCCTGCACCCGCTCGGCCTGCCCGTGGTGGCGGGGGTCGCGGTACGCGGCGGCCTCGTCGAGCATGGCCTGGGCCCGGCGGGGAGCCCCGCCGTCACAGGCCGCCCCGGCGGCGCTGAGCATCCGGCGGGCCCGGGCCGGCTGGCCCGTGCTCAGCATCGCGGCCCGCTTGTAGAACGCTTCGGCGCTGCTCCACCCGCCGCGGCGCCGGGCCCGGTCCCCGGCCCGCTCCAGCTCGGCCGCCACGGTCTCGTCGAGCCCGCTGGCCGCCATGGCCAGGTGCCAGGCCCGCCGGTCCGGGTCGGCGGCCGGATCGGTCGCGGCGGCGAGGGCGGCGTGCACCTGCTGGCGCGCGGCCAGCGGAGCCCCGTAGAACACGGCCGAGCGGATCAGCGGATGGCGGAACTCGATCCGGTCCCGGATCTCGATCAGCCGCCGGGCCTCGGCCGGGGCCGCTGCGGCTGCGGTGAACCCCAGCTGCGGCCCGGCCCGCCAGAGCAGGTCAGGATCCCCGGTGGGATCGGCCGCCGCGGCCAGCAGCAGGGTCTGGGTGTCCGCGGGCAGCCCCCGGATTTCCTGGAGGTAGCGCTGCTCGAGTTGCCGTCCGAGGGGCAGCGGCTCGGGCAGCGGTGCGCTGCCGGTCAGCTGGCCGGGCTCCAGCCCCTGGCCGATCTCGATGAGGGCCAGCGGGTTCCCCCGGGTCTCGGCCACGATGCGCTGGCGGACCGTCTCTTCCAGCCCGGGCTCTTCCGGCCCGGGCCCGTCCACCGCGGGCCGTCCGGTCCTGGCCCGTCCCGGCCCGGCCGGCGGCGGACGCCAGCAGCTGGCCCGCCGAAGTCTCGTCCAGGCCGGCCAGCCGCAGCTCGGGCAGGCCTTCCAGGAGTGCGGACCCGGGAGCGGGTTCCCGCACGGCGAAGACCATCACGATGGAGTCGGCGTACAGGCGGCGGGCCAGGAACGCCAGGGCGGCGGCCGACTCGTGATCCAGCCAGTGCGCGTCGTCGACCAGGCAGAGCAGCGGCTGGGCCGCGGCGCGGGCGGCCAGCAGCCCCAGCGCCGCGAGCCCGACCAGGAAGCCGTCGGGCGGCGCACCGTCCTGCAGCCCGAAGGCCAGCCGGAGCGCGGTGCGCTGCGGCGGCGGAAGCTCACCGGCCGCGGCCAGGCTCGGCCGGAGCAGCTGGTGCAGGGCGGCGAAGCTGAGCTTCATCTCGCTCTCAACGCCGCCGACCCGGGCGACCTGGAAGTCCGGGGCCCTGGCCGCCAGGTAATGCAGCAGCGAGGTCTTGCCGACCCCCGGCTCGCCGCGGAGAACGAGCGTGCCGCTCAGCCCTCCGCGGGCCGCACGCAGGAGCTGGTCCAGCCGTTCAGCATTCGACGGCCCGCCCCACCAGCCCCTCCACGGCTTCACCTTAACCGCCGGGTCACGACGGCCGGGCCACCCTGCGGGCCGCCGGGCCTCGCCCGGCGGTCCGGGCGCCATCGCGGGCCGCCAGGCCCCTGCCCGGCGGCTCGGGCGCTGCCCGGGGTCCGGGCACCGGGCACCGGGCACGTAGTGGCCCACCCCGGACGACTACGTGCTGCGCGGGATGCCGGGCGCGGTGGCGTGCGCCGATGCTGGGACCCATGCCGATGATCGATGTGTACGCCGTCGCCGGGACCTTCCGCGACAAGCACGACCTGGCCCGCGACCTCGCGGCCGCGGTGATGCGCTGGGAGCAGGTCCCGCCGCTCGCCCTGTTCCGCAACAACACCGCCGCCTTCGTCCACGAACTGCCCGCCGACTCGCTGTCCAACGTGGCCGGGGACAGCAACTACGTCCGGGTGCAGGTGCTCACGCCGGTGGGCGTCCTCGACCGCGCCAAGCAGCTGGGCGTGGTGGAGGAACTGACCAGCATCGTGGCCGCCGCGGCGGGTGATCCCACCCTGAGCGAGCGCACCTGGGTGCTGCTCACCGAGTCGCCGGAGGGCGGCTGGGGAATCGCCGGCCACGCGAACACCGGGGCCGACATCGCCGCGGCGGCCCGGGCCGAACTCGCCGCGCAATAGCCACCTCCCGGACATAACCGGGCCGAACCCAGCCAGCCGAACTCAGCCGGCCCGAACAGGAAGGAACGCTGTCGTGAGCTCCCGCCCAGTGCTACTCAACCCAATGTCGTCCTGGTCCACGGAGCGTGGGCCGATGGTTCCAGCTGGAGCGCGGTCATCGAGCGCCTGCAGGCCGACGGCTACCACGTCACCGCGCCCCAGTTCCCGATGACCACGCTGGCCGACAACGTGGCCCGGCTCCGTCAGGTACTCGCCGTCCAGGACGGCCCCACCATCGTCGCCGGCCATTCCTACGGCGGGCAGATCATGACCGCGCTGGGCCCGGACGCGCCGAACGTCGCGGGCCTGGTCTACATCGCCGCCTTCGGGATTGACGAGGGCGAGTCACTGGGCGCGCTGCTGTCCCAGGGACCGGTGACCCCGGCCCTGGTGCACCTGATCACCGACGAGCAAGGCTTCACCTGGCTGTCTGAGGACGACTTCGTGAACCACTTCGCGGCCGACGTTGACCCGGTCAAAGCCAAGGTCATGTACGCCGTCCAGCAGCCCCTGGCCGCATCCGCGTTCGGGGACGTGATGGGGGTCCCGGCCTGGAAGTCGCTGCCCACCTGGTACCTGGTCGCAGCCAACGATGAGGCCATCCCGCCCCCCGCCGAGCATCAGTTCGCTGCGCGCATGGGCGCGACGACTGTGGAAATCCCCTCCAGCCACGTGGCGATGGTTTCCCATCCCGAGGACGTGGCCGGGCTCATCGAGACCGCCGCCAAAGAGGTATCGGCGGCGGCGAGCCCGCCGCGCTGACAGCCGTCACGCTGCTGTCGACTTGACGCGCCCGTCGCCCGCTTGACAGGCCGGACCGCTCGCGGTCCTAGCGGGCGATGCCGATGTGGTGGTGGATGGTGGCCGGGTCCGCCGATGATCGCGAGCATGTACGCGGCGAGGTCCGCGCGGGACACCGTGAGGCCGCGGGGCAGGTTCCGGTCGATCGCGGTGCGGTAGGCACCGGACGCGGGCCCGTTGGTGAGCCGGGGCGGCCGCACGATCGTCCAGTCCAGCCCGCTGTCCCGGATCTGCTCCTCGGCGCCGATCATGTCCTCGTTCACGTGCCGCATGAACGTGCCGCGGGCCAGGGGCTTGACCAGGTAGCGCAGGACCGCTCCCTCGCCCTCATCGGTCACGATGGATCCGCTGAGCGAGACGAGCCGGCGGGTGCCCTCCTTGTGCATGGCCTCGATCACGCTCCGGGTGCCCTCGCGCAGCACCGTGGTCGGCCCCGTGCCGTGCGGCCCGAACGCGGCGAGCACCGCGTCCGCGCCCGCGACTGACCCGCTGATCGCGGCCGGGTCCATCAGGTTGGCGGTGACGACCCGCAGCCCGGCGCGGGCGGGCACGGACATCCGGGCGGGGTCGCGGACCACGGCGGTGACCTGGTGGCCGGCCGCGAGGGCCTGCTCGGTAAGGCAGGTCCCGGTGGCGCCGGTCGCGCCGAAGATGGTGAGCTCCATGAGGTACCTTGTCTCTTGTAGTCCGTACAATATGGAGATCATACTATATGAAGTCAGTAGAGCCTGCCGGCCAGGGGGCGGCCCGGCGCCGGCGCCGGCTGGACCGCGAGGTCCGGGCGTCGCTGCGCGACGTGAGCGTCCAGCTCTCCCTGCTCAACCATCAGGTCCGGGGGCAGCTGGAGCTCAAGGGCACCGACCTGGAGTGCCTCGACCTGATCAGCCGGGACGGGCCGCTCAGCCCGAGTGCGCTGGCCCGCCGGGCCGGGCTGCACCCGGCCACCATGACCGGGATCCTGGACCGGCTGGAGCGGGGCGGCTGGATCGCCCGCGAGCGTGACCCCGCGGACCGGCGCGCGGTCCTGATCCGGGCCGAGCGGGGCCGCGGCGCGGAGGTGCTCCGCCTCTACGCCGGGATGAACAGCGCGATGGACCAGATCATCGGCGAGTACGACGAGGCGCAGCTGGAGCTCCTGGCCGGTTTCCTGCGCCGGACCGCCGAGGCGGGCCGGGCCGCGGCCGAGGAACTCGCGGACGGCTGAGCGGCCGCGCGGGCGCCGCTGCTGCCGGCGTGACCGGGCCTGGCTGATAGAACTACTCGACCAGCGCGGTTGCGGAATTCCGCGCTGCGCCGCGGACTGACCGGGGGATTGCCAGATGGAACCTGCCGCGCCGACGCCCGCTTCACCGGCGTCCGCACCCGGGCGCGAGTCGACGGCCTTGCGGGCGCGCCGCCTGGCCGCCGCGCGCCGGCGGGCCACCGCCCTCCTGGCCGGGGTCACGGTGCTGTTCGTGGCCGTGACCGTGGCCGGCGCCCACGGGACCTTCCTCGGCTACGTGCAGGCCGGGGCCGAGGCCTCCATGGTCGGCGGCGTCGCGGACTGGTTCGCGGTGACGGCCCTCTTCCGCCGTCCCCTGGGCCTGCCGATACCGCACACCGCGCTGATCGTCGAGCGCAAGGACCAGTTCGCCGCCACCCTCGGCCAGTTCGTGCAGGAGAACTTCCTCAATGCCGATGTCCTGGCCGAGCGGATACGCTCCGCGGGCCTGGTTTCCCGCCTGGCCGCCTGGCTGGCCGACCGGGCCAACGCCGCCCGCTTCGCCGGTCACGCCGCGGATCTGGTGGTCACGGTGGCCGAGGCGCTGCGCGATGAGGATGTCCAGCGCGTGCTCACCGCCGAACTGACCCGGGCGGTAGACGCGGTCGAGGTGGCGCCGCTGGCCGGGCGGGCGCTGCGGGTCGTCATCGCGGGCGGCCACCACGCCGAGCTGTTCAACGCCCTGGTGGCCGGCGCCGACCGCTATCTCGACGGCCACTACGCGGAGCTTCGTGACCGGTTCGCGGGCGAGGCACCCCGCTGGATGCCCGAGCCGGTCTACCGGCGCGTCTTCGACCGGCTGTACGCCCGCCTGCGCGAACGGCTGGTGGCGATGGCCGCCGACCCGGACGACGAGACCCGGCAGCAGTTCGAGCGGTGGATCGCCGGGCTCCCCGACCGCCTCGAGACCTCCCCGGAGCTGCGCGAGCGCGGGGAGCGCCTCAAGCGCGAGGTGCTGGGCAGCGCCGGGCTCCGGGACTGGTCCTCGTCCTTGTGGCAGAAAGCCAAGGACACGCTGCGGGCCCAGGCCGCCGACCCGGAGTCCGAGCTGCGCCGCCGGCTGGCCGACGTGCTGGTGGCCACCGGCGGGCGGCTCGGGTCAGACCCCCGCCTCGCCGACGGCCTCGAGCGTCTGGTCGAGTCCGGGGCCAGGGCCCTCGCCGTCCAGTTCCACGACGAGCTCGCCGACCTCGTCACGGGGACCATCGAGCGGTGGGACGCCGCCGAGACGTCGAGCCAGCTGGAACTGCTCCTCGGGCACGATCTGCAGTACATCCGGATCAACGGGACGGTGGTGGGGGCAGGCGTGGGACTGGCCTTGCACGCCATCGTCCTGGCTCTGGGCTGATGGGGGTGCTGGGCCAGCCCGGCGGCGTGCTCAGGCGGGCACGACGTACGGGCTGCTCGGAAGCCAGCCAGCGATGAGTCCCGGCGGCATAGGCCGGGGGAATCCGGCAAGGTGGGGGTCATGGACTATCGCACTCTGGGACGTAGTGGCTGCGCGGTGTCGAGCTTCTGTCTGGGGACCATGACTTTCGGCCTGGAGACGGACGAAGCCGGGGCGCACCGCCAGCTGGACCTCTTCGTGGAGGCGGGCGGCACGTTCGTGGACACGGCCGACGTGTACAACGGCGGCACCTCCGAGGAAATCATCGGCCGCTGGTTCGCCGCCCGCCCGCCTGACGTGACCGACCGGGTGGTGCTGGCCACCAAGGGCCGGTTCGCCACGGACTCGTCGCCGAACGGGATCGGGCTGTCCGCGCGGCACCTGACCCGGGCGCTGGACGCGTCGCTGCGCAGGCTCGGGCTGGATGCGGTGGACCTGTACCAGGTCCACGCGTTCGACCCGATCACGCCGATGGAGGAGACGCTGCGCACGCTGGACGGGTTCGTCCGGGACGGCAAGATCCGCTATTACGGGCTGTCCAACTTCACCGGCTGGCAGCTGACCAAGGCCGTGCACCTGGCCCGGGAGCTGAACCTCACCGCGCCGGTGACCCTGCAGCCGCAGTACAGCCTGCTGGTGCGGGAGATCGAGTGGGAGATCGTGCCCGCCGCGATCGACGCGGGCCTGGGCCTGCTGCCCTGGAGCCCGCTCGGCGGCGGCTATCTGTCCGGCAAGTACCGGCGGGACGAGCGCCCGTCCGGTGCCACCCGGCTGGGCGAGGACCCGGATCGCGGCATGGAAGCCTGGGACCGGCGCGGCGTGGACCGGACCTGGGAGGTCATCGGCGCGGTGGAGCAGATCGCCAAGACCCGCGGCGTGTCCATGGCCGAGGTGGCACTGGCCTGGGTGACCGGCCGGCCGGGGGTGACCTCGACCATCCTCGGGGCCCGGACCACGGAGCAGCTCGAGGTCAACCTGCGCGCCGCGGACCTGCGCCTGTCCAGCGACGAACTGGTCGCGCTGGACGTGGCCAGCGACCCGCGTCCCGCGGACTATCCCTACGGGGAGATGGGCGTGGAACAGCGGGGCCGCCGCATCGGCGGCTAAAGGCGGCGCGTGACGGCGGCGTCCCGGTCAGCCGCTGAACTTCTTGATGGCATCCTCGGTGACGGGCGTGAAGAAGTTGACCAGGTTGCCGTCGGGGTCGCGGAACAGGATGGAGCGGTTACCCCAGGGCATGGTGGTGGGCTCCTGCACCCAGTCGCTGACCAGCGGCTTGAGTCGCTCGTACTCGCTGTCGACGTCGTTGACGCGGAACTCGATGATGATGGTGTGGTTGTCGGCGGGGCGAGCGGAGTCCTTCCCCGAACAGCTGCGTCGTCTGCGTGTGGCCGATGGCCAGGGTGAAGGACGGCATGATCAGCTCGGCGAACACCGGCGTGTAGCGCACCGCCTCGACGCCGGTGACCTGCTCGTAGAACTGGATCACCCGCTCAAGGTCGTCGGTGATCATGCGGATGGAAACGAGATCCATGGCGTCATCCTCTTCCGGTAGTGGTGATCTTGTCGCTTGAACGCTACGCTACCATAGCGTAGCGAAGTGGAGGATTAAGGGATGGGACAGGGAACTCCTGGCCGACGCCCAGCCCCCGCGGCGCCCAGCAGCAGCGCCGGGGAGAGCGGCGCCGCCGGCGGTCGACGGCCGGGTGCGGCGGTCGCGATCCCGGGTGCTCACGACCGCCTTCGACCTGCTCAGCGAGAGCGGCGTCGGTGGCTTCACCATCGATGAGGTGGCCCGCCGGTCGGGGGTCGCGAAGACCACCATCTACCGTCACTGGCCATCTCGTGAGGCGCTCGTGATCGATGCCTGCCTCCCGGATCAGCGCCGAGGTGGAGGTTCCCGACACCGGCTCACTCGAGGGTGACGTCACCGCGATCCTGGCCAACCTGGGCCACCTGCTGGGCACGGCCCGGTGGTCGTCGGTCGTGCCCTCGATCGTCGACGTGGCCGAACGCGATCCGGAGTTCGCCGGCATCCACGGCAAAATCCAGCGCGGGCACGCCGCACCGCTCAGGGAGGTCCTCGAGCGCGCCGCAGGCCGGGGCCTGATATCCCCGGCCACTGACCCGTCGAGCATGGTCTCGGCGCTGATTGGGCCGCTCTACTACCGCCGCTGGTTCTCCCGGGAACCGATCGATGATCAGTTCGTCACGACGATCGTCGCGAACGTGATCACCAGTCAGCAGGCCACCAGCGATCCCGCCGGGACAGCCGCAGCAGCAGCAGGTGCTGATCCCGGGAAGGCGCCGCGCTAGCATCAGGATTGAGTGTTCGCGCGCTCCGGGGTCGGTGTAATTCCGAACCGGCGGTGATAGTCCGCGACCCGGCTGCAGCCAGCAGCCGGTTGACCTGGTGGGATTCCAGGACCGACGGTGAAAGTCCGGATGGGAGGCAGTGCGCGGCGACACGTGAGGCCCGCGCGGGCCGGCCGTTCACCGGCCGGCGTCGGCGGCACCGCTCGTGCTCGCGTCCCCGGAGCGCCCCTGGCGCACCGGAGGAAGCGAGGAAGCACATGCCCATCACGTCACCAGGCACCGCGCGGCAGGCTGCGGGCCAGCTGGAGCGGGTCGAAGAAGCCATCACCGGCTTCGGGCGCGGGGAGTTCGTCATCGTCTTCGACGACGAGTCCCGGGAGAACGAAGGCGACCTGATGGTCGCGGCCGAGCACACTGATCACCAGGCCATGACCTACCTGCTCACGCACACCGCCGGGGTGGTGTGCGCCGCCCTGCCGTTCGAGCGGTGCGCCGAGCTGGACCTGCCCCAGATGGTGACCGCGAACTCGGGCCTGCACAACACCGCGTTCACCGTCTCGGTCGATCTGCGGCCCGGCGCCACGACCGGCATCCCGGCGCCCGAGCGGGCCGCCACCGTCAGGGCGCTCGCCGACCCTGGCGCCCAGCCCGACGACCTGGCCCGGCCGGGCCACATCTTTCCGCTCCGGGCCGCCCGGGGCGGCGTCCTGGAGCGCGACGGCCATACCGAGGCCGCGGTCAACCTGTCCCGGCTGGCCGGGCTGTCCGGCGTGACCGCGATCTGCGAGGTCGTCCGGCCCGACGGGACCATGGCCCGCTACGACGACCTACGGGACCTGGCCGGCCGCGAGGGCCTCGCGCTGATCTCGGTTGGCGATCTGATCGCGTACCGGATGGCCCGGGGCCGCTAAGCGGGGTCGCCAACCCGGGTCGCCAACCCGGGTCGCTAAGCCGGGCCGCCAACCCGGGTCGCTGAGCCTCATCCGGCGGCCATGATGTGGCCGGAACCGGCCACATCATGGCCGCCGCTTTCTGCGACAGGCGACACTCTGGCCAGCCGGTCAGAGAGGACTCGCAGAGCATGACGACTTCGGTGTACCAGTCGGCTGGCCGGACCGCGCGGCGGCGCCGCGCGCTGGCCGCAGGCGCGAGTGTGGTGGCGGCCGCGCTGATCATCACGCCGACGGCGGGAGCGGCCGTGAAGACGGGCGGCGGGATGCCCACCTGGCCCGCGTCCGCGGACTGGCAGCAGTATGTCGAAGCCCCGGGGTCGCTGAACCTGACTCCGGTACGGGTGGTCAGCGTGAGCGGGACCGTCACCAATCCCGGCGGGGTGGTGGCGGGCGGCCACGGCGACACCACCCTGACCCGCTCCGCGAGCGACACCGGCCAGACCGACATCGTGCTCGACTACGGGCGCGACATCGGCGGCGTCCCCTCGTTCACGGTCGCGGCCGCCTCCGGGTCCCCGACGATGCAGGCCGGCTACAGCGAGGCCGCGGAGTACATCGCCCCGGCCGGTGACGGCGGCACCCCGACCATCGGGGCGAACGGTGACCCGAGCCGCGCGGACAGCTACACCGTGCCCGGGCCTGGTGTCATCACCAACCGCTACATCCAGGGCGGCGAGAGGTACCAGGAGATCTCGCTGACCTCGGCCGGAAGCGTGAGCCTGAGGTCGGTCGGGATCCGCTACACCGCCTACGAGGGCACGCCCCAGCAGCTACCGGGGTTACTTCGTGTCCAGCGACCCCACGCTCAACAAGGAGTGGTACGCGGGCGCCTACACGCTCAACCTGACCCAGGACCTCGCCGGCACGCAGAGCCACCAGTGGGCCATCGGCAACGGTGCCATGAACCTGACCGCCCGGAGCAGCTTCATCGGCACCCCGACCAACAACGGTGTGCTCAGGTTCGGCGGCGCCTGGCGCGATTACACCAGCGCCTTCACCGCCGACATCGTGAGCGGCCAGGTGTCGTGGTCGGTCCGGGCCCGGGACGATCTGGATCAGTACGCCCTCACCCTCAGCTCCTCAGCCGCCGCCACCTCGCCGGACAGCGTGGTCATCGCGAAGGTCAGCCACGGCGTTTCCACCACCCTGGGCACGTTCACGACGCCCTTCGCCGTCGCGCAGAACCAGGCCTACCGGATCTCGACCACCGTGGCGGGCCAGACGATCACCGTCTCCATCAACGGGACCGTGATCGGGTCGGTCTCCGACGCCACGTTCGCGGCCGGCACCGTGGGCTTCGGCGAGTCGGGCACCGGCTCGGCCAACGTGAGCAACCTGGTCGTCACGGCGCCCGGCGGCACACCGCTGTACGCCAGCAACCTCGCCTCGCCCCCGGCGCTGACCGACTTCCTGACTCCGGGCACGCCGACCGTGGACCTGATCCTGGACGGCGCGAAGCGGGACCGGGCCACGTTCACCGGCGATCTCAGCGTCGCGGCCCAGACCTTGTACGACACCAACGACGCGACCGCGTACGTCAGGGGATCGCTCGATCTCCTCGGCAGCGCCCAGCTGACCAGCGGCTACGTCTCGCCCTTCGCCGAGCCTGGGGCGCCCAACCCGGGCGGGCTGATCCCGGGGCAGGTGTCCGTGCCGCTCGGGATCTACTCCCTCTACTTCGTCAGTGACGTCGGCGACTACTACCGCTACACCGGCGACCGGGAGTTCGTGGCCCGGGAGTGGCCCACGGTCCAGCGGGAGATGTCCTGGGAACTGGCGCAGGCCAACTCTGATGGCTTGTTCGTGACGAAGCCTGCCGACGACCTCAACTGGAGCATCGAGAGTCACGACGGCGTGGTCACCTTCTATAACGCGCTCTACTACAAGACGCTCGCCGACGCGGCGCAGCTAGCCGGCGCGCTCGGGCACACCGGCCTGGCCGCCCAGTACCAGGCCGATGCCGCCCGGGTTAAGGCCCAGATCAACGCCCAGCTGTACGACCCGGCCACGCACGCGTACGACATCGCACGCCACGGACCGGGGCTCGATCGCCCAGGATGCGAACTCGGCGGTCATCCTGTACGGCATCGCGCCGGCCTCGCGTCGGCCAGGCATCCTCGCGGCGATGACGAAGGCGCTGGGCACGCCGCACGGTGACCTGAGCGTCTCGTCCCCCGTTCCGGCCAGCTCGACCCAGATCATCAGCCCGTTCGTAGGATCGTCCGACCTCGACGCGAGGTTCGCCGCGGGTGACACCGCAGGAGCCCTGCAGCTACTCCAGGATGAGTGGGGGCCGATGATCACCGGCCCGGACGGCGGCACCTTGTCGGAGAAGCTGGCCCCGGACGGCACCATCAACGGTGGCGGCACCAGCCTCGCGCATGCCTGGTCGACCGGGCCCACCTCGGCGCTCACGTCCTACGTGCTGGGCGTCACCCCGGTCAGCCCCGGCTATGCGACCTGGCAGGTGGCCCCCCAGCCGGGCGGACTCGGCTGGGCCGAGGGGCCGTCCCGACGCCGCACGGGGATATCACGGTCAAGTGGGCCAGCAGCCCGGCCGGTTTCGTGATCGCGATCGGTGCCCCTGAGGGGACCACGGGCACGGTGGTGCTGCCCAAGGGCATTAGCCGGTACTCGGTCACGGTCAACGGGAACCCGGTTCCCGTCGCCCCCGGGCACGACACGGTCAGCGTGCGGTAGCCGCCGCGGCCGCCCGGGTCCGGCCGTCCGGGTCCGGCCGCACGGCCGTCACCGCCCGATTAAGCCCGCCGTACGGGCCGTCACCGCCCGATTAAGCCCCGCCGCGCGGCCCAGACCACGGCCTGAATCGGGAAGTCGAAACCCATCCGGTCACAGATGGCCTTGGTCCGCCGCCGCACGGTGCGTTCGGAGGTCTGCAGGCGGCGGGCCACCGTACCCAGGGGCAGACCCTGCCCGAGAAGCTGGAGCAGTTCGACCTCCTGACGGGTTAAGGACGGCTCAGCATGAGGGCTGTCGTGGTCTCCCATCGGGCCCACCTCCACATCGCCGGGGAATGTGCGGGTAGTCGGCGGGCGTCAGAGCCCGATCCGGGCCGCGGCGGCGTCCCAGGCCGCCGCGGCTGCCGCCGGACGGCTCGAAGCGGCGCAGCGGCTGGGTGGCGCGCAGCAGGGCGCGCATCCCGTCCAGGTCGCCGGGCGCCGCGCCCAGCGTCGCGGGCCTGGACCAGGATGTTGCCCAGCGCGGCCGCCTCGGCCGGGCCGGCCACCACCGGCAGGCCGCAGGCGTCCGCGGTGAGCTGGAGCAGCAGCTCGTTGCGCACCCCGCCGCCCACCACGTGCACGGTGTCCACCGCCCGCCCGGACAGTTCCTGCACGTCCCGCAGGCAGGCGCCGGTAGGCCAGCGCCAGGCTGTCCAGGATGCAGCGCACCACGGCCGGGGGATCGGCCGGCAGGCTGCTGGCCGGTCCGCCGGGCCGCCTCGGCGATCCGCGCGGGCATGTCCCCCGGGGGCAGGAACGCCGGGTCGTCGGGGTCCACCACGACCTGCAGCGCCGGGACCCGCGCCGCCTGCTCCAGCAGCGTGGCCAGGTCGGCCGGCTGCCCGGCGCCCGCCCAGCCGCGGACCGACTCCTGCAGCAGCCACAGGCCCATGACGTTGCGCAGGTAACGGATGGTGCCGTCCACTCCGGTCTCGTTGGTGAAGTTGGCCGTCCGGCTCGCTTCGGTCAGCACCGGCTGGTCCAGTTCCACGCCGACCAGGGACCAGGTGCCGCAGGAGATGTACGCGAAGTCGCGGCCCCGGGCGGGCACGGCGACCACGGCGGACGCGGTGTCGTGCGAGCCCACCGCGATCACCGGCAGCGGCCCGCCCGGCCGGCCGCGAGGCCCAGCCCGGCTGAGCCCGGGCTCGCCCGGCGACCTCCGGCCGCAGGGTCCCGATGACGCTGCCCGGCTGGCGCAGCGGCGGGAACAGCCCGGCGGGCAGGCCGGCCCGGCCGATCAGGTCCCAGGCCCAGTCCCGGGCCCGGGTGTCGTACAGCTGGGTGGTGGACGCGTTGGTCACCTCGGCGCCGATCTCCCCGGTCAGCCAGTAGGCCAGCAGGTCGGGGATCAGCAGCAGGGTCCGCGCCGCGGCCAGCTGCGGCGTCCGCGCCGCCGCGGCCAGCTGGTAGATCGTGTTGATCGGCATCTGCTGGATCCCGGTGACCGCGTACAGGTCCGCCGCCGGGACCTTGGCCAGCACGTCGTCCACCACGCCGTCGGTCCGGCTGTCCCGGTAGTGCACCGGGTTGCCGAGCAGCGCCCCGCCCGCGTCGAGCAGGCCGTAGTCCACGCCCCACGAGTCGATGCCCACGCTGGCCAGCTCGAACGAGCGGGCCGCCGCGCCCAGCCCGTCGAGCATCCCGCGGTACAGCCGCAGGATGTCCCAGTGCAGCGTGCCCAGCACCCGGACCGGCGTGTTCGGGAACCGGTGCACCTCGTGCAGCTCGCAGCGATCTGCCCGCCGGCCAGCCGACCTGGCCGGCCATGACCCGGCCGCCGGACGCGCCCAGGTCCACGGCCGCGGCGCACCCGGTCCGCCCGCCGCCGGTCCACGCTGCGCCCATCGCCTGGCCTCAGCGCAGGAACGCGGCGGCCACGCCCGCGTCCACCGGGATGTGCAGCCCGGTGGTCAGGGCCAGGTCGCCGGCGGTCAGCGCGACCACCGCGGCGGCCACGTGCTCGGGCAGGACCTCCCGCTTGAGCAGGGTGCGCTGCGCGTAGAACGCGCCGAGCTCCTCCTCGGGCACCCCGTACACCGCGGCCCGCTGCGGCGCCCCACCCGCCGGCGAAGATGCCGGAGCCGCGGACCACGCCGTCGGGGTTGATCCCGTTCACCCGGATGCCGGACTCGCCCAGCTCGGCGGCGAGCAGCCGGACCTGGTGCTCCTGGTCGGCCTTGGCCGCGCCGTAGGCCACGTTGTTCGGCCCGGCGAACACCGCGTTCTTGCTGCAGATGTAGATGATGTCGCCGCCCATGCCCTGGGCCGCCATGACCCGGGCCGCTTCCCGGGCGACCAGGAACGAGCCCCGGGCCATCACGTCGTGCTGGATGTCCCAGTCGTCCACGCGTGGTCTCCAGCAGCGGCCGGGAGATGGACAGCCCGGCGTTGCTGACCACCAGGTCCACCCCGCCGAAGGCCAGCGCCGCCTGCCGGTAGGCGCCCGGCCACGCTGTCCTCGTCGGTCACGTCGGAGGTGACCGCGACCGCGACGTCGGCCGCCCGCAAGGCCCCGGCCCCGATCGCCTCGGCCACCTGCTGGCGGCGGCGGCGCCGTCCCGGTCGGCCACCACCACGCAGGCCCCCTCGGCGGCCAGCCGCTCCGCGATGGCCCGGCCGATCCCCGACCCGCCCCCGGTGACCAGCGCGACCCGGGTGGCCAGCGGCTTCGGCTTGGGGCGCCGCCGCAGCTTGGCCTCTTCCAGGGCCCAGTACTCGATGCGGAACTTCTCGCTCTCCGGGATGGGGGAGTAGGAGGACACGGCCTCGGCGCCGCGCATCACGTTGATCGCGTTCAGGTAGAACTCGCCCGCCACCCGGGCGGTCTGCTTGTCCGCACCGAAGCTGAACATCCCCACCCCGGGGACCAGCACGATCGCCGGATCGGCGCCGCGCATCGGCGGCGTGTCCGGCGTCCGCGTGCCGCTCGTAGTACGCGCGGTAGTCCTTCCGGTAGGCGACGTGCAGCTCGACGAGCCGGGCCGATCACCTCGTCCAGCGGCGCCGACGGCGGCAGGTCGAGCACCATCGGCCGGACCTTGGTGCGCAGGAAATGATCCGGGCAGGACGTGCCGAGCGCGGCCAGCGCCGGGTGCTTCTGGCCGGGCCAGGAAGTCCAGCACGGCCGGGCTGTCGGTGAAGTGCCCGACCTGCGGCCGGTCGGTCGAGGCCAGGCCGCGCAGCACCGGCGCCAGCGCCGCGGCCCGGGCCCGCCGCTCCGCCTCGGGCAGCGGCTCGTAGCCGGGGATCACCGGCCCGAACGGCTCTGCCGTCGCCATGCTCGTCCAGGTAGCGCTGGGCGGCGGCGATGATGGCCAGCGAGTTGGCCTCGCACTCCTCGCTGGTCGCGCCCCAGGCGGTGATGCCGTGCCCGCCGAGGATCACCCCGATGGCCTCCGGGTGCTCCCGCGGCCACCGCGGCGATGTCCAGGCCGAGCTGGAACCCGGGCCGCCGCCACGGCACCCAGCGCACCCGGTCCCCGAAGCAGGCCCGGGTCAGCGCCTCGCCGTCGGCCGCGGTGGCGAACGCGATCCCGGAGTCCGGGTGCAGGTGATCCACGTGCTTCGCGTCCACCAGCCCGTGCATGGCCGTGTCGATGGACGGCGCCGCGCCGCCTTTGCCGTGCAGGCAGTAGTCGAACGCGGCCACCATCTCGTCCTCGCGCTCCACCCCCGGGTACACCCCGGTCAGCGCGCGCAGCCGGTCCAGCCGCAGCACGGCCAGGCCGCCCGCGGTCAGCGTGCCCAGGTCCCCGCCGGACCCCTTGACCCACATCAGCTCGACCGGCTCGCCGGTCACCGGGTCGGTCGCCGGTCCCTTGGCCGAGGTGTTGCCGCCGGCGTAGTTGGTGTTGCGCGGGTCCGACCCGAGCCGGTTGCTGCGCTGCAGCAGGTCGGTGACTTCGGGCGGTACCTGCGCGGCCATGTCATGACTCCTTTTCGGCGGGACTTACGCCGCGGCGGTTTTCGTTCGCGTGCCTTTGAAGTTCGCCCGCCATGCTGCCGCGGAACCGGTGCGCTGATCAGCTGCCCCAGCTGGCCGGGGTGCCGCCCACGCGGTCGGCGATGATCTTCTCGGCGTAGCCCGAGCGCTGGTAGGCGGCGATCGGGTCGGGGTCCAGGCCCATGTCCTCGCGCAGCTCGGCGAGCAGCGGGCGGACGTCGGTGTTGTAGGCGTCCATCAACGCGCGCGTTGGCGCCGAGCACGTCGCCGGCCTGCTGCGCGGCGGCCAGCGCGCCGGTGTCGATCAGCAGGGCCTTGGCCGTGGCTTCCTGGACGTTCATCACCGAGCGGATCTGGGCCGGGATCTTGGGCTCGATGTTGTGGCACTGGTCGAGCATGAACGCGATGCCGGCCTCGGGGCGCAGCGCGTCCGCGGCCACCACCTCGCGCAGGATGCGGAACAGCTGGAACGGGTCGGCGGCGCCGACCATCAGGTCGTCGTCGGCGTAGAAGCGGCTGTTGAAGTCGAACGCGCCGAGCCGCCCGGCCCGGAGCAGCAGGGCCACGATGAACTCGATGTTCGTGCCGGGCGCGTGGTGCCCGGTGTCCACGACCACCTCGGCCTGCGGCCCGAGCGCCAGGCAGTGCAGCAGCGAGGTGCCCCAGTCCGGGCACGTCGGTGCTGTAGAACGACGGCTCGAACAGCTTGTACTCCAGCAGCATCCGCTGCTGCGGGCCGAGCCGGGCGTACACCTGCGCCAGGGCCTCGGCCAGCCGGTCCTGGCGGGCCCGGATGTCGTCCTGGCCCGGGTAGTTGGTGCCGTCCGCGAACCACAGCTTGAGGTCCCGCGACCCGGTCGCGTCCATGATGTCGACGCACTCCAGCAGCTGGGCCACGGCTTTGCGGCGCACCCGGGGGTCGGGGTTGCAGACGCTGCCCAGCTTGTAGTCGTCGTCCTGGAAGACGTTGGCGTTGACCGCGCCGATCGCGACGCCGTCGGCGGCGGCGTGCTCGGCCAGCGCGGCGTAGTCGTCCACCTTGTCCCAGGGGATGTGCACCGCGACGGTCGGGGCCACCCCGGTGAACTTGTGGACCTGCGCCGCGTCGTCGATCTTCTCCTGCGGGGTGCGGGGCACGCCCGGCTGGGCGAACACCTTGAACCGGGTCCCGGTGTTCCCGAAGGCCCAGGACGGCAGTTCGATCCGCTGCGACCTCAGGGCGGTCTTCACGGCGGTCAGGTCAGGCATCTCAGGTCATCTCCAGGCAGCAGATCTCGTCCAGCTCGCGATCCCGGGCGCGCGCCGGGCGCGGCCCCGGGCGGGGCGCGCCGGTGCCGGGGCGCGCGGTCCCGCAGGCTCAGTCCAGGTGAAATATCTCGTCGATCCTCCGGAAGCCCTGGTCGGGGCGGCGCGCCGCCGAGTTCGGCGAAGTACGGGGCCATGTCCGCCTGCCAGCGTTCGTTGACGGCGGTGCCCGCCATCCGCTGCTGGGCGGCCGCGTAGTCGTCGGTTTCCAGGTAGCCCACGAGGAGGCCGTCGTCGGTCAGGAACAGCGAATAGTTGCGTCCAGCCCGCCTCGCGCAGCGCGTCCAGCATCTCCGGCCACACGGCGGCGTGCCGCTGCCGGTACTCGGCCAGCCGGTCGGGCCGGACGCGGCCGAGGAAGCAGACGCGCTCCACCGGGTTCCTCCTTCGCGGGTGTCGGGCCTGGGCCGGGCGTGGGCCGGGCCGGGGCGCCGGTCGTGATCATCGGATTGGTGGCGTCAGAGCCCCATGATCCGCATGATCACGCGCGCCCGGTGCATTGAAACGCGTGGGTCAGAAGTTGAAGTTGTTGATGTTGGACTTGTTGAACACGAACGGCGGGCCCAGCAGGATGCTGTCGTCCGACCCGACGGTGAACTTGCCGAGCTTGCCCGCGGTGAAGGACTGGCCCGCGGCGTTGGTGATCTTCTTGGAGGCGTAGTTGACCGCGGCGTAGGCGGCCAGGTAGCCGAGGTCAGCCGGGTTCCACAGCTCGAACGCCGGGGCCACGCCGTTGGCCACGTACTTCTTCATCGAGTCCGGCGTGCCCAGCCCGGTCACGATGACCTTGCCCTTGTACTTGGACGAGGAGACCACCTGGGCGGCGGCCAGGATGCCGACCGTGGTCGGCGAGATGATGCCCTTGAGGTTCGGGTAGTGCTGCAGCAGGCCCTGGGTCACCTGGGTGGCGGTGGTCGGGTCGTCGTTGCCGTAGACGGTCGAGACCAGCTTCATCTTCGGGTACTTCTTCAGCTCCTGCTTCATGTAGCCGATCCACTGGTTCTGGTTCGTGGCCGACGCGGCCGCGGACACGATCGCGATCTGCCCGCTGTCGTGGATCTCCTTGGCCAGCAGGTCCACCTCACTGGTCCCGATCTGGGCGGTGGAGGCCTGGTTCACGAACAGGTTCCGGCAGGCCGGGGCGTCGGAGTCGTAGGTGACCACGGTGATGCCCTTGGCCATGGCGGCCTTCAGGGTCGGGCACAGCGCGGACGGGTCGGTGGCGGACACGATGAGCGCGTTGGCGCCCTTGGTGATCGCCGCCTGGAGGGCCGGGATCTGCGAGGAGGGCGTGGCCGCCGTCCCGCTGGTCTCGGTCGCGGTCTCGCCCAGCGTCGCCAGCGCGGCCATGGCCCCGCCGGACTTCACGCTGTCGGCCGTGGTGAAGTACGGGTTACCGAGGTTCTTCGGGACGATGAAGACCTTCAGCCCGGTCTTCAGCGCGCCCGAGGCCGACGCCCCGGAGCCGGACGACGCGGAGGCCGACGCGGAGGAACCGCCGGACCCGCTCCCGGAAGAACTGCACGCCGCGAGCGTCGCGGAGGCGACCAGGAGCACCGCTGGTGCCCACAGAGCTCTCTTCGTTGAGCGTCTCATACTTGAATCCTTTCAACCTGAGCCGTGCTACTGAGGCTGTACTGGGCTGTGCGCCGGGGCCGCGGTACGCGGGCCGTGCTAGCGATGGCGGTACTGGAGATGGCCACCGTGCTGATGGCCGTGCGGCGGCCGCTACCGGTGGCCGCCGTATGGGTGGCGGCCGTGCTGGGCTGCCACTTGCTGGTGATCTGATGGAATGCGGCGGTGCCGGGGCGATCGGCCTGGTGCGGCGCGGCCGGGCCGGGATGTGTCCCCGGGCCGGGCCTGGTCATGTCCCGCCCCCGACCGCGGGGGACTGACGGCCGCTCCGGCCGCGGGCCCACCGGGGCGGGCCCGCCCGCCAGAGCCGGCCGGCGTTCGGGGCGAACACGCTGACGAGCAGGAGGGCGCCGATCACGATGCCGGTGGCCTCCTGGTTGAAGTTGGTGAGCAGCAGGGCGTTCTGCAGCCCCGCGAAGGCGATCACCGCCAGCACCACGCCGGCCAGCGTGCCCTTGCCGCCGAAGATGGACACCCCGCCGAGCAGCACGATCGCGACCACGTCCAGCTCGAGGCCCAGGCCGTTGTTCTGCACCGCGGTGGACAGGCGGAACGTCCACAGCACCCCGGCCAGGGCGCAGACCAGGCCGGACACCACGTACAGCATGGTCTTGACCCGCTTGACCCGGATCCCGGCGAACAGCGCGGCCTCCGGGCTGGCCCCCATCGCGTAGATGGACCGGCCGGTGGCGGTGGAGTGCAGCACGATCCCGAAGATCACCGCCAGCACCACGAAGATCGCGATGTTGTAGGGGATCTGGGTGTGCGGCAGCGGCAGCACCCCGATGTTGGTGTAGGTCGCGGGGAAGTTGGACACCGTGTTGGCGCCCAGCAGGATGAGGGCCACCCCGCGGTACAGCGCGAGGGTGCCGATCGTCACCGCCAGCGAGGGCAGGCCGACCCGGGTGACCAGCAGCCCGTTGATCAGGCCGGCCACGATCCCGAGCAGCGCGACCACCACGAAGATGGCCAGCATCGGCCAGTGGTGGCTCCACAGGACGCCGAGCAGCGCGCTGGACATGCCCAGGATCGAGGCCACGGACAGGTCGATCTCGCCGCTGATGACGATCAGCGTCATCGGCAGCGCCATGATCGCGATCTCGCCGGAGGTGACGCCGGTGTTGAAGAAGTTGCCGCTGGTCAGGAACTGGGGTGAGGTGACGGCGCCGAAGATGATGATGGCCACGACCAGGAGGCCCAGGCCGGTTTCCCAGCGCACCGAGCCGCGCGCCGCGGAGCGGAGCCAGCCCGCCTCGTCCGGCGCCGCGTCCGGGTCAGCCGGGGCCGCGGCCGGCACCGAGGCGCGCGTGTTCAGGTCAGGTTCCAACGCCGGGGCTCCTTCGCCGCAGTGCGGTCATGAGGCGCACAGAGATGATCCGGTCGAGCGTGATGGCCAGCAGCAGCAGGAAGCCGGAGATGGCCTCGAGCCAGAGCTGCGGGAATCCCAGCACGTTCAGCGCGGAGTTGATGCTGCTGAGCAGGAGCGCGCCGACGGCGGCGCCCACCGCGCTGCCGCTCCCGCCGAAGATGGCCACCCCGCCGACCACCACCGCGGAGATGACGGTCAGCTCGTAGCCGGTCCCCGCGGTGGAGTCGATGGTCTGGTACTGCGCGGCCCACAGCACGCCCGCCACCCCGGCGATGGCCCCGCTCGCCGTGAACGCGGTGAAGATCCGCTTGCCGACCGGGATGCCGGCCAGCCGGGCCGCCTCCGGGTTCGAGCCGATCGCGTACAGCTCGCGGCCGGACCGGAACGCTCGCATGTAGTACGCGCCGATCCCGATGACCACGGCGATCGCGATGGCCAGGTAGGGGATGCCCGCCACGGTGGCGCGGGGGATGTTGGTGAAGGAGTTCGGCAGGGTCTGGGCGGTCACCTCGTTGCCGCCCACGATGAGGATGTCGATGCCCCGGATGATGTACAGCGTGGCCAGCGTGACCACCAGGCTCGGCACCCGGCCGACCGCGACCATGAGGCCGTTGGCCATCCCGCAGGCCAGCCCGATGCCCAGGCCGATGAGGAAGACCAGGGGGATCGGGATGCCGGGGTGGTGGCCGAACATCGAGGCCGACACGTAGGCCGACAGGCCCAGGATCGAGCCGATCGAGAGGTCCACGTTCCGGCTGACCACCACCATGGTCTCGCCCAGCGCGAGCAGCGCGTAGACCGTGGTGTTGATCAGCAGGAACTGGAGGTTCTGCTGGTTCAGGAACGACGGCTGGATGCTGGTGGTGATGGCCACGAACACCAGCAGCACGGCGATGATGCCGAACTCCCGGATCCGGAACACCCGCTCGGTGAGCCTGCGCGAGCCACTCCCGGGCGGGGCGCCGGCGGGCTCCCGGCGCTCGGTCACGGTGGTGGTCACGAAGCCTCCTGCAGCTGGCCCGTCGCGGCGGCCATGATCTTCTCCTCCGAGGCGTCCTCGTGCCCGAACTCCGCGGTCAGCCGGCCCTCGCGCATGACCAGGATCCGGTCCCCGATGTGCAGCACCTCGGGGAGTTCCGAGGAGATCATCAAGATGGCGACGCCGTCGCGGGCCAGCCGCACCAGCAGCCGGTGCACCTCCGCCTTGGTGGCGATGTCGATGCCGCGGGTCGGCTCGTCCACGATCAGCAGCGTGGGCTGGCGGCCCAGCCACTTGGCCAGGACGACCTTCTGCTGGTTGCCGCCGGACAGCCGGGACACCGGGTCGATCAGGCGCCCGTACTTGAGGTTGAGCCGGACCGCCCAGTCGGCCGCGAACGCCCGCTCGGCCGCGGACCGGACCAGGCCGCCCTTGCGCAGCCGGGCGAGCGACGCGAGCGCCACGTTCTGCTGGACCGACATGTCCATGACCAGGCCCTGCTGCCGCCGGTCCTCGGGAACGAACCCGATGCCCGCGGCCATCGCGCCGGTCGGTGAGGCCCGCCGCAGCTCGCGGCCGCGCATCACGACCCGGCCCGCGTCGTAGCGGTCGATGCCGAACACGGCCCGGGCGACCTCGCTGCGGCCCGACCCGACCAGCCCGGCCAGGGCGACGATCTCGCCGGCCCGGACGTCCAGCGAGATGTCGGTGAACACGCCTTCCCTGGTCAGGTGCTCCACGTGGAGCACGACCTCGCCGGCCACGCCGCGCTCGCCGGCCGCCCGCTCCACCATCTGCCGGCCGACCATGGCCCGGACCAGGTCGTCCGCGGTCAGCCCGGCCAGTTCGCTGGTCAGCACGTGCCGGCCGTCACGCATGACCGTGACCCGCTGGCAGATCTCGAACACCTCCTCCAGGCGGTGCGAGATGAACAGGACCGCCGCGCCGCCGGATCGGAGCGTGCGCGACCACGTCGAACAGCCGGGCGACCTCGGTGGCGGACAGGGCCGCGGTGGGCTCGTCCATCACGATCACCCGGGCGTCCAGCGACAGGGCCTTGGCGATCTCGACGATCTGCTGGTCGGCGATGGACAGCCCGCGGCTGATCCGGCCCGGGTCGAGCTTGACCCCCAGCCGGGAGAACAGGGCGGCGGAGTCCGCGTGCATCCGGCGCCGGTCGATCCGCCGCCCGGCGAGCAGCGGCTGGCGGCCCATGAAGATGTTCTCCGCGACGCTCAGGTCGGGGAAGAGGGTGGGCTCCTGGTAGATGACCGCGATCCCGGCGTTCTGGGCGTCGGCCGGGTTGTGCAGGCTGACCGGCGTCCCGTCGATCAGCAGCTCGCCCGAATCCGGCTGGTACACCCCGGCCAGGATCTTCACCATGGTGGACTTGCCGGCGCCGTTCTCGCCCAGCAGCGCGTGGGCCTCGCCGGCGTACAGGTCGATGGTGCCGTCGGTGACCGCGTGCACCGCGCCGAACGATTTGGTGGCGTCGTGCAGGGCGAGTACCGGCTCGGCCGACGGCGCCGGGTCCGGCCGGGGTGGGGGCGCTGGCTGGCCGGGGTGGCCGGGCTGGCCGGGTCGGCCGGGCCGCCGGCGTGCCGCGGCGGCCGGGCGGCTCCCGGCGCCTGGCGGTGCCGGCCGGCGTCCTCGGCGGGCGGTGGCGCGGATGCCTGGGTGGCCGGTGGCGGCCGGCGGCCCGCCTGGTACCGCGGACCCCGGCGAGGGGATCCCGCCGTCGTGGCCATCGCCAGCTGTCACAGCCCGGTCCCCTCTCGTCTCTCGGTGGGTGTCGCCCCGGTCCGGCCGCAGGCCAGCGGGGGGTGCCTGAAGGACGAATGTGCTATAACGTTTCAACGTATGTGGAAGCAGTGTCGAGCGAAGTCACGAGCCTGTCAATAGAGGTCCGCGGCGATGCCCCGAATCGTTACCGACAGGTTTCCTGGCCGCTATTGTCCTGGCCAGGCCTCTGGTTGACGCGTTCCCGCGCTCCGCACGACACTGACCGCACAGGAGGAGCCGTGGCGGACACGCCGGTCAGCATCAGGGAGGTCGCCGCCCTTGCCGGCGTCTCGCTCGGCACGGTCTCCAACGTGCTCAACCGCCCGGAAGTGGTGGCCGAGCCGACCCGGACCCGGGTCCAGGCGGCCATCAAGGAGCTGGGCTTCATCCGGAACGAGTCGGCCCGCCAGCTCCGGGCCGGCCGGAGCCGCACCATCGGGCTGGTCGTCCTGGATGTGGCGAACCCGTTCTTCACCGACGTGGCGCGGGGCGTGGAGGACGAGGCGAGCGAGGCCGGGCTGGCCGTGATCCTGTGCAACAGCGACGACCAGAAGGCCAAGGAGTCCCGCTACCTCGAGGTGCTGGAAGAGCACCGGGTCCAGGGCATCCTGATCACGCCGGTGTCCGGGGCCGACAAGCGGCTGGCCAGCGTGCAGCGCCGCGGCACCCCGGTGGTGCTGGTGGACAGCCGGTCCCCGTCCCGCGGCCAGTGCTCGGTGTCCGTGGACGACGTGCTCGGGGGCGACCTGGCCGTGTCCCATCTGCTGGAGGCCGGTCACCAGCAGATCGCGTTCGTGGGCGGCCCGATGAGCGTCCGGCAGGTCAGCGACCGCCGGGACGGGGCGGTCCGCGCCCTGGAGCGGGCCGGGCGGCAGCGACGCTGACCTGCTCGTGATCGAGACGCCCGCGCTGAACGTGACCGCGGGGCAGCGGGCGGGCGCCCACCTGGCCGGGCTGCCCGCCGGGAGCCGGCCGACCGCCGTGTTCTGCGCGAACGACCTGCTCGCGCTGGGCGTGCTGCAGGAGATGACCACCCACCGGATCGCGGTGCCCGAGGGGCTCGCGATCGTGGGCTACGACGACGTGGAGTTCGCGGCCGCGGCCGCGGTGCCGCTGTCCTCGGTCCGCCAGCCCCGGCATCAGCTGGGCCGGGCCGCGGCCCAGCTGCTCATCGAGGAGGCCCTCGGTGACGGCACGCACCGGCACCGCCAGGTCGTGTTCGAGCCGGACCTGGTGGTCCGCGCGTCGAGCCAGGGCCGGGCCCCGGGTGGGGGCCGCTGCGCAGCCGGTAGCGACCGAGGCGGCAGGCTGACCCCATGCGTATCGCGCTGTTCGTGACCTGCCTGGCCGACACCCTGTTCCCCGACGCGGGCCGGGCCACCGTCCGGCTGCTGGAACGGCTTGGCCATCAGGTCGAGTTCCCGGCCGCGCAGACCTGCTGCGGCCAGATGCACGTGAACACCGGCTACCTCCGCGACGCGCTGCCCCTGGTCCGCCACTACGTCGAGGTCTTCGAGGGCTGCGAGGCGATCGTGGTCCCGTCCGGCTCGTGCACCGGGTCGATCCGGCACCAGCACGCCATGGTGGCCCGGCGGTACGGGGACGAGGCGCTGGCCCGCCGGGCCGAGGCGGTGGCCGCCCGCACCTACGAGCTCTCCCAGCTGCTGGTGGACGTGCTCGGGGTGGAGGACGTCGGCGCCTACTACCCGCACCGGGTCACCTACCATCCGACCTGCCACTCGCTGCGCCTGCTGCGGGTCGGTGACCGGCCGCTCCGGCTGCTGCGCAACGTGACCGGGATCGACCTGGTCGAGCTGCCGGACGCCGACACCTGCTGCGGCTTCGGCGGCACGTTCGCGGTCAAGAACGCGGACACCTCCACCGCCATGCTGGCCGACAAGATGCGCAGCGTGCTGGACACCCAGGCCGAGGTGTGCACGGCCGGGGACAGCTCCTGCCTGATGCATATCGGCGGCGGCCTGTCCCGGCTGCGGACCGGGACCCGGACCGTGCACCTGGCCGAGATCCTGGCCTCGACGCCGCGAACGTCGGGACGCCCGTGCCGCTCGGAGCCCCATCCGCCGAGCCGCACGCCGCGACCAGGCGGTGCCCGGTGAGCGCGCCCACCTTCCTCGGCCTGCCCACCGCGCCGCGCGGCGTGGGCCACCTGCGCGGCGACGAGCCGTTCCCGGTCGCGGCCCGCCGCGCGCTGGCCGACACCCAGCTGCGCCGCAACCTCGGCAAGGCCACCCGGACCATCCGGGCCAAGCGGGCCGCGGTGGTCGGCGAGCTGCCGGACTGGGAAGCGCTGCGCGACGCCGGCCAGGCCGTCAAGGCCGGGGCCATGGCCCACCTGGACCGCTACCTGGAGCAGCTGGAGGAGCAGGTCACCGCCCGCGGCGGCGTGGTGCACTGGGCCCGGGACGCGAACGAGGCCAACGAGATCGTGACCAGCCTGGTCCGCGCGACCGGGGCCACCGAGGCGGTCAAGGTCAAGTCGATCGTCACCGACGAGATCGGCCTCAACGACGCGCTGGCCGCCGCGGGCATCACCGCGCACGAGACCGACCTGGCCGAGCTGATCGTCCAGCTCGGCCACGACCGGCCGTCGCACATCCTGGTCCCGGCCATCCACCGGAACCGGGCCGAGATCCGGGACATCTTCCTGCGCGAGATGGGCGACGTGGATCCCGGGCTGACCGACTCGCCGGCCGCGCTCGCCGAGGCGGCCCGGCTGCACCTGCGCCGCCAGTTCCTGTCCGCGAAGGTCGGGATCAGCGGGGCCAACTTCGCGATCGCGGAGACCGGCACGCTGTGCGTGGTCGAGTCCGAGGGCAACGGCCGGATGTGCCTGACCCTGCCGGACACGCTGATCACCGTGATGGGCATCGAGAAGATCCTGCCCAGCTGGGCCGACCTGGGCGTGTTCATGCAGTTGCTGCCGCGCAGCTCCACCGGGGAGCGGATGAACCCGTACACCTCGATGTGGACCGGGGTGACCCCCGGCGACGGCCCGCAGCAGTTCCACCTGGTCCTGCTGGACAACGGCCGGACCGCGGCGCTGGCCGACCCGACGGGCCGCCAGGCGCTGCACTGCATCCGCTGCTCGGCGTGCCTGAACGTCTGCCCGGTGTACGAGCGGGTCGGCGGGCACGCCTACGGCTCGGTCTACCCGGGCCCGATCGGCGCGGTGCTGTCCCCGATGCTGACCGGGGTGGAAGACAACGCCTCGCTGCCGTACGCCTCCTCGCTGTGCGGCGCGTGCTACGACGCCTGCCCGGTGAAGATCGACATCCCGTCGCTGCTGGTCCACCTGCGGGCCCGGCACGTGGAGGAGGTAGCGCAGACGCGCCGCGTGCCCAGCCCGGAGGCGGTGACCATGGCGGCCGCCTCGTGGGTGATGGCCAGCCCGGCCCGGTTCGAGGCCGCGCAGCGCGCCGGGCGGGCCGGGCGGCTGCTGGGCCGCGAGCGGGCGGATCCGGCGGCTGCCCCCGCCCCTGTCGGCCTGGACCGCGGCCCGCGACGCGCCCCGGCCTCCCGCCCAGACCTTCCGCGAATGGTGGAAGGCCGAGCACGATGCCGGGGAGCGCGAGCTGGGGACCCCGGTGACCGCGCGGGACGAGGTGCTCGGCCGGATCCGCACCGCGCTGGGCGGCGACTCCGGCGGCGGCGCGCACCCGCCCGGGGATCCCTCGTCAGCGGGCTACCGGACCCGCGGCGAGCTCGATCCGCCCGCGCTGCTCGACCTGCTCGCCGAGCGGCTGATCGACTACCGCAGCCAGGTGCGGCGCACCGAACCCGCCGGGCTGCTGGACACCGTGCGCGCGGCGCTGGCCGAGCGCGGCGCGCGCCGGGTGGTCCTGCCGCCCGGCCTCGACCTGCCCGGGCTTGACCAGCCCGAGCCCGGCCAGGCCGGCACCCTCGACGGCGTCGAGCTGATCACCGACGGCGGCCTGTCCGCCCAGGAACTCGACCAGATGGACGGCGTCATCACCCGCGCCGCGGTCGCCATCGCCGAGACCGGCACGATCGTCCTCGACGCCGGCCCGGCCAGGGCCGCCGGGCGCTCAGCCTCATCCCCGACTACCACCTGTGCCTGATCGACGCGGCCCAGGTGGTCGCGCTGGTCCCCGAGGCGCGTGGCCCGGCTGCGCCCGGACCGCCCGCTGACCTGGATCAGCGGCCCGTCCGCCACCAGCGACATCGAACTCGACCGGGTCGAAGGCGTGCACGGCCCCCGCACCCTCGAAGTCATCCTGATCAGCGCCATCGAGTAACCGTTCGATTTGCCCCCTATGAGGGGTCGGATCCTAACTGTTAAGGCCTGGGAGGCGGGAGGGGCAGATGCGGGCGGTCGTGTACCGGGAGTACGGGGTCATGCCCGAGCTGAGCGAGGTCGCCGAGCCGGCCTGCCCGGACGACGGCGTGGTCATCAGCGTCGGCGCGACCGGGGTGTGCCGGTCGGACTGGCACGCCTGGAAGGGGCACGACCCCGTCCCGCTGCCGCACATCCCCGGGCACGAACTGGCCGGGACCATCGCCCAGACCGGGCCGGCGGTGACCCGGTGGCGGCCGGGAGACCGGGTCACGGTGCCGTTCGCCTGCGGTTGCGGCCGGTGTGAGTACTGCCGGGCGGGCGACGCCCAGGTGTGCCCGGACCAGACCCAGCCCGGGTTCACCGGCCCCGGGTCGTTCGCCGAGCGGGTGGCCATCCACGCCGCGGACACGAACCTGGTGGCGCTGCCGGACGCCGTGGACTTCGTCACCGCGGCCAGCCTGGGCTGCCGGTTCGCCACCGCCTACCGGGCGCTCACCGGCCACGCCCGGCTGCGCCCGGGGGAGTGGCTCGCGGTGCACGGCTGCGGCGGGGTCGGCCTGTCGGCCGTGCACATCGGCGCGGCCCTCGGCGCCCGGGTCATCGCGGTCGACGTGGCCGGCCCCGCGCTCGACCGGGCTCGCGAGCTCGGCGCCGGGCACGCAATTCTTTCCGCAACGAACACCGATCCGGCCCCGGTCATCCGCGACATCACCGGCGGCGGGGCGCAGGTGTCCCTGGACGCCCTCGGCTCGCCGGGCACGCTGGCCAGTTCGGTGCGCTCGTTGCGCCGCCGCGGGCGGCACGTCCAGGTCGGCCTGCTCCTCGGCGCCGCGGCCGCGCCGCCGGTCCCGATGGACCTGGTCATCGCGCGGGAGCTGGAAATCTACGGCTCGCACGGCATGGCGGCCCGGGACTACCCGGCCATGCTGGCCCAGATCGCCGACGGCACACTCCATCCCGCGCGGCTGGTCGGCAACGTGATCGGGCTGGAGCAGGCCGGCGCCGCGCTGGCCGCGATGGATGGTCCGGGGTCTGCTGCCGGGATGACCGTTATTGAGCTTTAGGGGGTGCTGGCGGCCAGCTCGCCGGCGGTGCGGGTGTTGATCACCCGGTCCGGCGTGATGCCGTATTTTTCGGCGCGGACGCAGCCGTTTTCCAGCCAGTCGAGCTGGCCGGGCGCGTGCGCGTCGGTGTCGATGGAGAACAGGCAGCCCATCTCGGCGGCCAGGCGCAGCAGCCGCCCGGGCGGGTCCCGGCGTTCCGGGCGGCAGTTGATCTCGACCGCGACGCCGTGCTCGCGGCAGGCGCCGAACACCGCGTCCGGGTCGAACTCCGACTCCGGGCGGCCGCGCCCGCCCCTCCCGGTCAGCAGCCGGCCGGTGCAGTGCCCGAGCACGTCCACGTGCGGGTTGCGGACCGCGGTCACCATCCGCCCGGTCATCGGGCCGGCGGGCATCCGCAGCTTGGAGTGCACGCTGGCCACCACCACGTCGAGCCGGGCGAGCAGGTCCTCCCGCTGATCCAGTGACCCGTCGTCCAGGATGTCGACTTCGATGCCGGTCAGGATGCGGAACGGGGCCAGCTCGGCGTTGAGCCGGGCGACCAGGTCGAGCTGGGCCTCCAGGCGCTCGGGGGACAGCCCGTTGGCCACGGTGAGCCGGGGCGAGTGGTCGGTCAGCGCGATCCATTCGTGGCCCAGCGCGCGGGCCGCCTCGGCCATCTCACCGGGCGGGCTGCCGCCGTCGGACCAGTCCGAGTGGGTGTGGCAGTCCCCGCGCAGCGCGGCGCGCATGGCCGTGGGCGCGGCGGCTTCCGGTGTTTCCGCCAGCAGCCGGGTCAGGTAGTCCGGTTGCTGGCCGGCCGCCGCCTGGCTGATGACCTCGGCGGTGGTCTCGCCGATCCCGTTCAGCGCGCGCAGCGTGCCGTCGCCCAGGCGGCGCTCCAGTTCGCCCGCGGGCAGTTCGCTGACGACCTGGGCGGCCCGGCGGAAGGCCCGCACCCGGTAGGTGGGCGCGCCCGCCCGCTCCAGCACGAACGCGATCTCGCGCAACGCCTGTACCGGGTCCACGCTGCTATCCAACCCGATCGGCCAACCTTGGGGATGAAGCCGCGCAGGGCGGGCAGGGAGAATAGGTACCTGCAGCCAAACGAATCCCATCGCCGGAGGAGAGAATCCGTCGTGACCGCAGTTCCTGAGATCTTGCTCAACAACGGAAGGTCTATCCCCCAGTTCGGCTTCGGGGTGTTCCAGATCAAGCCCGCGGACACCGTGGAGGCGGTGAGCACCGCCCTGAAGACCGGGTACCGGCACATCGACACCGCCGAGATGTACGGCAACGAGAAAGAGGTCGGCGAGGCCATCGCCAAGTCCGGCCTCGACCGGGCCGACGTGTTCGTCACCAGCAAGCTGTCCAACGACGCGCACCTGCCCGATGACGCCCGGGCGGCGTTCGACCTTTCGCTGGAGGAGCTCGGGTTCGACTACCTGGACCTGTTCCTGATCCACTGGCCGCTGCCCACCCGGTACGACGGCGACTTCGTGTCCACCTGGCGCACGCTGGAGGAGTTCTACCGGGACGGGCGCGCCCGCTCGATCGGCGTGTCCAACTTCCAGCCGCATCACATCCGGCGGCTGCACGCAGAAGCCGAGGTTCCCCCGGCCGTCGACCAGATCGAGGTCCACCCGTACCTGACCCAGGACGACGTGCGCGGGTTCTGCGCCGAGCACCAGATCGCCATCGAGGGCTGGTCGCCGCTCGGCCAGGGCCGGGAACTCGACGACCCCACGATCAGGGAGATCGCCGAGCGGATCGGCAAGACCCCGGCCCAGGTGGTGCTGCGCTGGCACATCGAGCGCGGCGACATCGTCTTCCCGAAGTCGGTCACCCCCGCCCGGATCAAGGAGAACTTCGCCATCTTCGACTTCGAGCTGTCCGGCGAGGACGTCGAGGCGATCAGTGCGCTGAACAAGAACGAGCGGTCCGGCCCGGACCCGGACACGTTCACCGGGGGCTGAGCCAGGGACCGGCGGGGCCAGGGGCGGCGGGGCTAAGGGCGGCGGACGCTCCACTCGAAGGTGCCCCGGCACACGAGCGCGTGCGCCTCGTCGGTGATGTCGGCCACGGTGCTGATCCGGGCGCGTTTCTGGTGCCCGGACAGCACCGGCCGCAGCGCCTGCCGCGCGGCCTCGGTGAGGTGGCAGGAGGCCACCAGCCGGCCGCGGGCGGGCGCGCGGAACTCCAGCGTCGCGGTCGCGCCGAGCGGGAGCACGCCGCGGAACTCGTCCTCGGCCTCGCAGGCGGCGATGATGGCGGCCAGGCCGGCCGCGTCGGCCAGCGTGATCAGCCCGCTGGAGTGCAGCGAGTCGATGACGTTGGTGAGCCCGGGCGGGGTGAGCAGCGACACTTCCGCGGCGCCGTCCGCCGCGCGCAGTACCTCCAGGCCGGCCGTGCGATGCGCCGGTATCGGTTCCAGCAGCGAGCGGGCCAGTGCGGTGACGTCCATGGGCCGCCGAGTGTGGCAGACCCGGCTGACGGGAGCATGACCATCCGGAGAACAGCCGGGGTGGTACCTCGCGGTCCCGGAGGCGCCCGCGGGCGGCAGCGCTGGACGGGCACCGCCCGGCCGCGCGAGACTCGGATGATGACGGACTGGCAGAGCGAGGTCGGCGCGTGGTGGGCGGAGCGGCTGGGCCTGCCCCCGGCCGCCTTACGTTCGGGCGGTGACCTACCTGGTCCCCGGTTCGGGTCACGTCGGGCGTGCTGGCGGTGACGGGCGCCGCCCGGCCGCTCGGGTACGGGCCCGCTCGCGCTCTTCCGGCCTTGCGGCGGGTCATCTCCGGCTCTCCCGGTCTGCTGCTGCGGACGACGGCCTCCAGCCGGCCGGGCCGCTGGCGGCCGTGGCGGCCCGGGTGAGCGCCGCGCTGGGCGCCCGGCCCGGCGCGGTCATCGGGCCAGCCTGGTACGGCTACTGCACCGCGGCCAGCCTCATCCCTCAGCCCAGCCCCGCGGTCCGCGCGCTGTCGCCCGCGGATCTTCCGCTGCTCGCCCGGCTGCACGAGCAGACGCCGCCCCCCGAACGGGACGAGAGCGGCACGACAGGCCTGCCCGCGTTCGGTTATTTCGACCAGGATGCCCTGCTGGCGCGTCGCCTGCCTGGGGGTGTGGCACGAGATGCCGACTCTGGGTGTGCTCACCCATCCCCGGCACCGGGGGCGGGGCCTGGCCCGGGCGGTAGTCGCCGCGGCGGCCCAGGCGGGCCTGGGCCGCCGGGCCGTCGTCCAGTACCGCGCCTGGCGGGCCAACGCCGCCTCGATCGCGGTGCCCGGCGGACCGGGTTCGCGCACTACTGCGACGGCCTGGTCATCGACCTCGACGCCAGCCGGCCCGCTGACGGGCCGCCGCAGCCGGGGGCTCCGCTGCCGGGTTTCCGCTGCCGGAGGTTTCGCTGCTGGAGGCTTGCCTGCTAGGAGTCCGGGCTTAGCTCGGGCTGGTCCAGCAGGCGGAGCCAGGTCCCGTCCGGCTGCCTGCGGGCCACCTGCACCCGGACCCCGGTCCCGTCCCGGCCACGGTGGCGGTGAGCGCGATGTCCCCGCTGACCAGGGTGGGCAGCGGCGATTCCGGCTCGAAGCGCGGCGCGTTGGCCAGGACCTTCTCCCACAGCGCGCGGATCGCCTCGCGGCCGGTCGTCTGGGCACCCGGCGGGTACGCCATCACCGCGCCGGTCTCGTACAGCGAGGCGATCCCGGCCGCGTCGCCGGCGCTGGCGTGCTCTACGAAGAGCCGGGTGAGATCCTCCGGCTGGCGGGCCTTCTCCTGGCCAGGCATGATCCTCCGTTCCCGCGGCCAGTGTGACCGCGTCGTTCGTTGTTCCGGGTGACGGGTGCGGCGGTCGGCGTCCGCGTCGCTCTCCTGCCCTGCCGCCCTGCTCTTGCTCTGCCCAGCCTGGCCGGGGCCAGATCGAGAAGTCCAACAGATAGTTCTTCTTGAAACTAGAATTTCTGGTTATGGAATTGAGGCAGCTGGAGTACTTCGTCGCGGTCGCCGAGGAGGCGAACTTCACTCGCGCCGCGGAGCGTGTCCACGTCAGCCAGTCAGGGGTCAGCGCGCAGATCCGCCAGCTCGAACGGGATCTCGGCGCGCCCCTGATCGACCGGTCCGGCCGGGTGGCTACGCTGACCGCGGCCGGGGCGGCGGCGCTGCCGCACGCCCGGGCCACGCTCGCGGCCGCGGCCGCGGTCCGCCAGGCGGTGGACGACGTGACCGGGCTGCTCTCCGGCCGGATCGTGGTCGGGATGGTGACGGCCTGCACCGTCGCCCCGCTGTTCGACGCCCTGGCCGCGTTCCACCTGGCCCATCCGGGCATCGAGATCGCGCTGGTGGAAGGCAACTCCGACTGGCTGGTCGAGCAGGTCCGGACCGGCGCGGCCGACGTGGCCCTCATCGGGGCAGCCGGTGCCCCGCCCGGGGGACTGGATGCGCTCACCATCGTCAGCGAGGGCCTGGTGGCCGCGGTGCCCCCCGGCCATCCGCTCGCCGGGCGGGAGGCCGCCACCCTGGCCGAGGTCACCAGGTACCCGATCATCAGCCTGCCCCCGGGTACCGGGGTGCGCGCGGTGTTCGATCAGGACTGCGCCGCCCAGGGGCGGCGGCCGGACATCGCGTTCCAGGCCAGCGCGCCGGGCGCGGTCGCCGACCTGGCCAGCCGCGGGCTGGGCGTGGCCATTCTCACCGAGACCATGGCGGCCGGATTCTCCGGCCAGCTGACCGCGGTGGCCATCAAGGACATCGTGACCCCGGCGCTGCTCGCCCTGGTCTGGGCGCACGCCGAGAGCCCGGCCCTGCGTGAGCTCCTGGTGCACAGCCGCCAGGCCTTTGCCCGCCAGCCGCCCGGGTAGGCGCGGTCAGCGCCCGATGGCCGGGCGGGGCCGGGGCTGGCGGGTCAGCCACTGCCAGAACGTCCGGCGTGGCGGGCGGGGCGGACGAGGGGGCCGCCGGGGCCGCGCGCTGATCACCCCGCTGCCGACCTTGCCCGACACCTCGATCCGCAGCACGGACGCGTCCTGGCCCCAGGGCGCCTTGACCTCCAGCGCGCCGCTGCGGACCGTTACCTCGTCCATGTCCACGACGATGCCGGGCTTGATGACCAGGGTGAGGGCCCCGGAACCCACCTCGGCGTCGATGGGCAGCAACGGCTGCGTGATGACCGCCTCGGTGAAGTCCAGCGTCACCACCCCGCTCTTGACCCGGACCTCCATCCGGCGCGGGACGAGCCACGGGCCGGTGCGCTCCACGCTGGAGGACTGGCAGTCGATGCGGACCACGTCCTTGGGGGCCGGGGCGCCCAGCACGGTCCCGGCGGCGGACGGCAGGTCCCTGGTGACCCTGGCGAGTTCGGCGTAGGTGCGCGCGGTCAGCGCGATCTCGAGCCGCTCGTCGAGTTCTTCCGCGCTGAGGCGGCCGTCGCCCGCGGCCACCCGCAGCTGCTCGGCCACCCGGTCCCGGTCCTCGTAGGAGACGCGCAGCTCCTCGCGGGGGACGGGGCTTGCGCTGTCCCCCGCTGGCTGCAATTCGCCCGTCATGGGCACACTCTATGGCTCGGATGCGGGCCGGGGAGTGCGGGGGCGGGGACAGGCAGAACGGATGCCCGGCCGGGTCGGGGCAGTCGACGATGACGTGGTGCAGGCGTCCGATCGCCGTGCGCCAGGGGGGCACTACGCCGCCCAGGGTGGGGGTAGCCACCATGGGCCGGTCGTCCCCGCACCCTTGCCGCCGGGCCCTGCCAGGCCTTCTACTACTCGTGAGCATGGATGCCGGGGGTCTCATCGCACCGTGGGCCGACGGGGGGGTAGCCGGAGATGCTGATCACGCTGACCTGGCTGCGCCTGGACGGGCTCAGGCGCTGGCGGTCGCTGGCTGTCCTGGCCCTGCTCATCGCCCTGGCCACCGCGACCGTCCTGACCTCCATCGCCGGCGCGCGCCGGGGCGAGACCGCCTTGACCGGCTGTGGGCCCGCACGCTGCCCGCGACGGCCACCGTCCTGCCCAACCAGCCGGGGTTCGACTGGGCCCGGATCGCGGCCCTGCCCGAGGTCGCCGCGCTGACCAGGTTCCCCGTCGCGTTCGGGGGCCAGGCGCAGGGCTACTCGGTGGAGAGCACCGAGTTCCCGCTCGCCGACGACCAGATGACCAGGACCATCGAGCGCCCGGTCATCCTGGCCGGGAGGCTGTTCAACCCGCACCGCGCCGATGAGGTCGTCGTCACGCCCAAATTCGCCGCCACCTCCGGCAAGCATGTGGGGGACTCGCTGACGCTGGAACTGGCCAGCGTGCAGCAGGCCGATGAGGGCTACGACGGGTCCTCCGGGGCGGCACCGGCTCGGCCCGAGGCTCCGGGTACGCATCACCGGAGTGATCCGCAGCCCGTGGGATGTCAGCTCCGACACGCCCAGGCTCGCCCGGCGGCGTCATCACGACGCCCGCCCTGTTCACCCGGTACCGCGCCAACATCATGGGCACGAACGGCCAGGTCTACATCAACGCGCTGGTCCGGCTCAAGGGCGGCGAGGCCGCGATCCCCGCCTTCCGCGCTGCCCTGGCCCGGGTGACCGGGCGTGACGACATCGACGTGTGGGACAACAGCGTGAACTTCGGCGACCCGATCCGCCGGGTCACGGCCTACGAGGCCGCCTGCCTGCTGGCGTTCGGCCTCGCGGTGCTCGTCGCGGCCCTGTTCCTGATCGGCCAGTCCGTCGCCCGGTACACGTCAGCCACCGCGGCGGACCTCCAGGTGCTGCAGTCCGTCGGCATGACCCGCCAGCAGGCCATCGCGGCCGCCGTGGCCGGGCCCTTCCTGGCCGGGCTGGCCGGCGCCACGCTGGGCGTGGCCGGGCGCCATCGTGGCCTCGCGATGGATGCCGATCGGCCTCGCGTCCATCGCCGAGCCGCACCCCGGGATCAACGTGGACTGGGTGGTCCTGGGGCCCGGCTGGGTCATCGTCCCGCTGCTGACCCTGGCCGGGTCGGCAGCCGCCGCGGCGGCCGCGCTGAGCGCCGGGCGGCGGCGGGCGCCGCAGCGCCGGTCCGCGGTCGCGGCCGGGGCCGCCGCCGCGAACTTCCCGGTTCCCCTGGTGGTGGGGGCCCGGTTCGCGCTCGAGCCCGGCCGCGGGCGCTCCACCGTGCCCGTCCGGTCGGCCCTGGTGGGCGCCGTGGTCGGCGTGCTGGGCGTGCTGGCGGCGTTTACCTTCTCGGCCGGGGTCTCCGATGCGGCCAGCCACCCGGCCCGGTTCGGGCAGACGTGGCAGCTGACCACGTTCTTCGGCTACAACGGGCAGGATTTCGGGCCGGCCAGCCGGGTGCTGCGCGCCGTGGCCGCCGACCGGGACGTGACCGCGGTTGACGACGCCCGCATCGGCGGCGCGCAATCCGGCCAGGTCTCGATCGAGAGCTTCACCTACGCCCCGGTGGGCGGCAAGCGGCCGGCGGTCGTGCTCACATCCGGGCGGATGCCCGCCAGCCCGGACGAGATCGTGCTGGCCCCGACGACCGCGCAGGAAATGCACGCGACGACAGGCTCCGTGGTCCACCTCACCGGCGGCACCCCCACCAGGAAGGCCGTCCGGGTCACCGGCATCGGCTTCGTTCCTCCCGGCCCGCACAACGGGTACGCGGACGGGGCCTGGCTCACTCCCGCGCGGGTACGACCGCATCTTCAAGGGCGCGCACCCCGGGTTCAAGTTCCACGCCGCGACCGTGTCGCTGCGGGCGGGTGCGAACGTCCAGGCCGCCGCGCGCCGGCTCGACGCGGTGGCGGCAGCGATCCCGGGCGGCAAGGCCTTCACCTTCACGCCACCGGATCCGATCCCCGAGGTCCAGGAGATCCAGGACCTGGAACTGCTGCCGGTCGCGCTGAGCGCCTTCCTGGCCCTGCTGGCCATCAGCGCGGTCGGTTACGCCCTGTCCATGGCGGTCCGCCGCCGGCGTCACGACCTGGCGGTGCTCCGCGCGCTCGGGATCACCCGGCGGCAGGCGCGGCTGGTGGTCACCACCCAGGCCAGCCTGCTGGCCGTGATCGGCCTGGCGTTCGGCGTCCCGCTCGGCATCGCGCTCGGCCGGGTCATCTGGCGTGCGGTGGCCGGCTTCACCCCGCTGGCCTATCACCCGCCGCTCGCCCTGCTGGCCCTGCTCCTGATCGGCCCCGGCTGCCCTGCTGGCCGCGAACGCCCTGGCCGCCTGGCCCCAGCGGCACGCCGCGCGGCTGCACGCCGGGCAGATCCTGCGCAGCGAATGACCGCCAGGACGGCTAGCCTGCCTTAGAACGCCGGATCGAGCAGGCCGATCGCTGCGTATCATGATCGAAACTACGTTCGACAAACATCACCAGGACTGCTAGCGTCGCAGCGACGCATACCGCCGAGGCGGAGGTCGGAGATGAGCAGCACACGAGGTGATGCGCCGGTTCCCGGGCCTGGGGAGCTGGATCCCGAGCACGACCTCACCTCGCGCCAGCGCGACGTGATCCACGCCATCGTGGGATTCCGGCAGGAGCACCAGTACGGGCCGAGTGTCCGGGACATCGGCGAGGCGATCGGGCTCGGCCCGTCGGGCGTGCATCACCACCTCAAGGTGCTGCGGCAGAAGGGCTGGCTGAGCGGCGGCACCGGGCAGGCGCGGACCTCCGTGGTCCTGGCGCCGGGCCATCCCGTGATCGAGGTCATCGAACCCCGCCAGGCGAAGGGCGCGATCCGGGCGGCCCAGTCCCGGGCGGCCAGTCCAGCGGGACCCAGTCCCGGGAGGCCAGGAAAGCCCGCGACCCCGGCGGGACCGCCGGGGCGCGCCGGGACGCCGCGCACGGTGGGCACGGCGGGCACGCAGAACGCGGCCTACGTGCCGCTGGTGGGCGAGATCGCGGCGGGCTACCCCAAGGACGCCAAGCAGTCGGTCGAGGACGTCTTCCCGCTGCCCAAGCAGTTGGTGGGCGAGGGCGACCTGTTCCTGCTCAAGGTGGTCGGCGACTCCATGATCGATGCGGCCATCGCCGATGGCGACTGGGTGGTCGTCCGCGAGCAGCAGGTGGCCGAGAACGGCGAGATAATCGCCGCCATGATCGAGGGGGAGGCCACGGTCAAGAGCTACCGGATGTCTGACGGCCACATCTGGCTGATCCCGCACAATCCGGCGTTCGCGCCTATTCAGGGGGATGGCGCCACCATCCTCGGCAAGGTGGTCAGCGTCCTGCGCCGGGTCCGGTGACCGCCACGGCCTGAACGGTCCGCGGGGTTGAGGTCGTAGCTGGACGACGGGCACAGTCGGGCAGGGGCCGTGCCGGCGGGGGCCGCTGCGGGACGGGGCGCCGTTGCGAGCCGTCCCGGAGGGTGCCCGATGGCCATGAGGCCTGGGCACTGGCCGGCCCGGTCAGGCCACGAACGGGGGATGACGCGATGACGGTTCAGCCGGGGTGGGACGCCGTGTACGTCGCGGACGAGCCGCCCCCGTGGGATATCGGCCGCCCGCAGCCGGTCTTCGCCCGCCTCGCCGGACCAGGGCCTGCTCCGGGGCGCGCTCCTCGACTCGGGCTGCGGAACCGGGGAGAACACCATGCTGGCCGCCGGGCACGGCGCCGATGCCCTGGGGGTGGATGTCTCCCCGAACGCGATCGCCCAGGCCCGCCGGAAGGCCGGCGAGCGCGGCAGCGCGGCCCGGTTCGAGGTCGCGGACGTGCTGGACCTGGGCCAGCTGGGCCTGACCTTCGACACGGTGGTGGACAGCGGCGTGTTCCACGTGTTCGACGACGGGGACCGGGCCCGGTACGTGGCCAGCCTGGCCTCGGTGATGCGGCCCGGGGCGACCTGCTACCTGATGTGCTTCAGCGACCGGCAGCCAGGCGACGCGGGCCCGCGCCGGGTCAGCCAGGACGAGCTGACCGCGGCGTTCCGCGACGGCTGGACCATCGACAGCATCACCGCCGAGACGTTCGCGATCAACTTCCAGGGCAGGTCGGAAGCCCAGGCCTGGCTGGCCACCATCGAGCGGCCCGCGCCAGCCTAGCCCGCGCGCTCAGCCGTCCCGAGCGCGGATCTTCCGTCCTGAATTTTCCGCAACGAAGACCGTCCGGCGCCGGTCACGATATCCCCGTTTTGTCGGTGGCGGGTGCGATGATTCGAATATGTGTTTACCAGAGCAGTCTCCCCGGGACGCGGCGCTGGCCGAGCTGGCCCGCCTCGACCCGACCGCGCTGGATGCGGCCGCGCTGATGGGCCAGATCACCGATCTGGCCACCTTCATCAGCCAGGCACAAGGACAGCTGGCCCGGCTGACCGGCACCCTGGATGCCACCGGCGGGGCGGCCGAGGCCGGGCACAAGTCCGCGTCGGCGTTCCTGCGGACCCGATGCGGCCTGAGCCCGGGCCACGCCGCCGCGGTGACCAGCACCGCCCGCGGGCTGCGGGGCTGGAGGCCACCCAGGAAGCCCTGCAGGCCGGGATGATCTCGTTCGACCAGGCGCAGATCATCACCCGCACCACCGCGACCTGGACGACCCGCAGACGGCCGCGCTCGCGGAGCGGGTGTTACTGGATCATGCGCCCGGCCTGGACACCGCCCGGTTCCGCGAGTTCGCGGCCGAGGTTGCCTACCGGGCCGACCCTGGTGCCGCGGATGAGCGGGAGAAGCGGCGGTGGGAGCGGCGGCACCTGTCGTTCGGGCTGACCCTGGATAGCACCGGGGTGCTGTCGGGTGCCTGCGGTGACGCGGTGTCCTATGAGATCGTGCGGACCGCGGCGGAGGCGTTCAGCCCGCCGGGCGGGCAGGCCGACGCCCGGACCGCGGCGCAGCGGCGGATGGATGGCCTGGTCGCCGCCTGCAAGGCCGCCCTGGACGGGGGAGCGCACCGGAGCGGCACGGCAGCGCGCCGCACATCACCGTCCTGGTCAAAGACGAGACCCTGGCCCAGGCCGCGCGCTCACGGCGCAGCCGCGTGCTGCACGGCGCCGCAGGCAGCGGCACCGGCGGGCTGATCCGGCGCAGCGCGGACGGCCGACGGACGCGGGTCGCCGGGCAGCGCCGGCTGGTCGGCAGCACCCAGCCCGGCACCCGGCACGCGGGCGGGGCACCGCGGCCGCCGCGGCCGGTCACCGCGGCAGGGCACCGGCCCTGCCGCCGGCGGCCGCCCGGCACTGACGCGGGCGCGCCGCCGGGGCGGACCGGGCACGGCACGCGTGCTGACCGCCCGGCAGGTCCTCGCCTTGTGCTGCGGCGCCCAGATCAGCGCCATCCGCTGGCACGACGGCCTGCCCCTAGACGTCGGCCGCACCGCCCGCACCGAACCGCCGGGCCTGCGCCGCGCCCTGGAAGCCCGCGACCGCGGCTGCCGGTGGACCGGCTGCGGCGCGCTGGCCGCCTGGGCCACCGCCCACCACATCCGCCCCTGGAGCAGGGCGGCGCCACCAGCCTGGACGACCTGGCCCTGTTCTGCCACCTGCACCACCACCACTTCATCCACATCCTCGGCTGGACCATCACCGGCGACCCCAACGCCACCCTCCACTTCACCCACCCCGGTGGCTGGCTCACCCTCGACAGCCCACTCCCCGGAACCGACCGGCTCGCAGCCTGACCAACTCGCCTCCTGAGGAGGTGGCGGCCTGACCGGCTCGCATCTCCTCAGGCCGTGGTCGCGGCCTGGCGGGACGGGCATCCGCCAGGTTTGGAAGGGACAATCCGCCAGGTTTGGAAGGGAAGTCGCGCGCGCCCGGGACGTCAGTCTTTGCGGCCGGTGAGGGCGAGGCTGGCCCCGATGCCGATCATGGCCAGGCCGCCCGCCCCGCCGACCATCTCGAGCCGCCGGGGGAGCGGGCCAGCCACGCCCGGGCCGTGCCCGGCGGCCAGGGCCCAGCTGCTGTCGCAGACCACCGCGATGGCGAGGAAGACCGATCCGAGCAGCAGCATCTGCTCCGGGACATGCCCGGCCGAACGGTTCACGAACTGCGGCAGCACGGCGGCGAAGAACACGATCACCTTCGGGTTGCTCACCCCGACGACGATCCCGTCCCGGAGGATCCGGCCGAGGCTCCTGGGCTCAGCGGCGACGTCCAGCGCCGCGCGCAGCGAGCCGCGGTGCCGGATGGCCTGCACACCGAGGTAGACCAGGTAGGCGGCGCCGGCCAGCTTGATCACCGTGAAGACCGCCACCGAGCGCTCCACCAGCGCGCCCACCCCGAACGCCACCGCCACGACCTGCAGGTAGACGCCGATCTGGCCGCCCGCGGCGGTGCCTACCCCGGCCGCCCGGCCGAGCATCAGCGAACGGCTGATCACGAACAGCACGTTCGGCCCGGGCACGATGATCAGCACGAAGGACAGGAGCGCGAACGCCAGCAGGTGACCGGTGGGAAACATGCCTCCAGCCTAACGAGACGGTCGGGCGCGCGCCTTTCATTAAGCGGCGGGCATCTGCCCCGGGGTGAGCGGCGGGCACCCTGCTGTTCGGTCCCTAGGCTAGGCCGGTGGCCTCTCCGCTCCGGCAGATCTTCGCGTTTTCCGGCGTCCTGGATTCCGGGGCCGGCTGACAGGCCCTCGTTCGCGCTGGTCGAGTACGCCGTCGCCCTGGCCGCCCGGGCCCGCGGCAGGCCGGCGCGTCCGGGCGGACGCAGGTGTGTTACGTCCCCACCGCGGTCGGCGACGCGCAGGCGGCGATCGACTTCTACGAGGACAAGTTCGCCGCGCTCGCCGGCCGCAGTTGAGCGTGCTGAAGCTGTTCACCCAGCCGAGCGTCCCCGATGTCGCCGCGCACCTGCTCAGCCAGGATCTCATCCTGGTCGAGGGCGGCAGCGTGGTGAACCTGATGGCCGTGTGGCGGGCCCACGGCCTTCCCCGGATCCTGCGCCGGTGCTGGCGGGCCGGGGTGGTCCTGGCCGGGGCCAGCGCCGGGCAGCCTGTGCTGGCACGTGGGTGGTCCCACCGACTCTTACCGCGACGGTCTCGACCCGTTCACCGGCGGCCTCGGCCTGGTCCCTTACAGTAACGGCGTGCACGACGATTTCCCTGGCCAGCCCCGCCGCGCGGTGTACCGGGCCCTGGTCGCCCAGGGATCCTGCCTGGCGGGTATGCCACCGAGGACGGCACCGGGCTGCACTACCTGGGCACCGCCCTGCACGAGGCGGTCAGCATCCGGCCCGGGAAACGCGCCTGGCGGGTCGATCCCGCTCCCGGCGGCGGCTACACCGAGGAACCGATCCAGCCCCGGCTCATCTGACGAGGAGAATCGGACGATGCGCGTCGCCCTGGCGACCGACCCCGGCACGCCGGGCTGGCCCAACGAGGACTTCGCGGCGGTCGCGCCCGGCGCCGCGGTCCTGCTCGACGGCTGCACCACCACCCCGCGCGGGGCCGACACCGGATGCGTGCACGGGGTCGCCTGGTACGCCCGGACCCTGGGCACCGCGTTCCTGGGGGCGATCACCGCCGATCCGCCGGTGCCGCTGGCCGACGCGCTGGCCGGGGCGATCGGCGAGGTCCGGTCCTACCACGAAAGCACCTGCGACCTGGCCAACCCGTCCACCCCGGCGGCCACGGTGACCGCGGTCCGGGCGGGCCAGGCCGGGTTCGAGATGCTCGCTCTGTCCGACTCCAGCATCGTGGCCGACTACGGCGAAGACCGTGATCCGGTGGTGCTCACCGACCCGCACCGCGCCGCCAGCACCGACCCGGACGCGGCCCGGCAGGCCCGGACCACGGTCGTGCCACCGGACGGCCTGCGCGGGATCGCCCTGCTCAGCGACGGCGCGACCCGCATCACCGAGGTGTACCGCCTGATCGGCTGGCCTGACCTGGTGGCCGTCATCCGTGACGAGGGCCCGGCCGGGCTCATCCGCCGGGTCCGGGCCGCCGAGGACAGCGACCCGGACGGGGTCCGCTGGCCCCGGTTCAAGGCCCGCGACGACGCCACCGCCATCTACTGGCCGCAGCCGGGGACGTGAGCAGGTGAGCCGGGACGCCTCGATTCCGGGGTCCGTCGCGGCGGCGGAGCGGCCGTTCCCGGCGCGCCATCAGGTGTGCCGGACCAGGCCGCCGGGAATCGTGGCACATTAGGGGGTCATCACCCGCTGCCGGGGAGCAGGCGGCGCGGAACTTCGGTGACCGGTCAAATAGTAGAATTCGGGCCTTCCAGGCCGGGCGGCTAGGGAAAGATTGCGGCCATCCCCCGGCTGAAGGCCACCTGAACAAGGAGCCAGCCATGCTGCCCTGCGCACCCCGGCGGACCAGCCTGCTCGGGCCGGGCGTCCGTCCCGGCCGGGCGCCGCTGACTCCGCGGCCGGCGGCGTCACGACGCGCGTCACTGGCATGACCGGACCGCACCTCGCGACGCGGGCCGGCGCAGTGATCAGCCGCCGCAGGAACGCTCCATCCGGGGAGCCGGGCAGTCCGCCGGGCACCGCCGGGCCCTCGTGGGGCACCCGGGCCGCCCGGCTGCTGGGACGGCACTGGCTGCTGGTGGTACTGCTGGCCGCCGGGCTGGCCCTGCGTATCGCGGCGCAGATCGCCTACCAGCCGGCCCTGATCTACGTGGACACGCTGAAGTACCTGTACGGCGCGTCGCCCGGGGCTGACCCGCTCGGGTACACGCTGGTCCTGCGGGCCATCCTGGTCTTCGGCAACCTGAGCCTCGTCGCGCTGGCCCAGCACGTGCTCGGCCTGGCCATGGCCGTGGCCCTGTACGCCGTGCTGCTGCGCCGCGGCGCCAACCGCTGGCTGGCGGCCGTGGCCGTCGCGCCGGTGCTGCTGGACGCCTATCAGGTGCAGATCGAGCAGAACATCATGCCGGACGTCTGGTTCGAGGCGCTGATCGTGGCCGGCCTGGGCCTGCTGCTCTGGCGGCCGGCGGTGACCGTCCGGCTGGCCGCGGTGGCGGGCCTGATCCTCGGCTTGTCGGCCACGGTGCACCAGGTCGGCGAGGTGCTGATCGTGCCCGCCGTGCTCTACCTGCTGGTCGCCGCGGGCAGCATGCGCCGCGCGGTCACCACTGCGGTCGCGCTGGCCGTGGCCTTCGTGCTGCCGATCGTCTTCTACTGCGGCGCGTCCTACCTGCACAGCGGTCACTTCCGGCTGGCCCGCGGGCAGACCACGGTCGGCCGGGTGGTCGGCGCGGCCGACTGCGCGACGCTGACCCTCCCCCCGGCGGTGCGGCCGCTCTGCCCCACCCCGGCCGAGCAGGCGAAGGGCCCGGACTGGCTCGAGCATTCCAAGTACTCGCCGCTGCACGCCGCCGCCATCCCGGCCGGGGCGAGCCGGGGCCAGCTGACCTCCGAGCTGACCTCGGCGATCAAGAGCCAGCAGCCGCTGCGGGTCCTGGGCGGCATCGTCCGCGACTCGGTGCGCCTGTTCGCGGTGACCCGCACGCCCAACCCCTGGGTCACGCCCCTGTCCCGCTGGCAGTTCCAGGTCACGTACCCGACCTATCCCCACTGGGTCACCCTCGGCCCGGGGAACGTCATCGTCGTCGGCATCCAGCGCGTGGCGTTCGGGCAGTTCCACTTCAGCAACCTCAAGCCCGCCTATGGCGGCCATGCGCAGGTGAACCGGCCGGTCGCCTCGTTCCTGCGCTCGTACCAGCTGAACGGGGGGTTCACCCCGGGCCCGTTCCTGCTGCTGTGCACCGTGCTCGGGGTGCTCGGGACCCTGCTGGCCGTCGTCCTCCAGGTGCGGCAGGCCCGCGGCCCGGCCGAGGCGCCCCGCGCGGCCCGGGCCCGGCAGCTGGCCCTGGCCTGCCTGCTGTTCACGGCCACGGCCGTGGTGCTGCTGCTGGCCCAGGACCTGGTCGAGTTCTCCTGGCGCTATCAGCTGCCCGCCGTCATCACCCTTCCGCCCGCCGGGATCCTCGGCATCTCCGCGCTGCTGGCCCTGCGCCGGGACCGGGCGGAGCTGTCGCCGCGGCGAACGTGGACGAATCGGCACGACGGTCAGCGGACCCCGCGAAGCCGGCCAGCACCGGGGAAGCCAGCCAGCACCGCGAAGCCAGCCAGTACCGCGAAGCCAGCCAGTACCGCGAAGCCCGGCCAGTACCGCGAAGCCGGTCAGCCCGGCGGAGCCGGCCAGCGCCGCCAAGCCGGATCAGCCCGGGGGAGCCCGGCCGAGCCGGGGCCTGAGCCGGAGCCGGCGCCTCAGCGGGGTCTCGGAGGGCCTGGTCAGCCTGACCTCCGGGTACCGCCAGGCCGGCCGACGCCAGCACCTCCTCCGTGGGCCGCGGACTGGTCCGCAACCCCGCCGCCAGGCCCGTTATCAGGCAAGATCGGAGCGTGCGCCGGTCGGAGGATTTCGCGAAGGTGCGGGCCCAGCGGCGCAGCGTGGAGCCGCCATACAGCAGCCGCTCCGCGGGGGCCAGCGAAGACCCGGCCCGCAGCGTCCAGACCTTGTTCCGCACCTCGTAGAAGAACCGCTGCCCCGGGATCGGCGTCGGTCGAGCCGAACGCGGCGGTCTTGTGCACCACGACGCTGGCCGGGCAGAGCAGGCCGGCCTGGCCCCGGAGCAGCCGGGCGGTGAACTCGAAGTCGTCGTTCCACAGGAAGTAGTCAGCCTCGGGCAGGCCCCGGGCGCGGCAGACGCCGGCGTCCACCAGGATCGACACGAACGACGCCGACCGGATCGGCAGGCACCCGGCCGCGGCCGCGGCGAGGCGCTCCGCCTTGCTGGCGAACGGCTTGGTCCGGGGGGTGTTCATCGGGTGCGGGCGCCCGTCGGTCCACACCACCCGGCTGGCGATCAGCGCGGGCGGCCCGCCCGGGTGGAGCGCGCGGGCGTCGAGCATGGCCTGGAGCGCGCCCGGCTCCGGCACCGTGTCGTCGTCCATCAGCCAGACCAGGTCGGCCGCGTCGGCCAGGGCCAGCGCCAGGCCGTAGGCGAACCCGCCGGCCCCGCCGGTGTTGCGCCGCGCCGTGGCCAGCCGCACGGCGGGGAAGCGGTTGCGGACCATCTCCGCCGTGTCGTCGGTCGAGGCGTTGTCGACCACGATGACCGCGTCCGGGGCCCGGCCCTGCCCCAGCACCGCGGTCAGCGCCTCGATCAGCAGGTCCCGCCGGTTGTAGGTGACGACGACCGCGACCACCCGGGGCGCCCGCCCCGTCCGCCAGGTCACCGTGCGCCCAGTCCGCTGCGGGTGCCATGTCAGGAGTGCCTCCGGGCCCGGGTGCGCTCCATGGCCTGCCAGGTGAGGATGCGCAGCTTGCGCACCGCCGGGTAGCGGCTGCTCAGGTCGCGTACCGTCCGCTTGAGCCGGGGTGAGGACGCGACGGCCGCCTCCATCCGGCTGGCCAGCCCGCCCCGGGCCGCCCGTTTCGGCTGCGGGCTGGCTCCCGGGTACTCCTTGCGGTACTGGTTGACCACCAGGGCCGCGGCCGCGGCCACCGCGGCGTCCAGGACCGGGTCCGGCGCCTGGTTCGCGGGACCGGCCGCCGCCGGCTCCCGGGCCGGCCGGGGCCGCAGCTCATCGGGGTCGCCGATCACGTCGTAGCCCGAGGCCGCCAGCCCGCCGATCAGGATCTCCGCCTGCTCCTTGGCCCAGGTTTCCCGGCCGGCGGGCAGCACCAGGCGTCCCTGCCGCGGCCGGTCGGCGAGGGCGCGGTGCGCGACCCCCTCCTTCACGGTCCACATGTAGAACCAGTCCGGGACCTCGGCGGGCAGGGCCTGGTTGAGGCGCCGCAGGAACTCGATCTCCGGCAGGCCGAGCGAGGTGTTCGCCCGGGCCCGGGACAGGTCCACCCCGCCGGGATCGACGCCCAGCAGCGCCGCGAACCGCTCCCAGAGCAGCGAGTTGCCTGACCCTTGCGGCGGGGTCATGATCACGTGGATCCGGTCCGCCGGCACCTGGCCGGCCCAGCAGATCGAGGATGGCCAGCGTGTCGTGGACCCGCCAGAACCACCACTGGCGCCGGTCCGGATCGACCGACTCCCGGTCGATCACATCCGACAGCCAGTCCTCCCAGCCCCGGTCGTTGCGGTGCTTGACCGTCTCCTGCCACTCAGCGGGCAGCAGCGACGCCATGTCCCGCACGGTCAGCACGACGTGGACCTCGGCCGGCTGGAGCGAACGGACCGCCCGCTGCGCCTGCTGCTCGTCCACGGCGGAGAAGAGTTCGTGGGAGATGACCGCGGCGCGCGGGGCCTGGCGGGCCTGGTGGGCCAGGATCTCCCACTCGCCGGTCCAGGATCCGGCCGGGTCGTCGGGCCGCTTCTCGATGCCCCGCAGGTCCTGGCTGGCGCGGAAGTGATCCTGCGGATGATGGCCCGGCAGCACCACGCCCTGGGCCGCGAGTTCGGCCCGGTTGCTCCACATCACCTGCTGCAGGAACGTCGTGCCGGTCTTCGGCTCGCCGATGTGCACGAGGACCCGGGGACGCGGCCGGCCGTCATCAGGCGTGGCGGGAGACTGGTCGGCGGCGCGCGTGGCCATCGGTACACCTCAACAGGTCAGGGCGTGGACGGGTAAGGTCAGGCTTGGGTGGATGGCATCTGGCTGCCAGGGTAGACCAGGTGCGCTGGGTGATCGCGCGGATGACGGTAACCCAGCAATCCGTCTCATAGCTGCCGTAAAGTGGCGTCCGCCCACCGCATTTGCTGCTGTACAACCCAAATGTCTACACGAACGCGCGCCGGCCGGGGCTGCTCGCTCCCTGGTCCTCGAGCTCGCCGCAGTGTGCCCCTGCACCGGCATGAAAGGCGAACCCGGCATATGCACGAGCCCTTCACGCTCCTGCTCTCGGTCTACGACGGTGACCGCCCGGACTTCCTGCAGCGGGCGTTCCGCAGCGCGGTCGACGACCAGACCGTGCGGCCGGACCAGGTCGTCATCGTCCGTGACGGGCCCGTCCGTGAGGAACTCGCCGCGTGCCTCGACCGGCTCCAGGCCGGCAGCCCGGTCCCGGTGACCATGGTCCCGCTGGAGCGCAACGTCGGCCTCGGGCCCGCCCTGGACAGCGGCCTGGCCGCGAGCTGGCACGACGTGATCGCCCGGATGGATGCCGACGACGTGGCCATGCCGCACCGCTTCGAGGTGGAGATCCCGCTCATCGCCGAGGCCGACATCGTCGGGGCGGGGCTGCTGGAGTTCGTGGGGGACATCGACCACGTCGTGGGCCAGCGGGTCCCGCCGACCGACCCGGAGCAGATCCGTTCCTACGCGCGGATGCACGACCCGTTCAACCACCCGACGGTGGTCTACCGGCGGACCGCCGTCCTGGCCGCGGGCGGGTACGGCGACCTGCCGCTCATGGAGGACTACGCGCTGTTCGCCCGCATGCTGCAGAACGGCGCGCGGCCGGTCAACGTGGCCGAGCCGCTCGTGTACTACCGGGTCGGCGCCACGTCGTTCAAGCGCCGCGGCGGCACCGACCTGCTGCGCTCAGAGTTGCGGCTGCAGCGCGAGTTCCGGCGGCAGGGCTTCACCTCATCACCCGAGTACGTCCGCAACGTCCTGGTCCGCGGCGGCTACCGGATGATCCCCTGGCGGTTCCGCCGGGCGGTGTACCGCCCGATCGTCGCGCACTACACCGAGCACGGCGAGCACGGCGACAGCCAGGACGGCGGTGAGGCCGCCGGGAGCGGCCCGGAACCCTCCGGGGCCGGCAAGCACGAGCCCTCGCGGGCCTGACGGCCCCGGATCGGCCTGCCCCGCCATTGACGGTGCGCCGGTGAACATCGACCTCGTCATCGTCGGGTCCGGCTTCTTCGGCCTGACCATCGCCGAACGGTGCACCCGTGACCTCGGCCTGCGCGTGCTCATCCTGGAACGGCGCGAGCACCTCGGCGGGAACGCCTACAGCGAGCGGGAGCCCCAGACCGGGATAGAGATCCACCGCTACGGCGCGCACCTGTTCCACACCTCGAACGCCAGGGTGTGGGAGTACGCCAACCAGTACACGGACTTCACCGGCTACCAGCACCGCGTGTTCTCGGTCTACAAGGGCCGGGTCTACCCGCTGCCGATCAACCTGGGCACCATCTGCGAGTACTTCGGCGCGGCGATGTCCCCGGACGAGGCGCGCGCGCTGATCGCCGGGCAGTCGGCCGAGGTGGACGCCGGGGACGCGGCCAACCTCGAGGAGAAGGCCGTGTCGCTGATCGGCCGGCCGCTGTACGAGGCGTTCATCCGCGGCTACACGGCCAAGCAGTGGCAGACGGACCCGGTCAACCTCCCGCCGGAGATCATCACGCGGCTGCCGGTGCGCTACACCTTCAACAACCGCTACTTCAGCGACACCTACGAAGGCCTGCCGGTGGACGGCTACACCGCCTGGCTGGAGCGGCTGGCCGATCACCCGAATATCGAGGTGCGGCTGAACACCGACTTCGCGCAGCTGCGCGGTGATCTGGCCGGGAACGTGCCCATTGTTTACACCGGGCCGCTCGACGCGTACTTCCAATACGCCGCCGGCGATCTGGGTTGGCGTACCCTCGACTTCGACATGGAGGTTCTCCCCACCGGGGACTTCCAGGGAACGCCCGTCATGAACTACGCGGACGAGGACGTCCCATTCACCCGCATCCACGAGTTCCGCCATTTCCACCCTGAGCGCGACTGGTACCCGAAGGACAAGACAGTGATCATGCGTGAGTACTCGCGCTTCGCCGACCGCGGCGACGAGCCGTACTACCCGATCAACACGGCGGAGGACCGGGCCCGCCTGCTGGCCTACCGGGAAATGGCCGGGCGCGAGCCGGGCGTGCTGTTCGGCGGCCGCCTGGGCACCTACAAGTACCTCGACATGCACATGGCCATCGGGTCCGCGCTGAGCATGTACGACAACCGGCTCCGGCCGCACTTCGCCAAGGGTGCGCCGCTCACCGGGCCGGGGGCGGCCGAATGACGGCCGGCGCCGGCCCCGCGAGCGACCTGCGCGTCCTGCAGCGCGTCGTGTTCCCCGGTGACGATCTCGATGTCGTCCCGCTTTACGTCGAGACCAACCCCGACCGGGGCGCGGCCGAGCTCGCGGCCGAGCTGGCCAACGAGGCGCTGACCGGCGCCAAGGCCGGAACGGTGAACGTCCCGGTCGCCACCGCCCCGGTCGCGGAGACCCAGTCGAGCATCCGGTTCGGCAGCGACGTGCCTGGCTACCTGGTCGATGACGCGGGGCCACGGCGCAGCGCGCTGATCGCCGCAGGCCGCCGGGTCTCGTTCGCCACCTACTTCAACGCGTTCCCGGCCAGCTACTGGCGCCGGTACACGACGGTGGACTCGGTGACGCTGCGCATCCGGCTGGCCGGGCAGTCGAAGATCGTGCTGTACCGCTCCACGGCGCGCGGCTTCAGCCATCCGGTCGAGACCATCGACGTCGAGTCGGATCAGCCGGAAGTCATCCAGCGCACGCTTCCGCTGGCCCCGTTCATCGACGGCGGCTGGTACTGGTTCGACATCATCGCCGGCCGCGGCGGGACCACGCTGATCGAGGCCGACTGGCTCGGGCCCGCGCCGAGCGACGCCGCCGGGCCGGGTCAGCATCGGGATTACCACGTTCAACCAGCCCGACTTCATGATCGAGCAGCTGCACCGGCTCGGCGAGGCGAGCGAGACCCTGGATGTGCTGGACCGGGTGTACGTCATCGACCAGGGCAGCGACAAGGTCACGCAGCGGCCGGGCTTCGATGAGGCCGCGAAGAAGCTCGGTGACCTGCTCGAGGTCGTCGAGCAGGGGAACATCGGCGGATCAGGCGGGTTCGCCCGGGCCATGGACGAGACGGTGCGGGCGGGGCGCGCCGACTACGTCCTGCTCATGGACGACGACGTCAGGCTGGACCCCGAGGGCATCCTGCGGGCGGCCACGTTCGCCGACCTGGCCCGCCGTCCCACCATCGTGGGCGGCCACATGTTCAGCATGTACGACCGGTCGCTGCTGCACGCGTTCGCCGAGGCCGTCGAGCCGCACAAATGGTGGTGGGGCCCGTCCCCGAACACCAAGGCCCGGCACGACTTCGGGCGGCGGAACCTGCGGAACACGCCGTGGCTGCACCGCCGGGCCGAGTCGGACTACAACGGCTGGTGGATGTGCCTGATCCCGACCACGGTGATCCGCGAGATCGGCCTGTCGATGCCGGTGTTCATCAAGTGGGACGACGCCGAGTACGGCGTCCGGGCCCGCGATCGCGGCTTCCCGACGGTGTCGCTGCCCGGCGTGGCGGCCTGGCAGGTGCCGTGGGATGACAAGGACGACGCCCAGGAACTGGCAGGCCTACTACCACCTGCGTAACCGGCTGGTGTCCGCGCTGCTGCACTCGCCCGCGCCCAAGGGCGGCGCCGTCATTTCCGAGAGCCTGGAGCGGCAGCTGCAGAGCCTGCTGTCCATGCAGTACTCGACCGTCGCGCTGCGGTTGCTGGCGGTCGAGGACGTGCTCACCGGACCCGGGCACATGCACCGCGAGATCGGGACCAAGCTCGCGCAGCTGCGGGAGGTACGGGCGCCGTATACCGACGCGAAGGCCGCAGCCGACCTGGAAAGCTTCCCGCCGCCGCGGCGCAAGGCCCCGGACGAGCTGAAGCAGTCCACCACGCCCACCAACAAGCTCAACCTGATGACCAAGGCCGCGGGCGGCACCATCGCGGCAGTTCAGGCGGACGCCGGAGCGGGCCAGGAAACGCCCGCAGATGGCGCTGCCGTTCCAGGACGCGGGCTGGTGGGTGCTGGCCAACCTGGACAGCGTCCTGGTGTCCGCGGCCGAAGGCACGTCCGCGGCGTGGTACCAGCGCGATCCGAAGCTGTTCCGGTCGCTGGGCTGGCGCAGCCTGGTGGCGCACCGGCGGCTGCGCCGGAACTGGTCCCGGCTGGCCAAGGAGTACCGGGACGCGGCGCGCCGACTTCAACTCACCCGAGAGGTGGCGCGAGACCTTCGCGGCGTCGGTCAGCGACTCACCTGGTGGCCAGTGAGCTCCGTTCCCACTGGACAGCGAGGCCAGTCCTCCCCGGCCGACGGGACGGACGGCACCGAGCTGGACGGTACTGAGCTTGGACGGTACGGAACCGGCCGGTGCGGGCGGGCTGGCCGGGACCGGCCCGGCTGACCGGCCGGCCCGCTGGCGGGCGGGCGCGGGCTGGTACCTGCCCGCCGTCCTGGCGGCCGCGGTCATGGCCGTGCTCGGAGTGTGGGGCCTGGCGCGTGACTCGTCCATGGGCAACGACGAGGTGGCGACCCGCTGGGCCGCGCTGCTGCCGCTGCATCAGCTCGCCCACCTGCTCAGCCACGTCGACGCGGTGCACGGGCTGTACTACCTGCTCATGCACGGCTGGATGGCGGTGGGCACGAGCCCGGCGGTGATGCGGATCCCCTCGGTGATCGCCATGGTCGTGGCCGTCGCCCTGATCGTGATCATCGGCCGGCGGCTCACCGGGTCGGCCTGGGCGGGCCTGTTCGCCGGGCTGATCGTCGCGCTGACCCCCACGATCAGCTACTACGCCCAGACCGCACGCTCCTACGCGCTGGTCTTCGCCTGCGTCGCTCGGCTCGACCCTGGCCCTGCTGCACGCCCTGGCGGCCGAGGCGCGGGCCACGGAGGCGCGACCCGGAGGCCGCCGAGGCCACGGCGGCGGCCGGGCGCGCTTCCCGCGGGCCGGTGGCTGGTCTACGCCGTGCTGCTGGTGCTGGGCGGCTACCTGAACGAGCTGTCCCTGCTGGTCGTGGCCGCGCACGCGGTCACGGTGCTGCTGGCCCGGTACGGGCGGCGGGTCGTCACGGCACTGGGCGGCCGTGGCGGCCGTCTCGGTGATCGTGGTCCTGCCGCTCGCCGCGCTGAGCGCCCGGGAGGACGCCGCCGTCGCCTGGATTCCCCGGCCCGGCCTGTGGAGCCTGCGGATCCTCTTCCACGACTACTTCGGCGCGACGACCGCGGTCGCCGTGCTCCTCTTCTGCTGCGCGGTGGCCGCGCGTGCTGCCGCCGCTGCACCGGGGGCGCCGCGCGCCCGGGCCCGCGTGGTGGAGCCAGGGCGGCGTCTCGCTGCCGTCGGTCGCGGCGCCGCTGCTGGTGGTGCCCGGCGCGCTGCTGATCCTCGAGTCGCTGGTGGCCCGGCCGCTGTACGTGGACCGCTACGTCCTGTACGGCGAGGCCGGGGCCGCGCTGCTGGCCGGGGCCGGGGCGCTGCGGATCGGGCGGTGGCTGGCCGGGGTGACCGACCGGCGGATGCTGCTCTGGGTCCCGGGGGTGGTCGTCTGCGTGCTGGCCCTGGTCCTGCAGCTCGCGCCGCAGCAGCGGGTCCGCACGCCGCAGAGCCGGCTGTTCGACTTCGGCGGCCCGTCCCGCTACCTGGCCGCGCACGCACGGCCGGGCGACGGGGTCCTGTTCTTCAGCAACTTCTTCCGCAAGGCCCGGCTCGGCTACCCGGCCGACTACCGGAACGTCAGCGACTTCGCGATGGCGCAGTCGCCCGCCGCGGCCGGCAACTTCCAGGGCCGGGACAAGCCGGTCGCGCACGGTCGAGTCCCTCATGACCGGCTACCAGCGGATCTGGGTGGTGGGCCGGTCCCCGTTCGCGCACCTCACGGCCGGGCCGGTCCGCGCCGAGGACGCCGTGCTCACCAGCCACTTCTCCCTCGCCGCGAAGCGGCATTTCAAGGGCATCTTCGTCACGCTCTGGGTGCGCCGCTGACCATCCGCGCTCCGCCGAGGCCCGGCCCCGACTCGGCGGCCGCGATTGTCGCTGTCCAGGAGCCCGCGCGATGCAGTAAGTCCGGTAGCTGCCGGGCAGCGCCGTGGTCGCCGTGCGATAGTCTGTAGCCAGTGCCTGCCCCGCCGGTGCCTGGCTCGCTGGCGCCCTGCCAGGCGATGAGTTGCCTTACCAGGTTCGTCATAGCGACCAAACGCGAAGCGGGACGGAGTTTATGGGTTCGCGGATCAGGCGGCGCTGCCGATAGGTTCGGGATCGCTGGGCGATGACGACCGGGGGCCCACCCAGGAGGAAGTAGTGACAGAGATGAGTACCGGGCCGGCCATTCTGGTGGAGGGCCTGACCAAGTCGTTCGGGGACGTGCACGCACTGCGCGGCATCGACCTGTCCGTACCCCGCGGCACGGTGCTGGGGGTGCTGGGGCCGAACGGTGCGGGCAAGACCACCGCGGTCCGGATCCTGACCACCCTGCTCCAGCCGGACGGCGGGCGGGCCCTGGTCGAAGGGCGCGATGTCGTGCGCGACGCCGCCGCGGTCCGCCGGTCGATCGGCCTGTCCGGGCAGTCCGCGGCCATCCAGGAAGAGCTCACCGGACGGGAGAACCTCGAGCTGATCGGGCGGCTGTATCACCTCAGCTGGCCGCAGGCCCGCAGCCGGGCCGCGGAACTGCTGGACCAGTTCGACCTGATCGACGCCGCCGACCGGGCGGCCAAGACCTACTCCGGGGGCATGCAGCGCCGTCTGGACCTGGCCGCCAGCCTGGTCGGGCGGCCGCAGGTGCTGTTCCTCGACGAGCCGACCACGGGCCTGGACCCGCGGGCCCGGCTGGGCATGTGGGACATCATCCGCTCGCTGGTGGCCGACGGCACCACGCTGCTGCTCACCACGCAGTACCTGGACGAGGCCGATGAGCTGGCCGACGAGATCGTGGTCATCGACCACGGACTGGTCATCGCGGCGGGCACGTCCGAGGAGCTGAAGGGCCGGGTCGGCGGGGACGTTCTCGAGTTCACCGTGCCCGACCGGGCCAGGGTCGCCGACGCGGTCAGCCGCCATCGCCAAGGTCGGCGAGGGCGAGCCGCACGTGGACGAGGAGACCGGAGTGATCAGCATAGGGGTCGGGGGGCGCGGTTCCGAGGCGCTCATCGAGGGGGTGCGTGCGCTGGACAGCGCCGGGGTCGCCACCCAGGGCCTGTCGCTGCGGCGGCCGTCCCTCGACGACGTGTTCCTGGCCCTGACCGGGCACGCCGCGGAAGAGGAAGAGCAGCCGGCGAAGGGCCGCCGTGGGCGCCGCCGGTCCGCCAAGAAGGACACCGCAGGAGCCACGTCATGACCACCATCACCGTTCCCGCCACCCAGCCCCCGGTCGGGGATCCGGGCCTGCTCACCCGGGTCCGCTGGGCGGTGAGCGACACGCTCACCATGGCCCGGCGGAACCTGCTGGTCTGGACGCGCGTGCCCGCCTACATCGTGTTCACCGTGATCCAGCCGGTCATGTTCGTGCTGTTGTTCGCCTTCGTGTTCGGCGGTGCGATCCCGGTCAAGGGCACGACCTACGTCAACTACCTGATGCCCGGGATCATCGGGCAGACCGCGGCGTTCGCCAGCTTCGGCACGGCCATCGCCCTGGCCCAGGAGCTGAAAAAGGGCGTGATCGACCGGCTGCGGTCGATGCCGATGGCCCGCTCGGCGGTGCTGGCCGGCCGGCTGGTGGCCGACACCGGGCGGATGGTGGTGACCATCCTGATCATCGTCGCCGTGGGCTACGCGGTTGGTTTCCGGTTCCAGAACGGCTTCGGGCCGGCCGTCGCCATGGTCGTGCTGGCCACCGTGTTCGGCCTGTCGATCTGCGTGATCGCGGCGTTCACCGGGCTGGCCATCGGGGATGAGGAGTCGGTGCAGGCCTTCGGCTTGATCTGGCTGTTCCCGCTCACCTTCGTCAGCTCGGCTTTCGTGCCGATCCAGAGCATGCCGGGCTGGCTGCAGGCCTTCGCCAAGCACCAGCCGGTAACCGCCGTGGTCGACGCGATGCGTGCCCTCGCCCTGGGCGAGCCCTTCTCAGCTAACCTCACGGCGGACCTGTGGAAGAGCATCGCCTGGCTGGCCGGGATCTTCATCGTGTTCGTGCCGCTCGCGATCCGCGCCTACCGCCGGGCCGCCTGAGCGGCTCAGCGCTGTCCGGTGCAGGTTGCGGCGGAACGGCCGACGGGACCACGGTGGACAGCTCTACGACTGCAACAACACAGCCGCGCAGGTCTTCGTCCCGCAGTCGAATGGTTCGCTCTATAACCCGCAGTCCGGCAAGTGCCTGGACGACACGGGCTGGTCCACCACGCCGGGGACCAGCTCCAGATATGGGACTGCACCGGCCACGCCAACCAGCAGTGGAGTCTGCCCTGACGTGAGCCCGCGGGGCCGTTCGGCGGCCCCGCGGGCAGGCGCCGCCTCGCTGGGGCAGGCCCGGTGGTTGATCAGGCCCGGTGGTTGATCAGGCAGAGAGGCGGGTGGCCAGGATGCGGCGGATGTCCGCCGTCTCTTCCGCGCTGTGCCGGTCGAGGATCGCGCCCAGGTCGTTCAGGTCGGCCTGCGTGGTGTAGCCGGCCAGGTCGTGCTCGAGAGCCTTGCGCGCGGCACGCGCCGCACGGGCCTCCCGAAGCTCGTCCCGGACGCTGGTCCACAGCTGGGTGACCGGCGAGGTGTTGCTGTCCATGTTCCTTCCTTAGGGCTAGGGACTTCGATATCTAGTCTCACCGAACAGCACTCATGCGTCCAATGAAAAGAAATCAAGTGACCCATGAGCAGTTGTCATGTATGGCCTTCAGCAGCCAAGACGCGGCTGCGCCGTCGACGCGGGCCGGAAATTGAGGGCCATGAGGGTGGGTGGCCGGGCGCGGCGTCGCGCTAGCTTTGGTGCATCAGAGGATGCGGCCCGGGCGTCCGGTGCGGTCACCGGCTGGCCCGCCTGGCCGCGGTGGGGGACGTCATGGACAAGGACCTGGTCGACCACGTCATAGACACCGCTCAGCGGGTCGTGGCCAGCGGGGCGATCTCTGCGAACGGGCACGGGAACGTCAGCCTGCGCGTCCCCGGAGCGGCGGAGATGTACTTCACCGCAGGCCCCTCGCTGCGTAACCACCCGGCCGCTGCGGTGGTGCGGGTCGGGCTGGATGGAACGTTGCTGGAAGGTGAATTGCCGCCCATCCAGGGCGCCGTGGTCGCCATGCACACGGCCATGTACGCCGACCATCCGGAGGTTGGCTGCGTCGTGCACACCCACTCGCCCTACGCCACGGCCTACGCCGTGGCCCGCCGGCCCATCGGCTGCTGGGTCGAGGCGCTGGCCATGTTCGGGTTGCCCGACGGGGTTCCGGTGGCGCGCTACGGGCCGCGCGGGTCGGAGCAGGCCATCGCGGGCATCCGGGCCGCGGTCATGCCCGGGGTGCCCGCGGTGCTCCTGGCCAACCACGGTGTGCTGGTCTTCCACCGTTCCCCGGACCTGGCGATCATGGTCGGCGGGGTAGTCGAGGAAGCCGCTCAGGCTGGCATCAACGCGGCCGCGCTGGGCGGCCCGGTGGAGATCGAGGAGGACCTGCGGGCGGCGGCGCTGCAGCGGAGCATGACCTTTGCCGGCCGCGGCACCGTACGCGCCTAGGGCAGGCGTGGGCACCTGCCGGCCATCACGAGCGGGCTGAGCCTGAGGCACCGGATGAAAGAATGACCAGCCATGGGCGAAAACCCGTGGTGGCACCCAGCCAGGACGATCTTCACTGGGACGAGCCGCTCTCCCGGCAGCCGTCGGCAGCTCGCGCCCGATTACTCGGCCGAGCTTCCCGCTGTGGGCGCGCCGACCGCGGCCTCCGGGACACGTCGGGCTCGCGCCTGGTGAACTCCCAGCTTCACCCTCCAGATGACGCTGGGCCGTCTGTGCCGCCTGGCAGACGGGAGTTCGACGACGTGCTGCCGCGCCTGGGACGCTGCCTGCCGGAGCCGCACCCACTCGGGAGACCGTACCACCGGGCGACCACCGGTGAGACCAGGCTGCGGCGTCCCGGCAGCGGTGGCCCGGGCCGAGCCCGTAGCGGTCTGTCGCCGCTCGGCGCCGATGCCACGGCGCTGGTGCTCAGTCCAGCCTGCTCCTGGCGGTCAGGCCTGAGCCCGGCCTGCTGCGGCTTGACCGTGGCGGCCGGCTGACTGGCTCAACGGGCCCACGGTGGTGCCGCTCTGTGGCCTGCCCGGACAGCGGCCGCTCAGGAAACGGGATCGGCCGCCCGGGCCGGCCGCCCGGCGTTCTCCAGGCCGCGGGCCCCGGCCCGGGAGCATCCCGGAGCTTCCAGTGTCCGCTCAGGCACAGCGCCACGAAAGCGACCGCCGCGGCCAGCATGACCACCGGGGTCAGCACCCGGACCGCGAAGTGGTCGATGTGCCAGAGCAGCAGGCTGTGCTGGAGGTAGGGGTTCCCCGGCATGTTGGAGATCGTTCCGGCGGCCAGGCGGCCCAGCACCAGCCAGTCCAGCCGCGACGCGGGGTAGAGGATCAGCACGCAGATGAGCATCGCGTCGTACCAGGGCAGCTGGTAGGGCCACAGGAACAGCCAGGCGGCGCAGAGGGCCACGGTGGGCCGGATGGCGGGGCGGGTGACCGCGCCCGGCGGCAGCCGGCGCAGGGCCAGAATCGCCACTGCGACCACCAGGATGGTGGCGATCATCCCGAAGTCGTGATGCCAGCTGTGCGGGAGGAGCGCCCGGTAGAAGTTGTCGGCGCTGCTCTGGTTGCGCCTGCTGAGCAGGGCCCGGACCGCCGGTGTCCCGAAGTAGGCGTAGCTGGGCACCAGAACCGCGAGGGCGGCGGCGCCCGCGAGAGCCAGGGCCGGGCAGGGAGCGGCGCAGGGCCCAGGCCGCGCCCAGCCCGAACAGCACGTAGTTGATCTTGATGTCCGCCGCGATGCCGAGCAGGGCGCCCGCGGCCAGGACACGCACCAGCCCGGGCCGGCCCTCGGCGGGCTGCTCGCCCAGCACCAGCAGCCCGAGCAGGCCCGCCATGACGGCCAGCACGTCCAGGTGCCCGGCCGCGACGAGGTCCCACAGCAGCAGGGGGTTGACCGTCCAGAGCAGGTGGGCGCGCAGCCGCTGGGCCGGGTTGTGGCGCAGCAGCCGGTCCAGGACCACGGCGACGACCGCGAACGCGGCCGAGTCCCACAGCTTGAGCCAGAACGTGATGCGGGCGGCGGAGGCGCCGCCGAGCTTGGCCGCCAGGAACTGCTCCATGGTGGCCAGCGGCCCGTAGACGCTGACGTAGTGATCCCAGACCCGGGGCACGGAGTGGGCGAAGGCGTTGTGCATGTGCCGCAGGTACACCGGGGTGGTCACGTACGGGCTGTGGCCGAGGGCCACGAGCCGGCCGTAGGTCGCGTAGTCCAGCGCGTCCGTGGAACCGGTCGGCGGCAGCACGGTCAGCACCGCCACGGCGATCAGGCCCGCGACGAGCAGTATCCGCGCGCTCAGCCGGGCTCCGCGGTGGATGGCCAGCAGGCCGGCCACCACACCGCCGGTGCCGAGCAGCGCGGCCAGCCAGAGCGCGTAGGTGACCAGGTCCGCGGACACGTGCCGGACCGGGATCTCCCAGGGTGGCCCGGCCGCGGGCATCACCAGGGGTGGCAGCATCCAGCCGCCGCGCACCAGGGACACGGCGATCATGATCAGGATGGCGATGCCGATCCCGGCCGCGGCCACCACGGTGAGACCGCGGCCGCGGCCCGGCCTGCGGGTCCCCGGTGATCAGATCCCGGCCGGCGGACTCAGGGCGGCCGTGGTCCGGCCGGCCAGCTCGTGCCCGGCCGGGCGGGCTCGACGGTCCAGGGGACCGGGCCGGGCCGGCGGAGCCAGGGCCGCCAAGCCGGAGGCCTGCCGCGCCGCCGGCGCTGTCGGGCCGGCCTCCGGCTCCAGGGCAGGAATTTCCCCCGTGGCACTGGTGTCGCTGCTCATTGTCCCCTAGCAGTCGGTCGCGGCTGATCGGTGAGTGCCAGGCGCAGACGACGACCGGCAAGGGCCGAGAATAGCCGGAACTTCCGCATGAATGGGACAAAACTAAAAGATTCGCTAACGAGCCACTGAATTGTTCTGTGTCAGCAGTACATTGACGCATGAGGGACAAGAACGTGCGGATGACCGAAATTCTGCTTTCGCATTACCTTTACTCGGGGTGCGCGAGGGTGCGCGTCCGCGCGGTGACCGATGGGGTGACTGGGATCGAAGTGATTCGCGGGCAGGAGCTCAGCGCCGGACCGCGCCGGTGACCAGCCACTGGGAGGACCTGGCCCGCAGGGTGAGCGTGACGAAACGGGCCGCCAGCCACAGGCTGATCGCCAGCCACAGCGCGACCAGGCCCGCGTGCTGCGCGATGACCAGCGCCGCGCCGGCCGCGAACACGCCCGCGGCCACCAGCCCGGCCAGCGCCAGGTAGTCCTGGTCTCCGGCGCCGATCAGGACGCCGTCGAGCACGAACACGACCCCGGCCACCGGCTGCTGTGCGGCCGCGATCAGCAGCACCGCGGGCAGCAGCCGCCGCACGTCCGGCGCGGCCGAGAAGACGGCGGGCAGCAGCGGGATGGCCGCGACCAGCAGGATCCCGAACACGACCCCGTAGACCGCGCCCCAGCCGATCATCCGGTTGGTGGCAGACCGGGCTCCGGCCACGTCCCCGGCGCCGAGGTACCGGCCCGTGATGGCCTGGCCCGCGATCGCGATGGCGTCGAGCGCGAAGGCCAGCAGGGTCCAGGCCCGGAACGCGATCTGGTGCGCGGCGATGGCCGCGTTCCCCTGCCGGGCGGCGATCGCGGTGACCACGATCAGCACCGCCTGCAGCGCAAGCGTGCGCACCACCAGCGACACCCCGGTGACGGCGGCGGCCCGCAGGCCGGTGAGATCGGGGCCGAACCTCACCCCGGCCCGCCGGGCTCCCCGGGCGACCATGGCCAGGTACGCGGCGGCCGCCGCGGTCTGCGCGCCCACCGTTCCCCAGGCCGAGCCGGCGATACCCCAGTGCACGCCGAGCACCAGGAATGCGTTCAGTCCCACGTTGACCACGTTGGCCGCCACCGCGACGGTCAGCGGCGTCCGGGTGTCCTGCAGGCCGCGCAGCACCCCGGTCCCGGCCAGCACCACGAGCATGGACGGCGCGCCCAGCAGGCTGATGCGCAGGTACGTGGCGGCCTGGCCGCTCACGGCGGGAGAGCCGCCGAACGCGTGCACGATCTGCGGCGCCAGCGGCCACCCGATGGCCAGGACGACGGCTCCGATGATGCCGGCCAGCCAGAGGCCGTCGATGCCCTGGCGGATGGCGGCTTCCCGGTGACCCGCGCCGAGCTGCCGCGCCACCGCGGCCGTGGTCCCGTAGGCGAGGAAGATCGAGATGCCCACCAGGGCGGTGAGAGCCTGGCTGGCCACGCCGAGGCCGCCGAGGGGCGCGGTACCGAGCCGCCCGACGATCACCGAGTCCGCGAACAGGAACAGTGGCTCGGCGACCAGCGCCCCGAACGCCGGGACGGCGAGCCGCAGTATTTCCGCGTCGTGCGGGTTCCGCGCGGCCGGGCCGGAGCCGGTGCCGGCGGAGCTGGCCGGGAGCAGGGCTGGGTGCGGGGGAAGGGGATGCCGGGGAGGGCATGGCCCGCATGCTAATTGCGACAATTATCTACTTGCAAACTTTTTGCAGCAGTGGCCCGGTAGCACGAACCAGCGGCAGAGCCTGGTGCGGCCTATCAGGCCCGAAGCCCGGGACAGCCGGGGAGATGGCGGGTGATCGGCGGCAGGCGGTGCCCGGCGGGGGGAAGGTGAGCAGGGTCAGCCAGCGTCGGCATGGGACCGGGACCCGGGTAGCCTGGCCCACCGGCCGGGGCGGCGAAGCGGCGGCCAGCCAGGGTGGCCAGCGAGCGCGGCGAGAGCCGTCTGGAAAGGGCACCCGAAATGGCGTCTCCCGATATTCCGTGTCTCCGTTTCAGCTGGGGAGAAGGCGGTGTCCTTCCCATTTCCCGCCGTACCGCCCGGGGCTTGCGGACGCAGTCAGCCATTGTCCGCCGGGGCGGTATTGAACATGTCCTGCGCCCCGGGCCCCGGACCCGTGGCCGACCATCGGCCTCTGCCGGTGTCACCCCTGTTGCTCGTCGCGCCGCCTACTCGCCGGTGATGCGGCCCGAGCCAGTCTCGTGCCGGGCCGCGTCGTAGGACCGCCAGCGGACCGAGTGCTGCCCCCGCAGGAGCGCATAGCCGAAGAACTTCTGGTCTCCACCGCGACGGCCTGGACTCGGCGGGTCTGGCCGCTGGCGAGGGTGATGATCACGTGCTGCACGTCCGGCGCCGCGGTTCCGTAGACCACGACGAGCGGGCCGCTGGCCGAGCCCAGCACCGCCGTCCCCTGCGGTGAGGACGACGGCGTCACAGACGCTGGCCAGGCCGCCGTTGCCGCGGGTTACCAGGCACTCGTCCCCACGGTCCCACATGGGCCGTGCTGGACCAGGCGTGCCCGTCCACCGTTCCGGACCCGATCAGACCAGTGGCGCGGGGCATTCCCGTCTGGCCCGGCCGCAGCCACGGGCCGGTGTCCAGAGTCCCATCCGGCGGGGGAGTCGACGCATCCTCGCGTGCACCGAATAGGCGGTGATGTCTGACCGCACGCTCCGCGGAACGGCGTCGATCCCGTCGACCATCCATGCAGGTCGGCCCCGGGAGACCCGGCAGTGCGTCGCCGGTGGCCTGTGGCGCGCATCGGCGAGCCGCTGGCGAGGATGGCAGCACACAGTGCGGCCGGCCGTGTGCCGCTGGTGACCGGGCAGCCGCCGTCGATCCGGCCGACGTCCCGACGAGGAGATCAGCCTCGGTTACCTCAGCCCCGGCATCGGACAGGCCGGGATCGAGACCGAGCTCCCACGCATTGCCTGCCGCTCCGCCGCCGGCCAGAACCAGGGCCCGCTTGCTTGAGTTGCCGGCCTGCCTTGGCGCGCCGACCTGCTGGCCGGGCATCGGCCAATTCCCGTGCCGTGGCGTCCGCGTCACCGCGATGCCATCGGAAGTGGTCGCCGGGCTGATGCGCGGAGTCGGAGAAGGTGTTGTGTCCATAGGAGTCGGCTTTCGCGGTTGCCTGCCGGGCGCTCCCAATCGGCGCGGGCCCAGCCGAGTCAGGCGAGGGCCTCGTACGCGGCCGCCTGCAGCGCCTCGTGCACGGGCGGCGGCTGCGGGCTGTCGAACATCCGCTGGGTCAGCACGATGACGGTGAGGTCCCGGACCGGATCCGCCAGCCAGGTGGTGCCGAAGCCGCCCGCCCAGCCGAACGCGCCGGCCCGGGCCCCGGCGGTGACCACCGAGGTGCAGAAGCCCCAGCTGATCTCGTCGAAGAAGCCCGGGCCGAGGCCGCCGCGCGCCTTCTGGGCCGGGGTCAGCTGGTCCCGGGTCATCTCGCGCGACCGCGGCCGCGGACAGCACCGGGTCCCCGCCGCGCAGCAGCATCCGGGTGAACGCGAGCAGGTCGTCGGCGGTGGAGACCAGGCCCGAGGCCCCGTCGCAGAACGCCTGCGGCCCGCTCCACAGACCCTCCGGCTTGTCCCAGACCTCCAGCCCGCCGCCGGGAGCGGACCGGAACGCGGACGCCGAGCCGCCCGGTGTGCGGCGTCCAGAACGCCGTGTCGGGCATGCCCAGCGGCTCGAAGAGGCGGGTCCGGAGCACGTCCGCGAACGGCTGGCCCGCCGCCCGCTCGAGCAGAACCCCCAGGACCGAGGCCCCGGTGTTGTAGAACCAGCGCTCACCGGGCTGGGCCAGCAGCGGCAGCGAGCCGAGGCCCGCGATCCAGCTGGTCCGGGCCGGGCTGCTCGGCCGGGTCGGGCGGCCCGATCGTGGCCAGGTGCAGCGCGTCGGCCTGCGCGACCACCGGCCACGGCTGCTCCGCGCTGAACATCTCGGCGGCCACGCCGAACCCGAACGTGAACGTCAGCAGATCGCGCACGGTGACCGGGCGCTCGGCCGGCACGGTGTCGTCCAGCGGGCCGTCCATCCGGCGCAGCACCCGCCGATCGGCCAGTTCGGGCAGCAGCCTGTCCACCGGCTCGTCCAGGGCCAGCAGCCCTTCCCCGACCAGGGCCAGGGTCGCCGCGCCGGTCACCGGCTTGGTGATGGACGCGATGCGGAACAGCGAATCGCGCCGCACCGGGGGGCCGCCGATGGACAGCGACCCCAGCGCCTCGACGTGCACCTGATCTCCCCGGGCGACCAGCGCCACGAGGCCGGGCACCGTCTCGTCCGCCACGTGCGCGGCCGCGGTCGCGCTGAAGCGGCCGAGACCCTCCGCGGTCAGCAGGTCAGGCATGGTCAGTCAGCTCCCTCTGGCGACGCACAGCTCCATTGACGTACAGCTCTATTGACGCACGGGCCGCGGGAGATTCACCGCCGCCGGCCGGGCCAGTCAGCCTAGCCGTGCAGCTGATCCAGGGCCTTCTCGATCCGGCGCTCGGACACCGGGCCGGAGGTGCCCAGGGTCTGCGCGAACAGGCTGACCCGCAGTTCCTCGATCATCCAGCGCACCTCGCGGACGTCCGGGTCATCCCGCCGGGCCGGCGGGAGGTCGGCCAGGGTCTGCTGGTAGTCCTCGCTGACCCGCTGCACCACGGCCATCCGCTCGGCGTCGCGGCCCAGCGCCTCCGGCATCTTCTCCAGTCGCCGGCTCATCCCGCGCAGGTAGCGGACCAGGTCGGGAAGCCGCCGGGCCCCGGTCTCGGCGACGAAACCCGGATGAACCAGCCCGGCCAGCTGGGCCCGCAGGTCGGTGAACGCGGCCCGGACCGGAGGGCTGGGCGTCGCGGCCAGGCTGGCCTCGACCTGGTGCGCCTCGCCGAGCGCCCGGGCGACGAGCGCGACCACGTCCGCGGTGCGGGCGGCCAGCGCCGACCGCGCCGCCTCCAGCAGCCGGGCGAAGCCCGCCTCGTCCCACGCCGGGCCGCCCGCCTCGGTGATCACCTGGTCCGCGGCGGCGGCCGCGCAGTCGTCGAGCAGCGCGTCGGTGCTGGGGTACGGGTGCCGGCTCATGGCCAGCTTGGCGCTGACCGGCAGGCGGCTGGCCACGGCCCGGGCCCCGGAGGGCACCTGGAGCAGGAGCAGGCGGCGGGTGCCGCGCAGCATGGCCGCGTCCGCCTGGGCCCGCGTCTCGAACAGCCGGACGTCGACCGCGTCGCCGGTGTCGGCCAGCGCCGGGTACGCGCGGACCTCTCCGTGGCTGAACACCCGGGGCAGCGTGCCGATGTCCCAGGTCCGCAGTCCGGTCCGGGTGATGCCGGTGGCCGCCTCGCTGAGCGTGGCCTGCAGCCGGGGGCGCAGCTGGCGGCGCAGCTCGTCCAGGTCCTTGCCCTCCGCGAGCACCCGGCCGTCCTCCACCACCCGGAAGGTGATCCGCAGGTACGCGGGCAGCCGTGACTGGTCCCATGCGGACCGCGGGATGTGCACGCCGCCGAGCCGGGACAGCTCGGTGCCCAGCGCGTCGAGCAGGTCCCCGCGGGCCGGGCCGAGCCGGGGCAGCACCGCCCGGGCGGTGTCCGGCACCGGCACGAACGTGGTCCGCAACTGCTTGGGCAGCGACCGGATCAGCTCGGTCACCATCTCCTGGCGCAGGCCGGGCACCTGCCAGCTGAACTCGTCCGCGCTCACCTGGTTCAGCCGGGCCAGCGGGATGTCCACGCTCACCCCGTCGTCCGGCTCACCCGGCGCGAACTCGTAGGACACCGGGAGGTCGGCCCACCGGGCTGGGTAGTTGTCCGGGCTGATCTCCTCGGCTGACGCCGCGATCAGATCGGCGGGGGAGAGGTCCAGCAGCGCCGGGTCGGCGGCGCGGGCCTGCTTCCACCAGGTGTCGAAATGCCGGGCGGAGATCACCTCCGCCGGGATCCGCTGGTCGTAGAACGCGAACAGGGCGCTGTCGTCGGCGATGAGCCCGCGCCGCCTGGCCTTGCGTTCCAGGTCCTCGGCGTCGGCCAGCGTCTGCTGGTTGCGGGCGAAGAACTTGTGGTGGGTCTGCCAGTCGCCCTCGACCAGGGCGTGCGTGATGAACAGATCCCGGGCGGCCGCCGGGTCGATCCGGCCGAACATGACCGTCCGGGCGGCCACGATCGGCAGCCCGTACAGGCTGACCTTCTCGGTAGCCACCGCCGCGCCGCGCCGGGCGTCCCAGCGCGGCTCGCTGTAGCTGCGCCGGACCAGGTGCGCGGCCAGGGTCTCGGCCCATTCGGGTTCGATGCGGGCCGCGACCCTGGCCCACAGCCGCGACGTCTCCACCAGTTCCGCCGCGACCACCCACTGCGGCGGCTTCCTGGCCAGCGACGAGTCCGGGAAGATGGCGAACCGGGCCCCGCGGGCCCCGGCGAACTCGGTCAGCGGCCGCCGCTTTCCGCGCGGCTTGGCGTCGGTGTCCTGCATGCCGATGTGCGACAGCAGCCCCGAGAGCAGGGACATGTGCACCCGGTCAGCCAGTTCGGCCGGGAAGTGGCTGCCCGCTTCGGCGTCGCGGGGAGCCTGGGCCGCTCCCGGCCGCCCGCCCGCGGCGGCCCGGCCCGCCGGCCGGCCCGCCGCTTCGCTGGGCCGCTGGCCTGGGCCGCGGCCTGCTCGCCGGCCTGCGCTGCGCCGCCCGGCTGGCCTGGGGCCCCGGCCGGTGCCGCGCCGCTCCCGGCCCGCCTGGATGCCGAGGTCCGCGGCGGCCTGCCGGAGCTGCCCGTACACGTCCTGCCACTCGCGCACCCGCAGGAAGTGCAGGTACTCACGCCGGCACAGCCGCCGGAACGCGGACGTGGACAGCTGGCTCTGCCGCTCGCGCAGGTAGTCCCACAGGTTCAGGAAGGCCAGGAAGTCCGAGCCCGGCTCCGCGAACCGGGCGTGCATCTCGTCGGCCGCCTGCCGCGCGTCCGTGGGCCGCTCCCGCGGGTCGATGATGGACAGCGCCGCCGTGATGATCAGCACTTCGCGGACGCAGCCGTTGCGGCCCGCCTCGAGGATCATCCGCCCCAGCCGCGGGTCCAGCGGCAGCCGGGACAGCTTGCGGCCGGTCTCGGTCAGCCGGGTCCGGCCCCGGCCCGGAGCGTGGCCCGGGGAGAAGGCGCCGAGTTCCTCGAGCAGCCGCACGCCGTCCGCGATGTTCCTGGACTCGGGCGGCTCGACGAACGGGAAGTCGGCCATGTCGCCCAGGTCCAGCGCGGCCATCTGGAGGATGACCGAGGCCAGGTTGGTGCGCAGGATCTCCGGGTCGGTGAACTCGGGACGGCTCTCGAAGTCCGCCTCGGTGTAGAGCCGGATGCAGATGCCGTCCGACGTCCGCCCGCAACGGCCCTTCCGCTGGTTCGCCGAGGCCTGCGAGATCGGCTCGATCGGCAGCCGCTGGACCTTGGTCCGCTGGCTGTACCGGGAGATCCGCGCGGTGCCCGGGTCGATCACGTACTTGATGCCGGGCACGGTCAGCGAGGTCTCCGCGACGTTGGTGGCCAGCACCACCCGCCGGGAGAAGTGACTCGCCTGGCCGGGTTTCCTGTCGAACACCCGGTGCTGCTCGGCGGCGGACAGCCGGGCGTACAGCGGCAGCACCTCCAGGCCGTCCGTCCCGTCCAGCGCGTCGGCGGTGTCCCGGATCTCCCGCTCGCCGCTGAGGAAGACCAGGACGTCGCCGGGACTCTCGGCGCTCAGCTCGGTGAGCGCGTCCAGGATGCCCTGGACCTGGTCCTTAGGCTCCTGGTCCGGGTCGTCCGGGTCGGCCAGCGGCCGGTAGCGCACCTCGACCGGGTAGGTCCGCCCGGACACCTCGACGATCGGCGCCCCAGCGCTCTGCTTGGCCTGATTCGCCTCCGGCGCTCTGCTGCTTGATTCGCCTCCGGCAAAATGCTCACTGAAGCGCTGGGGGTCGATCGTGGCCGAGGTGATGATGACCTTGAGGTCCGGGCGGCGGGGCAGCAGTTGCTTGAGGTAGCCGAGGATGAAGTCGATGTTCAGGCTGCGCTCGTGCGCTTCGTCGATGATGAGCGTGTCGTAGCGGAGCAGCTGCCGGTCGCGCTGCAACTCGGTGAGCAGGATGCCGTCGGTCATCACCTTGACCAGCGTGCTGTCGCTGGAGGTGTCGGTGAAGCGCACCTTGTAGCCGACCGTGGTGCCCAGCTCGGTGCCGAGTTCGCTGGCGATCCGCTCCGCGACGGTGCGCGCCGCGATCCGGCGCGGCTGGGTGTGCCCGATCTGCCCGGTTACCCCCCGGCCGAGCTCGAGGCAGATCTTGGGCAGCTGGGTGGTCTTCCCGGAGCCTGTCTCACCGGCGACGATCACCACCTGGTGATCCCGGATGGCCGCGGCGATCTCGTCCTTGCGCTGGCTGACCGGAAGCTCCGGCGGGTAGCGCAGCACGGGCACGCTGGCCCGGCGGGCCTCTGCCTGCGCCGTCGCCGTCTCCACCTCGGCGAGCACCCGGTCCAGCGCCTGCTCCCGCGCGCCGGAGTCGGCCAGCGCGGCAGCCTGCTCGGCGCGGCGGCCGAGCCGGCGCTGATCCCGGAGCATCAGCCCGGGCAGCCGGTCCTGAAGCTCGGCGAGCGAGGGGGTCACGGCGGAACTCTCCATGGAACGGGGGTAGAGCGGAAGGGGGCAAGAGCGGAGCGGGCGGGACGGCCGTGTGCCAGGGTGCCAGTCCAGGCCCTGCTTACCTAACGCTTTTGCGCGGCAACAACTTCCACGGCCCGCGCCCCCGCGCCGGCCAGCCTGACCTGCCCAGCCTCGGACCCGGCTCAGCCGACCTGGTGCACGCTGAACGAGGTGATGACGCCGTTCCCGACGACGTAGGTACCCATGTAGCTCAGCACCGTGCCGTCCGTGTGCACCGCCTTGAAGTCGGCCGTCACCGTCTCGCCCGTCCAGCCGGTGATGACGACGACATCGCGCACGGTGGTGCTGAAGCCGGCCTTGAAGCTCGAGAAGCTGGACGTGGTGTGATCACCGCCCAGCTGCCAGGCCCGCAGGTAGGCCCGGCGGCTGATGGCCGCGTAGTAGCGCTTCACCACCGTAGGCGGCGAGGCCGCCGCGACGACCGCCCCGACGGTGGGCGAGGAACTCGCGGACACCCCGCCGCCCGCCGTTCCGTGATGCGTCAGAGACCCTTTTTTCCACAACGCCAACCCGGCGGCGAGCACGGCCAGCACGAGCACGCTGGTCGCCAGCACGGCCAGCCCGCGGCGCCGCCTGCGCGGTCGCTGCCCCGACGGCGGGCCGGGTGGCCGCGTAGGCGGGGCCGGCCGCAACCCGGACCCGCCGGCCCCGGCCGATGGGGCCACGCCGGAAGCGGGCCAGCGGCTGGCCGGCGCGGGCCAGGAGGCCGGGAGGGCTCAGCGCCGGCCCAGGAGGCCGGGCGGGAGGGTCAGCGTCGGCCCAGGAGGCCGGGCGGGAGGGTCAGCGCGGCCCAGGAGGCCGGGCGGGAGGGTCGGCGCCGGCCGGCGGCAGGCCGGGGGCGCCGGCGCTGGCTGAGGAGGCCGGACGGGGCAGGTCGGCGCTGGTCGGCTCGGCCGGGCGGGGCGGTGCCGGGAACCCGGCCGCGGGGCTGACCGGAGTGTGCCTGCCCCCGGGCCGCGATCGGCGAGGCCGCCTGACCGGACGCGGCCAGCCGGCGAGCCGCCCGGGCCGGATGCGGCCGGATCGGGCCCGCCGGGCGGGGGAGGGACCAGCGCCCTGGGCGGCCAGTGCCGGGGCGGCCAGCTCGCCGGCGCTGACCCCGCAGGCTTCCTGGAGCGCCGCCGCGAACGCGCGGCAGCTCGGGTAGCGGTCCTCCGGGGGCTTGGCCAGGCCCCGGGCCATCACCTGATCCACGGCCGGGGGCAGGTCGCGGCGCATGCTGGTCAGCGGCGGCGGGGGCGCGGACAGCTGGGCCCACATGACCGCCAGGCTCTGTTCCCGCCGGAACGGCGGCACGCCCGCCAGCATCTCGAACGCCGCGCACGCCAGCGAGTAGGCGTCCGCGCGGCCGTCCACCCCGCGCCCTTCGATCTGCTCGGGAGCCAGGTAGTTCAGGGTGCCGAGCACCTGCCCGGTCAGCGTGAGGTTGGTGGTCGCCTGCGAGGTCTTGCTGATGCCGAAGTCAGACAGGTAGACGTGGTCTTCCGACCCGTCCTCGGCCAGCCCGCCGAGCAGCATGTTGGCCGGTTTCACGTCGCGGTGCACCAGCCCGCAGGCGTGCGCCGCGTCCAGCGCGGAGGCCACCTGGGCGACGATCCCGGTGGCGCGGGCCGACGGCAGCGGGCCCATCCGGTTCAGCAGGCTGTGCACGTCCTGGCCGCCGACGTAGCGCATGGCGATGAACAGGACGCCGTTGGCCTCGCCCGCGTCGAAGATCGGGATGATGTTCGGGTGATCCACCGCGGCCGCCGCCCGGGACTCCCGGATGAAGCGCCGCCGGAACGCCTCATCCCGGGCCAGATCCTCGCCCAGCACCTTCAGCGCCACCCAGCGGCCCAGCCGCACGTCGCGGGCGCGGTACACCACGGCCATGCCACCGCGGCCGAGTTCCTCGACCATCTCGTAGCTGGCGATCTGCCCCGTGTTCCCGGGCACCGGGCTGTCAGCTAACCCCGAAGGGAAGTCCTCAGCCACCCATGCCTCCAGCGTTCTGCCCCCTGGCGCACACCGGCCCCCGAGGCCGAGCACGGCGGCCCGTACCGCCGGCGCATACGCTAGCAGTCACCCTAAGCCAGGCGCCGCTCAGTGGCCCAGCGGGTGAGCTGGTGCCGGGTGGAGAGCTGGAGTTTGCGCAGCACCGACGACACATGGCTCTCCACGGTCTTGACCGAGATGTACAGCTCGCGGGCGATCTCCTTGTACGTGTAGCCCCGGGCGATCAGGCGGAGCACCTCGCGTTCGCGGGGAGTCAGCTGATCCAGTTCCGGGTCCAGGGACGGGACGCCCGGGCCGTCGGCGGGCAGGGCCGCGAACGCGTCCAGCACGAACCCGGCCAGCCGGGGGGAGAACACCGTGTCCCCGCCGGCCACCCGGCGGACCGCGTCCACCAGGTCCGGCCCGGAGATCGTTTTCGTCACATAGCCCCGCGCGCCGGCCCGGATGACCGCGATGACGTCTTCCGGCGCGTCCGATGCGGACAAGGCGAGGAAACGCACCTGGGGCTGGCTGGCCCGCAACGCGGTGATCACGGCCTGCCCGCCCCCGCCCGGCAGGTGCACGTCGAGCAGCACCACGTCCGGCAGGCACTGCGGAGATCACGGCGATGGCGGGCGTCACGTCGTCGGCCTCACCCACCACCTCCACCTGGTCGCCCAGCTCGGACCGGACCCCGGAACGGAACAGCCCGTGATCGTCGACGATGACCACCCGCGGGCGCGGCCCGGCCCCGGGCCGGCCCCGGCCGGGCTGGTCATGCCCGTCCCGGCTGGCGTTCCCCGGCCGGGCGGGGCATGGTCAGCGACACCTCGGTGCCCTCGCCCGGGGCGGTGCGCACGACCACGGTCCCGCCGCGGCGGGCCATCCGGGCGTGGATCGACTGGGCCAGGCCCTTGCGGTCCGGCGGGACGGCCGCCGGGTCGAATCCCTGGCCGCGGTCCCGCACGAACAGTGCCACCTGGCCCGGCTCCACCTCGGCGAAGATCGAGACCACCGGGGCGCCGGACCACTTCACCGCGTTGACCGTCGCCTCCCGGGCCGCGGCCAGCAGCGCGCGCAGGTCGTCGTCCAGGTCGCAGTCACCGACGGTGACCGCCTCGACGGGGACCTCGTGCTGCGCCTCCACCTCCTGCTGGATGAGCCGGATCCCCGGCCGCGAGGGTCAGGTCCTGGCCGTCCAGCGAGCCGGGAGCCTGGCCGTCGAACAGCCACGCGCGCAGCTCACGTTCCTGGGCCCGGGCCAGCTGGATGACCTGCTGGGGGTGGTCGGCGCGGCGCTGGATCAGGGCGAGCGTCTGCAGCACCGAGTCGTGCACCCGGGCCGCCATGTCGGCGCGTTCCTCGGCCCGGATCCGGGCCTGCCGCTCGACCACCAGGTCGCGGGCGATGCGCAGCCACCAGGGGCCGAGCAGGATGGCGATCGCCGCCACGACCAGGATCACCCCGGCGAGCTGGCGCAGCGCGCTCTGGTCCGGGTGGCCGGTCAGCAGCCAGCCCAGGCCGAGCCCCAGCGCCACGGCGGCGACCACGATCCGGACCACCGTGCGCCGGCGGCTGCGGCTGCCCTGGGCCAGGCCGAGCAGCGGGTCAGCCAGGCGCTGCAGCACCGCCTGCTCGTCCGGCCGGCGCGTTCCGCCAGATCAGGGTGACGCCCGCCACGCAGATGACCAGCGGCCAGGCCAGGGTGCTGAGCCAGCCCGCGTGCAGCGCCGACGCGATGACCAGCACCACGACGAGCAGCGAGGCCAGGCCGGCCGCGAGAGCGATGCCGCGCCGGTCGGCCAGCGCCTTGCCGGCGATGTTGCCGTCCGCCCCCTCCGCGGGGATCAGCAGCCAGGCCACCACGTACGCCGCCGCGCCGAAGCAGGCTGAACAGGGCCGCGACCACGAAGCCGGTCCGGACCAGGTTCACGTCCAGGCCGGTGCGCGCGGCCAGCCCGGCCGCGACGCCGCCCGCCAGCCGGTCCTCGCGGCTGCGCCGCAGCGGCCCGGTGCCCGGCGGATGGCGGATCCAGGTATGACGGCTGCCGAGCCGCCGGAGTCGGCGCTCGCCAGGGCGCGGTCGGGGCGTCGGTTGCGGTGCCGCATCCCTCCAGTCATCCCGCGCCCGGGCCTGGGCCGGGCCATCGGGGACGACCCTGGGCCCGTGCCGCGGACCGTGGGCCGGGTCAGGGCGGGCCCGGATCGGTCGCGCGGTCGGCCGCGGGATCAGTGCTGCCGCCATCCCCATCACGCCCATCTGACCCCAGGCGCCAGGGATGACCCGATCCTGGCAGGGCCCACCGGTTCAGGGCGCAGCCGGGGGCTGTTCCCGCATGGTGGACCGGCCGCCGGCCGCAGCTGGAGCCATGGATACAACCACCAGTTCCGTGACGCGAGTGACCAGACCTCGCGCCCGCCGACCCACGCCCGCCCGGCGGCAGCCGCCGTGCTGGCCTACCTGGCCGGCGTGGCCGCCCATCGCCCGCTACCGAACGTGGACGTGCCGTCGTCCGATCGTGTTCGCCGTGCTCGCCGTCTCGGCGGCGCGAGCCGTGCCCATCTACCTGACCGGGGGTGTCATTCCAGGATGGCAGGACCAGGCCATCGCGGCGGGCTGGTTTCAGCCCAGTACGACGCGCGCCGCCGCGCGCAGCCCGCCGCCCCACCATGCGAGTCTCCGATGCCGAGCGGGCCGAGGTCGCCGACCGCTCGCCCAGCACTACGGAGACGGCCGGCTCGACCAGGCGGAACTGGACGAGCGCCTCAGCCGGGCGATGAGCGCCAAGACCCGGGCGGACCTGGCCGGAATGCCGCCGACCTGCCTGATACCGGCCCGCCCGGCCGCCCGCACCGCGGCGGCCCCGGCCCCGGCCGGGGAGCCGCGGCGGCACAACTGGCTGCGCATCGTGCTGGATCGTGCTGCTCGTCGTGGTCGGCTGCGCCTGCTGGCCGGCCTCGGCGCCCTGTTCTGGCCCTTCGCTGGTTCTGGGGCTTGGGTTCGGCCTCGGCCCGTGGCTGCGGATCGCCCTGCTGGTGTTCTGCTGGCTGCGCTTCGGCCGCGCCAGCCGGGGCTACCAGCGACTGACTGGCTGGCTGCACGGAGCACACACCGCGCCCGCGCCTAGCGCGGCCTCCTCGGCCTGGCGGCGGGCGCGGGCCCGCCGTTTGCCTTCGTGCATGGCCTGCACCCGGGCGCATCGGGATGGTGTGGCCCTCCGCGACCAGGTCGGCGCTGAGCCGCTGCGGCGCGGGCAGCTGGCCCGCCCAGCGGGCCGCCGGGCGTGATCTGCCCGGCGGCGGTGCGCACGGTGAAGTCGGCCGGGCGTCGACCCGGTCCAGCTCGTCCCAGGACACCGGGAAGGACACCGGGACGCCGGGCCGGACCCGCGGGCTGTAGGCGGCCACCACGGTGGCCCCGCCCGCCCGGGTCGAGTCGAGGAACACCTTCCCCTCCCGGTCCTCCCGGATGAACGCCGTGGTGGCCAGCACCGGGTCGAGCCGCTCGGCCCGGGCCGCCACCGCGCGGGTGGCCGCCGCCGCGTCCTCGGCGTGGCCTGCCGTCATCGGCACGAACACGTGCACCCCCTTGGCGCCGCTGGTCTTGACCGCGCCCGCCAGCCCGCAGCCCGGCCAGCGCCTCGCGGACCAGCTGGGCGGCGCGGACCGCCAGCCGGAACTCGCCGCCCGCCGGCGGGTCGATGTCCAGCACCAGGTAGTCGGGATGGTCCTGCTGGCCGGCCCGGATCAGCGTGGGGTGGTACTCCACGGCCCGCTGGTTGGCGAACCACAGCAGCGTGCGGCGGTCGTCGCAGAGCGCGTAGGACACCTCGCGCCGGGAGCTCTCCGCCCACAGCCGGACCGTCGCGCACCCACGCCGGGGTGTATTTGGGCACGTTCTTCTGCATGAACGGTTCCTGGCCGCGGAGCACCCGCATCACCGACAGCGGCCGGCCGCGCAGTTCGCGGGAGCATCTGGTCGGCGACCGCGTCCAGGTAGTCCACCAGGTCGCGCTTGGTCGCGGCCGCCCCGCCGAACAGCGGCTGGTCGAGGTTGGTCAGCGGTACCCCGTCCCGCTCCTCATCGACGCTGATGACGCACCATCCCTTCTAACGGCCCGTGGCTGGTCCCATCGTCTCGCCTGAGCGCCCCGGGCTTTCCTTCCCACCCGGGTGCTCCTGATGTGCCTGGGTTCGTGAGACGGTTGGCGGGTGAGCGATCAGTACCGGGACGGGCCCGGCGTGCTGCTGGTGGGTGTGGATGGCTCGGACACCTCCCTGCGGGCCGGTGCCTACGCGGCGGGCATGGCCCGCCGGCAGCACGCCCGGCTGGTCTTCCTGTATGTCCGGCCGTTCAGCGCCATGGCCGGGATCGGCGCGGGCGCGGCCATCTCCATGAAGGAGGCGTACGACGAGGTGGCCGACGGAACTGCGGCAGAGCGGCGGAGGACGCAGAGCCGCCCGGCTCGGCATCGACGTCGAGTTCGTCGAGCGGACCGGCAACCCGTTCGCCGAGATCGTCCGGCTGGCCGACGAGGTCCAGGCCGACGCGGTGATCGTGGGCGCCTCGACCAAGGCCGGGCACCGGTTCGTCGGCTCGCTGGCCGTGCACCTGGTCCGGGCCAGCCGCTGGCCGGTCACCGTGGTGCCCTGAGCCGGGCCGCACCGCTCAGCAGCCGGCCGCGATCGCCGCCACCACGTGGTAGGGCAGGTGCCGCGGGATGCACCAGCAGGGCCCGGGCCACCTGGCGGATCTGCAGCCGCAGCGGGGTCAGCACGTCCTCGCTGCGCCGCCACGCGGACACCTCGTCGCGGCCGTACCGGGCGGCGATGGCCCGGCGGAACCGCCGCGCGTCGCCGCCGTCGCTCTTCCAGGTGGGCAGCCAGGCGCGCAGTTCGTCGTCGCCGTCCAGCATGGTCCAGTCGCGCAGCCGCTGGCCGATCTGGCCGGCCGCGTCGATCACGAAGGCCAGGTCGCGGCCCGCCGCTGATGCCGTGCACCCGGCCGTCCGACGTCCGGCTGTGGTGGATGCTGGCCGAGCTGAACTCGCGCCCCGACGGCCAGCGCGGCGACCGCGTGACCGGCCTCGTGCCAGGCCGTCTCGACGGTGGCCCGCCGGGCCGGGATCAGGCTGGGATAGCAGCCGCAGTCGTACCGCTGCCGGATCCACTTGTCGTGCACGATGGACTCGATCGTCATACCGGACGACCGGCTCGAGCCGGGCCTGGACGGCGGCTGCGCGCGAGGTCGCTGCTGGCTTCATGGTTGACTAAACGGTATGCCGATCGAGGGTGAATATGAGCCGAGTCCGCGAGGCTGGGTCCGCGACCAGGTCGAGGAGTACGAGAGCTCGGGCGGTACCCGCGGGACCACGCTGCGGGACACCGGGCCTGCCCGTGGTCGTCATCACCAACCGCGGGGCGCGCAGCGGGAAGGTGCGCAAGACCCCGCTGATGCGGGTCGAGCACGACGGCCGGTACGCGGCGGTCGCGTCCCAGGGCGGCGCCCCCGAGCACCCGTTCTGGTACTACAACTTCCGCGCCGACCCGCAGGTCGAACTGCAGGACGGCCCGCGCAAGCAGACGATGTGGCCCGCGAGGTGACCGGCGACGAGCGGGCCGAGTGGTGGGAGCGCGCGGTCGCGGCCTACCCGCCGTACGCCGAGTACCAGGAAGACGTCGCGGATGATCCCGGTCTTCGTGCTCGAGCCGCCGACGGCGCCTGACCGTGGCCTGCGCTGGCCGCCGCCAGCGCCGGCCGGGCATGCTGTCCGGCCGGCCCAGGCCCCGGGGCTGTGCTGCCCGGGCCCCGTTGGTTACCGCGTCAGTCGCGCCGGATGGTTCTCGTTATTTCATATTTAACCTATCGGAATACTTGACATTTAGCGGATGGCGGCGCATCTTGCTGCTAAAGACCTGCCATCCGAAAGGTGCCCTCGCATGACCAGCGTCCAGGACCGACCGGCTCTCCGCAGCCATGGCTCGTACCAGCACATTGACGTCACCCAGGTGGGCGGCGTGATCGGTGCCGTCGTCGGCGGCATCCGCATCGGCGGCGACCTCGAGCCCGGCCGCCGTGGCCGAGTTGCGCGCCGCGCTGCTCCGGCACAAGGTCGTCTTCCTGCGCGACCAGCAGCACGCCACCGACGCCGACCAGCGGGCCTTCGGCGAGCTGCTGGGCCCGCTCACCAAGCCCCACCCCACGGTGGCCGGGGAGGGCGGCGTGCTGCCCGATCGACGCCGAGCAGGGCAAGGCCAACAGCTGGCACACGGACGTGACGTTCGTGGACCGGGTCCCGGCGATCAGCGTGCTGCGCGCGATCACGCTGCCGCCCTACGGGGGGACACCGTCTGGGCGAACACCGCCGAGGCCTACCGGCGGCTGCACCCGGCGCTGAAGGCCCTGGCCGGCGACCTGCGCGCGGTGCACACCAACCTGTACGACTACGCGGCCGAGCGCCCGCAGATCGGCGGCGTCGACGTCCGGGAAGAGGAGTACCGGGAGGAATTCCGCCACCTGGCGTTCGAGACCGAGCACCCGGTGGTCCGCATCCACCCGGAGACGGGGGAGCCGACGCTGCTGCTCGGCCACTTCGTCACGTCGTTCCCCGGGCTGAGCGCGACCGACTCCACGCACCTGTTCGGCGTGCTGCAGCGGCACATCACCCGGCTGGAGAACACCGTCCGCTGGACCTGGCGCGACGGGGACATCGCGATCTGGGACAACCGGGCCACGCAGCATTATGCGGTCGCCGACTTCGACGACCTCCCCCGGCTGCTGCACCGGGTCACGATCGCCGGCGACGTCCCGGTGGGAATCCACGGCGACACCAGCATCGTCCGCAAGGGCGACGCCAGCCACTACTCCGAGCTAGCCGCCTGAGCCGGTGTAGGCGGCCAGGGTCCGGTCGGCCGCGGCCTGGGCGGCGGGGTCAGGGCCATATCCCAGCCCACGCCCACCGCGCCGGGGCCGAATTCGGCCCACGGCGTCCCGGGGTCGGCGATGTGCTCGAGTTCCAGCCGCGTCCCGTCCGGCGGCTCGCTGGCCAGCCGGACCTCGATCCAGCTGATCTGCCCGCCGAACTCCCAGGTGGCCGTGAACTCCGCGGGGCGGGTCGCAGCGCTCGATGGTCCCGCTCGCGTTGCCCTCGATCTGGTAGTGGCCGCCGGGCTTCAGATCGCCGCTGACCGGCAGGAACCAGCGGGGGATCCGGATGGGGTTGGTGCAGGCGTCCCAGACATCGTCGATGGAGGCGGCGTAGACCTGGCTGATGATCACGCTGTGCGCCTCGCCCGCATCCAGGGTGCGGTGGCCCACCCGCCTGCGCACCGCGTTGATCAGCTCAATGACCTCAATCATGGCGAGCTCCCGTCGTCGCTGTGCCCGGTAGTTCCCCGGGGCGGCCTACTGGCCGGGCGTGCGCTCTCGGGGCCGGCGTACCCGCCCGCCGGAGCTCTCCTGAAGCCGGCGTTCGCGGCGGCCGCGGGCCAGTTCCGTGGCCAGCGCGTCCAGGTGCGGAGCCCAGAAGCGCCGAAACGGTTCCAGCCAGTCGGCCACCTCGCGCAGCGGCTCCGGGTTCACCGCGTACAGCCGGCGGGTGCCCGCGGCCCGTACCGTGGCGAAGCCGCTGTCGCGCAGCACCCTGAGGTGCTGCGACACGGCAGGCTGGGAGATGCCGAACTCGGCGCGGATGACGCTGCACACCCCGCCCGAGGTCACCTCGCCGTCCGCGATCAGCTCCAGGACCCGGCGGCGGACCGGGTCGCCCAGCACCTCGAAGGCCTGCATGGGCCAAGAATTACAGCTACTACTTATATAAGTCAACTCCTATATTTTGCTACCGCATTAAGCTCGGCGGATGCCCGATGCCCCAGTTCGCTACCGGTCGGACGAGGAGGACAGCGGACGGTGGTCCGGGTTCCCGTTCCGGGACGGCGACATCGTGATCAGCACCCGGTCCAAGAGCGGGACCACCTGGATGCAGATGATCTGCGCGCTGCTGATCTTCCAGACCGAGGAACTGCCCGGCACGCTGCCGCAACTGTCGCCCTGGCTGGACCGGCTGCTGATCTCGCGCGACGAGAGGTTCGCCGGGCTCGCCGCGCAGCAGCACCGCCGGTTCATCAAGACGCACACGCCGCTGGACGGGATCCCCATCGATCCCCGCGCTACCTACATCGTGGTGGCCAGGCACCCGCTCGACATGGCCGTGTCCCTCTACCACCAGGGCAACAACATCGACCGGGCCCGGCTGCGCGAGCTCACCGGCCAGCCCGAACCGAGCGAGCCGCCGCCACCGCGCCCGCCGCTGCATGACTGGCTGGTCCGCTGGATCCATGAGGACACCACGCCCCAGCAGCAGATGGACTCGCTTCCCGGGGTGATGTGGCACCTCGCCGACGCCTGGGCGCGGCGCGACCAGCCGAACATCGTGCTTGCGCACTACGAGGACCTGTCCGCCGATCTCGACGGGGAGATGCGCCGCCTCGCGGGACGCCTCGGCATCTCCGTATCCCCGCAGATCTGGCCCGGCCTCGTGCAGGCGGCCACGTTCAGCCACATGCGGGACAACGCCGTGCAGCTGACCGGGCCGTCCGTGATCATCAAGGACGCCAAGATGTTCTTCCGGCGTGGCACCTCGGGGGCCGGCCGCGAGGAGCTCAGCGCGGCTGAGCTGGCCGGCTACCGGAGGCGGGTGGCCCCGCTGGCCCCGCCGGGCCTGCTCAGCTGGCTGCACCGGGACGACCAGGCCGGTCCGTGACCTGACGCTGGGCCAGGCCGGCGCGAGCGAGGGTAGGCCCGGCCGGCCTGAGCCAGATAGCGGCAAGTCGTGCGCCAGCCCGCGCGCCCGTACGGTTAGCTGGGTGCTCTAGGGGGACAGTCAGTCCCAGCTAGCGGGATTGGAAGGTCAGCGGATGGCGCACGGCACCCGGATCGGCTCAGCAGTCATGTTCGTGCAGCAACTGGACCGCTCGGTCAGCTTCTACACCGAACTCCTCGCGATGCGGGTCGCTGACCAGAGCCCGACCGCCGCGCTGCTGGTCAGCCCGGGCGGGACGCAGTTGTTCCTGCGCGCCATGGGCAGCAACGCGAGCCATCCGCTCGGCGGCGTCGGCCTGCAGTACGTGATCTGGACCGCCGACGGGGAGGCGGACTTCGAGCGCTGCGAGCAGGTGCTGAAGGCACGCTCCGCGCACCGCGACACCCGCAGCAGCGGCGGGGTGAAGCTGGTGGAAGGCCATGATCCGGATGACTCGGTCGTGATGGTGGCCTATCCCGGCCCCGACCAGATACCCGCCCACGAGCTTCCGGCGCGCATCTACGGCTGGTAGGCCGGACCGGGGGCGCCCGCCACCGGGACCGGGCCCATCCCGGGGCTCCCCAGGCCCTGCTTGCTGCCCAGCCGGAAACCACCGAACACCAGCGACAGCAGCAGCAGGATCAGGATCGCGCCGACTATCCAGAGCAGGCATCCCGCCCGGCCCAGCCTCCGGCGCCGGACCCGCCTGGGCCGCCTCCTGCGCCTGCTCCAGCTCATCTGCACCACCGCCACCCGCGATCCGGCCCGCACCTGGTGGCTCATTCTTCCCGATGTGCGGGCGTAGCGGAATGTCTCGGTCACGCTGGGGTACTTGGACCGGGCAAGGTCCGCACGGCTGCCGCGCCGGCTGACCCGCAGCGGTCAACCGGGAGGTTGGAGGGACCATGGTACGTAGCACGCCCGCGCAGCAGGATCGGGATACCGAACCGCAGCTTGTCCGCGTCCGCGGCCGCGGGATAATCGGGAAGCTGATGGCGGCCGCGGTCGCCGTCGTAGCGGTCGCTGTGCTGATCATCGTGCTGTCCGCCGTCAGCCTGCTGCCCCGGTTGCACAACCCGTTCGGCGAGACCACCTCCGTCCGCAGCCAGCCCGTGCTGCTCAAGTCGATCACGGCCCTGAGCCGTTACCAGGCGGCCAGTGGCTCGTTCCAGGTCGTGGTGAACCTGACCCAGAAGGCGAACCTGCTGCCGGCCTTCCTGGAAGGCAGCCAGACGCTGTTCGTCGGCCAGGGCAGCGAGATCGCATACGTCAACTTCGGGCGGCTCAAGGGCTCGGCCATCCAGGTCTCGGCGAACCGGACGGCGGTCACGATCCGGCTGCCCCGGGCCCAGCTCGAGCCCGCCGTGCTTAACGTGAAGCAGTCCTACGTCTTCGCCCAGCAGCAGGGGCTGCTGAACCGGATCGGGAACTTCTTCTCCGGCAACCCGAACAGTGAGCAGCAGGTGTACGTCCTAGCCCAGCAGAAGATCCAGACCGCGGCCCGGCAGAGCCCCCTGCTGGCTGAGGCGCAGCGCAACACCACCGGCATGCTCACCGGGATGATGCACTCGCTGGGCTTCCAGCGGGTCACCGTGACCTACGCCGGGCCGGCCGCCCAGAAGGGCTGAGCGACCCGCCGCGGGGTGGTCAGAGCTTGCGCAAGAAGGTGTTGGCCACCGGCCCGGCGCTGTCGGCGCCGAGACCGCCACCCTCGACCAGGACCGCGAAGGCCAGATCGCCGCGGTAACCGATGAACCAGCCGTGGGAATGGGTGCCGGTGCCGTACTGGGCGGTGCCGGTCTTGCCGTAGACCCCGGCCGGGAACCCGACCCCGGCGGCGGTGCCGCTGGTCACCACCGCCCGCATCATGGGCCGCAGGGTGTCCAGAATGCTGGCGCTGATCTTGCGCGGCGCGCTGGACTGCTGGGGCTGCGGGCTGGTCACCAGCACCGGGGAGCGCCAGGTGCCGTCCTCAATGGCCGCGGCCACGCTGGCCTGGCTGAGCGGGTTGACCAGATCGGTCCCCTGGCCGAAGGCGTCGGCGGCCAGGTCAACCGGCTGGTGCGGGGTGGTGAACTTGCCGAGCGTGGCGGGGATGCCCAGGTTCGCGGCGGTGTTGAAGCCGAACGTCGAGGCCATCGACGCGAGCGAGGAACCACCCAGCCGCTGGTAGGCGAGCATGGCGAAGGTGGAGTTGCAGGACACCGCGAACGCCGTCTGCAGGCTGGTCGTGCCCAGATGCTCGTTGTCATCGTTGTGGAAGGTACGGCCGCCGATCGTGACCTGGCTAGGACACTGGACGGTGCTGGCCGGCCGCATCCCGCGCTGGGCCAGCGCCGAAGCGGTGATCACCTTGAAGGTCGAGCCAGGCGGGAAGATGCCGGCCAGGGCCCGGTCGAACCCGCCTGGGCGCTCCACCACGGCCAGCACCTTGCCGGTGGAGGGCTGGATAGCCACCAGGTCAATGGGCTTCGAGGTGCTGGCCGCCGACACGGCCGCCGACGCGGCCATCTGGTCCTGCATGTCGAGGCTGGTCTGCACCGGCTTGCCCGGCGTGGCCGCGAAGCGGGCGGCCGTGGCGTCAACCCGCTGGCCGGGTCCCTCGACCCGGATGGTCAGCGACGGCTTGCCCGCCAGTTGCGCCTGGTAGGCCTGCTCGATGCCACCCTGGCCGACCAGGTCGCCGGCCTGGTAGGGGGCGCCGAGGGCTTTGGCCTGGGCCTTCGTGGCAGCGACCACGGTCCCGGTGAGCAGGGCGATGGAGCCGGACTGGGCGATGACCGCGGGAGAGCTCAGCGCGGTGCCGTCGGAGGCCAGCACCGCGGCCCGGGCCGGCCAGGCAGCGCTCAGCACAAACCGCTCGCCCGCCCGGAGCCCGGGGTAGATGGCGGACGGGCTCCAGTTCACCCACCAGTGCCGGTTCCGGGTGACCAGCTGGAGCTGCCCCGGATAAGTCCAGGTGTGCCCGCTGGCCAGATCGGCGGTAGCGGTGAAGCGGGCCCGGGCCGAGCCGCCGTTCGCGGTGACCCGGCCGAGCTGCAGGTGGATACTGCGCAGGCCGAGCCCGGCCTGCGCCTGCCGCAGCGGGGTGGCCAGGCCGCCGCCCGGCACGCCCACGCTGACCTTGCCCATCGCCGTGTAGCTGCCCCGCTGCCAGTCCCGCAGGTAGCTGGCCGCGGTCTGCTGCGGGCTGCCCTGGGTGCGGGTCAGCAAGACGTAGCCGCCCGCCGCGCCGGTCGCCACCACGACGGCCGCGATCACGGCCACCACGATGATCAGGGCCGGCGCCTGGGCCGGCGCATGCTGCCGTGGCTCATGAACCGGCCTTCCCGTTCTGGCTAGCCCGTGCTGTTAGCCGTTCTGGTCTGGCCAGCACTGGGCTGCCGCGGACAACTGGTCCGCGGACCGGGCCACCACGATAGCCGGGCCGGCCACGAGCGAAGCGACGAACGGGGTTAAGCCGGGCCCGCCGCCCGGGCCGTGGGCCGCGACCCGCCCGGGTGGCAGTTACGCGACGGGCTGAAAGAGCGGGCCGGCCTGCCGGGCCGGCCCTGGTCAGGCAGGCTGGGTGTCATGGCCGACAACCTCACCCTGATGGCAGTGCACGCGCATCCCGACGACGAGGCCTCGAGCACCGGGGGAGTGCTGGCCAAATACTCGGCCGAGGGCGTCCGCACGATCGTCGTCACCTGCACGAACGGCGAGTTCGGCGACGCTCCCGGCGGGATCAAGCCGGGCGAGGAGGGTCACGACGAGCAGGAAGTGGCCGAGATCAGGCTGGCCGAGCTCAGGGAATCCGCCAAGCTCCTGGGGGTCACCGACCTCGAGCTGCTCGGCTATCACGACTCCGGGATGGTGGAGTGGGACTACAAGAGCCGGCCGGACGCGTTCTGCAACGTGCCGCTGGCCGACGTGGCGGACCGGATCGGCGGCCTGATCGAGCGGTACCGGCCGCAGGTCGTGGTGACCTACGATCCGGAAGGCGGTTACGAGCACCCCGACCATGTGCACGCCAGCCTGGGCGCGGCCGAGGCGGTGCGGCTCACCGGAATCCCGGCGAAGCTGTACCTGACCGCGATGCCGGTCAGCAAGTGGCGGGAACTGTGGACCGCGCTCCGCGACGCCGGTGCGGACGTGCCCGGCCGGGACGACATCAGCCCCGAGACGCAAGCGCAGATGGACGCCTCCGAGCAGCGCATCACGACCACCGTCGATATCCGCCCGGTGCTGGCCCGCAAGCAGGCCGCGCTGATGGCGCACGCCAGCCAGATCAGCGAGTCCTGGTTCAGCAAGATCCCGCCCGAGCTCGGCGAGCGGGTGTTCGGCGAGGAGAGCTTCATCCGGGCGATGGACACGACCGGGGCCTCGCTGCCCGAACACGACCTGTTCGCCGGACTTCGTTAAGCAAGGGTCTTATCGTCGCCGTTCCCCAGCCTGGCCTGGGTCAATTGCCGGGCGGCCCGGGCGGGGGCGGCCCGATACCGGCGGATCGGCCGCCTTTACAAATTATTGCCATGCAGAACTCTGGCATCCCGGCCAGGCGGAGGTTTGACTAGGCCTGCGGCATGGGCAGCGAAGTGCTCGCCCCGGGTGGGACCGGCCGCGATTGGCGACGGGCAATGGAGGCCGTGTTATGACGCTCATCCGCGCTTCACGTAGCCGGCGCCTGCCGGTAATGGCGGCGGCCGCGTTCCTGGCCGTTTTACTGCCGGCCGGGCTGGCCACGGCCGCCTCTGCTTCGGAGGGCTCTGCTTCGGAGGGCTCTGCTTCGGAGGGCTCTGCCTCCGCCAGCGCAGCGGGATCGACCGCCTCCTGCCCGTGGCTGAACCAGTCGCTGCCGGTCAGCCAGCGGGTGAGCCTGCTGCTGGCCCGGATGTCCCTGGCCGACAAGATCAACATGGTGACCGGCGGCGGGACCAGCCAGCCGTACGTGTTCTACATCTCGGCGATCCCGAGCCTGTGCGTCCCGGCCATGGGCGAGGAAGACGGCCCGAACGGGGTGGGCGAAGGCCTGGCCGGGGTCGACCCAGTTGCCGGCCGGGGTGTCGCTGGCCGCGACCTGGGACCCGTCGCTGGCCACCAAGTACGGCGCAGGTCATCGGCGCCGAGGAGCGGGCAAGGGCGCAATGGTCAACCTGGGGCCGACGGTGAACATCGACCGGGACCCGCGCTGGGGCCGGTCGTTCGAGGCCTACACCGAGGACCCCTACCTCAACTCCGCGCTGGCCGTGGCGGACATCGACGGGGTGCAGAGCCAGGGTGAGATGTCCCAGGTCAAGCACTTCGCGGTGTACAACCAGGAGACCAACAGGAACACCGCGGCCGACGACGCGATCGTGAGCGAGCGGGCGCTGCACGAGATCTACCTGCCCGCGTTCTGGGCCGCGACCCAGCAGGCCAAGGCCGTCCTCGGTGATGTGCGCCTACAGCACGATCAACGGCCAGTTCGCGTGCCAGAACGCTACCTGCTCACCACGACCCTCGATCAGCGCTGGGGCTTCCCTGGCTTCGTGACCTCGGACTACGGCGCCACCCACTCCACCGTCGCGTCCGCGGAAGCCGGCCTGGACCAGAAGATGCCCAGCCCCATTTACTACGGCCCGGCGCTGCGGGCGGCCGTGCAGGCCGGCCAGGTCAGCGTGGCCACTCTGGACCAGATGGTGGCGCGGATCCTGACCGAGCTGTTCCGGTTCAACGAGTTCAACGACCCGCCGTCCGGCTCGACCAGCGCGTCGGTGACGACCCAGGCGCATCAGGCGGTCCGGCCGCGGTGGCCGAGGCGGGCACCGTGCTGCTGAAGAACAACGGCGCGACCCTGCCGCTGCCAGCGTCCGGGGCGGGGCGGTGGCGGTGATCGGCCCGGCCGCTTCGGCAGCGCCGACCGACGCGGGCCGTGGCAGCGCTTACGTGACCCCCCCTTCGAGCGTCACCCCGCTGCAGGGCATCGAGCAGGCCGCCGGGCCCGGGCACGTCGGTCAGGTACGCCCAGGGCCTGCCCACCGACACGTCCCTGCCGGCCATCCCGGCCTACGCGCTCATCCCGGCCTACCCGGGGACCGGCCGGCGGGCTACACCGGCACCCTGACCGCCCCGCAGACCGGCACGTACGTGCTGGCCATGAACCGGGCGGACAACACCACGGTCGCGCTGGACGGCCAGGAGATCCTGGCACCGGGACCCCGCGGCGACGACGTACTCGGCCGGGGTGGCGTTGCGGCGGGGCAGACCGTACACCGCGAGGTGTCCGGCGGCGGCGGTCGGCCCGGTTGAGCTGGGCCGCCCCGTCGCAGCTCGCGCCCGGGATCGCGCAGGCGGTGGCGGCGGCCAGGACGGCGGCGACCGCGGTGGTCGTGGTGTCAGACGACACCGAGTCCGAGGCCGCGGACCGGGCCGGGCCTGGATCTGCCGTCGGCGCAGAACGAGCTGATCTCGGCGGTGGCCGCGGCGAACCCGCACACCGTGGTGGTGATCGATGCGGGCGCGCCGGTGGTCATGCCGTGGCTGGGCCAGGTCGCCTCGGTGGTCGACGCCTGGTATCCGGGGGAGAGCAACGGGACGGCGCTGGCGGCGGTGCTGTTCGGCGCAGGTCGATCCGACCGGTCATCTGCCCGTCACGTTCCCCGTGAGCCTGTCCCAGGTGCCCGCTCGACCCCCGCCCAGTTCCCCGGGGTGAGCGGCAAGGTGCTGTACTCCGAGGGCATCGACGTGGGTTACCGCTATTACGAGGCGAAGGGCGAGACCCCGTTGTTCCCGTTCGGGTACGGGCTGTCCTACACCCGTTTCGCCTTCAGCCGCCTGACGGTGACGCCACTCCAGGTCCGCAACACCGCCTTCGGCCCGGGCCCGACCTCCTGCGGCTGCACCGGGTCGAGCAGGTGACGGTCTCGGCGAGTAATTACCAACACCGGGGCGGCGGCCGGGTCGGACGTCGTGCAGTTGTACCTGGGCGATCCGGTGGTGGCGGGGAGCCGCCGCGCCAGCTCAAAGGGTTCAACAAGGTCACGCTGGCGCCCGGGCAGTCGCCCAGGTGGTGCGGTTCACGCTGTCCGGTCATGACTTGTCGTTCTGGATGATGCCGCTGACCCGGCTGGGTGGTGCCGGACGGCCGGTTCCAGGTGTATGTCGGGGATTCGTCCGCGCTGGCCGCCCTGCCCCTGCACGGCGGGTTCACCGTGGCGTAGCTGATCAGGGGGACACGGATCCTGGTCCGCCGCCGGATGGGATCCCGGTCCAGCACGCTGCGGACCGGGATCACGATCCGGCCGCAGCGACGGGCCCGTCCGGGCTCGTCCCATTCGGATGGGCGCGGGCACCTCGCGGCCGCGATGCCCGGGCAGGCCTTTACGAATTATTGCCCCGAAAGGCTCTTCGGCATCCCGGGGCGGCCGGGGGTTTCACTATTCAATGCGGCACGGGCAGCGGAATGCTCGCCCCGGGTGGGACCGGCCGCGATTTGGCTGCGGGCAATGGAGGCCGTGCTATGACGCTTATCCGCGGTTCACGGTACCCGGCGCCTGCCGGGAATGGCGGCGGCCGCGTTCCTCGCCGTTTTGTGCTGCCGCGCTGCCGGCTGGCCCGCTCCGCCGCGCCGCGCTCGCCGGCCGGCTCACTCGGCCGCCGCCAGGCCGCCGCCGCCTCCTCGGCGTCCTGCCCCTGGCTGAACCAGTCGCTCCCGATCAGCCAGCGGGTGCACATGCTGTTGGCCCAGATGACCCGCGACAAGATCAACATGGTGACCGGCGGCGGGCACCAGCGAGCCGTACGTGTTCTACATCCCGGCCATCCCGAGCCTGTGCGTGCTGGCCATGGGCCAGGAGGACGGGCCGCTCGGGGTGGGCGACGGGCTCACCGGGGTGACCGAACTGCCGCTGCTCAGTCGCCGGAGCCGCCACCTGTCACGCCGCCTGGGCCAGTCAAGACGGCCAGGTCATCGGCTCTGAGGAACGCGGCAAGGGGGCGATGGTCAACCTCGGCCCCACGGTCAACATCGACCGGGACCCGCGCTGGGGCCGCGAGTTCGAGTCGTTCACCGAGGATCCGTACCTGAACGCCTCGCTGGCCACCAGCGAGATCGACGGGGTGCAGAGCACCGGCGAGATGTCCCAGGTCAAGCACTCTCGCGGTGTACAACCAGGAGACGAACCGGAACACCGCCGCGGACGACGCCATCGTCAGCCAGCGGGCGCTGCACGAGATCTACCTGCCCGCGTTCTGGTCGGCTACCAACCTGGCCCACGCGTCCTCGGTGATGTGCGCCTACAGCACGATCAACGGGCAGTACGCGTGCCAGAACGATTACCTGCTGCACACCACGCTGGACCAGCAGTGGGGCTTCCCCGGCTTCGTCACGTCGGACTACGACGCCACCCACTCCACGGTGGGCTCGGCCGACGCGGGCATGGACCAGGAGATGCCCGGCCCGGTCTACTACGGTTCCGCGCTGCAGACCGCGGTCGAGGACGGCCAGGTCAGCCATGGCCACGCTGGATGGCATGGTGTCCCGGATCCTGTTCGAGCTGTTCCGCTTCAACGAGTTCAACAACCCGCCGACCGGCAGCACCAGCGCCACCGTCACCACCGCCGCGCACCAGGCCACCTCGACCACGGTGGCCGAGGACGGCACGGTGCTGCTGAAGAACAGCGGCGGCACGCTGCCGCTGTCCGCCGCTAATGGCGGCCTCTCGGTGGCGGTGATCGGCCCGGCGCGTCGGCCCAGCCGGACTACACCGGCGGCGGCAGCGCGTACGTGACCGCGCCGTTCCAGGTCACCCCGCTGCAGGGGCTGCAGGCGGCGGCGGGCTCGGGCACCACCGTGTCGTACACCCAGGGCCTGCTCACCGACACCTTGCTTCAGCGCCATCCCGAGCGCGGACCTGAGCCCGGCCTACTCGGCCACCAACTACGGCGGCAGCTACACCGGCACGCTCACCGCGCCGGAGACCGGGACCTACGTGCTGGCGTTCCAGAACCCGGGCAGCTACACGGTCACCAACCTGTCGCTGAACGGCAAGATCATCCTGGCCAACCCGGGCACCCCGCCGGTGTCCACCTACTCGGTCGGGGTGAACCTGGTGGCCTGCCAGACATACACGCTGACGCTCAACGGCGGCGGCCCATCGGCCAACCTGAGCTGGGCCACCCCGTCCGACCTGGCACCGGACATCAGCGCGGCCGTGACGGCGGCCAAGGCGGTGAACACCGCGGTGGTCGTGGTCTCCGACGACACCGAGTCCGAGGCGGCCGACCGGGCGAGCCTGACCCTGCCCCGGCGCAGAACGAGCTGATCGCCGCCGTGGCCAAGGCCAACCCGCACACCGTCGTCGTGGTCGACGCGGCGCGCCGGTGGTGATGCCCTGGCTGAGCCAGGTCTCGGCGGTGTGGACGCCTGGTACCCGGGCGAGAGGACGGCACCGCGGTGGCCCGTCCTGTTCGGCCAGATCGACCCGGCGGGCCACCTGCCGGTCACCTTCCCGGGGACCTGTCCCAGGTGCCCGGTCCAGCCCGGCCAGTTCCCGGCACCGGCGGCCAGGTGCAGTACTCCGAGGGCATCGACGTCGGCTACCGGTCTACGACGCCAACAACGAAACCCCACTGTTCCCGTTGGTTTCGGCCTGTCGTACACCAACTTCGCGTTCAGCCACCTGCATAACCCCCCAGCAGGTACAGAACGCCTGTTCCAATCCGGGGCCCACCTGCTGCCGGTGTAATGGCCAGGGGAGCCGCCAGGTGACGGTCTCGGCCACGGTGACCAACACCGGGAAGGTGGCGGGCTCGGAGGTCGCCCAGCTGTACCTGGGCGACCCGGCGGCGGCCGGTGAGCCGCCCCGCCAGCTGAAGGGCTTCGAGAAGGTCACCCTGCAGCCGGGCCAGTCCACCACGGTGCGCTTCACGCTCACCGGCCACGACCTGTCCTACTGGGACAGCGCGGCCAACGGCTGGGTGCTGCCGGACGGGCGTACGAGGTCTACGTGGGCGACTCCTCCGCCCTGGCCGGCCTGCCGCTGCGCGGCGGCCTCACCGTCACCCGCACCGTGGGCGCCCGGTACGCCACGGCCAGCGCGCCCGCCACGGTGTCCGCGGGCAGCACCGCCACGGTGTCCGCCACCGTGGTGAACAACGGCGACTACCCCCTGCCGGGCGCCCGGTTCAGCCTCGGACGTCCCGGCCGGCTGGCGGTGAGCAGCCCGGCCCCGGTCACCGTGGGCCCGGGCCAGACCGTCACCCGGAGCTTCCAGGTGAGCGTGCCCGCGGGCGCCCAGCCCGGCACCGTCACGCTGACCGCGCGGGTACCGCCCCGGGCGGGCCGGGCGGGCGCCCAGCCTGGTCGAGGCGTCGACGACGGTCGCGGTGGCCGCCGCCTCGCTGAGCGCCGCGTACAACAACACCGGGATCAGCGACAACTCCGACGAGAGCGCGGCCGACTACGACGGCTTGGGGGACAGCTTCTCCGCGCAGGCGCTGGCCGCGGGCACCCCGACCGCGCTGACCCCCGGGGCCAAGGTCACCGTCGGCGGGACGACGTTCACCTGGCCGAACGTGGCCGCGGGCACCCCGGACAACGTGGTGGCCGCGGGGCAGACCATGCGCTGTCCGGTTCCGGGACTGACCTCGGCTTCCTGGGGCCAGCCAGAACGGCACCGCCACCGGCACGGTCACCGTGCACTACACCGACGGCAGCACCACCTCCACCTCGCTGAACATGGCCGACTGGTACGCCAACGCCCCGGCGGTGGGGAACCAGTTGCTGACCACCACGTCGAGCTGGAACTTCCAGACCAACTCCCTCGGCGCGCACCCGGTCAGCCTGTACTTCGCGTCGGTGCCGCTGGCCAAGGGCAAGACCGTGGCCTCGGTCACGCTGCCCACGCTGAGAACCGCGGCGGGACGACGGCCATGCACATCTTCGCCATGGCCATCGGTCGGGCACGCCGACCGCGGGCGCCCCGTACCCGTCGGTGGCCGCCGCGTTCGACAACGTGGGCATCAGCGACAACTCCAACCCGGCCGTGGCCGACTTCGACGGCACCGGGGAGAGCTTCTCGGCCCAGGCGCTGGCGGCGGCCACCCCGACCGCGCTGAGCCCGGGCCAGGTCACCGTCGGCGGCACCACGTTCACCTGGCCCGCGGCGGGGGTGGCGGACAACGTGATCGCGGATGGCCAGATCATCGACGTGTCCGGATCCGGTTCCGAACTCGGCTTCCTGGGCGCGGCGGGGTTCGGCGAGGCGACCGGGACCGGCACGATCACCTACACCGACGGCAGCACCCAGTCGTTCAGCCTGAGCATGCCCGACTGGTACAACAACGCCGCGGTCACCGGGTGACCAGGTCGCCGCCACCACGTCCAGCTGGAACTTCGCCAGCAGCACGCAGACCGCCACCCGGTCAGCGTCTACTACGCCTCGGTGCCGCTGGACAAGGGCAAGACGGTGGCGTCGGTGACCCTGCCCACGATGAGCAGCGGGGTCGGGAACGGCGTGAACGCCATGCACATCTTCGCCATCGCCACCGGGTCCGGCACGGTGACTGGCTGAGCGGGCTGAGCTGACCGGCTGGCTGCGCTGACCCGCTGGCTGCGCTGACCCGCTGGCTGCGCTGACCGCTGGCTGAGCTGGCTGGCTGACCTGCTGGCTGGGCGGCTGCCCGGCTGGCTAGCTGATGGGCGGGAGCACCTGGCCGGGGCCCAGCACGGTGCGGAACGGGTCGCCGAGCCGGGCCACCCGGTCCGGGATGGTCCGGATCGTGAACGCGTCGGGCCGCAGCGCCGGGTCGTCCAGCTCGTCCCACTCCAGCGGCGCGGACACCGGCGCCCCGGCGGCGGCGCGCGGGCTGTACGGCGCGACCAGGGTCTTGTTGCTGGTGTTCTGCGTGTAGTCGAGCCGGGCCAGCCCGCCCCGCTCGTGCACGTCCCACTTCCAGCTGACCAGCTGCGGCACGACCGCGCCGATGGCCCGGGACAGCTGCTCCACCCAGGCCCGGGTGTCCTCGAAGCCGGGCCCGGCGGCGACCGGGATCCAGATCTGGATGCCCCGCCGGCCGGTCAGCTTGGGCTGGCCCCGCACCCCGAGGTGGTCCAGGGCGGTGCGGTGCAGCCGGGCCAGCACCAGCACCTCGTCCCACGAGGTGGCCGGGCCGGGGTCGATGTCGATGAGCGCGTAGCTGGGCTGGTCCGGCTGGTCGGTCCGCGCGGTCCAGGCGTGCCACTCCAGGGCGCCGAAGTTGGCCGCCCAGACCAGCGCGGCCGGCTCGTCCACGACCAGGTAGGTCCTGGTCTTGCCCGGCTCGGCCTCGGGGTTGTGCCAGCGCGGCAGCCACCCGGCGCGTGGTCGGGCAGTTGCTTGTGCCAGAACCCCTGGTGTCGGCGCCGCCCGGGAAGCGGTGCATGTTCAGCGCGCGGTCGGACAGGTAGGGCAGGACGACCGGGGCGATCTGCGCCGCGTACCGGATCAGTTCCCGCTTGGTGACCGGCGCCTCACCCGGGCGGCCGGGAACAGGACCTTGTCCAGGTTGGTCAGCCGCAGCTCGCGGCCGAACACGTGCCAGGTGCCGCCCGCGCCCAGCGCGTCCAGCGCGGCCAGCTCGTCCGGGCTGGGCCCGGTTACCGGGCTGTCCGGCTGGTGCCCGGCCGGGGAGCCCGTGTCCTCTGAGGAGCGGCGCAGCGTCACCGAGGCTTCCGAGGCGGGCAGATCCGAGCGCCACATCCGGGCGGGGTCGGCCTTGACCTCGTCGTTGGTCCGCCCGCTGAGCACCGAGGCCGGGAAATCCTCGGGATCCCAGCCTTTCACGGCGTACTCGTCGTGCTTGTGCACCAGCAGCCACTGGTCGGAGTCCGGCCCGCCGGTGCGCACCAGGATGTACCGGCCGCGCAGCTTCTCCCCGTACACGTCGGCATGGAACTCGCCCGCCTCGACCGCCGCGGCCGGATCATCGGTGGCGTGCGGCTCCCAGGTGCCACGGTCCCACACGATCACATCCCCGGCGCCGTACTCGCCCCGCGGGATGACGCCCTCGAAATCGAAGTACTCCAGGGGATGGTCCTCGACGTGTACCGCGATCCGCCTGATGTCCGGATCGAGGGTAGGTCCCTTGGGCACCGCCCAGCTGACCAGGACGCCGCCGATCTCGAAGCGGAGGTCGTAGTGCAGCCGCCGGGCCCGGTGCCGTTGCACGACGAACCGCTGCTCGCCGCGGTCCGCCGTCCCGGCCGGCTGGCCGTCGCCTGCCCGGCTGGTTCGGGCGTGCGGCTGAAGTCGCGCTTGCGCTGGTACGGGGTGAGCTTTCCGGGCATTGGTCACCTCCCTGCTCCGCTGCTGGCATGCCCGCGCCGGGCGTGGTCACACACCCGCCTGCCCCAGCCCGCGCCGCAGGCGGCGGCCGGTGGCAGGCGCGGTGCGCCGGTCCAGCCCGGGCACCAGCTAAGGTCTTTGCCATATAGCAACTATGCGGGACGAAGGGTGCAGCCCGTGACAGCTGCCGGCGGCCAGGCCGGGAACGCGACCCCGGCGGCGCTCCCCGGTGACGCCGGGGCCACGGCCAGGACCGAGACCGCCGCCCGGCTGCGTACCGCGGTCGGCCGTCTGGCCCGGCGGATCCGGCCGACCCGGGTCGGTGCGGAGCTGACCCTGACCGAGGCCACCGTGCTCGCCACCACGGCCCGCAACGGGCCCGTGGGACCTGTCCTGGCTGGCTCGCGAAGAGGGCATGAACCCGACCATGCTCTCCCGGGTGGTCTGGCGGCTGGAAGACGCCGGGCTGCTGGCCCGGCGGCCCGATCCGCGGGACCGGCGGGCCGCCCTGGTTGACGCCACCCCCGCCGGACGGCGGCTGCACGAGCGGATCAGGGCGGAGCGCACGGACGCGCTGAGCCAGTTGATCGAGCATCTCGGCACCGACGAGCGGGATGCCCTGGACGCCGCGTTGCCGGTGCTCGAGCAGCTGGCCCGGGACCTGAAAGAACGCCAGCCGTAATCGGCGCCGCACGCCCGCGGCCTGGTCTCGAGGCAATCTTCCCCGGGGTCACCCGGGGCCTGGCCGTTAGCGCGGCCCCCGGCCTCTGGCCGTTAGCCGGCCGCCGCGGCAGGGCCGGCAGCAGCCCGTCCTCGGCCCACGCGATGAACTGCCCCTGCTGCTCACCGCCCACCTGGACCAGGGCCAGATGGGTGAAGCCCGCCTCGGTGAACTGCCGGGCCGCCGCCACGTGCACCGCCGGATCAGGGCCGCACGGCACCAGCCCGGCGATGTCCTCCTCCCGGACCTGACTGGACGCGGCGTCGAACGCCCGGGGCTCGGGGAGCTCGGACATCACGGGCCAGCCCGGCGCCGCCCACCGCCACAGCCGCCGGGCCCGGGCCCGGGCGGCCTGCACATCCGGGTCATAGCAGATGGCCAGCTGCCCGTACTTCGGCTTGCCGGTCCCTCCGGCCTGATTGAAGTCCCCGACGAGCGACGCGTCCGGCTGGCCTCGGCCAGCCGTTCGTGGCGGACCCGCGCGCTGGGCCATCCGCCGCCCACCACGTGCTCGTTGAGATTCTCACCGGCGCCCAGCCCCAGGGTGAACCGGCCGCCCGACAGCACGCCGACGGTCGCGGCCTTCTGGGCGACCACCGCGGGGTGATAACGGAACGTGGGGCAGGTCACCATGGTCATCAGCGGGAGCCGATGGGTAGCCTGCGCCGCGGCCCCGAGCACCGCCCACGTGTACCCGGAATGACCCTGGTCTTCGAGCCAGGGAAAGTAATGATCGGACATGACCGAGAAATCGAATCCGGCCTGCTCAGCCGCCTGGAGGTCGCTCACCAGCTGCCGGACCGGGGTCTGCTCGCACATGGCCGTGTACCCGAACTGTGTCATGGCGGGTCACTACCCACGCGTAGCCGGCCCAGCCGGGGGTAGCTGCATGTCGTGGACAAGACCACCGAAGGCGCCGGACGCGACGCCGAACCCGCCGGCCTGACCGGCCAGCCCGCGACGCCCGGCGAGATAGCCGAGTTTGTCGGCGAGATCAGCGAGGAGCACGGCCTGACCCGGCGCCGCCGCGCGATGGCGGCCACCTCCCGGCTCGCCCGCCGGGGCAGCCGGGCGGGCTGGTCCGGCGCGACCTCGGGCGGCCGGTGGCTGACCTCCCAGGTGCTGGCGATGGCTCCCCGGCTGCCCGTCCGGGATCAGCAGAAGCTTCGGGCCCAGTTTCCCGGCCTCGGCCCGGAAGAGCTCGCGGACCAGCTGATCCGGGGCGCGTCCCGGGCTTCCGCGTCGGTGGGCGCGGCGGTCGGCGCGGCCATGCTGCTGCCGCTGCCGTCGGCCCCGGTGGAGGTGGCGTTCGAGACCGTGGCGGTCGTCGGCATCGAGTTGAAGCTGGTCGCCGAGCTGCACGAGGTCTACGGGATGCGCGCCCCGGGCTCGGCCCCGGAGCGCATGCTGGCCTACGTCGTGGCCTGGGCGCACCGGCGCGGCGTGGCCCTGGTACCCGGCGGCCTGGCCCTGGCCGTGGGATCCCCGCTGCGCAGGCAGCTGGAGCGGCGGCTCCTCGCCCGGGCCGGCCGGAGCGCCGTGTCCCTGGGGCCGCTGCTGACCGGCGCCGCCGCCGGGGCGATGCTCAACCGGCGGGAGACCCGCCGGCTCGGCGCCGACGTGCGCAGCGACCTGCGGCGCCGCTCGTCCGCAGGGCCCGGCCTGGCCGCGACTGACCCGCCCGGCCCGGGCTCAGGACGGCAGGGGTTCGACGGCCAGTCCCGGGAGCGCATCCCAGCCGGTGACGGCGAGCACCACCCGCATGTGGTGCGGCACGTTGTGCAGCAGGACGCGCCGCGACCGGACCCGCGCCGCCGTCGTCCGCCAGCCGCACGATGGCCCGCAGCCCGGCCAGGTCGCAGTAACTCACCCCGCTCAGGTCGAGGTGAAACTCGTGGTGCCGCTCGGCGATGTCATGCAGCGAGGTCACCAGGGCGGGGTAGGTCGCCTCATCGATCTCCCCGGTAATGGCCAGGCCGGCCGGCCGCGCGGTTTCGGTGATCCGCAATACCCCGTTGTCATAAGCGGGATGGCGGTCGTCGAGGCGGGATGACGGTCGTCCATCGCGGATCTACCTCCCTCGCGCGGGTATGAGGCACCTGCTGCCAGGTGGGGCGGGATGAAGAATACGCTGACCAGCGCCATGCCCGGCAGGAATCCGGTCGGACCGGATCAGCGACACCGGCGGTGGCCAGGCAGGGCCGGGATGCCCTCACGGTGAATTCGTGGCTGACCGGCGCGACGGTTGCGGCGCTGGGCCCGGGCTCAGCGGGCGTCCCAGGGGCGGGCCAGCCGGGCCGCCGACTCGAACATCACCGCATGCACGAACGCCTGGGGCAGGTTGCCGCGCAGCTGATGCTGGTGGGTGTCGAACTCCTCGGTGAACAGCGCGGGCGGGCCGCAGGCGCCCCGGTTGCGCTCGAACCAGCCGACGGCCTCGCTGGTCCGGCCCAGCTGGTGGGTGGCCAGCGCCATGAGGAACCCGCAGAGCACGAACGCGCCCTCGGCCTCTTGCAGCGGGCGCTGATCGTGCCGGTACCGGTACAGGTAGCCCTCGCTGGACAGGTCGGCCGCGATCGCGTCGAGGGTGGCCAGGCTGCGCGGGTCGGTCGCGGGCACGGCCCCGCGGATCGCGGCCAGCAGCAGGGCGGCGTCCACGCGGTCGTCGTCGGGAGCGCGCTGCCAGCGCCCGCTGGCGTGCACGCTGTCCGCCGGCCACGTCGGCCAGGATGGCATCGGCCAGCGTTTCCCAGGCGGCGGCCTGGCCGGGCGCGGCCCCCGCCCCGGCGATGGCCCGCAGCCCGGCGACGCACATGAGCCGGGAATGGGCCCAGTGATGGTTGTCGAGCTCCCACACGCCGGCGTCCGGCATCAGTCCACCGGGTTTCGATGGCCTTCACCGCGAGCTCGGCGGCCTGCCAGTGCCCGGTGTCCAGGTGATCGTGGCCGGCCGCGGCCGCGAAGAGCTGGAGCGCCTCGCCCAGCGCGTCGAGCTGGAACTGGCGGTTGACCCAGTTACCGATCTTGTCCGCGCCGCCCGGGTAGCCGGACAGATGAGCGAGCGACTCCTCCCCGGGCACCGGCCCGCGGGCCACGGTGTAGGCGGGCTTCAGGTCAGGGCCGTCGGCCAGGATGCGCTCGGCCACGAAGGAGACGGCGTCGTCCAGCAGGCGGTGCGGGCCGTCGGCGGCCACGGCCTGGCCGGCGTAGCACTGGTCCCGGATCCATACGTAGCGGTAGTCGTAGTTCCGGCCGGCCTTGGAGCGCTCCGGCAGCGACATGGTGGCCGCGGCGACCATGCCGCCGGTGCTGCTGGTCAGCCCGGCCAGCACCGCGTAGCTGTGCCGGCTGTCCGCGGCGGCCAGGCTCGGGCCGAGCTCCGGGACGGCCGCCGCCCAGGACGCCTCGGTGGCCTGCCACGCTTCCGCGGCCCGCACCGGATCCCGCGGCAGCGCCTGGTCCGATATCTCCAGCACCAGGTCGTGATGGGCGCCCGCGTCCAGCGCCAGGTGCAGCTCCAGCGCACCGTCCGCCCGGACCGTGGCGTCCGCCCCGCCCGACCAGCGCATCCGGAGCGGGCCGCTGCGGGCCGTCCATACCCCGTCGGCCTGCTTCAGCTGGCTCATCCGGTACCGCCCGAAGCCGGCCCGCAGATCCAGGACCACCCGGACCCGCGCGGGACCGTCCAGGGCCATGACCCGGCGCAGCACCACCGCGGTGTGCGGGTCGCCCGGGTAGGCCAGCGCCTCGCGGCACTCGGTGAAGCCGCTGCTGGTGATCCAGCGGCTGCGCCAGATGAGCGTGCTGTCCTCGTAGTACCCGCCCCAGACGAAGCGCGGTTCCTCGGGGGTCACGGCGTAGACGCCGGGCCCGCCGATCAGGCTGGAGAACACGGCGTCGGAGTCCCACCGGGGCGCGCACAGCCAGGCCAAGTCGCCGCGGGGGCCGATCAGCGCGCCCCGTTCCCCGTCCGCCACCAGCGCGTACTCGCGCAGAACGTGCGGGGGAAACTCGTCGGCCGCGCCCAGATCGTTCGGTCATGCTCTCCTCATTCGACGCCTGGTGCGTCCGGCTACCCCGGCCTGACCGGCCCAAACGATCTGCGGCGGCGGCGCGGTTCAGACCGGGCTGACGGGCTCGGCGGCCACGCCGTAGCCTTCCCCCGCCGAGGTGACCAGCTGGCCCAGCACGCTGGTGAGCTGGGCCCGGGTGGCGGGCGGGAGGCCGGCCACGATCCGGCTCAGCTCACGCTGCCGCCACTGCGAGACCGCGGCGACCAGGCGCTCCCCGCTGGGGGTGAGCTCCAGCGTCACCACGCTGCGGTGCCGTGGGTCGCTGCCCCGGGCCACGTGGCCCGCGGTGACCAGCCGGTCGGCCAGCCTGGTCACCGTGGACGCGTCCAGGCCGAGGGCCCTGGCCACCCGCGAGGACCGGGCGCGGCCGAGCTCAGCCAGGACGGCCAGCATCCGGAACTGGGGCAGCGTGATCACGCCGTCGAGGACGTCCAGGCTGCGCAGCGCGACCCCGGCCAGCACCCGGGTCGCCGCCTGCAGCGCTGCCACCTGCTCCGCGAACTCCGCTCCAGCCGCCGGGGAGGCCGAGGGTGCCGCCAGGGACGGCAAGGGCGCGGGCGGGCGGGCGGCGGGGAGCGCGGCAGCCGCGGAAGGCAGGGCGCGGCCGCACCGGAGTTTTCCACGGCACAACATTGTAATGGGAAACACTTGCCATCTGCCAGAGTTGGTCAATCCTATGGTGTAGCCCGCCCGGGCACGGGTAGTGCCGCCGCCAAGGCTTTCCAGTGAGCGCGGCACAGCCAGCAGGACACGGCCGCGGGAAGGACGGCGGAGATGACCCGTTACGGTTACTTCCTCTCCTCGGAGGAGCACCCGCCGCAGGAACTCGTCCGGCAGGCCAGGCTGGCTGAGGAAGCCGGCTTCGAGGCGCTGTGGATCTCCGACCACTTCCATCCGTGGCTGGACGAGCAAGGCCAGAGCGGGCACGTGTGGTCGGTGATCGGAGCTATCTCGCAAGTGACCTCGCTGCCCATCACTACGGCGGTGACCTGCCCGCTCATCCGCCAGCATCCTGCGGTGGTGGCCCAGGCCGCGGCGACCGCCGCGCTGCTCAGCGGGGGCCGCTTCACCCTCGGGGTGGGCACGGGCGAGGATCTCAACGAGCACATCCTCGGGCAGCGCTGGCCATCGGCCCAGGAGCGGCTGGACATGCTCGAGGAAGCCGTCTCGGTGATGAGGGAGCTGTTCAGCGGACGGCTGATCAGTCATGCGGGTAGGCACTACACGGTGGACACCGCCCGCCTGTACTCGGTTCCGGATACCCCGCCCCGGATCTTCATGTCAGGCTTCGGCGAGAAGGCGATCAAGACGGCCGCGCGCATCGCCGACGGTTATGTGTGCGTGCAGCCCAACGCCGATTTCGTCCGGCTGTACCGCGAGTCGGGCGGCGGCGACCGGCCCGTGCAGGGCGGCCTCAAGGTGTGCTGGGCCGCGGATGAGGCGCAGGCCAGGAAGACCATGCACCGGCTGTGGCCGAACGATGAGATCCCTGGTGAGGCCGCCCAGTTGCTCCCGCTGCCCCGGCATTTCCGCGCAGCTTGCCGAGCTGATCACCGAGGACATGATCAGCGCTCCGTGCGGCCCGGATCCTGCGGTGCACCTGGCCGGGATCCGGGCCTATCGCGAGGCGGGCTTCGATGAGGTTTACGTCGGCCAGGTCGGCCCGGACGCCGAGGGGTTCTTCGACTTCTACGCGAGCCAGGTGCTGCCGCGATTGCGGGAGGGATGAGCACGCACGGTCCGAGAGACGCTACGTCAGCGCTGATAGGCTCTCCGCCGGTATCACAGGCGGGCCCGGGTGCTGGCCCGAGTGGTGATCCTGATGGGATACGACATGTTCCGGGGTTCCAGGGATGAGCAGCTCGAGGTGAGTACCGCCGAGCGGGGCCTGGCTGCCCTGATCGAGGTGGCCGAGCGGGCCGTGGAGAAGATCGGCTCGTCCGTGCCGCCTGCCCAGCTGCGCGCGCTGCTGATCATCGACCGGGCCGGGAGCCTCAACCTCAACCGGCTGGCGACCTACGTGGGCGCCTCCGCGTCGGCCACCAGCAGGCTGTGCGACCGGATGGAGGTCGCGGGCCTGCTGACCCGGGACCGGGCGGAAGAAAGCCGCCGGGAGATCGTGCTGCTGCTCACCGAGTCGGGCCGCAGGCTGGCCGGATGGGTGCGGGATCAGCGGCGGGCCGCCCTGGCCGAGATGCTCCAGGCCATGACCCCGGAAGGCCGTGACGCGCTGGTGCGCGGGCTCGGCGAGGTGGCTGCCGACGCCGGGCTGATTATTCCATATGGAAACATTTGCTTCGTGCGGCATGGTCGTGGCAGACTTGCCATATGGAAATACTTGCCGCAGGTGAAGCAGCTGCGGCGAATCCGCCCCGGACCATGGGCCGGCCCGCTGACGCAGCTGCGAGCGAGCTTGAACAACTGGACGACGAAGAACTGCTGCATGAGATCCGGTCCCACCCGCCGGACAGACCCGCGCCGGGAAGGGGCGTGCGAGGTGCTGGTGAGCCGGTACCGGGGACTGGTCCGGGCCTGCGCGAACCGCTACCGGCGCAGCCCGGAGCCGACCGAGGACCTGGTCCAGGTGGGCTACGTGGGCCTGCTCAAGGCGATCAACAACTTCGACCCGGGGGTCGGCCGGAACCTGGCCGCCTACGCCCAGCCCTGCATCACCGGGGAGATCAAGCGCTACTTCCGGGACAAGCGGTGGCAGGTGCACGTCGAGCGGCCGGTCCAGGAGCGGCTGCTGGCGCTGCGCGAGACGTCCCGCGAGCTCACCCAGCAGCTGGGGCGCGCGCCCAGCGACGCCGAGCTCGCCAGCGACCTGGGGATCACCGAAGCCGACGTGCAGGAAGCGCGGGGCGCCGACCTGCTGCTGCAGCCAGCCTCACTCGACGCGCCCCTGTCCGGCCAGCCGGACACGGCCAGCCTGGCCGACCTGCTCGGCGGGGACGACCCGCAGATGGAGCACACCCTGTCGATGGAGGCCCTCGCGGTGCACTGGGGTGAGCTGCCCCGGCGCGAGCAGCGGATCCTGCTGATGCGCTTCTACGGGGACATGACCCAGGCGGAGATCGGCCGCACCCTGGGCATCTCGCAGATGCACGTCTCCCGGCTGCTCGCCCACGCGCTCACCTTCCTGCGCCAGCGCATCCTCGCCTCGCCGGACGCCGCGGAAGGCCGGCTCGCCGCCAGCTGAGCGGACGATCCCGGTCTGCGGTCCGGGCCGGGCGGCCCGCTGGTCCGGGCTTCCGTGGCTCAGGGCGTGCACCGGCCCGGGCGCTCCGGACCGGGCACTGAACAGGATGAAAACGGAAGTTTCTGGCGTTTCGCGACACTATTGTGTCGCGGAACACGGAGCGTGGAAGCCGCTAGCCTCGAACCACGGGGGCTAGCGGTCTGTCGTTTAAGGAGCGTGGATTGAGGCTACGTCGCGCGGGCGCGCAGTGAGCGTGCCGACCCGGGCCGGCGTGCCCGCTCCGCGCGGCCCGGCCCCGCCGCACCTGGAGAGCAGCAGCCCTGACCCCGGCCGCCTCGCGTGGCTGGGCGACCCGGACACGATCCTCCTGGTGGAGGACGACGCCGGCGACGTCCTGCTGGTCGAGGAACTGCTCGCGGACAGTGGCATGGCGGCCTCGCTGTCCGCGGTGCGCTCGCTGGCCGAGGCCACCGACCTGCTCAGCCAGGGCCTGACCCCGGGCTGCGTCCTGCTGGACCTGCACCTGCCCGACGTGCACGGGCTGGACGCGGTCACCCAGATGCTCGCGGCCGCGCCGGGAGCGCCCGTGGTGGTGCTGACCGGGCTGGCCGAGGAGAGCGCCGGGCTGGCCGCGGTCGCCGCGGGCGCCCAGGACTACCTGATCAAGGGCCAGGCGCCGCCGGACGTGTTCGGCCGCGCGATCCGCTACGCGACTCAGCGCAAGCACGTGGAACTGGCGTCCGCCGCGCTGCAGCGCAGTGCGCTGCAGGCGGCGGAGAACGCCCGGCTGGAGCGGGCCCTGCTGCCGACCCCGCTGATCCGCACCGGGGCGTTCGACATGGTCGCCCGCTACCGCCCGGGCCGGGCCAATGCCCTGCTCGGAGGCGATTTCTACGACGTGGTCGAGACCTCGGACGGCATCGTGCACGCGGTCATCGGTGACGTCTGCGGTCACGGTGCGGCCGAGGCCGCCATCGGGGTCTGCCTGCGGGTGGCCTGGCGGTCCCTGGTGCTGGCGGGTGCGGCCCCGCCGGCGTTGATGGAGCTGCTCGAGCAGTTGCTGATGGCGGAGCGAGAGGACGAGCACCTCTTCGCCACCCTCACTCACCTGGTCTTCGGCCCGGACCGGCGCAGCGTCCAGGTGCTCCGGGCCGGGCACCCGGGGCTGCTGCTGCGCACGCCGGGGCACGTCGACCTGGTCGAGGGACCGGCCGGCCCGGCGGTGGGCCTGGAGGCCGGCCAGCACTGGCAGGAAGAACACCTGCCGCTGCCCGCGGACGCGGGCCTGGTGCTGTTCACCGACGGGCTGTTCGAGGGCCGGGCCGGGCCGGGCAACCAGCGCCTCGGCGAGGAAGGACTGCTGGCCATGGCCCGCGATCTGGCCATGCTGCCCCCGCTCTGGTTTCGTGGATACCCTGCTGGACACGACCGAGGCAGCGGCCGCCCCCTACGGCGGGCTCGCCGACGACGTCGCCATCGTCCACCTCGGCTGGAAGGCAGCGCAGTGAGCGCATCCGGAGCGGCGGCTCGCCGGCCCCGGGTTCTGGAACTCGGCGTTCAGGACTGGTTCCGGCTGGTGTTCGCGGCGCTCGGGGTCCTGGCCGTGCTCGCCGCGCGTGCTCGTCGCCTGGCTGACCGCCCAGACCCGGGGCACCTCCAACGAGCTCGCGAACTCGATCCTGCCCGCCCAGGCCCAGGCGTACCGGCTGCAGGGCGCCCTGGTTGACCAGGAGACCGGGGTCCGCGGCTACGGTCTCACCGGGGACGCGCGGTTCCTCCAGCCGTACACGGCCGGCCTGGCCACCGAGAAGGCGGCCGCGGCTCAGCTGCGCGCCCTGATCGGCGGGAAGAAGCCGCTGACGGCGGATCTGGCCAGGATCGAGCGGGCCGCCCAGGCCTGGCGGGCCGGGTACGCCATGCCGTCCATCAACCGGGCCCGCCGTGGCCCGCTGACCGGCAACGACCTGACCCTGCTGGACCAGGGCAAGGCCGCCTTCGACCGGCTCCGGGTGCTGTTCGCCACCCAGAACGCCCACCTGGCCGCGGCAGGCGGTGGCCGACCGGGCTGCCCTCGGCCGGGCCCGTGTCTTCCAGAACTGGGTCTACGTCGCCATCCTGGTGGTCTTCCTGCTCGCCGCGGCGGCCCTGGCGGTCCTGCTGGACCGCACCGTCATCCGGCCGCTGCACCGGCTGCGCGCGGCCTCCGACGAGGTGGCGGGCGGCGACTACAGCCACCACATCCAGCCCAGCGGCCCCGCGGACCTGCGGGCCCTGTCCGCGGCGGTCGAGGGGATGCGCAGCGAGCTGGTCACCGCGCTGGACGCCAGCCGGGCCGCGCAGTCCGTCCTGGATGCCCAGGCCGCGGAGCTGCGCCGGTCCAACGCCGAGCTGGAGCAGTTCGCCTACGTGGCCTCGCACGACCTGCAGGAACCGCTGCGCAAGGTCGCCTCGTTCTGCCAGCTGCTGGAGAAGCGTTACGGCGACAAGCTCGACGAGCGGGGCCTGAAGTACATCGATTTCGCCGTGGACGGCGCGAAGCGGATGCAGGTCCTGATCAACGACCTGCTGACCTTCTCCCGGGTCGGCCGGGCCAGCGACGTGCGCGAGCCGGTGCCGCTCGATGAGCCGCTGAACGCGGCGGCCACCGCCCTGTCGGCCGCCATCGAGGAGACGTCGGCGGTCATCGAGCGTCCCGGATCGCTGCCGGAGGTGATGGGCGACGCGACCCTGCTCGGCATGCTGTGGCAGAACCTCATCGGCAACGCGATCAAGTTCCGGGCGGCGGACCGTACCCCGGTGATCCGGATCACCGCGGACGAGCAGCCGGGCGGGGGATGGCAGATCGGCGTGGCCGACAACGGCATCGGCGTGCCGCCCGAGTTCGCCGAGAAGATCTTCATCATCTTCCAGCGGCTGCACGCGCGGGACGCGTACCCGGGCACCGGGATCGGGCTGGCCCTGTGCAAGCGGATCGTCGAGCAGCACGGCGGCGAGATGTTCCTGGACACCACCTATTCGGGCGGGACGCGCATCTACTTCACGCTGCCCGCGCCCGGCACGCCGCCGCCCGCCCGCCTGACCGCGCTGAGATCATCGGCACCCTCACGCTGCGGCCGGCGCCGGCCAGCCCGGGCCCGGGCCCGGACGGCGAGAACACCAGCACCAGCCCCGAAGGGACAACGCATGTGCGACCTGGAACCGATCGAAGTCCTGCTCGTCGAGGATGACCCCGGCGACGAGCTGATGACCCGGGAAGCCTTCGAGGACAACAAGATCCGCAACCGGCTGCACGTGGCGCGCGACGGGGAAGAGGCGCTGGACTTCCTGTACCGCCGCGGTGCGCACGCCGAGGCACCCGCGGCTGACCTGATCCTGCTCGACCTCAACCTGCCCAAGTACGACGGGCGGCAGATCCTCGAGCAGATCAAGTCCGACCCGGAGCTCTCGCACGTGCCGGTGGTCATCCTGACCACGTCCTCGTCCGAGGAGGACATCCTGCGCAGCTACAAGCTGCACGCCAACGCGTACGTGACCAAGCCGGTGGACGTGGACCAGTTCATCGCGGCCGTGCGGCAGATCGACGAGTTCTTCGTCTCGGTGGTCAAGCTGCCCAGGCGGTGACCTCCGGCCGGGGTCCGCCGCCAGTCGCGGGCTGGAGCCGGTCACGCGCGGTCGCGGGCGTGGTCGTCCTCGCCGCGGCGGCAGGCGTGCCGCCGTCCCCGCCGGCGTCCGGAGTGGCGGCCGTCCCACCCGCTGCGTCTGCGGTCGCGGCTGGCCGTCCGGTCTGCCGTCCGGGCCGGGCTCGTCCGCGTCCGGGCCTGCGGGCCGGGCGTCCGTGCCCGGGCTGTCGGCGCCCGGCCGGTCCGTGTCCTCGTCGCCGTTGTGGTTGCGCCGGACCATGCCGGCCAGCGCCTTGCGCCGGTCGGCCCAGCTGGAACCACGCGGCACCTTGAGCGAGATGAAGGCCAGCCGCACCGGTCGGGATGGGGAGCCAGAAGTTAACCAGCCGCCAGGCCAGCACGCCCAGCGTCGCGACGCTGCGGGTCAGGCCGAAGGTGACCAGGAGCACGGGGGTCACCGAATCGATCACGCCCAGCCCGGCCGGGGTGATCGGGATGGCGCCGAGCACGTTGGCGATCCCGTACGCGGCGAACAGCCCCACCGGGTTGGTGAAGCTGCCGAACGCGGCGATGAAGCACCACAGCGACGCCGCGTCCAGCAGCCAGTTCAGCGACGCCCAGCTCAGCGAGCCGACCAGGACGCGCCGGTTGCGGGCCAGGCGGCGCAGTGACTCGTCCGCCTGCAGGACGATGTTCTCCAGCCGCGCGCCGCCGACGCCGGGGATCCTGTCGCCGATCGCGCGCAGGATGCGCCCGGCCCGTTCCGCGCCCCGGGTCAGCCCGACCACCAGCGCCGCCATCAGCGCGAGCAGGATCGCGCCCACGATGGCCACGGTCACGTAGATGGGCCGGAACCCGGCCAGCGGGATGGAGATGACCAGCGACAGCCAGAGCAGCACGTTGAGCACGACGGTGGAGCCCATGCCCTTGGTCGCCATCATCACGCCGACGTCGGTGCCGTCCAGGCCCTCCGCGGTGAACAGCGTGAACCCCACGCCCGCGCTGCCGACGGTGCCCGCCGGGATCATGTGCGCCACCGCCGCGGCGGCCAGGTCGATCCGGAACAGCCGGGAGATGCCCGGGCCGGCCCTTCGGGGGCAGCAGCTCCCGGGTCAGCAGGGCGTAACAGAACAGCGAGAGCCCTTCCAGGACTATCCCGGCGATCATCCAGCCGATGCCCAGCCGGTCGAGCAGGTACAGGTCCTTGCTCGCGCCCACGAGCTCGGGGATGACCAGGTACTCGACGATCAGGGCCAGCAGGAACAGCAGCACCACCCGGCGCAGCGGCCGCCGGGCCGCCCGCGCCCAGCGGGTGTGCAGCCAGCGGGCCCGCAGCCAGCGTGGCAGCGGGGGAGCGCCCCCGCCCTGCGGTGCGTCCCCCGGTTCCTCCTGCTGCGGCGTGGTCAGCTTCTGTCCAGCCGGCGGAAGGTGACCTCGTTGAGCAGGAGGCGCAGCGCCGCCGCGGCCGGGATGGCGACCAGGGCCCCGATGAGACCCATCAGCGCCCCGCCGAGCAGCACCGCCACCACCGTCACCACCGCCGGCACCTCCACCGTCCGCCCCATGATCCTTGGCACTATGAGGTAATCCTCCGCCAGCCGGTACGCGATGTAAAAAGCGAGGGTGGCGATGGCCACCGGCAGGGACACGGTCAGGGCCACCAGCGAGACGATCGCCCCGCCGACGGTGGACCCGATGACCGGGATGAGGTCCAGCAGGGCCACCAGGAGACCGAGCAGCAGCGGGTAGGGAATGCCGAAGATCTGCAGCCACGCCCAGGTGCCGACGCCGGCGATCAGCGAGGTGAGGAAGTTCCCCAGCATGTAGCCGCCGACCTTGACGAAGATCTCGTCGCCGATCAGGATGACGCGGGACCGCCGGGACTGCGGGGCCAGCCGGTACAGGAACAGCTTGATCCGCGGCATCGCGGCCAGGAAGTAGATCACCAGCACGACGACGACCAGCATCGAGCTGGCCGCGCTGAGCACCAGCGCGCCGGCCCCCAGCACGCCGCCCACCAGCGCGGTGCCCTTGCTGGACAGCAGCTTGGAGATCCGCTGCTCGATGTGGAAGCGCGAGTTCAGCTTGCCCAGCTCGGAGTTGTGATCTTTGAGCGTGGTCACGTAGTGCGGCAGCTCGTGAACCAGGGCGGTGACCTGGGCGGTCAGCGGGGGAGCGGCCGCGGCCACGAAGCCCGCGACGACGGCGGCCACGATGAGCAGGATCACGATCACGGCGCACCAGCGGGGCAGCCGCCGGCGGGTCAGCCAGTTCACCGCGGGGTCCAGCCCGGCCGCGATGAACAAGGCCAGGCCGATGAGGACGAGCACCGAGCGGGCCCTGATCAGCAGCTCGACCAGCCCGTAGGTGACCGCCACGCCGGCCGCGGCGGCCATCCCGACGAAGAAGGGCGAGCGCCGGTTCATCGGGCGGCCGAGCCGGCCCAGCCCCCCGGTCTCCTCGGCGATCGAGGCGGCTGCTCTCAACCGCCCGCTGCATGTGGTCGGGCGGCTCGTCCCGCGAACGTCCCCCGTGGCCCCCGGGTCGCCTGGAGCCCTGCGGCCAGGCTCGGCGGGCTGCCCGTCCGCTGTCCCCGCCTGAGCCGTTCCCGCCCGTGCCGTCCGCCGCGCTCTCCTCGCGAAGCACGTCGTCGTTGGCGAGGGCCGGTTCGCTGGTAGCTGGTCTCCGGATGGTCGGGGTAGGGCTCGCCCGGCTGGTCCGCGGCGCCGTTGCGTGGCTGGTCTCAGGTCGCCGCTGCGTGGCTGGTCCAGGTCGCCGCGCGTCACGTCGCCCAAGTCCTCCTGCGGGCACTGCCGGGCTGGCCGGAGGCCGGCGGGGGGCGGCAGAGCCATGAGGCTCTACGGTGCCCCGCCGTGGCCCGTTCACACATTCCCCGCCGGGGCAGATCCGGCCGCGGCGCCGAGGTGAGGCGGCCGCCCCGGCGGGTAGCAGCCTCCCGGGCGCCAGGCCCGGACACCAGCCTGCCCGGCGCCCAGAAAGGAAGCGACGATCATGAGTGAGCGCGAGACCGATAACAGTACCGCGCGGGCAGGGACACCAGCCCGCCGGCGGCCGCGGCCCGGCCGACGGGCTCGACCGCCATGAGCAGGACAAGGACGAGTTCGAGGCCGCTACCGGCTACCAGCCCAGTACCAACCAGACCCGGGACGAGCCGCTGCCCGCAAGCCATCACGATGACGGCCGCGCAGGACGACGGCCCGCCGGCGGCGAACCGGTGCGTGACACCCCTCGCCCCACGGTCAGGACCAAGAGGAGGAATAGCCGCGGCCAGCGCCGGGCAGCGGTCGCTCCTCGTCCCGGCCCGTGCTGGCTGCCTGCCGCCCGGGCGGCGCTACCTGCTCCCGTGGCAGGCGGCGGGCTGCCGCGCGGCAGCTGGCGCCCCCCATGCCCGCGCCGCCGGTCCCCGCGGCCTGGCCGGCGGCCGTCCGCTGCCGGGCCGCCATGACCATCACCGCGGCCTGACCGCACCCGCGCCGCCCGGCTGGCCCGGCGCTGACCAGGCTCGCGATGAGCAGGCTCACGGCCGCGATCAGCAGCAACGGAACCAGCACGACCCGGCCCAGCCGGCGGCCTGCCCGCGGCCCGCTCGGGTGACGCTGCCGGCCGGGGCGGTAGGGGCGGCCCGGCAGCCGGTACCGGGTCCACCACCGGCCGGGCGGCAGCGTCTCCACGGCCGGCATCGCCTCCTGCCGGGTGAGGTGGGTGAAGACGCCGAACATCGTGGCCAGCCGGGGCTCCGCGGACTGGAGGACGTCGTCGATCGCGTCCAGCGCGTGCTGCTGGCTTGCGGGCAGGGTCATGGCTACTCTCCGGGTC
>CAVUKT010000012.1:0-81648 GCA_963742055.1 uncultured Actinomycetes bacterium | reverse complement strand
GGCGTGTTTCATAAGTGGCGTGGGAGCCACTCGTTGATCGCGGCGATGTGCACGGTGGCTTCGTAGCGGACGGCGAGCTTGTCGTAGCGGGTGGCCACGGCCCGGTTGCGCTTGAGCCGCTCGATGCCGCACTCAACCGCGTGGCGCAGCTTGTACAGTCCCGGGGTCGAAGGCGGGCGGGCGGCCACCGGCGCGGCCCTTGTTCTTGCGGTGGCGGATCTGGTCAGCTTTCTGCGGGATGGTGCAGGCGATGCCCCGTCTGCGCAGGTAGGCGCGGTTGGCGCGGGAGCCGTAGGCCTTATCGGCCAGTACCCGCCGCGGCCGGGTCCGGGGCCGCCCGCGGCCGGGCCGGGCGACCTTGATGGCGTCCAGGACGGCCTGGAACTGGGGACTGTCGCCCCGCTGGCCCGCGGTGATCAGGATCGACAGGGGTTTCTGGGCTTGCTCGCAGGCCAGGTGCACCTTGGTGGTCAGCCCGCCCCGGGAGCGGCCCAGGCCGTGATCGGCGGGCTCGGCGGCGCACCCCGCCGGGCGGCTCGGCCTGCAGATCCCCCTTTTCCGGTCCTCGGCCGCGTGCTGGTGCGCCCGGGCCACCGTGGAGTCCACGCTGACCGGTCCCAGGTGATCAGCCCGGCCGCCCCAGCCCGGCGCTGGCGGAGCCCGGCCAGCACCTGTGCGCCAGGTGCCATCCCGCTGCCAGCGCCGGAACAGCCCATACACCGTCTGCCACGGCCCGTACTCCACCGGCACATCCCGCCATGGCGCACCGGCCCGGACCCGCCAGCGGATCCCGTCAATGAGCTGCCGTTTCGTCCATTTCGGCGGCCTGCCCGCGTGCTACGCGGGCAGCAGCGGCTCCAGCACCGCCCACTGCGCGTCACCCAGGTCCGCCCGCCCGCTCGCCGCTAAGGAGGCCAGCCAGGTCTCCGTGCAGATGGTCTTCTTGGTCGTTGACTCATCTACCGGAGACCTCGCTCATTCCGGGGTAGCGACACGCAGGCAACCAAGATCACGTCAGGCCACCTCAACCCACTTTTGAAACACGCCCACCGCAGGTAGCCGGTCATCTCTGGTTGTCCGTGAGTGCCCGCTGGGCACAGTCGTGACCCCTCCATCGGACGCAACGGGCATGTTGCCGCATCCAATCACTTCCGCGTGGACCGTGCGCAGGCTCATCAGCCCGTTGTGGCGGAGCAGGTCGACGACCGGTTCCGCGTGCGGCACCAGCCGTCCCCGCGCAGGTCCGCTATCCGGCCCCCGATGTGCTCGGACCACCACGACCTGGCCACGGTAGCCAACAAGATCGTCGCGCTGGGCCAGCCCGCCCAGCCCGCCACGATCGGCCAAAACCTACTGCGCGCCAGCACACGACCGCCCAGGGGCGGGCCGCGCTGGCCCGGATTCACAAGATCGCTTAGACGCTGCGCAGAGAGATTCGGTCCGCTTCCCGCCTGCGGCATGGCGATCTGTCACGAGGCCTGATATGGCCCTGACCTGCGGATGTGGTGAGCGCGCTCGGAGGGACTCGAACCCCCAACCTTCTGATCCGTAGTCAGATGCTCTATCCGTTGAGCTACGAGCGCTGGATGCCCGGATAGTCTACGGCACCCCAGGTACCGCTGCAGCTTGTGTGGCCCCGCGCCTCGCCAGGTGTTGAGATGCAGGGCCCATTCGAGCCGGTTTGTCGCCACCACGGCGTCCCGGGAGAGCGACACCCAAGTCGATCGCCCGGCTGACCGGGTCACTGCTTCAGCGGCTGGCCCCACTCCTCATCGGTGTCCAGCTCGTGCCGCCACGGCGGTTCAGCGCCGGCCCTGGCGCAGGTCAGCGACGCGACCCGGGCCGCCGCCGTGACAGCGGCCAGCAACTGCGGGGAGTGCGCCAGGTTCTCCCGGGCCAGCCCGCGTTCCGTCCACCAGGCCAGGAACGCGCCCCCGAACGCGTCGCCGGCGCCCACGGTGTCCACCACCTCGACCGGCGGCACCTGCACGGCGAGCTGTTCACCGCCGGTGAACGCGTGAATCGACGAGGGACCGTCCGTGACCAGTACGCAGCGGGCGCCCCAGCCGAGCAGGATCCGCGCGGCGTCCGCGATGCCGCAGCCCGGCACCAGGAAGGACAGGTCCTCGGTGCTGGTCTTCAGGATGTCGGTCCGGAGCAGGAGGCGGCGGAGCCGGGCCCGGTGCGCGTCCGCGTCCGGGATGGCCTGGTCCCGCCAGTTCGGGTCGAGCAGGAGCAGCACATCCGGTGACAATCGCTGGACCAGTCGCTCGAGCTCGGACGCCATCGGGTCCACGACGAGGCCCAGGGACCCGAGGTGCAGCGCCGTGACGTCGGCCTGCAAGGCCTGCTGCGCCGTTGGCCGGTCCAGCGACGAAGCCGGCTGTCTGGGCGACGTGGAACCAGTACTCGGGCACACCCAGGCCGCCGAGCGCCACGATGGCCAGTGCGGTCGGTTCGGCGACCCGGCCCGGGACGGCCAGCTCCACCCCGTCCTGGGCCAGCTTCCCGGTGAGGAGCTGGCCGAACGGGTCGGCGGAGAAGCGGCCCAGGAAACGTGTGGGCTGACCCAGCCGGGCGATGGTGCGGGCCGCGTTGAACGGGCCTCCGCCTGGGCTGGCGTGCACCCGGTCGTCCGGCCCGACGATCAGATCGATAAGGCTCTCACCGGCGACGAGGATCATGGACCGCTCCCGTGACTCACGCGCTCACCTGCAGGCACGTGGTGTCCCGCCTGGCCAGCCGCACTCAGCTTGGGTCCCAGTATCGTGGCATCCCGATCCCAGACAGCATCCAGACCCTCGCCGACCTACGCCTTCCGCCCGCCCACCCCCCGCCGGTAGCCATGATGCGGCCGTTTACCCGCCTGCTCCTCACCGCCTGGACTTGCTGGCCCGCCACGAAGGGAACGGTGTCAGGCGAGGCGCGCCGCGCCGCGAGGATCGCACGGGCGGGAGCACCAAGGGGTATCCGCAGCGGGAGGCTGCGGCGACTCGGCGGCATCCACGACGCCGGCGGCGAGCTCCTGCGGCGTCATCATCTCAGCGCGCAGTCCCGCCAGACCCGCCGAGCGCCCGGTACGGGTCGTCCGGCAGCGTGTAGGCGGTAACGTCGTCCAGTGCCCCGGAGCTGACCGCGCCAGGCTCCAGCAGCGCGGCTTCCAGCCCGAACGGGGCGACCTCGATGGCAAGTGACTCGACCAGCGCTTCGAGGGCCCACTTGGTCGCGGCGTAGGCAGCGCCGGGGGGCAAGACTATGCGCCCGGCGACGCTGGACATGAAGAGCAGACGGCCATGCCCGCGGGCCCGCATGCCCGGGAGTACGGCCTGGGCCACCCGGAGGGCGCCCACGGTGTTCAGGTCGAGCAACTGCGCGAACTTGTCGGGCGGCGTGGCCTCGACGGCGGCGTAGAAGATCACCCCGGCGTTCGAGACGAGGACGTCGATCTCGCCGGCCGCCCGGACCGCGGCCGCGACGCTCGCCGGATCGGTAACGTCGAGCGGCAGTCGCTGATCAACGTCGAGGTCGGCGAGTGACTGCGGGTCACGGGCCGTGGCCACCACCCGGTGAGCGCGGCGAGCGAACTCCGCCGCCGTTGCGCGGCCGATACCCTTTGATGCCCCGGTGATCAGTATCGATGCCATGGCTCTCCCAGTCGGTTCAGGAATTGAACTCACTGGACGGGGGTACGCTAGCACAGTGAGTTCAGAGTTTGAACCTAACGGGCGGCGGGTCTGCCCGATTGCCGATGCGCTGCAGCTCATTGGTGACCGGTGGGCCCTGCTCGCCATCCGGGAGCTGGGCTTCGGGGTGACCCGCTTCAATGACATCCAGGTCAGCACCGGCGCACCCCGGGCCAGCCTGGCCGCGCGGCTGCGGGAACTTGAGGACGCCGGCCTTGTCGAACGGCGCCGCTACAACTTGCACCCACCCCGGGACGAGTACGTGCTCACCCAGGCCGGCCGCGAGCTCAGCCCGGTCCTCCGGGAGCTGCGAGTCTGGGGTGAACGGCATGCCAGCTCGACAGCCGCCGGTGAACACACGCTATCTCAGCCCGGAGCCATGTCCACGAACCGGCTGTAGTGCCCCTGGAAAGCGACCGTCACGGTGGCGGTCGGCCCGTTACGGTGCTTGGCCACGATCAGGTCCGCTTCGCCGGCCCGGGGGGACTCTCGCTCGTACGCGTCCTCCCGGTGCAGCAGGATGACCATGTCCGAGTCCTGCTCGATGCTGTTGTGCAGGCTGATCCCGTTGGCCACGAAGTTGTGCGTGCCAGGGACAGCCGCGTCGTAGACCGGCTGCTCACCGAGGCTCTGCACGGACGCGATCTCGTCCCAGAACACATCGTTGGTGGCCACCAGCTCAAGGTCAGCGTCATCAAGGATCGTGGCGACCTGAGACAGCGGTTGCTGTGCTGGCGCGGCCCTCAGCAGGGTGGCTCGCCCGGACCCCCGACGTGCTGATCCATGGTCAGATCCGCTATCCCCGAAGGTACGGGTGCGCCAGTTCCGTGTCACGGAGCCGGGCAGGGTCACGCTCCATGGCACCACGCAGGCGCTCCCAGACATCGCCGGAAACGTTCGCCACGCCGGGGGCATCCCCGGCATCCGTGAGCTTCTGCCGCGCCAGCTCGGCGATGCGCTCACCCGCGCCGGGAACCTGGAGTCCGTCCAGGAACCGCATCTGGTCCTCGGGACTGTCCACGATCAGCCGGTAGCAGCGACGGGTGTGGCCACCGCGAACCTGAGCGATCCGCGTCATCACGTTGAACCGCAGCAGCAGCCGGGCGAGGTCATCAATCAGCCGCCGGTTCTGGGAGACGTAGTAAATACACGACTCGCCGTCTACATCCCAGGAGATACATCCGGCGCTACTCCAGAGATGACGCATGAACAGCGCAATCTGGGTCCGCGGAGCGGAGAAGAAGGCGGCCGGGACGGAGTTCCCGGCCGGCTCATCGCGCAGCCGGCGAACGAGCGCGATGATGTCCGCTTCCGGCATCGACCGCAGGTCGATCGGCCCCGGCGTGTGCCGGGGTACGGCGACCCGGGATCCGGTCTGGAGGGCCGCCCAGCGGCTGCCAGCCCGTCGTAGGTGAGGAACGGGTGGCTGGCGGTCGCCTCCACCTCGCGGCCGGAGCGCAGCCGGACCCGGAATACCTCCTTGACCCCGCTGGGGAAGGCATGGGTCATGGTCCGCGGGATCAGCCGCAACCTCTCGTCCAGCGACCAGACGGCGACGTCGCGCTCCCCGCTGGCCACCAGCTCCCCCAGCGTGACCTCGGCCCCGGTGTCAGCCCGCAGGATCCGGGTGCTCGGCCGTCAGGCAACCGCTCTCGCGCAGGTCAGACAGGAGAGGCTTCTTGTCGTTGCGCTGTTCCGGGCCGCGATTCAGCTGGGAGAGCGCGATCACCGGGACGTCGATCTCCTTGGCCAGCAGCTTGAGCGACCGGGACATCTCCGACACTTCCTGCTGCCGGTTCTCCACCCGCTTGGGGGAGCTCATCAGCTGCAGATAGTCGATGATCACCAGCCTGAGGCCCTGACGCTGCTTCAGCCGCCGGCACTTGGCCCGGATCTCCATCATCGACATGTTGGGTGAGTCGTCGATGTAGAGCGGCGCGTCCACCACTTCGCTCATCCGCCGGGCCAGCGTGGCCCAGTCCTCTTCGCCCATCTGCCCGGTCCGCATGCTGTGCAGGGACACCCGCGACTCCGCAGACAGCAACCGCATGGTGATCTCGTTGCGGCTCATCTCCAGGCTGAAGATCACCGTCGGCAGATCATGCTTTATCGCCGCTGACCTGGCAAGATCCAGAGCCAGCGTCGAGTTGTGCGTGGAATCATGCTCCGGCCAGCCAGGTACAAGTGATCAGGGCTGGTTCACCTGAACGCAGCGCACCGGCACCGAAGGCATGGGGCGCACATCCACGATGTACCGGCCAGCCTGCTCGCGGCCCCAGTCGTGGCGTGCCGCGAGCGCCTTCCGAGGTAGGCGCGACAGCGGAAGGGATGCCGGGACGATGACTTCCCAGGTCTCCCGGCTCGGCCGTCCGGCCCGCATGCGCGGAGCTCGGCGCCTCACTCGTGCGACGCAGCCCAGGCTCGTAACCAGCTCCGCGAAATCCTCGATCAAGCGCTTACTGGTGTTGGTAAAGCAGTAACAACCGTGGTTATCGATGCCGCCATCCGAATCGATCAGACCTTGCACCAACGCTAGCCGCTGGGACGACGAGCTGCGCAGGTAGGAAGCTGGGACGTGCTTCCCCTCGGCCAGACCAAGCGAACGCCAGTGGCTGCGCATGCCTTTTACGTAGAAATGTCCAGGATCTGCGTAGGCGGTAACGCCGTAGCCGAGTGCTTCGAACTCCTCTAGCAAGCCACGAACGGTCATCAGGATGACACGCCACTCGCCCCGTTCCCGCGGTATCACCGTCGCCCAAGAGGTACGCCGAGGACGTAGGCTCGATAGCCAGCTCGGCTTCGGGGAGAAGCAGGGACTTGGTCGCCGGTATCGCATGATTCCTCTCCCCACGGCACCGGAGAGTTGAAGCAATCTCCTGAGTCGTTCGAGGCTTTGCTTCCACGCCGTGGCCGGTGACATCTTCGGCGCAGTTCCATTGCTGCTCGATGGCTACGGCTGTGCGCCCTAGCACTGTCCCTACCCGCGCCGCTGACACTCCGGCCGCCCGCAGGTTACGCATCTGCGCCCGTTCGCCGGGACCGTACCTATGCCGAGACGCGCGCGATGACGCCCATGTCGGCCAGGCGTCCGGGTAGCTCGGCGCGCTGGCCTCACAGTGATAGTCGTATGCCTTCGGACACTCCGGTCCCACGTCACCCACTGGTGCTGGGCGTCGGCGACGATGACCTCTCCGTCGGAGAACTCCACCTCGTAGCAGGGCCTGCCGTTCATCACCTCGGTGGCCGCGACGACTGCGACCGGGTGGCCATCGGCTCCCATGAGGCGGTCCCCGACCCGGACCTCGCCCATCGTCGTCCAGCCGTCAGGTGTGGCGAGCGGCGTGTCCAGGGCCAGCGCCTTCCCGATGGCAGGCCTCGCCGCGATGACGACCATCTGGCCGGCGTGCAGGCCGTTGGTGAGCGAGTCCAGGTCCGCGAATCCGGTGGGGACCCCGGTCATCTTCCCGCCGCGGCTGCCGATGGCCTCGATCTCGTCCAGGGCGCCCGGCATGATGTCGGACAGCGGCAGGTAGTCCTCGCTCACCCGGCGCTCGGTCACCCCGTAGACCTCGGCCTGCGCCCGGTCCACCAGTTCGTCGGCTTCACCGTCGCCGGAGTAGCCGAGCTGGACGATGCGGGTGCCGACCTCCACCAGGCGGCGCAGGATCGCCCGCTCCCGGACGATCCGGGCGTAGTACCCGGCGTTGGCCGCGGTGGGCACGGACGCGATGAGCGTGTGCAGGTAGCTGGGGCCGCCCACGCGGGCCAGCTCGCCCCGCTTGTTCAGCAGGTCAGAAACGGTGACCGCGTCGGCGGGCTCGCCCCGGCCGTACAGTTCGAGGATGGCCTCGTGGATGATCTGGTGCGCCGGCCGGTAATGATCATCAGGCCGGATGGTCTCCATCACGTCGGAGATCGCGTCCTTGGACAGCAGCATCCCACCGAGAACGCACTGCTCCGCGGCCACATCGTGGGGCGGGGTCCGATCGAAGCTCTCCCCCCGGGGAGCGATTTCGGCCACGCTCACCAGCCATCACCTCCCCGTGGACCAGAACACCCCAGGGCCGCCGCTGTTGCGGCGGCCTCACCCCGTTGTACTAGGCAGGTGTGACAGTTTGGTTCGGCCAGGCGGCGCCGTCCAATCGTGCTGTGCACAGGCCTGTGGACAGCCTGTGCAGACACGCCGCCGGCGCTGTGCGCAGCCTGGGGATACAGCTGGGGATGACGGCGGCGGTCGCGCCACTCCCACCGTTACTGCCTGCGGTTATGCCATCCACCGGATGTGTGCGGAAAAAACTGCGCCGGCCATTTTCCGTGGACGCGGGGCGCCGAGTTATCCACATACGGAGGGTGACGTCAAACGTGAGATCCGGCGTCGCGGTGACGTGGCGCGGACCGCTCGCCGGGAGCCCGCCAGCCGGCCGCCCGGAACCAGGGGCCCCAGCCCGGCAAACCCCGGCGATCATGACAACTACTCCCCTAGGATTCGAGCATGTGTTCGATAACGGACGCGCGGCTGGCCCTGATCGGCACGGCGATCGACGAGCTCGCCGAGGCCGCCCGGGCCGCGGCAGCGATGCTGGAGCCGGCACCCGGGACACCATGGCCCAGGCACGCCGGACCAAGACGCGATGGCCGAGCGCGTGGCGGGCATCTGGGCGATGGTCGCGGACCTCGATCCAGCCCTCGCCCACCGGCTGTCCCAGTACACCGGCCAGCCCGCCACCGGCCAGGCCCACGACCAGCCACGCGCACCAGAGTATCGCCGCGTGCCGCCAGAACGGCACGCGCGCGCGCCGATCAGGCCCGACCCGGTCAAGCCCGGGCCGACCAGCCGACCGCCCACGACGGGCCGGTCAGTTCCCGGCGACGTCCACGTCGAGGGTGGCCGTCACTTCGGGGTGCAGCCGGACCGTGACCTGGTGGCGCCCGACGGTCCGGATCGGGTTGGCGATCTCGATCCGCCGCCGGTCCAGTTCGGGGCCGCCGGCCGCGCGGACCGCGTCGGCGATGTCCGAGGCGCTGACCGAGCCGAACAGCCGGCCCTGGGCACCCGCCCGGACCCTGATCCGCACGGTGAGCGCCTTGAGGGTCCCGACCGCGGCCTTGGCGTCATCCAGGCCGCGGATGTCCCGGGCGGCACGGGCCCGCCGGATCAGCTCGATCTGCTTCTCGGCGCCCCGGGTCCACCGCATGGCCAGGCCCCGCGGGATCAGGAAGTTGCGCCCATAACCGGCCTTGACCTCGACCACGTCACCGGGCTCGCCCAGGCCGGTGACCTCGTTGGTGAGGATCACTTTCATCGGTGTGCTCATGGTGCGGCCTTCCCCGGCTTCAGCGCGCCGTGCTCGTGTACGGCAGCAGGGCCATCTCGCGGGCGTTCTTGATCGCCTTGGCGACGTCACGCTGGTGCTGGGTGCAGTTTCCGGTGACCCGGCGGGCCCGGATCTTGCCCCGGTCGGAAATGAACTTCCGCAGCAGCCCGGTGTCCTTGTAGTCCACGTAGGAGATCTTCTCCTGGCAGAACAGGCAGACTTTCTTCCTGGGCTTGCGGATAGGTGCTTTCGCCATCATGGTGCTCCTGAAGAGAGCCCCGCTTGCCGCGGGGATGGTTTGGTTTGTCTTCTTAGTGGCGGCCTGGCCGGACGTGCCGGTACCGGGCCGCCAGGGTGGGTGAGATCAGAACGGCGGCTCGTCCGACGACCCCTCGCCGCCGAACCCGGACGAGTCCGAGGCCCAGGGGTCATCACCGCTGCCGCCACCGCCGCCGCTGCGGCCGCCGGCCGACCCACCATACCCGCCGGATCCGCCCTGGCCGCCGCCGCCGAAGCCGCCGTTACCACCGCCGCCACCGCCGGCGCCGCCACCGCCACCGCCGCCGAAGCCGCCGCCGCCACCGCCGGAGCGGTTGGACTTGGCGACCTTGGCCGAGGCATTGCGCATGGACGGGCCGACGTCGTCCACCTCGACCTCGAAGACGGTGCGCTTCTCACCCTCGCGGGTCTCGTAGGAGCGCTGGTGCAGCCGCCCCATCACGATCACCCGCATGCCGCGCTGCAGGCTCTCGGCCACGTTCTCCGCGGCCTGCCGCCACACGTTGCAGGTGAGGAAGAGGCTGTCGCCGTCCTTCCACTCGTTGGCCTGCCGGTCGAAGGTCCGCGGCGTGGACGCCACACGGAAGTTCGCCACCGCCACGCCGGTCGGGGTGTAACGGAGTTCTGGGTCGCTGACTAGATTGCCGACCACCGTGATCTGGGTATCGCCTGCCATCGGGGCCACTCCCGGTCGCTTCGAGGGGTTCAGGTGCCGCAGCTCACTGTGCGCGCGCGCAATGGTTCGTGACGCCAGTATCAGTGACGCCGCGGACAGTTTCGCTGCGGTCAGTGCTGCTCGGGACGCAGGATCTTGGTGCGCAGCACCGCCTCGTTGAGGCTGAGCTGGCGGTCAAGCTCGTGGACCGTGTCCGGCTCCGCGACCATGTCGACGACGGCGTAGATGCCGTCCGACTTCTTCTCGATCTCGTAGGCCAGCCGCCGCCGGCCCCACACGTCGATCTTGTCTACCGAGCCGCCCCCGGTCGTGACCACCGAGAGGAACTGATCGAGGGAGGGCTGGACGGTCTGCTCTTCGAGAGTCGGATCGAGGATGATCATCATCTCATAGCGGCGCATGCTGGAACATGCCTCCTCTGGACTGATGCGGCCACGGTCTCTCCGTGGCAGGAGGGGCCGCGGCGCCACTGGCGCGACAACGCCAGGTACCCGCAGCGGCGAAGCCAGCCTACCAGGGCGGGCCGACAAGCTGGCTCAGGATTCCGGCGCCCCCGGAGCGGGAAAGACCAACACGACCAGGTAGATCCCGGGCTGATGTCCCGAGGGGGTGGCCACAGTGCCCGACGCTGCCAGAGCCAGCATGACGCAGGCTACCGGGACCGCAGCGTGCCCGGACCACGGCCCGGGGCCGGGCCGCGCCCGCGCCGTCCCGCACCTCACGCTGAACGACGACGGCCAGCGGCACCCGATGGAGAACTCGCTGAGTCTGTTCACCCTGGTGGCGGGCCTCGTCGCGTGCGTCGCTGGGCTTCCTGGCCAACCAGCATGGCACCGGGGCCTGGGCGCATGTCGGAGCGACGTGGCTCGGGCTGATCACGCTGCTCGTGGGGCTGCCCGCGCAGCTGTTCTCGGCGACCCGGACGGAGCGGATGCTGATCGTGACCGGCCTGGTGGCCGCGTTCGTCGGCGTCTGCCTCGGCCTGGCGCACGGCGGCCTGCTGCCCTGACCGAGGCCTGACGCCGGGCCCGGCGGCTCCGCCGCGCCGCGCAGCCTGGCCTGGGCGGTCCCGCGCGCGCCGCGCGCCCGCTGCTTATGCGCCGCAACGAAAACCGCTGACGCGGCTAGTCTCGTGGGCATGGTGAGCATCGGACCCCACGTGCACGACGAGGACCCCCTGGCCGCGGCGGTGGGCACGGAATCCCACGTGGTTCAGTTCTTCCTGGGCGACCCGCAGGGCTGGGCGGATCCCAAGTTCCCCGGGGGTGACGCGGCGGCGCTGCGCGACGCGCTCGCCGGGGCGCAGGTGCAGGCGTTCATCCACGCGCCGTACCGGATCAACGTGGCCAGCACCAACAACCGGATCCGCATCCCCAGCCGGAAGCTGCTCGGCCAGCAACTCGCGGCCGCCGCGACCATCGGCGCGCAGGGGCTGATCGTGCACGGCGGGCACGTCACCGCCGACGCGGACGTGGCCGAGGGATACGAGAACTGGGCCAAGGCGGTCGCCCGGATCGACCGGCCGGTGCCCATGCTGATCGAGAACACCGCGGGCGGCGATCACGCCATGGCGCGCGGCCTGGACGGGGTGGCCCGGCTGTGGGACGCGATCGCCGATGCGGGCGGGTCGGGCGAGGTGGGGTTCTGCCTGGACACCTGTCACGCGTTCGCGAGCGGGGAGGACCTGTCCGGGATCGTGGACCGGGTGAAGGCCATCACCGGCCGGATCGACCTGGTGCACTGCAACAACTCGCGGGACGAGTTCGGCTCGGGCCGGGACCGGCACGCCGGGATGGAGAAGGGCACCATCGACCCCGCGGTGCTGGCCGACCTGGTCCGGGCGGCCGGGCGCCCCGGCCATCTGCGAGACCCCCGACCCGGCCGCCGACATCGAGTGGCTCCGCGCCCACATCCCCGGTGCCAGCTAACCGGTCGGCTGGCTCACCGCGGGCTGCGCTAATCAGCGCTGCGGCGGATCAGCGTGAGGTAGCCGCGGCGGCGGGCTGGGTGCTGCGGCGCGGGCCGGGTCGCAGGACGAGGCGGTCCGCGGCCCCGGACAGCACGCCGCCCGCGGGGTCGTCGGCCCCGCCGGCCCGACCACGTCGCGGGCGGGCTGCAGGATGTCCCGGACCACCAGGCCGCACAGCACCAGAACGGTGGCGAACCTGGCGATGAGCGCGGTGAAGTACAGCCCGGTGCCGATGCCGCCGACCCCGACGAACGAGGGCCCGGCCACCGACACCGTGATCAGGTAGGCCCAGATCGCGAAGAAGTAGCCCACCTCCGCCACCTGCCAGGCCAGGTAGGCGCCGAGGCGCGGCCGGGCCAGCACGACCAGGGGGGCCAGCCAGACCACGTACTGCGGCGACCAGACCTTGTTGGACAGCAGGAACGTGGCCAGGGTGAGGAAGAACAGTTGCGCCACCCGCGGCCGCTGCGGCGCGCCCAGGGTGAGCAGCACGATGAGCACGCAGGCGACCAGGAACACGCCCGCCGAGATGACGTTGAGGGCGCTCACGCTGGTCGTGCCGACCACCGGCCAGTGCTCGGTCTCGAAGAAGTACCAGATCGAGCCCCAGTCCGCCGAGCGGGTGTCGCTGAGCTGGTAGAAGCGGGCCCATCCCGCCGGGGCCACGATCATCACCGGCAGGTCCACCACGAGCCACGCGGCCGCCGCCGAGCCGAACGTGATCCAGAACTCCCGCATCCGGCCCGCGCGCAGGCAGAGCAGCAGCAGTGGCCCGAAGAACAGCAGCGGATAGAACTTGGTCGCCACGGCCAGGCCGAGGAGCACGCCGGCCAGCACCCCGCGCCGGGCCGCCCAGGCCGCCATGCCCGCCATGGCCAGGCCCATCGCGATCAGGTCCCAGTTGATGTACGCGGCCAGGATGACCGCGGGGGCCAGCGCCACGCCCAGCGCGGTCCACCGGCGGGACCGGCCCGCGAGGTAGGCGGTGGCCAGCACGCCGACGACCGCGAACACGGTGAGCAGGACCACGGTCAGGTCGAAGAACTCCCGGCCCCGGGTGAACGGGTTGGCTGATGGGCCGGACCAGCCACGCCACCAGTTGCATGGCCCCGCCGATGAGCACCGGGTACTCGACCGGGTGGTCGACGTAGGGCACCTTGCCCGACGACAGTCCCTCACCGAAATACAGCGGGTAGATGTCGGTATAACAGTGCGCCTGGAACTGGGAGAGATAGCCGTTCCACGCGCCCGCCCGGCAGGCCCACTTGCTGGTCAGCGCCAGCGCGGAGCCGAGCAGCGTGGCCGTGACCAGCGCCGTGACCGATCCCGCGAGCAGCGCAAGCCGGGCCGCCCCGGGATGCGGCCCAGCCTCAGCCTCCTGCCCGGCCTGCGGCTCCTGGCCGGCCGGGCCGGTGTCTCCGTCTGTCACCCACGCTCCGTCATCGGCTATCGGGTCCCGGTAATTCTGCCCCCGTGCGGGCCCCGGCTACCCGATGCTCGACCGCTGCTTCACGAACGCGGTAGGTGTCGGGTTCGGGTTCGGGAAGCTGGGCGACGGGGATCGGGCTGCTCGGTGTCGGCGTGGGCGGCGTCGGGTTCCCGGAGTGGTTCCCGAAGCAGTGCCCCGCGAAGAAGAAGCCGTTGCACGTGCTGGTCGGCGTGGGCGTGGGCGTCGTGGGCGGCTTGGGCTTGGGCGTGTACGGCCCGAGCAGGTTCCACGCGGTGCCGCCGAAGTCCGGCGTGGGGAAGGCCTTGACCGGCATGCTGCCGAACATCTTCTGGGCGTACGCGTGCCAGATCGTGGCTGGCCACTCGCCACCGTAGCCCGGCAGGTCACCGACGCCGTAGAGGGTCTGCACGCCGGCCGGCGGCGCGCTCTCCTGGTTCGCCGCGGCGGCACAGCCGGAGATGTTGGCCGGGCAGCCCTGCTCGTTGGTGAACATGCCCACCGCCAGGCTGAACTGCGGGATCGCGCCGATGAAGAACGCCGACTGGGACAGGTTCGTGGTCCCGGTCTTGGCGATGAGCTCCCGGCCGTCGGCGAGTCCCGCGTTCGGGGCCGTGCCGCCCGGCTTGTCGTCGAACGACAGCGCGTAATCCACGTCGGACGCCTCGTCGGGGGTCAGCACCACGTGCCGGTCCGGCTTGGCCATGGATGGTGGACATCGCCTGGCCGGGGCGCTGCTGCTGGATCTCCAGGATCACGTGCGGGGCCACGTACTCGCCCCCGTTGGCCAGCGTGGCGAACGTGCTGGCCTGCTCCTCGACCGTGAGGGACGCCTGGCCGAGCGCGGTGCCGACCTCGTCCCGCTGGGTGTACAGCCCCGAGGCGGTGGTGTTGACCCCGAACGCCTGGGCCATCTTGATCATGTTCTGGCCGTCGGTGCCCGCGACCCGGTGGTACAGGTCGGTGTAGGCGGTGTTGAGCGACTCCGCGGACGCGGTGACCACGCTCACCCCGTTGGCCTGCGCGTCACCCGCGTCGTTGCCCACCTCGTACCAGCTGCCCGAGTCGGCGGGCTGGGTGTGGCTCGCGTACGTCATCGGGTCCGAGACCGGCGGGATCCACAGCGGCGAGTGGCCGTCCAGCGTGCTGGTCTTGACGCTCATCCCCTGGGACCGGGCCAGCGCGAGCACGTAGGGCTTCATCGACGACCCGACCTGCTCCCGGTTCTGCAGGGCCATGTCCCACTGGCAGCGGATCCTGTTGCACTGCTTGGCCGGGGCGTCGAAGTTCGGCCCGCTGTACATGGCCCAGATCTCGCCGGTGCCCGGCTGCTCCAGCACCGCACCGACGTGCGCGTAGCTGGGCAGCGCCTTGCCGTCCAGCCGCATCTGGCGCTTTTCGGCGTTCACGGTCGCGTAGAGCTGGTTCATCATCGGCTTGCTGTACGTGGTGATGATCTTCAGCCCGCCGTCGTCGATCTGGCCCTGCGTGTAGTGATAGGTGTTCTCCAGCTCGTTGAGCACGGCGGTCATGATGTAGCCGCGGTAGCCGGACCAGTTGTTGTTGAACGCCTTCGCGAGCTTCGGGAACTTCTGCGCGTTGGCCTGCGCCTGCGTCAGCGTGCCCATCTGCACCATGGTCTTCAGCACGTAGTGCCAGCGGAAGACCAGCGCCTGGTAGGCCGCCCCCGCCTTCGGGTTGGGGTTGTAGTAACTGGGTGACTGCGGCATGGCCGCGATCATCGCGGCCTGCGCGACGGTCAGCTTGCGGACCGACTTCCCGAAGTACGCCTCGGCGGCCGCGCCGAAGCCGTACATGTTGGCGCCGGTCGGGACCGTGTTCATGTAGTTGGTGAGGATCCAGAGCTTGGATTCCTCCTGGGCCAGCTTCTCCGCGACGAAGATTTCCTTGATCTTCCGGCTGGCGGTCTCCGCGGTGCCGATGCCCGTGTAGTAGTTCCGGACCAGCTGCTGGGTGATGGTGGACCCGCCCTGCTGGACCGACCCGCTGGTGAGGTCGGCGATGGCGGCGCGGGCGATACCGATCGGTGAGACGCCGCCCTCGTCGTAGAAGTGCTTGTCCTCCGCGGCGACCATGGCGTTCTTGACCATGGCCGGGATCTGGTTCGGCTGCAGGATCTGCCGGTCGGTCTGGCCGAACGTGCCGACCAGCGTCTTGCCGTCGCGGAAGTAGACCTGGGACTGCCTGGCCGGTGGCGATCTCCGACGCGACGGGGATGGGTGTAACGGAAAGGGCGTAGAAGTACCCGACGACCAGCAGGATGGCAAAGGCGCCGCCGGTGACCAGGCACATCGCGATGGCCTTTTTCCAGGTCCAGCGGCGCCACCAGTCACCCTTGCGGCGCGGGCGGCCCGGGCCGCCGCGGCCATTCCCGCCGCCGCGGCCATTCCCGCCGCGGCCGCCGCGGCCGTTCCCGTCCTGCATTTCCGCGGCCCGGCCCGGCCCCGGCCGGACCGCCGCGGGCCGAAGTCACGGGAGTCACGGCCCCCGGGGGCGGCCGACCCGGGGTAACCGGCCGACATGGCGAGCCCGGCGGCCGGGCCCGCCCCGGCGGCGTAGTCAGCGGCACCCGCGGCGCCGTAACCAGCCGCACTAGGCCCGCGGCGTGGTCCACGCCGAGCTTGGCGGCCAGCCGGTCCTTCGCGCTCATCTCGCTGGCGGCGCGGTTCGTGCCCCCGGCCCCGCGCCGGCCCCGGGCCGCGTCCTTGGCCGCGCGGCGACTGCCCCGCGCCACCTGGCCCGCACCGGCGGCGGCCTGGTCCAGACGGCTCTGGTCGGCACGGTCGTAGCCCGCACGACGGTCATTGGCAGCACGGTCATAGTCGGCCGGTCGTAGCCGCGCGCGCTGTCATAGTCAGCACGACCGTGTGGCCGGTCGTGTCAGCACCGGTGCGTAGCCCGCGTCGATCCGCCGGCCGCGGTCCCACTCGTAGTCCCGCTCCCGCCGGGAACCGCGGTCTCCCGCATCCCGGGTACCGCGTGCGCGGCGGCCGTCCCCGTAACGACCCCCGCGCTCAGCGTCACCAGGGCCGCCCCAGCGGCCAGGCTCAGCGGGATCCGGGGGGTAGGAACCGGAAAAGTCTGGGTTACTCACGCGTCCTCGCTGGTTGGGTGAGGCAGTCGTGGGCGAGCATCGGGCCGACCGCCGGGCCTCACGGTATCCGGTGGCGCGAGCCATCCGGCTCAGGTTAGAAATTCGTCACATCTGCATGGCGCGCTTTGGCTTGCCGGGCTGTTCCGTCTGGTGGTGCCAGCCGGGCGGGGCTGGCTCAGCCGCCCGCCCTGGATGGGCGGCAGCTTCCTGCCCCGCCGTTATTCGCTGGCCCGGGCCCGCCTGCTGCGCCGGGCGCGTGGCTCGCCCGTGCCGAGAACGTAGGACGAGGCAAGGTGGTTCCAGGCACAACTTTGGCAGACCTCGACCACATATACCCGGAACTCCCCGTATTCGGACGCCATCTCGGCCAGTTCCGGGCCTTGCTTAACCCGGCCGGCATATTGGCCGAGTTCGTCCCCATACACGTAGGTGACGTGGGTCAGCTTGGCCCTGCGGCAGATGGGGCAGGCCGTATCGGTGGCTTCACCATGGAACTTGGCCGCCCGGAGCAGATAGGGGTGCGCGTCGCAGACGTCCGCGACCGTGGTGTGCCCGGCCAGCACGGAGGCGAGCGTTGCCCGCCGGGCAAGCCCGTAATCCACGACCGATCGCCGAACTCCCATCCCCGACAGCGTACGACGGAAGCCGCAGCGCTCCGAGCCCCGGATGGGCTCGTTCGCCGGGTATCCGCGGCCGGTCCGGGAAACAGCGGGTGAACGAGGAGTTGCATGGCTCTCGCCCCGGCGCATATCTTAGCGATGTATCGGTTCGATACATCGCTTTGGCACAATGCGGGCATACTGCCCGCTGGGCTGAGCGACGGGACGGGAGGTGCGGCAGGCATGGTCGGGCAACGGTCACGCGTGCTGGAGCTCGCGGTGCTGGGGCTGCTGCACGAGACCCCGATGCACGGATACGAGCTGCGCAAGCGGCTGAACTCGATGCTCGGCGCGTTCCGGGCGTTCGGCTACGGGTCGCTGTACCCCTGCCTGAAGCTGCTCCTGGCCCAGGGACTGATCGCGGAGGAGGCCCCGGAGGGAACGGCCAAACCGCTGGCCGGCCGGCGGTCCAAGATCGTCTACCGGCTCACCGCAGACGGCAAGGAGCGCCTCGAGCAGCTGCTCACCGAGTCCGGCCCGGCGGCCTGGGACGACGACGGCTTCGGCGTGCACTTCGCATTCTTCGGCCAGACCCAGGCCGATATCAGGCTGCGCATCCTCGAAGGCCGCCGCTCCAGGCTGGAGGAGCGGCTGGACGGGGTGCGCGCGGCCATGGCCCGGACCCGCGAGCGGATGGACAGCTACACGCTCGAACTGCACCGGCATGGCCTGGAATCGGTCGAGCGGGAGGTCCGCTGGCTGAACGAGCTGATCGCCTCCGAGCGCCAGGCGGACGCGGACCAGACCGGTCCGGCCGGCCGGGCGCGGCGGAACTGACCCGGCTGACTGACCACGGCTGACTGAAAGAGAAATCTGACGCCACCATCGTGCGGCGAGAGAAGGAGTGTGTCCCCATGGGTTCGGTTCGGGTGGCCATCGTTGGCGTGGGTAACTGCGCCAGCTCCCTGATCCAGGGCGTGGAGTACTACAAGAATGCCGATCCTGGGGACCGGGTTCCTGGGCTCATGCACGTGAGCTTCGGCCCGTACCACGTGCGGGACGTGGAATTCGTCGCCGCCTTCGACGTGGACGCGAAGAAGGTGGGCCGGGATCTCGCCGAGGCCATCGGGGCCAGCGAGAACAACACCATCAAGATCTGCGACGTGGCGCCGACCGGGATCACGGTGCAGCGCGGCCCCACCATGGACGGCCTGGGCGAGTACTACCAGGAGATGATCTCCGAGTCCGCCGACCCGGCGGTGGACGTGGTGCAGGCCCTCCGCGAGTCCCGCGCGGACGTCCTGGTGTCCTACCTGCCGGTCGGGTCCGAGCAGGCCGACCGCTTCTACGCGCAGTGCGCCATCGACGCCGGGGTGGCGTTCGTGAACGCTCTGCCGGTGTTCATCGCCTCCGACCCGGAGTGGGCGGAGAAGTTCACCGCGGCGGGCGTGCCGATCATCGGTGATGACATCAAGTCCCAGGTCGGGGCCACCATCACGCACCGGGTGCTGGCCAAGCTCTTCGAGGACCGCGGCGTCGAGCTGCTGCGCACGTACCAGCTCAACTTCGGCGGCAACATGGACTTCATGAACATGCTGGAGCGCAAGCGCCTCGTGTCCAAGAAGGTGTCCAAGACCCAGTCGGTCACCTCGCAGATCCCGCATGAGATGGAGAAGGCCGCCGTGCACATCGGGCCCGTCCGACCACGTGCCGTGGCTGGACGACCGCAAGTGGGCCTACATCCGGCTGGAGGGACGCGCCTTCGGCGATGTCCCGCTCAACCTGGAGTACAAGCTGGAGGTCTGGGACTCGCCGAACTCCGCGGGCGTGATCATCGACGCGATCCGGGCGGCGAAGATCGCCAAGGACCGCGGCATCGGCGGCCCCATCCTCTCCGCGGCGTCGTACTTCATGAAGTCCCCGCCGCAGCAGTACAGCGACGAGGTGGCCCACGACCTGGTGGAGCAGTTCATCCGCGGCGAGATCGAGCGCTGAGCACACGAGCGCTGACGCCAGTGCCAGACCCGGCACGGCACGTCGCCTGGCCTGGCGGGCACGTGCCGTTTCCCGGTCTGAGCCCTTTGCCCTGGCCATACGGAAACATTAAGCAGCGCGCCAGGCACGCGGGGTTCGCGCAGGATCCTCCCCCGTAGCCTGTACGGGTGACCGTCCTGGCCGCCGTGAAGGCGAAGCTGCGCGGCCGGCGAACCGGCTCGTCCTTCGTCGCTGATCTGCGGAGTCTGCTGCGGGAGCGGGATTTCCGGCGGCTGTTCGCGACCCGGCTGATCTCGCAGACCGGGGACGGCATCTTCACCGCCGGGCTCGGCTCCTATGTCTTCTTCAACAGCACCTCGTTCCCGAACCCGGCCTCGGCCGCGGCGGCGTTCGCGGTGCTCTACCTCCCGTATTCGCTGATCGGGCCGTTCGCCGGGGTGTTCATCGACCGCTGGTCCCGCCGCCAGATCCTGGTCTGGTCGGCGCTGCTGCGCACCGCTGTTCGTGGTGCTGACCGCCGCGCTGGTCGGCTCGGGCAACCTGGGCGTCCCGCTGTACGCGAGCGTCCTGCTGGTGCTGGGGGTCAACCGGTTCTTCCTGTCCTCGCTGTCCGCCGCGCTGCCGCACGTGGTCCCGGAGGACAAGCTGGTCATGGCCAACTCCGTGTCGCCGACCGCGGGCGGGATCATGGCCGCGGTCGGCGGGATCGTCGGCCTGGGCGTCCATGTGGCCACCGGCAGCGGGCGGACCGGATCCGCCGTCACCCTGCTGGTGGCCGGCCTCTGCTACGTCCTCGCCAGCCTGGTGGCCCGGACCATGCCGCGACCGTTGCTCGGCCCCTTCCGTGAGCCGGGCGAGCGGCCGCCGGGCCGGGTGCTGGGTGAGTTCTCGGCCGTGCTCGCCGGGCTGGCCGCCGGGGCCCGGTACGTCCTGCGCCGCCGCGGGCCGGCTGCGGCGCTGGGCGCCACCGGCGGGAACCGGCTCCTCTACGGGATCTTGTTCCTGATGTCGATCCTGCTCTACCGGAACTACTTCTACCGCGCGGCCGGGGCGAACGCGGCGCTCAGCCACTACACGGTGCTCGTCATCGCCTCCGCGCTCGGGTACGCCTGCGCGGCGCTGGTCACCCCGCGGCTGGCCAGGGTGCTCGGCAAGCCGGCCTGGATCACGGTCCTGCTCGCCATGGCCGCGGTCATCAGCGGCGCGCTGGGCGAGACCTTCAGCCAGGTCGCGTTCCTGATCATCGGGTTCGCCCTGAACCTGGCCGGGCAGGGCGTGGCGATCTGCGCGACCACGATCCTGCAGGAAGAGGTGGACGACGACTACCGGGGCCGCGTCTTCTCCTTCTACGACATGACGTTCAACATCACGTTCGTGGCCGGTGCCGCGCTCAGTGCCGTGTTCATGCCCGTCAACGGGCGGTCCGCGGTCATCATCGGGGTGGTCGCGGTGGGGTACGCGGTCACCGCGGCGGCGTACTGGCTGGCCAGCCGGCTGCCGTCACCGGACGGCGGTCAGCCGCCGCCGGAGCGGGTCGGGCGGGGACCCGAGTCCCTCGGCCTCGGCCCAGCGCAGCAGTTCCTGAGTGGCCCGCTCGGGTCCCAGCGGGCCGTGCTCCATCCGCAGTTCCAGCAGGTACTGATAGGCCCGGCCGACCGTCGCGGCCGGGCGGCAGGCCCAGGATGGTCATGATCTGGTGGCCGTCCAGGTCGGGCCGGATCTTCTTGAGTTCTTCCTGGGCGCTGAGGGCCACGATGCGCTGCTCCAGGCCGTCCTGGGCCCGGGCCAGGCGGGCCGCCTTGGCCCGGTTCCGGGTGGTGCAGTCGGCCCGGGTGAGCACGTGCAGCCGGGTCAGCAGCGGCCCGGCGTCCCGCACGTAGCGGCGGACCGCGGAGTCGGTCCACTCACCCGGCCCGTACCCGTGGAACCGCAGGTGCAGCGCGATCAGGGTGGTCACGTCGGCCACCACCGCGGACGAGAAGCGCAGCGCCTTCAGCCGGGACCGGGCCATGGCCGCGCCGACCACCTCGTGATGGTGGAAGGCCACCCGCCCGTCCGGGAGCAGCGAGCGCGTCTTGGGCTTGCCGATGTCGTGCAGCAGCGCGGCCAGCCGGACCACCAGGTCCGGCTGCAGGCCGTAGTGCTCCTCCAGCTCGATGGCCTGCTCCAGGACGGTCAGCGAGTGCTGGTACACGTCCTTGTGCCGCATGTGCTCGTCGGTTTCCAGCCGCAGCTTGGGCACCTCGGGCAGCACTACGTCCGCCACCCCGGTGTCCACCATCAGCTCGATCCCCCGGACCACGTCGTGGGAGCGCGGAGCGAGCAGCAGCTTGCTGAGCTCGTCGCGGATCCGCTCCGCGGAGGGAACCGTGAGCCGGGGCGCCAGTTCCGCCATGGCCGCGGCCACCTCCGGGGCCACGGTGAAGCCGAGCTGCGCGGTGAAGCGGGCCGCGCGCATGATCCGGAGCGGGTCGTCGGTGAACGACTCCTCCGGGCTCCCCGGGGTGCGCAGCACCTTGTCCCGCAGATCCCGCAGGCCGCCGAACGGGTCCACCAGCTCCAGGGACGGCAGCCGGGCCGCCATCGCGTTCACGGTGAAGTCACGCCGGCGCAGGTCGGCCTCCAGCGAGGTGCCGTACCGGATGCCCGCGGGCTTGCGCGAGTCAGGCCGCGTACGTCTCGCTCCGGTAGGTGGTGATCTCCAGGATGACGTCACCCTTGCGCAGCCCGACGGTGCCGAACTCGATACCGGTCTCCCAGACCTTGTCCGCCCAGTCCCGGGCGATGGCCAGGACCTGCGGCGGGGTCGCGTCCGTAGCCAGGTCCAGGTCACTGTGCGCGCGGCCGAGGAACGCGTCCCGGACCGGACCGCCCACCAGGGCCAGCTCGATGCCCGTTCCGGGCAAAAATGCGGCCCAGTTCCGGCCGCGGGCGCAGCCGACTTGCGCAGCAGCGCCGCGGCGGCCTTCCGCTGTTCCGGGCCGATGGGCGTGGTATCTGGCACGGGCATTGAGGGTAGGGGGTAGTGGTAGGCCGGGGGAAATCCACGGCGCCCGGACTCATCTTGGAAGAGCACTCAGGGAACGGCAATAGCATTTCCGGCATGCCGCGTCAGTGCCCAACGCAGCGCGACCAGAGGCCTGCCAGGCCGGCGTGGCCCCGGCTGGCCCGGCGCTGGCTGCTGGCGTGCGCGTTTGTCGCGCTGGTGGCCGGCGGCCCCGCGCTGGCCGGGGCCGGCGCGGCCGCCGCGGCCACTGCGGCCGTCGCGCGGGCGGCGGCGGCACGCACGGCCGCGCGGCGGCCCAGCCGGTGACGGTCGGCATCACCTCGGTAAACCCGCAGGTCGCCAGGCCCGGGCACGCCGGTCACCGTGCAGGGCACGGTCAGCAACCCGACCCGGACCGCGGTGTCCGGCCTGACGGTCCAGCTCTGGTCCTCCAGCTTCCGCGCTCACCAGCCGCGACCGCGCTCAGCCAGTACGCCGCCGGGAACCTGGCCTCGGCGGACGTCCCGCTGCCGCGGCGCCGTGGCCCGGCTGCCCGGGACGCCTGGCCCCGGGAGCGGTCCGGGACTGGACGGTCACCATCCCCGCCAGCACCCTCCCGCTGACCACCTTCGGCGTCTACCCGCTCGCGGCCGAGGTGGATTCCGGCGGCGCCGCGCTGAGCACCGACCACACGTTCCTGCCGTTCTGGCCGGGGTCCAGGGCGGCGGCCGGGCTCACCCAGCGGATGAAGATCGCCTGGATCTGGCCCGTCTTCAGCGCCGCCCGAGCAGGCCGCCTGCCCGGCCCTGCTCAACAACGCCCTGGCCAGCAGCCTGACGGCGGGCGGGCGGCTCGGCCGGCTGCTCGCGGCGGGCAGCACGCCGGAGGCCGTGCGCGCCGACCTGACCTGGGCTATCGACCCCAGCGTGCTGTCCAGCGCCGCCGTCATGCGCCAGGCCTACCAGGTGGGCGGGACCGCCACCTGCTCCGGTGCGGTCACCAAGCGGGGCAGCCCGGCGGCCCGCAGCCTGGCTGGCCCGGCTGCGCTCGGTCACCGCGCAGCAGGACTACTTCGTCACCCCCTACGCAGACGTGGACGTGTCCGCCCTCACCCACGCCGGGCTGGACACCGACCTGAAGCGGGCCCAGGACGAGGGGAACATCGTCGCGCGCAAGTTCCTGGGCGGCACGCAGCGTCCCGCCGTCGCGCGGCGGCGGCACGATCGCCTGGCCGGCGGCCGGGATCGCCGATTTCGGGGTCCTCGGCAGCCTGGCCGCGAACGGGGTGAGCTCCGTGATCCTGAACAGCTCCCTGATGCCGCCCAAGACGGCGCCGCTGTACACGCCCAGCGCCATTACCAGCGCCCTGGACGGAGTGAACGCCGGCGTGCACGTGGCCCTGACCGACAACACCCTCAGCCAGGTCCTGGCCGACGGGCCGACGGCCGCGCAGGCCCGCAGAGCGCAGGCCAGCGGATCACGGGCAGCCGGTCGGCCAGCCAGCCAGTCAGCAGCCCAGTCAGCCAGCACCGTGCAGGCGGCCGCCGCGGCCGGCTCGTTCGCGACCGAGCAGCGCTTCCTGGCCGAGACGGCGATGATCGTCGCGGAGGCCCCGGCCACCCCGCGTTCGGTGGTGATCGCCCCGCCCCGCCAGTGGAATCCGACCGGCAGCCTGGCCACGGCCCTGCTGACCGAGAGCGACGACGCGCCCTGGCTGCGGCCGGCCAGCGTGTCCAGCCTGATCAGCGCGAACTCCCCGGCCGGGCAGGTACCGCGGGTGCGGCCGCCCGGGACGAAGTTCGGCCGCGGCGAACTGCACCGGTCCCTGCTCCGCAAGGTCAAGGGCCTGGAGGGCAATATCCGGCTGCAGGCCAGCATGTTCGGCGCGAAGCCGCCGTCCACCTACCTGGCCGGCGCCGTGGCCGCGGTGGAATCGTCGGCCTGGCGGGGCCACCCGCGCCAGGCGAAAGCCCTGCTGGCCTCGGTGGCCGCGTACCTGGGCGCGCAGGAACGGCAGGTCCGCATCATCGACACCGGACAGGACACCCTGACCGGGAAGTCCGGCCCCGTCCCGGTATCGATCAGCAACCGGCTGGGCCGGACGGTCACCGTGCTGCTGCGGGTGCGGGCGCCCGCGGGCCGGATGACCATCCATCCCCCCGTCACCACCGTCACCATCGGGCCGCACCAGCAGCGGACCGTGGTGATCAAGGTGCGCTCCGCGGTGGCCGGCTCCACGGTGCTCAGGCTGAGCCTGGCCGCGCCGAACGGGGCGCCGCTGCCCGGGACCCAGGCCAAGCTCACCGTGGATGCCACCCATTTCGGCACCGCGGCCCTGGTCATCGTGGCCATCGCCATCGCCGTCTTCGTGGTCACCGCGATCGCCCGGGCGATCCGCCGCGGCGGCGGCCCGCGGGGCGCTGTTGTCCCCACGTCGCAGTCCCGGCCCAGGTCAGGACGCGAACGGTGCGGAACCCACCGGATCGCCCGGCGAAACGGATACCGTCGTCTCCGAGCCTGCCCGTGATCGCCACACACCCGAGGAGCCGGATGAGTACGCCAGCGCCCCAGGCCGGGTGGACCGCCCCTGATGGCGGACGGGGGCGCCGCCGTGCCTCCGGCCGGCATCACGGCGGGGACCATGCGGGGGGCACGGGCAGTGCGGGCAGCGGCGTGATCGCCGACCGCGACCGCGGCCCGGCCGACCCGGGCCAGGAACTCCCCGGCGGGGGCCACGGCGACGCGGGCCACGGCGGCGGACACGGCGGCGCGGGCACGGCGGCGGCGCGGCACGGCGGCGGCCGCGCTCCGGGCGCCGGCCCAGCGGCCCGCTCCCGGACCTGAGGGCGGCAGCCTGCTCCGCTCCAGCTCGGTGATGGCCGTGGGCACGCTGGCCTCGCGCGGGACCGGTTTCCTGCGCACGCTGATGCTCGTCTTCGCGCTCGGCGTGACCGGCGTGGCCAACGCGTACAACAACGCCAACACGCTGCCCAACGCGGTCTACGACCTGATGCTCGGCGGCATCCTGACCAGTGTCGTGGTCCCGCTGCTGGTCAGCGCGGCCAAGCGGGACTCCGACGGCGGCGAGGCCTACGACCAGCGGATGTTCACCCTGGCCACCAGCGCGCTGCTCGGGATCACCGTGGTGGCCACGCTGGCCGCGGGCCTGCTGGTCGACCTGTACGCCCACGCCATTACCGGCCCCGAGCACCACCTGATGGTGATCTTCGCGTACTTCTTCATCCCGCAGATCTTCTTCTACGGGGTGAGCTCGCTGGCCGGCGGGATCCTGAACGCGCGCGGTCACTTCGCCGCGCCCATGTGGACCCCGGTCATCAACAACGTCGTGGTGATCGGTGTCCTGCTGCTGTTCATCGCCACCGGCGGCATCGCACCGACCCCTCGACCATCTCCGCCAGCCAGGTCCAGCTGCTCGGCTTCGGCACCACGCTGGGCATCGTCGCGCAGACCGCGGCCCTGATCCCGTTCCTGCGCCGGGTGGGCTTCCGCTGGCACCCGCGGTTCGACTTCCGGCGGGACGAGGTCAGGGAGATCCGCCGGATGGCCGCGCCGCTGTTCGGCTACGTGCTCACCACCCAGGTGTCCTTCCTCGTGGTGCAGAACGTGGCCAACGCGGCGTCGGTGCGGCCCGGCGCGGCCTACGACTCGTTCTCCACCTACAGCTACGCCTGGCAGCTGTTCCAGTTGCCGTACGCGATCATCGGGGTGTCGGTGATCACCGCGCTGCTGCCCCGGATGAGCGCGCACGCCGCGGAGCGCCGCTACCCGCTGGTCCGGGACGACTTCTCCACCGGGGTCCGGCTGTCGTCGGTCATCGTGGTGCCCGCCGCGCTGCTGCTCCTCGTGCTCGGGGCCCCGCTCGCCGAGTTCCTGATCGCGCACGGCAGCACGACCGTGGCCGAGGCCCGCTACATCGGCGAAGTGTTCGCCATCTTCTCCCTCGGCCTGGTGCCGTACATGATTTTCCAGCTGCTGCTGCGGGTCTTCTACGCGCTGCACGACAGCCGCACCCCCATGTTCGTCGGCGTCGCGGTGATGGCGGCCAACATCGGCATCAGCCTGCTCGTGCTCAACGTGGTCCCGACCGGCCACGTGGTGGAAGGCCTGGCGTGTCTCGTTCGGCGTGTCCAACGTGGTGGGCGCGGTGCGTGTCCTGGCGCATCCTCAGCCGCCGCCTGGGCGGCCTGGCCGGCCGTCAGATCGCGGACAGCCTGGGGCGGATGCACGTGGCCGCCGTGCCGGCCCTGCTCTTCGCCTGGGCCGTGACGTTCATGGTCGGCGTGCTCTTCGCGCCGGGCCCGGTCTACGGGCTCATCACCGTGGTCCTGGGCGGGAGCGGCGGCCTGCTGCTCTACCTGCTCTTTTCCCGGGCGCTCGGGATCAGCGAGGTGACCACGCTGACGTCCACCGTGAAAACCCGGCTGCATCGGTGAGCAGCACTTCACGGACGCGGCGGGTAACGCTGGTCATACCCGCACCGAAGGTCCCGGGCAGGGTTATCGGGAAGCGAAGCTGGTGTCTCTCACATGTAACGGTTTTCGGCGGCGGGGCAGGCGGGACACCTCCCGGGACCTCCGGCGGCTTAGCATGGTGTCCAGCACCACGAATACGCGCTCGTCAACGTCCGCATGTCCGGGGGCTCGGAAGGAGGGTCGAGGGCCTGCCCCGCTCTTGACTTCAGGCCTATGAGCACCTTTATCTCGGAACCGGGTACCCGGCTCGGCGGTCGCTACCGGCTCGAGGACCGGGTCAGCGACGCCAGTGGCTGGGCGGCATGGAAGGCCATCGACGAAACTCTGGCCCGTCCGGTCGCCGTGCTGACGTTCGCCCCGGGCTTCCCGCGGATCCGCGAGGTGCTCACCGCCGCGCGCGCCGCGAGCAGGCTCACCGACGCGCGGCTGGCCCAGGTCTTCGACGTGGAGGACGACTGGGACTCGGCGTACGTGGTGATGGAGTGGGTGGCCGGCGACTCCCTGGATGACCTGCTCGCGGACGGCCCGCTCGATCCCGCCCGGGGCGCCGAGATCGTGGCCGAGGCCGCCGAGGCCATGGCCGCCGCGCACACCTCCGGGGTGCCCCACCTCTGCCTGACCCCGCAGTCACTGCGCTGGACCCCGGGCGGCGGGGTGAAGGTGCTGGGCGTCGGCATCGACGCCGCGCTGTCCGACACGACCGCGGACGACCCGGCCCTGGCCGACACCCGCGGCCTGGCCATGCTCCTGTACGCGGCGCTGACCCGCTACTGGCCCGGGCCGGGGATGGGCACGCTGCCCCCCGCCCCGCTGGCCGACGGCAAGCCGTGCAGCCCCCGCCAGGTGTGCGCGGGCGTGCCCGCCTCCATCGACGAAGTGGCGTCCCAGGCCCTGTTCCAGCGCGACCGCCGCCGCGGCCCGCCGCTGACCACCCCGGCGCTGTTCGCCGAGGCGCTTGAAGAGGTGATCCCGGCGCCGCTCGCCCCGCCCCCCGCGGCCCCGGCTCCGGCCACCCGGGCGGGCAGCTTCACCCGGCCCGGGGAATACGGAGGCTCGGCGCCCTACGGCGGTGAACCGTCGTCGGACTACCCGGCACCGCAGGCTGGACGCCGGGCGGCGGTGGCGGCGGGTCCTTCACGCCGGCCCGGCGCAGCGACGGCCGGCCGTTGCTCACCCGGCTGGCCATCGTCCTGGTCATCCTGCTCGTCCTCGCGGCCATCGGGACCGGGGTGTACAGCCTGACCCGCTCGCACGGGAATTCCTCGGCCACCCAGGGCAAGTCGGGCAGCGGCTCGGCGTCCCCGTCCACCGCGGCCCGCACCGTGCTCACCCCGGTGGGCGCGGAGGGCTTTGACGCACTCGGCCTGGCCTCCGACCCCGGGGACGAGGACAACGCCGGGGCCAAGTTCGCCATCGACGGCAACCCGTCCACCGCCTGGCACACCCAGTTCTATCTGCAGCAATCCCCGGCTCGGCGGCCTGAAGAAGGGCACCGGCCTGCTGCTGGACATGGGCAAGCAGGTGAGCCTGAGCTCGGTGCAGATCACCTTCGGCCCGACGGCCGGGGCCAACGTGGCCATCGAGGTGGGCAACAGCAACGCCATCTCCCCCGCCGGCCTGGCCTCGTTCACCAAGGTGGCCAAGCGCAAGCACCTGGGCGGGGGCACCCAGACCTTCCAGACCAGCAGCACGCCCAAGGGGCGTTATGTACTGATCTGGTTCACCAAGCTGCCGCCTAACAACGCCGGCCAGTTCCAGGCCTTCGTCTACAACGTCGTCGTGCGGGGATCGGGCTGAGTCGTGCCCGGCCAGCCCGGCCCGGCGTGGCCTGACCCCCGCGGGGTGCCGCAGGCGGACCTGCTCCGACCGCGACCTGCTGCGACTCCACGTCCAGGGCGACAGCGAGGCGTTCGGCCTGCTGTTCGTCCGGCACCGGGAACGGCTGTGGGCCGTGGCCCTGCGCACGCTGGGCGATCAGGAGGAAGCAGCGGACGCCCTGCAGGACGCGATGATCTCGGCGTTCCGCCGGGCCGGCGACTTCCGCGGCGAATCGGCCGTCACCACCTGGCTGCACCGCATCGTGGTCAACGCCTGCCTGGACCGGATCCGCCGCCGCGCCGCGCGCCCGGCGGCCAGCGGGATGGACGAGCAGACGCTGGACGTCCTGGCCCAGGGCTCGGCGCTGGCCGATCCGGGGATAGACAAGGACACCGCGCTGGACGTGCTCGCCGCGCTCCGGACGCTGGGCCCGGATCAGCGGGCCGCGCTGGTCCTGGTGGACATGCTCGGCTACCCGGTCGCCGACACCGCCGAGATCCTGGGCATCTCCCCGGGCACGGTGAAGAGCCGCTGCGCCCGGGGCCGGGCCCGGCTGCTGCCCTTGCTGGCGCACCTGCGCGGGGCCGGCCCGGCCCCGGCGGCCGCCGGGGGGAACCAGCCGGCCGTACCGCGCGTCTCACCAGCCGAGGGAACGGGTGAGATCCAGGCATGAGAGGGCATGTGGACACGGAGTCCCTGGCGCTGTGCGCCGAAGGGCTGCTGAGCAGGCGCCGGAGCGAGCGGATCCGCGCCCACGTGGCCCGCTGCCCCGAGTGCGCCGCAGCGCAGGCCCGGCTGTCCGAGGTCCCGGCGCTGCTGGCCCAGGTGCCCCCGCCCTCCCTGCCGCCGGTGATCGCGGCCCGGCTGGACGCCGCGCTGAGCGCCGAGGCCGCCCGCCGCGCCGCGCAGGCTCCCGGCCTCGCGCCGGACCACGCACCGGACCTGGCCGCGCCCGCCCGGTCCCCGGATGCCGTCCCTGGCCCGCGGGCGCCCCGGCGGCGCGGGCTGCGGCTCCCGGTCGCCGCCCGGGTACTGGCCGTGGCCGGTGTGCTGGTCGTGGCGGGCGGGGTCGGTTACGTGGTGGCCCAGTCCTCCCCGTCCCCCTCGACCTCGTCCTCCGCGCCGCGAGCGGCCGACCGGCCGCCGCGCCCAGCGCGGCCCCAGCACCGGAGCCCGGCCGAACCTCCGCGCCCCCGCCCTCGGCGGCGCCACGTTCACGGTGACGCACAGCGGAACCAGCTACCACCCGCACACGTTCGCGGCCCAGGCGGCCGGGGTGCTGGCCCACTCCTCCACGGGCCTGATCCGCCCCGGAAGCCAGTCCGGCCAGTCCCGGCGCTCCGGCCCGGCGCTGACCGGGTGCGTGACCAAGGTGGTGGGCGCGGAGCGCGCCAGATGAGGTGAAACTGGTGGACCAGGCCCGGTACCAGGGACATCCGGCCACGATCATCGTGGTGGCCGCCACCGCCACCCAGCCCGGCACGGTCTACGTGGCCGGGAGCCCCTGTTCCGCCTCAGACGCCCGACATCCTGGCCCAGGCACCGCTGCGGTAATCCCGCTCCGCACCGGCCCGGCGGGTCCCGGGCGCCCAGGATCCGCATGCCGGGAACATGCGAGCCCTAGGATCGGTTGATGGCGTAGCAAAGTTCAGCGAAGGGCAATCAGACGTGACCGACGTTCGGGATGTCATCATTATCGGCTCAGGTCCTGCCGGGTACACGGCAGCGATCTATGCGGCGCGGGCCCGGCTGGCCCCCCTGGTGTTCGAGGGGTCGGTCACGGCGGGTGGTGCGCTCATGCAGACCACCGACGTGGAGAACTTCCCCGGCTTCCCGGACGGCGTGCTCGGTCCGGACCTGATGGACTCGCTGCGCAAGCAGGCGGAGCGGTTCGGCGCTGAGCTCGTGCCTGACGACGTGATCGAGGTTGACCTGGCCGCCACCCCCAAGGTGGTGAAGACCCACAGCGAGACCTACCAGGCCCGCAGCGTGATCGTGGCCACCGGATCCCGGTACCGCGAGCTGGTCGTCGCCGGCGAGAAGCGGCTGTCTGGCCACGGCGTCTCCTGGTGCGCGACCTGTGACGGTTTCTTCTTCCGCGACCTGGACATCGCGGTGATCGGCGGCGGTGACTCCGCCATGGAAGAGGCCACGTTCCTGACCCGGTTCGCCAAGTCGGTGACCGTGGTGCACCGCCGGGACCAGCTGCGGGCCTCCAAGATCATGCAGGACCGCGCCCTCGCCAACCCGAAGATCACTTTCCGCTGGGACAGCGAGGTGGCCGAGGTCCTCGGCGAGGGCAAGGTCACCGGCCTGCGGCTGCGGAACACCAAGACCGGCGAGGAGGACACCCTCGAGGTCAACGGCGTGTTCGTGGCCATCGGCCACGACCCGCGCAGCGAGCTGTTCACCGGCCAGCTGCCGACGGACAGCGAGGGTTACCTCAAGGTCGAGCACCCGTCCACCCGGACCGGCGTGGATGGCGTGTTCGCCTGCGGTGACGTGGTGGACCACACGTACCGCCAGGCGGTGACCGCGGCCGGCACCGGATGTGCCGCCGCGATCGACGCCGAGCGGTGGCTGGCGGACCAGGCGGACCACAAGTCCTGACCCTGCCTCGAACCCCATCAGCCTCAACCCAACCCGACAGAGCGGAAGGAGCACCCACCGTGGGCGCAACCAAGGTCGTGACCGACGCGAACTTCGACACCGAGGTGGTGAAGAACGCCAAGCCGGTCATCGTCGACTACTGGGCCGAGTGGTGTGGCCCGTGCCGTCAGGTCGCCCCGGTCCTCGAGGAGATCGCGCAGGAGCACGGCGACAAGGTCGACGTGGTCAAGCTGAACATCGAGGAGAACCCGCAGACCGCTCAGAAGTACGGGATCATGCTGATCCCGACGCTGAACGTCTTCTCCGGCGGCGAGGTCGTCAAGCAGGTGGTGGGGGCCAAGTCGAAGTCTGCGCTGCTCAAGGAGCTCGCTGACTTCATCTGACCCGCTGACCTCCGCCAGGCATGAGTCACGACGTACGACGGGGACCCGGACATCCGCACGGTCACGTCCAGCGTGATCTACGCGGATTCGTGGATGTCGCTGCGCCGGGATGAGATCGAGCGCCGGGACGGCAGCCGCGGCGTCTACGCGGTGGTCGACAAGCCCCACTTCGCGCTGGTCATCCCGGCCGATTCGGGCCGGTTCTGCCTGGTCGAGGAGTACCGCTATCCGGTACGGCGCCGGGCCTGGGCCTTCCCGCAGGGCGGCTGGCCCGGCGGCCGCACCGGGGATCCCGAGGACCTGGCCCGGCTCGAACTGGCCCAGGAGACCGGGCTGCGGGCCGGCCAGCTGACCCTGCTCGGCTTCCTGCACAGCTCGCACGGCACGTCCAGCCAGGGCTTCCACGTGTACCTGGCCACCGGGCTGACCGAGGGCGAACCCGACCGGGAACCCGAGGAGCAGGACATGCAGCAGCGCTGGGTGTCCCGGGGCGGAATTCAAGAACATGATCCGCAACGGAACCATCACGGACGACTCGACCGTCGCCGCGTACTCCCTCCTGGCGCTGCACGAGGAGTCGCCCGGCAATCCCGCCTGCACGGCTCCGTAGCCGTCGCTGGCGGCCTCTGGCCGTCTAGGCGAGGCGCAGGGCCCGTTCCGGGCTTACCGAGCCCAGCAGGCGCTCCAGGGCTACTTCCACGTCTTCGCGCCAGGACACCGCGGTCTTCAGTTCGAGCCGCAGGCGCGGGTAGTGCAGGTGCGGGCGGACGGTCTTGAACCCCACCGCCAGCAGATAGTCGGCGGGCAGCACGCAGGACAGGCCCTCCGAGCGCAGATCACCGAACGCCTCGATCGCCTTCACCCCGCGCCGGGTCAGGTCCTTGGCCACCGACTGGACCAGCACCCGGCCCAGCCCGCCGCCGGAGAACTCGCTGAGAATGCTCGCCGTCATCAGCAGGACCGCGTCCGCGCTGACCGGGCTGGTCGGGAAGGCCAGCGAACGCGGCACGTACATGGGCGGCGCGTACAGCACGTAGCCGGCCGGCGCCCCGTCCACGTACACGATCTTCCCGCAGCTGCCCCAGTCCAGCAGGGTCGAAGAGATCCAGGCTTCCTTCTCCAGGGCCGGATCCCCGACTTCCTGGGCCCGCGCGTGACCCACCGGGTCAAGCTCCCAGAACACGCACCGGCGGCAGCGCTTGGGCAGATCGTCCAGGTTGTCCAGGGTGATACTGACGACTCGGCGCGGCACGGGCACCCCTGGATTTCAGAAAGCGCTGCGTTGAGAAGCGCTACGGCTTGGAACGCTACCCCGCCGGGCACCCGGCCCGTACCCCGACATGGTACCTACCGGCGCGCCGGGCGGGCGCGTCATCCGGGAGCCGTTCCCCGGTAACTGACACCTGCCACGCTGATCTCTGCAGCCCCATCAGTCACTGGCAGATCAAGCCATTCACCGCTGACGGCTGGCCCGGGAGCCCGGCCAGCCTGCCGAACTCAGCGGCGGAGGCCCAGAGGATGTGGCGGCGGAGGCGGTCCACCTGATCGGCCAGGTCCCCGTCCGCCAGCGCCGGTGCGTTCCGGAAGACCTCGTCCGGGAGCGGCCGGCCCGGCGCGGGATCGTCGGGGTACCGGGGCACGATGTGCGTGTGCACGTGCGGCACCGCGTTCCCGAACGGTCATGTAGTTCAGCTGGCAGGGCCCGTAGACGCCGTCAATGGCCTTGGCTGTGGTCCGCACATCCGCCCAGTACCCGGCGAGCTCCTCATCGGTGAAGTCAGCAGGGATCCGCCACATGCCGCCCCCGGAAAACGACCACCACCGTCCCCGGCTGCGCCGGCCGCCGCTGGAGATAGGCGTCAGCCCACGAGCCCGCGAAGAACCGACTCCCCACTGGTCCTCATCGGGCCGCCCCTCCGCACACTTGGGGCAGTCCCGCCCCGCCCGCCGCTCCTCCCAGTCATCCGGCCAAGTCCTCGCCACCCACCCAGGATCACACCAGCGCCGAGGCGCTGCCGTCTCGGCGCGACCCAGCCCAGCCACGACCGCCTGCGCTGAGCCCTGCGAACGGGTGGCGGGCGGGGCATGTGGCCGCGGCGTTATCAGCCGCGGAACATGCCCCGCCACGCGGCCGCCCCACCGACCGAGCTGAGCGAGGAGACGCTCACTAGGCTCTCCAGCCGTGACGACACGGAAGAGCTTCGGCAGCGACAACCACGCGGGCGCCCATGAGGCGGTCCTGCGGATGATCAGACTCGCGAACGAGGGAGACGCGCACGCGTACGGCGACGATCCCTGGACCGAGCGGGTGGCCAGGGAACTGTGCGACCTGTCCGGCGCACGGGCCGCCTACTTCGTGTTCAACGGGACCGCCGCGAACGTCCTGGGCCTCAGCCTGATGCTGCGTCCCTACGAAGCGGTGATCTGCGCCGAGACCGCGCACCTGAACGTGGACGAGTGCGGTGCCGCCGAGCGCCTGCTGGGCAGCAAGCTGCTCACCGTGCCTACCCCCGATGGCAAGCTCACCCCGGACCTGGTGGCCACCCGTCTCGGCGGCCGCAACGACGAGCACCGGGCGCAGCCCCGGGCGGTGTGCATCACTCAGGTCACCGAACTGGGCACCTGCTATTCACTCGCGGAGTTGCGGATGCTCCGGGAGTTCTGCCAGGGTCACGATCTCCGCCTGTATATCGACGGCGCGAGGCTGGCGAACGCGGTGGCCTACCTGGACTGCACCGTGGCCGACATCGCCGCCCAGGCTGACGTGCTCAGTTTCGGTGGCACCAAGAACGGGGCGGTCGCCGCGGAAGCGGTGCTCGTGATGGCGGAGGATCTGCTGGGCTCCGTCCCCTTCCAGCGCAAGCAACTCCTGCAACTGGCCTCGAAGATGCGCTTCCTGGCTGCGCAATTCGCCGGCCTGCTGGAGGACCAGACCTGGCTGCGCAACGCGGTGCACTCCAACCTGATGGCCCAGCGGCTCGCCGCCGGCCTCGGGGAGCTGCCCGGGGTTTCCGTAGTCCAGGCCGTGCAGTCCAATGCGGTGTTCGCCGATCTGGACCCCGGCATCACCGGGCCGCTGCAGCGCGACTGGGGTTTTTACGTCTGGGACGATCAGCGGAACACGGTCCGGCTGATGACGGCGTTCGACACCACGGCTGATGATGTGGATTCGTTCCTGGCCAGCATCCGCGCGGCCAGCGGTTCCCGCGTCTGACTCCGCCGTTGTTTCACGTGAAACACGCGCCGGGATGGCCCGGGAATTGGGTGCGGCCCTGCGGGCCCTGTTTCACGTGAAACACGGTCAGCGATTAAGCGCTCAGGGACCCCGTGTTCAGCGAGCCCGCGCCCAGGGACCCGGTCCAGTCCGGGAGACATGGTGCTGACGATGCGCTCCAGATCCTCGAGGGAGCCGAACTCCACGACGATCTTGCCTTTCCGTTTGCCCAGTTCGACCTTGACCCGGGTGTCGAAGGCATCGGACAGGCGGTCGGCCAGATCGTTCAGTGCGGGTGGCGATGGCTGCCTGGCCACCGGACGGCGCTCCTTGGCGGGACGCACGCCCATGGTGACGATCTCCTCCACCGCCCGGACAGACAGCCCTTCGGCGACGATGCGGTGCGCGAGATGGTCCTGCGCGTCGGCGTCCTCCACGGACAGCAGCGCCCGGGCATGCCCGGCGGTGAGCACTCCGGCCGCGACCCGCCGCTGCACCCCGGGTGACAGGTTCAGCAACCGGAGCGTGTTGGAGATGTGCGGCCGCGATCGTCCTATCCGCCGGGCCAGCTCCTCGTGGGTCGCCCCGAAGTCGTCCAGCAGTTGCTGATAGGCGGCCGCCTCTTCCAGCGGGTTGAGCTGCTCCCGGTGCAGGTTCTCCATGAGAGCGTCACGCAGCAGGTCGTCATCGGTGGTCGCCCGCACGATGGCCGGGATCTCGGTCAGTCCGGCCCGCTGGGAGGCCCGCCAGCGCCGCTCACCCATCACCAGCTCGAAGCGCCCGGGGCTTACCTCCCGGACCACGACCGGCTGAAGCAACCCCACTTCCTGGATGGAGGCCACCAGTTCGTCGAGGGCATCCTCATCGAACACCTGCCGGGGCTGGCGTGGGTTCGGGGTGACCGCAGCGATCGGAAGTTCCTGAAAATAGGCGCCTCCGACCGTGGCCGGCTGGTCCGCGGCGGACGCGGAGATGCCCGCGCCGGGCATCGCCGGCCCCGGTGGCGCCGGATCCACCGGGGACAGCACCGCCAGGCGGGGTGACCGGACCGGTGGGGATGAGAGCACCGAGCCCCTTACCGAGCCCCCGCTTCTGCTGAGCCATCGTCTCTCCTTGCCGCTACGTGACCTGTCACGCGGTTGCAGCCCGGCTGCGCCGCGCCGTCCCGTCGAGCATCCCGGGAGACGCGGTCCGGCGTCCAGATGACCCGCGTCCAGATGACCCGCGCCCGGACAAGAGCATGCCATCCCCGGAGACCGCACGGGACAGCCGGCCGCAATGACCGGTGCCGGATCGCCGTTGTCCGCGACCGGCTTTGCCCGCCACCCGCCTGCCGCCGCGTACCGCGACCCGCCGCGGCCACTCGCCGCTCCCGTCCCGCTCCGCTCTCCGCGTGGCCTCGCTCCCTCTCGCCGCCGGGGCGCGCGGAGCCCACCGAGCGGGGGTTCCTTTCGCCGATCCCAGTCCGTACCGTGCGGCAGTGTGAGCAGGCGCCCGGACGTGCTGAGCAGGCGGCGGCGCTGGCGCGTTCCGGCCCGCCGGTTACGCCGGCCGCCACGTGCTGTTCCTGTCCGGGCAGGCCGTCTCGGTGCTCGGCGACGGCCTGGCCGTGCTGGCCATCCCGCTGATGGTGCTGGATCTGACCAGCAACCCGCTCCTGTCGGGCTCTGTCGGCGGCCTCGGTGACCGTGGGCTACCTGCTGGTGGGGCTGCCCGCTGGCGTTCTGGTGGACCGGCTGGACCCGTGGCGGGTGCTCATCGCCATGGATGCGGCGCGCGCGCTGCTGTTCGCCGCGCTGTACGCGCTGTCAGCGGCAGGTGTGCTGGGCATCTGGCTGCTCCTCGTCCTCGCGCTGTCCGCCGGGGCCTGTGCGGTGTTCTTCGAGTCCGCCCTGGTCGTGGTGGTCAAGGATCTGTTCGCCGTCTCCGGCCTGATGGGCGCGAACTCCGCTCTCGAGCTGGCCAGCCAGATCTCGCTTATCGCCGGCCCCGCGATCGTGGGACTGCTCGCTGCGGCCGGCGGGATCACCCTGGCGCTGCTGGCTGATGCCCTGACGTTCGCAGTCTCTCTGGCCTCCCTGGTCACAGTGGCCCGGAACCGTCCGGATCCGCTGGTCCCGCCGTCCCGGATCCGTGCGGTCCCGGCCGGGCAGGCCGGCGGGCCGGCCGTGGCCGGAATTCGCGGCCAGCCTCCGGGAGGGGCTGCGCTACCTGCTCACGGCGCGGACTCTGCTCGTCCTCACCGCGGTCCAGATGGTGGTGAACCTGTGCCTCTCCGTGGAGAAGCTGATCATCTATGACGCCCGGGAGACGCTGGGACTGAGCCCGCCGCTGGTCGGCCTGGTGGTGGCCGCCGGTGGCGTCGGCGGGCTGGCGGGCGCGCTCGGCGCCGCGCCCCTGGCCCGCTGGGCGGGCGAGATGCGCCTGGTGCTGCTGGCCATCGCCGCGGCGGGCGCGTCGGTGGCCGCCATGTGCCTGGCCTCCTCCGCCGTCACCCTGGCCGCGGCGAATATGGGCTACGGGGCCGCGCTGGTGGTGGCGAGCCTGGTCAACCGCACCCAGCGGCAGCGGCTGGTGCCCAGGGATCTGCTGGGCCGGGTGACCAGCACGGTGCGGGTCCTGTTCCTGGCGGTGGATCCGCTGGGGGTGGTCGCGGCGGGCGCGGCCACGGTGGCGCTGGGTGGTGACCCGCGCCCGGTCTTCCTGGTCGCGGGCGTCACGGTCATGGTGGCCGCGGCCGGCGGCTGGGCCGGGGGCCTGCGGGCCGCCAGCGGCCACCCTGTCCGGCGAAGCCGGGGCCAGGCCTAACCAGCGACAGGCTGACCCCGGCGGCCTGACCCAGGCGGCCAAGCCCTGTCGGACTAACCCGGCGGACTAAGCCCCGGCGGACTGGCCTGGCGCGGAACGGTGCGCCATTTCCCGGGCCGCCTCCAGGTAGGCCACCGCACCGCTGGACGCCGGGGTCGTACGTCATCACCGACTGCCCGTAGCTGGGCGCCTCCGAGACCCGGACGTTCCGCGGGATGATCGACTCCAGGACCACCTCGCCGAAGTGCTCCCGCACCTCGTCCGCGACCTGCGAGGCCAGCCGGGTCCGCCCGTCGAACATGGTGAGCAGGATGGTCGAAACCGCCAGATCCGGGTTCAGGTGGCTCTTGACCAGATCCACCGTGCGCAGCAGTTGCTCGAGCCCCTCCAGTGCGTAGTACTCGCACTGGATCGGGATGAGCACCTCGGCCGCGGCCACCAGGGCGTTGACCGTCAGCAACCCGAGGGACGGCGGGCAGTCGATCAGAATGTAGTCAAGCTGTGACTCATCGTAGGCACGGAGGGCGCGGGAGAGCCGGCCCTCCCGGGCCACCATGGGCACGAGCTCGATCTCCGCCCCGGCCAGGTCGATGGTGGCGGGGGCGCAGTAGAGCAGGGGGATGTCCTCGACCGCGTGGATGATCCCGACCAGCGGCTGGTCCTCGACCAGCACGTGATAGATCGAGGTGGTGCCGACCCGGTGCTCCACGTCCAGCGCCGTGGACGCGTTGCCCTGCGGATCCAGGTCGATGACCAGCACCCGCGAGCCGTGCTGGGCCAGGGCGGCCGCGAGGTTGACCGCCGTCGTGGTCTTGCCCACGCCACCCTTCTGGTTGGCGATCGTGATCACCCGGCAGGAACCCGGCCGGGGCCACGCTCGTTCTGGCCGGTTCGCGCCTGCGGTCCTGCCGCGGGCGGCCTGCCCAGCCTCGATCTCTTCGTCGGGCTGCCTTGCCGCGGGAACTACCAATTCATGCCTTCCGCCGCCGGTGGCCACGCCCGCCCCTGCGTCGCCCGCGCCTAGCTCGCCCGTGCTCAGCTGACCTGTGCTCAGCTGGCCCGTGCCCGGCTGACCTGCGCCTGCCTGGCCCTCGTGCTGGCCGGCCGCCCGAGATCCGTCCGCGGGCGCGGCCGCCCGCGCCTCGGTTCCCCCGCCCGATCGCACGGCGGCTCCCCGGCGCCTTCTCATGTCCCCCTCGTTTCCATCGGCATAGACGCCGCCCCCGACCGGGACCGGAACCTGTGCTTCACGTGAAACCGCGGCCGCCGGCCAGCCCAGCCCCGGAGCCCCGGATGGCCGCGGTACCACCCCGCCCGCAACGCCATCCCCGGAGTCAGCTCCGGCTTCGCCTGGCCATCCCAGGCCCGCTGCGGAAGCCACCGCCGCGCTCCTCTCCCTGCCCGATGCCCGCGCGCTCCGGTCCCGCTACCGGCCAGCGACCATCCGCACGACTGTCGCGGCCCGATCGACCTTACCGTCCCCGGCCCGCACAACGGCCACGTCCCGCATACCCAGCCGGCGCAATACCGGCCGGGCCCGGGCGACCTCCTCGGCGGCGGTCGCCCCTTTGATAGCAAGTATCAGCCCGCCGCGGCGGACCAGGCCCGCCGCCAGGCCCGCCAGCCGGTCCAGCGGCGCCACCGCCCGGGCGGTCAGCACGTCCGCAGCCTGCTTACCAGCCAGTTCCTCCGCAGTGGCCCGGCAGACCTGCGCGTTGCGCAGGCCCAGTTCCTGGATGCATTCGTCCAGGAAGATAGTGCGGCGCTCCATCCGTTCCAGCAGGGTTACCTGGACATCGGGGAGCAGCAGGGCCAGCACGATGCCCGGAAGGCCGGCTCCTGAGCCGAGGTCGATCAGCGTGGCCGGCCTGGGCACCAGATCCGCGACCGCCGCGCAGTTGAGCACGTGGCGGGTCCACAGCCGGGGAACCTCCCGGGGCCCGAGCAGCCCCCGGGTGACCCCGGGCCCGGCCAGCATCCGCACATACCGCTCGGCGAGCGGGAGGGTGGTCCCGAACACGTCAGCTGCGTCCGCGGGCGGAGCCGGTACCTCACCGGGCGGCAGCTCCGCCAATGACGCGGCGGGCCGGGGATCCGGTCCGGGGGTCATGACCGGGTCAGCCCACCGGGAAGACGACCACCCGGCGGTTCGGCTCCTCGCCCTCGGATTCGCTGCGCAGCCCGGCGGCGGCGATCGCGTCGTGCACCACCTTGCGCTCGAACGGGGTCATGGCGTCCAGCCGCCGGGGCACGCCGCTGCTCTTGACTTCTTCCGCCGCGTCCTGGCCCAGCTCGGTGAGTTCGACCCGGCGGCGGGCCCGGTATCCGCCCACGTCAAGCATGATCCGGGTGCGGGCCCCGGTCTGCCGGTGCACCGCGAGGCGGGTCAGTTCCTGCAGCGCCTCCAGGACCTCACCATGCGGGCCGATGAGCTCCTGCAGGGTCGCGCCGACCACGGACACGAGGGCCCGGTCGCCCTCGACATCCATGTCGATGTCGCCATCGAGGTCCGCCACGTCCAGCAGGCCCTCGACGTAGTCGGCGGCTATCTCGCTTTCCTGCTCGAGATCCGCCAGGTCCACCTCAGCGGGGGCCTCATCGGCACCGGCCGGCGCGGAGTCGTCCTCGTCGCCTCGTCGTCCTCGTCGGCGTCGTCGTCCTCGTCGCTCGTCGGCCGCGGCGTCGTCCACCGCCACGTCCAGGTCTTCCGGCGCCGCTCCTCCGGGCCGCCGACCCCGGTACCCACCGGTTCGCCACCCCCGCCCGCCAGCGCCTGGCCTGCAGTATCACCGCTGGCGACGGTGCCCGCATTCTCCGCTTGGCTCACCACCGGGGTTCCTCCTCGTTCCGGGTGCTCACATGCTGGCACGACAACTCGCACGGGTCGTGCCTGGCCTTGGCTTTATCGCTTGCCCGAGCGCCGGCTGCGGGACTGCCGCACCGGCTGCTGCCTGACGATCTTAGTCTCGGGCTCGGGCTCGGGCGCGGGTGCCTCAGGTTCGGTGCGGCCCTTGACGAGCCTGCGCAGGCCGCCGCCGCTGCCGTTCGAGCCGGATCCGGCTCCCTTGGCGCGCCGCCTGCCGCGCTGGCGGCCTTGGCGGCCCCGTTACCCGCCTGCTTACCCTGGGCCGGCTTGGCAGGCGCCGACTTGGCGGGTGACTTGCGCAGCTGGTTGATGGGCGGCCGGCTGGACTGGGCCGCGGCCGGCTGGGCCCCGTTGCCCGCGGCGGGCTGGGCCCCGTCGGCCTTCGCCGGCTGGGCGGCCGCCGCCTTGGCCGCGGCCTGCTGCCGCGCAGCGGCCCGGCCCGCGGCGGTCACGTTCCCGGCCGGCTTGGCCGGGGCTCCCTTGCCTGCCGGGCGGGCGGCGGACTTGCCGCCGGTGGTGGCCGGCGTCCCCGCCCGCGCCCGCGGTCGCCAGCGGCCGGCGGCGGGAACCTCTTGAACAGCACGTACTGCTGGCCCAGCGTCCACAGGTTGGTGGTGACCCAGTACAGGACCAGGCCGTACTGCCAGTACAGCCCGGACAGGGCGAAGACCGGCACGATGTACTGCATCATCTTCTGCGACGACGCCATCGGGTTGTTCGGGTCCACCTGCGGGGTCATGCCGCGCTTCATGCTCTGCCGGACGGTCATGAACGTGGTCGTGGCGCTGACCACGACGGTCAGCAGGATGACGATCCGCTGGGCGCGTCCCGATCGAGGAGAAAGTCGGCGGGAGGATCGAGGTCAGCAGCCGGTCCGCCACCGTGACGACCCCGAAGATCTTGGCGTGCTGCGCGCTGGCCACCACCGCCGGGGTCAGGCCGTACTTCGGCTGGTCCTCGGCGATCGCCCGGAGCACGCCGAACAGAGCGAAGAAGACCGGCAGCTGCGCGACCACGGGAAGGCACCCGGCGAGCGGGTTCGCGCCGTTGTCCTTGTACAGCTTCATGGTCTCTTCGTTGAGCTTCTGCTTGTCGCCCTTGTACTTCTTCTTCAGCTCAGCGACCTGGGGCGCGAGCGCGGTCATCTTCCGCGTCGCATGCATCTGCTTGATGAAGAGCGGCACCAGCAGCAGCCGCATCAGCACGACGAGGATGACGATCGAGAGCGCCCATGCCGCCCCGCTGGAGTCGCCGAAGATGGCACCCAGCCCCGCGTGCAGGCGCATGATCACCCATGCGACCGCGTCATACAGGGGGGTAAGCGGGTTGGTCACGACCTCGCTCCTTGTGCTGGGGGCGTCAGCCGCCCTGCGCGGCGGGGCGGCACTGGGTCAAAGCCGCCCCGGTTAAAGGGATGACAGCGGCCGATCCGGCGGACCGCCAGCCACGAACCTCGCAGCGCCCCGTGCACCCGCACTGCTTCCAGGGCGTAAGCGCTGCACGAGGGCTCGAACCGGCACCGCGGCCCGAGCATCGGGCTGATGAAGCGCCGGTAAATACCGATCAGGAGCAGCAGGACCCGGGCGGCTGCCGACGGCTGGTCCGGCCGCCGGCCGTCTGGGCTGGTCTCGGGTGAGCTGATCATCGGCTCAGCGCCCCCACCTGCCGCCGCAGCAATGTGTTGATCACCAGGTCGAGTTCTGCGGCTAGGTCCGACTGGCTTGCGGTCGCGGCCCGCGGATTGGCGCGAACCACAAGCAGGCTACCTTGCGGCAGTGAGTCCACATACCCGCGCATGATCGCGCGCAGCCTCCGCCGCACCGTGTTACGGACCACCGCGCCGCCCACGGCCCGGCTCACCACGAATCCCGCCCGGGCTGGCTCCTGCGATCCGGGACGGACCAGCAGGTGCCCGGTCAGCAGGGAACGGCCGGTCCGGCTGCCACCCCGCACGGCGGCGGAGAAGTCCTCACGCCGCCGCATCCGGGCCGCCGCGGGAAGCAAGGATGACCTCCCTGGTCTTCGGCCGGGGCACGCAGGTCAGACACTGACCCGCGCGCGGCCCTTACGCCGGCGCGCGGATAGGACTGCGCGGCCTGCCCTGGTCCGCATGCGCAGCCTGAACCCGTGCGTCTTGGCACGCCGTCGGTTGTTCGGCTGGAACGTACGCTTGCTCACAGGAACTCCAGGTACCGATCTGGGCTTTGGGCCCGCGAGGGCGATAAGCGCGCAGGCGGGATTGGCCACTGTGGAAGTGGCTGGGTCTGTTCACGTTACGCGCACCCCTGGCCACCGGTCAAACCAGCGAGCGGCCCCGCCCCGCTGGCCGCAGCGGCGCCAGAACAGACGGTTTGCCGAACGCCCGCCAGCCCCGGGTCCTAGGCTGTGGACAACGCTCCGGCCGGGGGTGGCCGGCGCCGGGCACGCGGGTCCTGTCCACAGGCACTCTTCCCGCGCGATCCGTGCACACCGTGATATCCGGCGTGCACAACCTGTGGACAAAGCTGTTGATCACATCTGGGGGCGCGAGGGATGGACAACCAATGAGTGAAACAGACCTCGCGGAGGTGTGGGCCCGGTCGCTGGACGAGCTCGCGACGATGCAGATAGAGCCGCACCAGCGGGCGTGGCTCAAGCTGACCCGCCCGCTGGGGCTGGTCGAGAACACCGCGCTCATCGCCACGCCCAACGAGTTCGTCAAGGAGCAGCTGGAGACCCGGCTAAGGGCGCTCATCACCCATGCGCTGTCCCGCGAGCTGGGCCGCAGTATCCAGCTGGCGGTGACGGTGGACCCCACCGCCATCACCGCGGCGACGGCCTTCCCCGCTGCCCGCCGAGCCGGGCCCGGGGGGCGGCCAGGCCGCGGGCCAGGATGACCACGCCGGGGTGCCCAGGCCGCTAGGCAGTCCCATGGACGGTGCCCCGAACGGCCGGATCTCCCGGCCCGCGGATCCACTGGGCCCCGATTCCCTGGGCAGCGCCGGTTCCCTGGGCAGCACGAGCCTGCCCGGTGCGGCTGGCCCCGGGTCCCGGCCGGCCGACGGGCAGCCGGGCCACCTGGACCGGCCCCGGGGACCCGCAGGCGGGGCCCGCTGGGCGGCGCTCGCCTGGGCGGGCCCTTCGATGCGCTGGCTGGCCGGCCGCAGCACGCGGGCGGGCCGCCCGGGCCGCTGCCCGGCGCGCCCCGGCCCACCCAGGCCCGGCTCAATCCCAAGTACACCTTCGAGACCTTCGTGATCGGCTCGAGCAACCGGTTCGCGCACGCCGCGGCGGTCGCGGTCGCCGAGGCGCCGGCCAAGGCCTACAACCCGCTCTTCGTCTACGGCGACTCCGGCCTCGGCAAGACCCATCTGCTGCACGCCATCGGCCACTACGCGCAGAGCCTCTACCACGGGGTGAAGGTCCGGTACGTCAGCTCCGAAGAGTTCACCAACGATTTCATCAACATGATCAGGGACGGCAAGCAGGACGGCTTCCGCCGCCGGTACCGGGACGTTGACGTGCTCCTGGTGGACGACATCCAGTTCCTGGAGAACAAGGAAGGAACCCAGGAGGAGTTCTTCCACACCTTCAACACCCTGCATAACGCCAGCAAGCAGATCGTGATCTCCAGCGACCGGGCCCCCAAGCGGCTGGTCACCCTGGAAGACCGCCTCCGCAGCCGGTTCGAGTGGGGACTGATCACCGACGTCCAGCCGCCGGAGCTGGAGACGCGCATCGCGATCCTGCGCAAGAAGGCCGTCCAGGAAGGCCTGAACGCGCCGCCGGAGGCCCTGGAGTACATCGCCAGCCGCATCTCCACCAACATCCGGGAGCTGGAGGGGGCGCTGATCCGGGTGACCGCGTTCGCCAGCCTGAACCGGCAGTCCGTGGACCTCCAGCTCGCCGAGATCGTGCTGAAGGACCTCATCCCGGAGGCCCAGGGCCCGGAGATCACCGCGGCGACGATCATGGGCCAGACCGCTTCCTATTTCGGGCTGTCCATCGACGACCTGTGCGGCACCTCGCGGTCCCGGGTCCTGGTGACCGCCCGGCAGATCGCCATGTACCTGTGCCGCGAGCTCACCGACCTCTCGCTGCCCAAGATCGGGCAGCAGTTCGGCGGCCGCGACCACACCACCGTGATGCACGCGGACCGGAAAATCCGCAATCTGATGGCAGAACGGCGATCCATCTATAACCAGGTGACAGAACTCACCAACCGAATCAAACAGCAGGCGCGGTCCGGGTGAACAAGCACAGAACAGCGCTGCCCGTCACAATCAGTACACACAGGCTGTGGAAATCTCTGTGGACAGCCTTGGGACGAACAGAGGACAACGCGGGGAAAGCGGTGGGCAGCCGCGGGGGAATGTGCGGGAACCGGGCCGCCGTCCCCAGCGCGTCCCCCGCCCCGGCTCCGTCAGGCACAGCTACTGTGGACGCGCATTCCGGCTCTGAGCTGCGAGGATGCCGTCTATCCCCAGCGTCCACCGACCCTATTGCGACTACGTACTTCTATTCATCAAAGAAACTAACAACGCAACAGGCAAGTCCCGGGCCGCTCACGCTCACGCGCCTACTGCAGCCCTTCCGGCCCAGTCGCCGGAACAGATACCCACGCGGTGGGCAGCTCCAAACCGGTGCCCGAGCCTGAGCAGATAAATCTCCAGAAGGGGAGGCAGCTTCCGGTGAAGATCCAGGTAGAACGCGATGTGCTGGCCGAAGCCGTGGCCTGGACGGCCCGTGCCCTGCCGGCCCGGCCCGCGGTCCCCGTCCTGGCGGGCATCCGCCTGCAGGCGGCCGCGGACCTGACCCTGTCCAGCTTCGACTACGACGTCTCGGCGCAGGCCCGGGTGCCGGTCGAGGCGGAGGAGGAAGGCGAGGCGCTGGTCTCCGGCCGGCTGCTCGCGGAGATCACCCGGAGCCTGCCCGCCCGCCCGGTGGAGATCACCACCGATGGCGCGCGCGCCACGCTGACCTGTGGCAGTGCCACCTTCACCCTGCTCACCATGCCGACCGAGGACTATCCGAGCCTGCCTGAGATGCCGCCGCCGGCGGGATCCATCGGGAGCGACGCGTTCGCGTCGGCGGTGGGCCAGTCCGCCACCGCGGCCGGGCGCGACGACACGCTGCCCGCGCTGACCGGCGTCCGGATCGAGATCGCGGGCGAGACCCTCACCCTGGTGTCCACCGACCGCTACCGGCTCGCCGTCCGCGAGCTGCGCTGGACCCCCGCCCGGCCGGACCTGTCCGCGGCGGTGCTGGTCCCGGCCCGGGCGCTGGCGGACACCGCGCGGGCCCTCACGGCCGGGGCGGAGGTGTCGATCGCGCTCGCGCTGCCGGGTGAGGACGGGGGGCCGGCGAAGGGATGATCGGCTTTGAGGGCGGCGGCCGCCGGACCACCACCCGGCTGCTCGGCGGCGACTTCCCGCGCTATGAGTCGCTGCTGCCCAAGCAGGTGAACGCGGTGGCCGAACTCTCGGCCGCGCCGTTCGCCGAGGCGGTCAAGCGCGTCGCCCTGGTCGCCGAGCGCAACACGGCGGTCCGGCTCTCGTTCTCCGCCGGCCAGCTCGTGCTGGAGGCCGGGACGGGTGACGAGGCGCAGGCCGAGGAGGTCATCGACGCCAGCTTCGAGGGCGACGACATCCAGATCGCCTTCAACCCGCAGTACCTGCTGGACGGGCTGACCGCCCTGGACTCCGACATCGCCCGGATCTCGTTCACCGAGTCGGGCAAGCCCGCGCTGATCACCGGCAAGCCCGCGACCGACGAGCAGCCCGACTTCCGGTACCTGCTGATGCCGATCCGCCTCGGCGGCTGAGCGGCCCAGTAGTCTCCAGATGTGCACCTGACCCGCCTCGCGCTCACCGACTTCCGGTCCTACGCGGCGGCGGACCTGGCCCTGGACCCGGGCGTGAGCACCCTGCTGGGCGCGAACGGCCAGGGGAAGACCAACGTGGTCGAGGCGGCGGGCTACGTCTCCACCCTGGGCAGCCACCGGGTCGGCACCGACGCGCCGCTGGTCCGGCGGGGCGCGGAGCGGGCCATCCTGCGGGCTGCGATCACCTCGGCCGAGCGGGACAGCCTGGTGGAGATCGAGATCAACCCGGGACGGGCCAACCGGGCCCGGGTGAACCGGGTCGCGGTGCCCCGGCCCCGGCAGGTGCTGGGGATCCTGCGCACCGTGCTGTTCGCCCCCGAGGATCTGGCCCTGGTCAAGGGTGATCCGGACCAGCGCCGCCGGTACCTCGACGAGCTGCTGGTCGCCCGGGCGCCGCGGTACGCCGGGGTGCGCAGCGACTACGAGCGGGTGGTCCGGCAGCGCACCGCGTTGCTCAAGTCGGCCCGGTCCCGGACTGGGATCCCGCGGCTTCGCCCGGTCAGCCCGCCCGGCCGGGACGGCCTGGGCCGGTGAGCCACGCGGGGATGGCGACGAGCAGGACATCCCGGCCGGGATGGGCCTGGCGGGTGCGCTCGACGCGTGGGACGAGCACCTCGCGGTCAAGGGGGCGGAGCTGCTCGCCGGCCGCCTCGAGCTGACCGCGGCGCTGCGGCCGCTGCTGACCACGAGCTACGCCGCGGTGTCCGGCGACGACGTGGCCGCGACCATCGTCTACCGCCAGCGCGGCAGCGCGAAGAGCGAGGCCACCGCCGGCGACGCGGCTCAGCCGCCGGACAGCGGCGAGCCGGCGGCCGACCGCGCGCAGCTGGCCCAGGGCCTGCGCGAGGCCCTGGCCCGGTCGCGGCCGGATGAGCTGGAGCGCGGGGTCTGCCTGATCGGCCCGCACCGGGACGACCTGGAGCTGGAGATCGGGGAGCTGCCCTCCCGCGGCTACGCCAGCCACGGCGAGTCCTGGTCGATGGCCCTGGCCCTGCGGCTGTCCGGGTATGAGCTGCTCCGCGCGGACGGCGACGACCCGGTCCTGCTGCTCGACGACGTGTTCGCCGAGCTGGACGCCGGCCGCCGCGACCGGCTGGCCAGCCTGGTGGCCGACGCGGAGCAGGTCCTGGTCACCGCCGCGGTTCCCGAGGATGTTCCGGCGGCCTTGCGGGGGGCACGGTTTTCCGTTGCGGATGGTGAGGTGACCCGTGCCGACTGAGGACCCGGGCCAGGCCGGCCCGTTGAGGCAAGCCCGGACCAGGCCAGCCCGGACCAGGCCAGCACCGACCAGGCCAGCCCGGGCAGGCCAGCGCCGGCCAGCCCGGGCCGCCCCGCTCGCCGGCCCAGCTGGCCCGGGAAGCGCTCGCCCGGGCGAAGGCGGACGCCCGGGCGCGCGGCGACCTTCCCGCCGGGGGCAGCGCGCGGCCGCCCGCCCGGGGCCCCGCGGGCCAGGGCGGCCGGCCCCGGCGGCCCCGGCGTGACGACCCGCAGCCGCTGACCATGGCCATCCGCGGCCTCATCGGGGACCAGGGCTGGCAGACCGAGGCCGCGATGGGGTCGGTCTTCGGCCGCTGGCCGCAGATCGTCGGGGCCGATCTCGCCGCGCACACCCGGCCGGACCGGTTCACCGACGGCGAGCTCCTGGTGATCGCCGACTCCACCGCCTGGGCCACCCAGGTCCGGCTGCTGGCCGGAACCCTGGTGCGCAGGCTGAACAGCGAGCTGGGTGAGGGCACGGTGACGAAGGTCAAGGTCCGCGGTCCCGAGCAGCCGCGGCGCCCCGGTGAGTGGCGTGTGCGAGGTGGTCGGGGGCCACGCGACACGTACGGCTGAGACTGAAGGTTCTCCCAGGTAAAATAGGAATGTGCCGCTGGGCAGCTCGGCGGGTCCGGCCCGCTGTCGCCCCGGTGGCGCGTTATCTCTTCCATGAGGAGCTTGCTCTTGTCCTACGACGCACGTTCGATCACGGTCCTGGAGGGCCTTGAGGCGGTACGCAAGCGTCCCGGTATGTACATCGGCTCCACCGGCGAGCGCGGCCTTCACCACCTCGTGTACGAGGTCGTGGACAACGCGGTGGACGAGGCGCTGGCCGGCTACTGCGACCGCATCGACGTCACCCTGCTGCCCGACGGGGGGGTCCGGGTCACCGACGACGGCCGCGGTATCCCCGTCGATGAGCACCCGGTGGAAAAGCGGCCTGCCGTGGAGGTGGTGCTGACCACGCTGCACGCGGGCGGGAAGTTCGACGGCAAGTCCTACGCCGTCTCCGGCGGCCTGCACGGGGTGGGCGTCTCCGTGGTGAACGCCCTGTCCATCCGGCTGGAGGTCGAGATCCGCCGGGACGGGTTCGTGTGGCGGCAGACCTATGAGCGCAGCCACCCGGTCACCGCGCTGACCCGGGGCGAGCCCACCGACGAGACCGGCACCACCATCACCTTCTGGCCGGACCCGGCCATCTTCGAGACCACCGACTGGGACTACGAGACGCTGTCCCGGCGGCTCCAGGAGATGGCGTTCCTCAACCGCGACCTCGAGATCAACCTGACCGACGAGCGGCCCGAGCACGCCGCGATCGACGGCGACGACGGCGAGCCGGGCCAGCCGCGTGCCGTGCGCTACCGCTACGCGGGCGGCATCGCCGACTTCGTCCGGCACCTCAACGCGTCCAAGGAGCCGGTGCACGCCACCGTCATCGACTTCGGTGAGGAGGGTGACGGGATCTCGGCCGAGATCGCCATGCAGTGGAACAGTTCGTACGCGGAGTCGGTGCACACCTTCGCCAACACGATCAACACGGCCGAGGGCGGCACCCACGAGGAGGGGTTCCGGTCCGCGCTGACCTCGATCGTGAACCGCTACGCCAAGGAGCAGAAGCTGCTCCGGGAGAAGGACGACAACCTGACCGGCGAGGACGTGCGCGAGGGGCTCGCCGCGATCATCCACGTCAAGCTGGCCAACCCGCAGTTCGAGGGGCAGACCAAGACCAAGCTGGGCAACACCGAGGCCAAGTCGTTCGTGCAGAAGGCGGTCAACGACCACCTGCGCGACTGGTTCGACCGCAACCCCGGCGAGGCCAAGGACATCATCACCAAGGCCACCCAGGCGGCGCGGGCCCGGATCGCCGCCCGCCAGGCCCGCGACCTGACCCGGCGCAAGGGCCTGCTGGAGAGCAACTCGCTGCCCGGGAAGCTGTCCGACTGCCAGTCCGGCGACCCGGAGCGCTGCGAGATCTACGTGGTCGAGGGCGACTCGGCCGGCGGCTCGGCCAAGCAGGGCCGGAACCCGGAGTTCCAGGCGATCCTGCCGATCCGCGGCAAGATCCTCAACGTGGAGAAGGCCCGGATCGACCGGGTGCTGAAGAACAACGAGGTCCAGGCGATGATCACCGCCCTGGGCACCGGCATCCACGACGACTTCGACATCACCAAGCTCCGCTACTACAAGATCATCCTGATGGCGGACGCGGACGTGGACGGCCAGCACATCACCACGCTGCTGCTCACCCTGCTGTTCCGGTTCATGAAGCCGCTGATCGAGGCGGGCCACGTGTACCTGGCCCAGCCGCCGCTCTACAAGATCAAGTGGGAGGGGCGCGGGGCCGAGCCGGACTACGCCTACTCCGACCGGGAGCGCGACGCGCTGATCGAGGCCGGGATCGCCGCGGGCCGGCGGGACCCGCGGCCGCGGGACGGCATCCAGCGGTACAAGGGCCTCGGTGAGATGAACGCCACCGAGCTGTGGGAGACCACCATGAACCCGGCGAACCGGGTGCTGCAGCAGGTGACGGTGGACGACGCGGCGCAGGCGGATGAGCTGTTCAGCGTGCTGATGGGCGAGGACGTGGAGGCACGCCGGGCGTTCATCCAGCGCAACGCCAAGGACGTCAGGTTCCTCGACATCTGAGGCGCCGGCGGCCACGCCGCGCGCGGCCCCGGTGCCCTGGAGACCTGGCCGACTGCCGAACGATGGAAGAGGCTTGTACACGTGACCGAAGTGGACACGGAGCGCACCGGCGGCGCAGTCATGACCGGACCGAGCCGGTTGACATCCAGGTCGAGATGCAGCGCAGCTACATCGACTACGCGATGTCGGTCATCGTCGGGCGGGCCCTGCCCGACGTGCGGGACGGCCTCAAGCCGGTGCACACCCGCATCCTGTACGCCATGTACGACGGCGGCTACCGGCCCGACCGGCGGCCACTCCAAGTGCTCCCGGGTGGTCGGCGACGTGATGGGCCAGTACCACCCGCACGGCGACTCGGCCATCTACGACGCGCTGGTCCGGCTGGCCCAGCCGTGGTCGATGCGGATGCCGCTGATCGACAGCCAGGGCAACTTCGGCTCGCCGGGCAACGACCCGCCCGCGGCCATGCGGTACACCGAGTGCCGCCTGGCCCCGCTGGCCATGGAGATGCTCCGGGACATCGACAAGGACACCGTCGACTTCCGGCCCAACTACGACGGCCGCGCCCGCGAGCCCGTCGTGCTGCCCAGCCGGTTCCCGAACCTGCTGGTCAACGGGTCGGCAGGGCATCGCGGTCGGGATGGCCACCAAGATCCCGCCGCACAACCTGCGCGAGGTGGCCGCCGGCGTCCAGTGGTACCTGGACAACTTCGAGGCCACCGACGAGGACCTGCTCGACGCGCTGATCGAGCGGGTCAAGGGCCCCGACTTCCCGACCAGCGGGCCTGATCGTGGGCCGCCGCGGCATCGAGGACGCCTACCGGACCGGCCGCGGGCTCGATCACCATGCGCGCCGTGGTCGACATCGACGAGGACGCCCGCGGCCGGACCTGCCTGATCGTCACCGAGCTGCCCTACCAGGTCAACCCGGACAACCTGGCGCTAGAAGATCGCCGAGCTGGTGCGGGACGGCCGGGTCAGCGGCATCGCCGACGTCCGGGACGAGAGCAGCGGCCGGACCGGCCAGCGCCTGGTCATCGTGCTCAAGCGGGACGCGGTGGCCAAGGTCGTGCTGAACAACCTGTACAAGCACACCCAGCTGCAGGACACGTTCGGCGCGAACATGCTCGCGCTGGTCGACGGCGTGCCCCGCACGCTCCGGCTGGACCAGCTGATCCGCTACTGGGTCGCGCACCAGATCGAGGTCATCGTCCGGCGCACCCGCTACCTGCTGCGCCAGGCGCAGGCAGCGGGCGCACATCGTCAGCGCGCTGCTCAAGGCGATCGACCGGATCGACGAGGTCATCGCGCTGATCCGCGGCAGCGAGTCGGCCGCGGCGGCGCAGCAGGGCCTGATGGAGCTGCTGGAGATCGACGAGGAGCAGGCCCGCGCCATCCTCGACATGCAGCTGCGCAGGCTGGCCGCCCTCGAGCGCCAGGCGCTGACGGACGAGTACGAGGACCTGATGGCCAAGATCGCCGACTACGAGGCGATCCTGGCGTCACCCGGAGCGGCAGCGCCAGATCGTCGGCGACGAGCTCGGCGAGATCGTGGACCAAGTACGGCGACGAGCGGCGGACCCGGATCATCCCCTTCGACGGCGACGTGACCGACGAGGACCTCATCGCCGAAGAGGACGTGGTCGTCACCATCACCCGCGGTGGCTACGCCAAGCGCACCAAGACCGACCTGTACCGGGCGCAGCGGCGGGGCGGCAAGGGGGTGCGCGGCGCCCAGCTGCGCACCGACGACATCGTCGACCACTTCTTCGTGACCACGACGCACCGCTGGATCCTGTTCTTCACCAACAAGGGGCGGGTGTACCGGGCCAAGGCCTACGAGCTGCCGGACACGGCCCGGGACGCCCGCGGCCAGCATGTCGCGAACCTGCTCGCGTTCCAGCCGGACGAGCGGATCGCCGAGGTCCTCGCGATCCCGGACTACTCCGTCGCGCCCTACCTGGTCATCGCCACCCGTTCCGGGCTGGTCAAGAAGTCGCTGCTGACCGACTACGACTCCACCCGGTCCGGCGGCATCATCGCGATCAACCTGCGCGAGGATGACGAGGTCATCGCGGCCAGCCTGGTCTCCCCCGAAGACGACCTGCTGCTGGTCAGCCGGAAGGCGCAGTCCATCCGGTTCCACGCCACCGACGAGACCATGCGCCCGATGGGCCGGGCCACCTCCGGCGTCATCGGCATGCGGTTCACCGACGGCGACGAACTGCTCGACATGCACGTGGTCCGGGAAGGGGCCGACGTGCTGGTGGCCACCGGCGGTGGCTACGCCAAGCGGACGCCCTCGGATCAGTACCCCGTCCAGGGCCGCGGCGGCCGCGGCGTGCTGACCGCGCGCATCGTCGACTCCCGTGGCGAGCTGGTCGGGGCGCTCATGGTGGATCCCGAGGACGAGGTGTTCGCCATCACCTCCTCCGGCGGGGTCATCCGGACGTCGGCCGGCGAGGTCAAGCTGTCCGGCCGCCAGACCATGGGCGTGCGGCTGATGAACCTCGCCTCCGGGGACAGCGTGGTGGCCATTGCCCGCAACGCCGAGTCCACGGCCGAGGCCGAGGCCGAGGTCGGCACGGATGAGGCAGACGAGGCCGGCCCGGACGGCCGGGGACGATCCCGACAATCAGGGTAGTGTGGACGATCCGGGCAGCCGGAGCCGGGCACCGAGCCCGGGAACGCAGGTCCTGACCTGACGGGGGATGATTCCTGAGGCGTCCGGGTAGGGATCGGGAGACCGGGCTGGATCGCACGGAAGGTCACGGTGCGATGACGGCCGGACTATTGGAGGCAACGTGGGGAGCGTCGGTGACGTCTAATGAGTATCCACTCGGAGGACAGTCACAAACCCCGAGCGGGGACGTACCCTCCATTCGGGGATAACCTCGAAGGAAACCTTCCCGAGGAGGACGGGGTGGAACAACGCGCGGAACCGCCATCGTGGCTGCCCGACAATGGGCAGTCACGGACCGGTGCGGCCGCCGACTTGCGAAACCCTGAGGCCGACGAGGCCGCGGCGGGGACGCCGGACGGCGACACTACCGGATACAGCTTTTCCGGGAACACGTCGTATTCGGACAGCGAGGACACCACGTTCGGCCAGGCGGGGGCGGCGGTCGGCGGGTACAGCTACGACCCTGGATCGCCTGCGGACACCACCTCGGCCGTGCCGCCGTACCCGGCTTCGCTCACCGAGCCGGCCGGCGGGTCGGCTAACGACCAGCACGAGCCCGCCTCCAGCACGGGTAAGACCAGCTCAGCCACGTCCAGCACCGGCCAGGCGAGCCCGTCCATGAGCCCGGGCGCCGCCGGCGACAGCCCCACGGCGGCCGTGAAGGACGACGCGCGCAACCGCACCTCGACGTTCTCCGCCGTGTCGCGGGGCCGGTACAAGGCCGGCTCGGGCGCCGCAGCGGGCGCCTCGGCGGCGGTGGGCGCCAAGGCCGGCAGCCAGGCCCCGGCCCGGCGGGCCGACCTGGTCATCTCCCGGCTCGAGCCGTGGTCGGTGATGAAGTTCAGCTTCCTCATGTCGCTGGTCGCCTGGGTTGTGCTGTTCGTCGCCGTGGCCTTCCTGTACTTCGTGCTCTCCAGCCTGGGCGTCTTCACGTCCATCGAGCACACGCTGGGCAGCGTCACCTCCAGTTCGGGTTCATCCGCGGGGTCCAGCATCAGCCACTGGTTCGCGGCCTCCCGGATCCTCGGCTACACGATGCTGCTCGGCGCGGTGAACATCGTCCTGATCACCGCTCTGTCCACGATCGGGTCCATGATCTACAACCTGGTCACCCACCTGGGCGGCGGTATCGAGGTCACCCTCCGGGAGACTGACTGACGGGTTCCCCGGAGAATGCGATAACCTGTCCCGTCGGCATTTCCCGGGAGTCAGTGCCGCGCACATCCCGGGGAGCCGCAGGGGCCTGTAGCTCAGCTCGGTTAGAGCGCTTCCCTGATAAGGAAGAGGTCGATGGTTCAAGTCCATCCAGGCCCACCCCAGCGCACCGGGCGTTAGCCCCGTCTCCTAGCCCTCATCTTCCGGGCCGCGTGCCACCTCCGGGCCAGATTGCCGTGAGCTGCACATGCCGTGAGCTGCCGTGCGCCGAGCCCGACCTCAGCCACGACGAGCGCGCCCGGCCTAGCCCGGCCGGGTGAGGCGGGCGGTAATCGCCGGAGCCGCCTCGCGCAGCCACGCCTCGGCGCGCGGTAGCTCGTCCTTGGCGCCGTCCGCCCACAGCTTGCGGAACACCGGGTCCAGCTCGGCCGAGGCGCGGGAGTCTTCGTGATAGCGGCGCGCCATATCGACGGCGAACGGCGCCAGCTCCGCGCGCTGCCGCGCCGTCATGCCGCAGGCGTCCGCGAACACCGCGACCCGGTGCGGGATGTCGGCGCCGGTGAACGCGGGCGCCCAGGTCCCGTCGATCCGCAGCGGCGCCCGTACCACAATGCGTTCGCGATGTCGTAGAGCCGGGTGGTCGGATGGGCCAGGTCGAAGTCGATCAGCGCGACGGGCAGCCCGCCGCGGAAGACCAGGGCCCGGCCAGTCAACTGCGGCCGACCCGTGAGCGTCGGTGCTGCCGGCCGCCCAGTCGTGGACGGGAGCGTCCACCCGCGCAATCGCCGCCGAACAACTCGTACCTGGCGTCTGGTGCCCGCCGGTGATCCGCGCGGGCACCACGACGCGGGCCAGGCCGGAGGACGAGCGGACCGCGAACGGCGGTCACCGCGCCCGACAAGGGCGGTGCCCCGGCAGCAGGCCGTGCTGGTGGACAGCAGCAGAGACGGCCATTCCGGCCTGCGCCGGCCGGTCACCGACTGTCAGCTGCCGGTGCGCCGCGTGGCCTCGCGCGGTAATGCAGGGTCGCCGCGACGGCCGCGGCCAGTGCCGCGACGAGAAGCGCCACCGCCAGCCCCAGGCCGGCCGGAGCGCGACGGATCTGGGCTCAGCGGAGATCACATCGGCCTGGCTCTGCCCCCGGCCCGGCCGCCTCGTAGCGCCCATCCGCATCCCGGTCACCAGCCGAGCTCGGTGAGGCGGGCGTCGTCGATGCCGAAGTGGTGCGCGACCTCGTGGATGACCGTCCGGCGGACCTGCTCCACCACCTCGGCCTCGGTGTCGCAGATCGCGCAGATGGCCCGCCGGTAGATCGTGATCCGGTCCGGCAGGACCCCGGCGTACTGCGAGGTCCGGCTGGTCAGCGGGATGCCCTGGTACAGCCCCAGCAGGCCGGGACGTCCCGGGCCGTGCTCGACGGTGACCGCGACGTTGCGCATCAGCCGCCCGAGATCCTCGGGCAGGCTGTCCAGCGCGGCCACGACCATGTCCTCGAACGCGTCCGGCTCGACCTCGATCACCGTCCCATTGTCTGCCGTCGCGCTGAACGGCAGCTCTGGATTGCTTCTGTAACGGCAGGCTGCGGGCGTGTCTCCCAGCCGGGCACATAGCCTGTTTCCTGACAAGATCCCCTGATTCGCCTTCCCCGCACGAGGGCTGCCCTTGCTGACCAACGAAGTCCCGGACGCCTCCGCCGGGACGGTGGACGATCGTGCCCCGCGCCGCCGCAAGCGGCGCATGGTCGTGATCGGGACCATCGCCGCCGTGTTCCTGGCGTTCTGCGGGCTGACCGCGCGCCTGTTCATCTTCCCCGTCTCCGGGATGCCCGCCCACGTGGACGCCATCGTGATGATGGCCGGGCCTGGTGACCGCTTCCGGACCGCGCTGAGGCTGGCCGCCCAGCACCGCGCGCCCGTGCTGGTGCTCTCCAGCGGGAACCCGGGCCCCAACGGCCGGCCGGACTCCGGCACGCCCTGCGGGCCGCCGGTCCCGGGGGTGCAGGACGATCTGCTTCAACCCCAACCCGGACACCACCCAGGGTGAGGCCGAGTACGCGGCCCGGCTGGCCAGGCAGTACCACTGGCACTCCATCGCGCTGGTCACCATCACGGCGCAGGACTCCCGGGCCCGGCTGCGGATGGAGCGCTGCTTCAGCGGCCACGTGTACGTGATGACCGCGCCGACCCCGGCCCGGTACTGGCCCTACGAGCTGGCCTACGAGTGGGCCGCGACGATCAAGGCGCTCACCATCAACCGCAGCTGCTGAGCCGGGCCGTCCGGCGAAGGGACCCGCCGTGCCGCCGCCCGATAAGAGAACGCTTAATCCGAGGTCGCCCGAACCGGGCTGGCGAATTAGAGTCAGGCCCAGGACACCGGGAAGGTACCTGATTATGAGCGATCAGCCTGACGAGGCCCTCGAGGTGCTGCGCGGGGTGTGGAGCGCACAGCAGCAGACCGCGGCCGACCTCGACGATGACTGTGGCACCAAGACCTGCAAGAGGATGGCCGACGTCGGCTTCGGCGGCATGGCCGGCCCGGAAGAGGACCTGCGTACCGCCTGGCGGAACCAGCTGGCCCGGGAGGGCAAGCTGAAGACGGACGGACACAGCGTCGCGGATCTCGTGCTCGGCCCGGCTGAGGGTCACTGACCGCTGCATGGAGTATCCCGACACCGTCGCCAAGCTCACCGAGATCCTGCGCCAGGGCGGCTACCTCGCCGACCGCGGCCTGGCCACCGCGTTGTTCGTGGGGCTCTCGCTGCACCGGCCCGTCCTGCTGGAGGGCGAGGTCGGGGTGGGCAAGACCGAGGTCGCCAAGGTCCTGGCGGACGTGTTCGGCCGGCGGCTGATCCGGCTCCAGTGCTACGAGGGCATCGACACCAGCCAGGCCCTCTACGAGTGGGACTACGCCCGCCAGATGCTCTACATCCGGGCGCTCTCCGAGCGGACCCTGGCCCAGCGGGAGGGAGCCGAGGAGGACGCGGTCGACAAGGTCTTCGGGCCGCGGTTCCTGCTGGAGCGGCCGCTGCTGGACGCGGTGCGGGCCGGTGACCAGGCGGTGCTGCTCATCGACGAGGTGGACCGGGCCGACGACGAGTTCGAGGCGTTCCTGCTCGAGGTGCTGTCCGACTTCCAGATCAGCATCCCCGAGGTCGGCACGATCAAGGCGGACCGCCCGCCGCTGGTCCTGCTGACCTCCAACCGGACCCGCGAGCTGCACGACGCGCTCAAGCGGCGCTGCCTCTACCACTGGATCGGCTACCCGCCGCCGGAGCGTGAGGTGGAAATCGTCCTGGTCCGGGCGCCGGGCGTGTCCGAGGTGCTGGCGGGCAAGGTCGTCGCGGCGGTCAACCGGCTCCGCGAGATGGAACTGGCCAAGCCGCCGGGGGTCGCCGAGACCATCGACTGGGTGCGGACCCTGGACTTCCTCGGCGAGACCGGGCTCGATACCCAGGTCGCGGAGGACACCCTGGGCGCGGTGGTCAAGGAACGCGACGACCTGGAGCTGGTCCGGGACAACCTGGAAGAGATCACGTCCGGTGCCTGAGCGCGCCCCCTTCATCGCGCTGCTGGTGGACTTCACGGCGGAACTCCGCTCGGCCGGCCTGTCCGTCGGCTCCGGTGACGTGCTGGCCTACTGCGCGGCCGATGGGCGCGCTGGACCCGACCGACCTGCTGGACCTGTACTGGGGCGGGCGGACCACGCTGGTGACCCGGCGGGAGAGCATTCCCGTCTACGACCGGGTGTTCCGGCGGTTCTTCCTGGATAGCCGCGACCCGGTCCGGGAACTGCTGAACCTGCAGCATCCGGAGCACACGCGGGCCGAGGGCGTGGTCCAGGTCCCGGCCACCGATCCCGGGGAAGAGCTGCAGGAACAGGTCTCGCTGGGCCTGGTGGCGTCGGACGCCGAGACGCTCCGGCACAAGTCGTTCCCGGCCTGCACCCCGGAGGAACTCGCGACGCTGCGGCGGATCATGGCCCGGATCCGGCTCACCCCGCCCCGGCGGCGGACCCGGCGGACCACGACGGCGGCCGCAGGGCGCGCCCCGGACCTGCGCCGGATGGTGCGGCAGTCGCTGCGCATGCACGGCGAGCCTCCCGAGCTGGCCTGGCGGCGGCGCAAGGTCCGGCTCCGGCCGCTGATCCTCATCCTCGACGTGTCCGGGTCGATGGCCGACTACTCACGCCACCTGCTCCAGTTCGCCTACTCCGCCCAGCGCGCCGCCACCCGGGTCGAGGTGTTCTGCTTCGGCACCCGGCTGACCCGGATCACCCGGGCCCTGGACCACCGCAAGCCCGATGACGCGCTGGAGCGGGCGGCCGGCCTGGTGTTCGACTGGGAGGGCGGCACCAGGATCGGGGCGAGCCTGGACGCCTTCGTGCGCGACTGGGGCCGCCGCGGGCTGTGCCGCGGCGGGATCGTGGTCATCTGTTCCGACGGGCTGGACCGGGGTGACCCGGAGCTGCTGGCCACGGCGATGGAACGGCTGCGGCGGCTCAGCTACCGGGTGGTGTGGATGAACCCGCACAAGGGCAACGACCCGCACTTCCGGCCCAGCACGCTCGGCATGCTGGCCGCCGCCCCGAGCATCGACCTGATCCTGTCCGGTCACGATCTGAGCAGCCTGGAGGAACTCGCTACGCTGCTGCCAACCCTGAATTAGGCCGACTTAAGGCCAACGCTGATCAGGCCAACGCTGAACGAGGAGTGCGCGGTGCGGTGGAGCGTAGGCGTTGAGGCCGACGGTGACCGGGTTCTGACCCGCGAGGAAGTGGTCGAACTGGCCGACGCCGTGGCGGCCAGCGACGGCATCGCCACCGGGATCGGGACCAGCCGCTACGGCGCCCAGCTCGATCGTGGAGGCGGGCACCCGCGAGGAGGCCATCGAGAAGGCCACCGCGCAGCTGCGCCAGGCCGCCGCGCGGGCCGGCCTGCCGCCCGGCCCGGTGGTGCGGGCCGAGGCGATCAGCGAAGACGAGGACGCGGCCGGATGATCCGGCTCGGGTCGCTGGCCGGGTACCCGTTCGAGGGCCCGCGCGTGCTGGCCGGATGGACCCCGCCGCCGGTCGCCGCGGTCTACGCGATCCTCTGCAAGCCAGATCCGGACACCAAGCCGGAACGGTACGCCGTCATCTACGTCGGGCACAGCGACGACCTCTCGGCCGAGCGCTTCCCCTTCCGCCACCCGGCCGCGCCGTGCTGGGTGCGCCGCGCCGGGTCCCGGTGGAAGGTCTACATCGCCACCTACGAGGTGCCCGGGGGCACCCCGGCGCACCGGGAGCAGATCAGCCGCGAGCTGACCGCGGTCTACCAGCCGGGCTGCAACGCCCAGCAGTACGACCAGGCCTGGCGGGAGGAATGGATCGGCGGTCCCGGCAGCACCTGACCGCCGGCACCCGGCCGCCGCGCCGCGCCGGTTCCGCATACGCCTCCGCAACGAACTACGCGTGCGGCGTGAAGCCCACCGCGTCGTGCAGCCGGGACCGGCGCCGCCCGGAGGCCGGCCGGGCCGGCTCGGGCACCAGCGCCGGCTCGGGAGCCGGGGTGACGTCAACCACGATCTCCTCGGCCATCCCGTACAGCAGCGGGAGCGCCCCGGCGACCACGCCGCCGGTCCGGTTGATGTGCTCGACCCCGGGCCCGATGAGCTTCGCGTGGCCCACGATGGTCGCCACGATGCCCGAGGCGCCCTCCAGGTTCCCGGCGATCCGGGTCAGCAGCGTGCCCACCCAGAACAGGTAGAAGGCCAGGCCCGCGATGAGCAGGAGGATCACGAGGACGGTCAGGACGACCAGCGCGGTCATGACTTCACCTTCCCGAGCACCCGGCCGAGGAACAGGTGATGCTGGAGGCCCTCAGCCAGGACCGCCTCCACACCGTCAGCGACTTGCGGGATCAGCACCGTGTCCGCGGTGTTGTCCGCGGCCGCCTGCAGCGTTCCGCCGATCTGGACCACCCGGCGGTCGATGATCTTCACCAGCCAGACCAGGATGGACAGCAGCGCCGCCACGGCCAGCACCACGACGAAGCCGAGGATGATCGCGGTCACCCACAGGGTGTGCTCGGTGCCGGACATGGCCAGGACATGTGGCTGCATGGTCACCCTCCCAGCCGGGCGCGGCCGCGCTGCAGGCCGCCGATGATGATGGTGGCGTACTCGATCGTGGTGCGCAGCGCGCCCAGCGGCGCGGTGTTGTGCACCGCCTCGGTCAGCGCGTCATTGATCTTGGGGGCCTCGTTGCCGATCGACCGGGCGAGCAGCAGGATCGGGACGACCAGCGCCACCACCACCAGGACGACCACGATGCCGATGGTGTAGCCGATCACCCAGCCGGTCGTGGACGTCCCGGCCGCGAGGACGGTGCCATGGATTTCCATCAGTAGCTCCTCACACCGTCTCGCAGAAGTCGCGAACCGGCTTGAGGCTCGCGTTGACCGCCGTCAGCCGGGGCGGTACCGGGCTGGTGAGCTGGGCGACCGCCTGCACGCCGCCGGTCACCTGGACCAGGGTGGCGCGGATGGCCCGCAGGTGGAAGATCACCCGCAGGAGGCCGACCGCGGTGACCGCGATAATCAGCGCCGCGACGATGATCGTCATCCAGGCCGCTGCTGGCATTGGCTGTCTCCTAACCCAGAAGTTTCGCGACGGAACCGGCGTACCGGACGGCCCCCACGGACACCTCGCGGACCGTGGTGTCGGTCTGGGCCAGGCCGTCGGGGACGCCCTGCAGTTCGCCGACGAGCTCGACGCCCCCGGCCAGGATCTGGTCGGCGGCGCCGCGGATCCGCTCGAGCGCGGCGAGCACCCGGTTCAGCAGGAAGATCACGACGGGCAGCACCGCGACCAGCAGTACTACGTTGCCGATCCACCACAAGACCATGACGGGCTCCTTTAAGCTCGCGGCGTGGTACGGGACGAAGAAACGGCGGAAGACCCGGGTCAGCGCCATGACCGCGGCCCGCAGCCCGAGGGCCAGGCCGCTGGCCGAACTGGTGCCGGAGGCGGCGATCTGCTCGGCGGACTCGCCCCGCTCAACCCGCTCGATCCGGTCCTGCATGGTGGCCGCGAAGTCCCGCATCAGCACCGACGTCACGTCGGAGATCATGCCGCGGCCGTACTGGGCGGCCGCGCCGGACAGCTGGAGATCCTGGGACACGTTGACCTTGGTGCCGCGGCCGGAGCGGACCAGCGTCGCGGTCACCACCATGCTGGCCTGGCCGCGGCCCTTGGCCTCGGCGCCGGCCGCGTTGAGGACCAGCCGCTTGGCGGCCTCGTCCCGTTCGGCGATCTCCGCGGTCCCGGCGAACTGCAGCCGCACCGGGCCCATCCGGACGGCCACCTGGCCCTTGTACTTCTCGCCGCCCAGGTCCTCGGTCAGCTCCGCGCCGGGCAGGCAGGTGGCCACCTGCGGGATGTCCCCGAAGAACTTCCAGACCTTCTCGACCGGCTGGGCGACCTCGAAGTCGTTCTTGATCAGCATCGGCTCTCCTTCAGGTACGCCGCCGGGTTCTCCTGGAACGACCGGCGGCAGCCGGCGCAGCAGAAGTAGTAGGTCACGCCCTCGTGCTCCAGCGGGTAGCTGGACGCGTCCGCGGTCACGGTCATCCCGCACACCGGATCTCTGCTTTCCCGGGGGGGCGACCCCCGCTCTGCCCCCCGGGGGACTACCCCCGGAACCCCCGGCCCCGCGACTCCCTGCTCGGCGGGGACACGCCTTCGGCGCGCCCCCCTCGCCGGGGAACGCTCCCGCACCGCTGCCCGCTGCCGACCAGCTCGCCCGAGGCGCGGAGCTGGACCAGCTCGGCCAGGATCGCCACCGCGATCTCGCGGTGCGACGTCCGGCCCAGGTCCAGGCCCGCGGGCACCCGGACCCGGTCGAGCTGGTCCTGCGGCACACCCCGGTCGGCGAGGTAGCCGAGGACGGCCGCGCCCCGCTTGGCCGACCCGACCAGCCCCAGGTAGGCGGGGCGGGCCGCGACGGCCTGCTCGACGGCGTCCTCGTCCCCGTGGCCCTGGGTGGCCACGACCACCATGGAGTTCTCGTCCGCGTCGGCCGTCGAGAACGCCCCGCGGTCCAGCACCGTGGTGCGCCAGCCCAGCGCCCGGGACAGGTCAGCCAGGGTCGCCACCATCGGCGAGCGGCCCACGACCACCAGGTGCGGCGCGGGCAGCACCGGCTCGATGTAGACCTCCAGCGCGCCCTCGCTCTGGCAGGCGATGGGCACAAACGTCATCCCGTCCGGCACCGCCCCGCCGACCTGGGCCTTGCTGGCAAACTGCTCGGGGGTGCCGAGCAGCAGCAGCCGCGGCACGCCCTCGGTGATCACCTGCCGGGCCTCGCGGATCACTACCGGCTCGGCGCACGCCCCGCCGATCCAGCCGTGCAGGTCACCCCCGGCCGTGATGATCGCCCGGGAGCCCTGCTGGCCCGAGGACGGGCCCTGCCGCCAGACCACGGTGGCCAGCGCGAACGGCTGGCCCCGGCGGGTCAGCTCGCCGGCCTCCTCCAGCACGTCCCAGCTTTGCATGATCAACTCCCCTCGGTGACCTCTCGCGCTCGGTCCGCCCGTGCTAACAAGTCGGCCCTCAGTCGGTCCGGACCGGGGGCGCACCGGAGACGTCGTGGCGCTGGGTGATCGCCTCCCAGACCCGGTCCGGGAGCAGCGGCATGTCGATGTTGCGCACCCCGGTCTCGCGACAGCGCGTCCAGCACCGCGTTCACGAACGCGGCCGGGCCGCCGACCGCCGCGCACTCCCCGATGCCCTTGGCGCCGATCGGGTGGTGCGGGCAGGGGGTGACCACCTCGCTGTGCAGCTCGAACCCGGGCGTCTCCCAGGCGCTGGGCAGCATGTAGTCCATGTAGTTCGAGCCGACGCAGTTCCCGTCCGCGTCGAACGTGATGAACTGCATGTTGGCCATGGCGTAGGCCTCGGCCAGGCCGCCCATGATCTGGCCCTCGACGATCATCGGGTTGATCCGGACCCCGCAGTCGTCCACCGCCACCGTGTTCAGCACGTCCCAGACCCCGGTCTCCGGATCGACCTCCACCGTGACGATGTAGACCGCGAACGGCCAGGTCAGGTTGGGCGGGTCGTAGTAGGCCGTGTTCTCCAGGCCGGGCTCCATGCCGTCGGGCATGTTGCTGTACGCGGCCATCGCGCATTCCTGGATGGTGACCCCGCGGTCCGGCGCGCTGCGCACGTAGAACCGGCCGAGCTCCCACTCGATGTCCTCCTCGGACACCTCCAGGAGGTGCGCGGCCAGCTTGCGCGCCTTGGCCCGGATCTTGCGGGACACCATGGAGACCGCCGCCCCGGCCACCGGGGTGCTCCGGGAGGCGTACGTGCCCATCCCGAACGGCGCGGTGTCGGTGTCGCCTTCCTCGACGACGATGTCTTCCGCCGGGATGCCGAGCTCGTGGCTGACGATCTGGGCCCAGGTCGTCTCGTGGCCCTGGCCCTGGCCCCGGGCCCCGGTGCGGACGATGGCCTTGCCCGTCATGTGCATCTTGAGCTCGGCGGAGTCGAACATCTTGATGCCGAGGATGTCGTATTCGCGGCTGTTGCCCGCGCCGAGCGGCTCGGTCATGGTGGAGATGCCGAGGCCGAGCAGCCGGCCCCGGGCCCGGGCCTCCTCCTGCTCTGGCGGAAGTCCTCGTAGCCGATGGCCCGCAGGCCGACGTCCAGGCACTTGCCGTACTGGCCCGAGTCGGTCAGGAAGCCGAACGGGGTGCGGTGCGGGAAGTCGTCGTCGCGGACGAAGTTCATCCGCCGGAACGCGGCCTGGTCCATGCCCAGGTCCTGGGCGGCGGCCTGCATCATCCGTTCCTGGAAGAACATGGCCTCGGTGACCCGGAACGAGCACCGGTAGGCCACCCCGCCGGGCGCCTTGTTGGTGTAGGTGCCGCGCGTCGTCATGTGCGCCACCGGGATGTCGTAGGCGGCGAACGCCGAGTGCATCAGCCCGATCTTGAACTTGCTGGGCTGGGCGTCGGAGAAGAACGCGCCGTGGTCAGCCTGGGTGCGCATCCGGACGGCCAGGATCTTCCCGTCCTGGCGCAGCGCCATCTCGCCGTCCAGGTACACGTCCCGGGCGAAGTGCGTGGAGATCAGGTTGCCGGACTTGTCCTCGATCCACTTGACCGGCCGCTCCAGCAGGATCGAGGCCAGGATCGAGCACACGTACCCGGGGTAGACCGGCACCTTGTTGCCGAACCCGCCGCCGATGTCCGGCGAGATGATCCGGATCATGTGCTCGGGCAGCTCGGCGACCATGGCCACCGCGGCCCGGATGATGTGCGGCGCCTGGGTGGTCATGTAGACGGTCAGCTTCGAGGTGGCCCGGTCGAAGTCCGCGACCGACCCGCAGCACTCGATCGGCGACGGGTGCGAGCGGGGGTAGTGCAGCTGCAGCCGCGAGACCAGGTCCGCCTGGGCGAACGCGCGCTCGGTGCCCTCGGCGTCGCCGACTTCCCAGTCGTAGATGACGTTGCCGTCCTGGCCCGTCTTGTCGTCCCGGATGACCGGCGCGCCCTCGGCCACGGCCTGGGTCGGGTTCACGATGACGGGCAGCGGCTCGTACTCGACGTCGATGACCTCGCACGCGTCCTTGGCGATGTACGGGTCATCGGCGATGACGCACGCCACCTCCTGGCCCTGGAAGCGCACCTTGTCGGTGGCCAGCACGGCCTGGGTGTCGTAGGACAGGGTCGGCATCCAGGCCAGGTTGCGGGTGGCCATCATCTCGCCGGTGAGCACCAGGCGCACGCCGGGGATGTCCCACGCCCGGCTGGCGTCGATGGACTTGATCCGGGCGTGGGCCATGCGGGCTGCGCAGGATCTCCATGTGCAGCATCCCGGGCAGGGTGATGTCGTCGGTGTAGTTGCCCTTGCCGCGGATGAAGCGGTTGTCCTCGACGCGCTTGCGGCTGGCGCCGAGCCCGCCGATCTTGATCTCGTCCAGTGCCTGCGACACGAGGTCAGCCTTCCGCTCGGAGCTTGTCGGCGGCCCACAGCACCGACTTCACGATGTTCTGGTAGCCGGTGCACCGGCAGAGGTTGCCGGACAGTGCCCAGCGGACGTCTTCCTCGCTCGGGTCGGGGTTCTCATCCAGCAGCGCCTTGGCGGCCATCATCATCCCGGGGGTGCAGAACCCGCACTGCAGGCCGTGCTCCTCCTTGAAGCCCTCCTGCAGCGGGTGCAGCTCACTCGCGGTGGCCAGCCCCTCGACGGTGCTGATCTCGCGCCCGTCCACCTGGACGGCCAGCATGGTGCAGGACTTGACCGGCCGCCCGTCCACCAGCACGGTGCACGCGCCGCAGTTCGTGGTGTCGCAGCCCATGTGCGTGCCGGTCAGCCCGAGCCCGCGGCGGATCAGGTGGGCCAGCAGCAGCCGGGGCTCCACCTCCGCGATCTTCTTCTGGCCGTTGACCGTGAACTTGATCCGGCGCATCGGGATCTCGGTCCCTGCGGCGTCGTCGCTGTGGTCCTCGTAGACAACTGTCATGTCAGGCTGCCCTTTCCGCGGTGCCGCCCAGCAGAGTGGGCCCTTCACCGGTGCTGCCGCCGGCCTGGTCCAGGATGCGGGTCACGAACGTGCGCACCATGTGCCGCTTGTACTCCGCGCTGCCGCGGTGATCGGTCCGGGGCCGGGACGCGTCCGCAGCCAGCCCGGCGGCCATCTCGATGGTCTGGTTGGTCAGCGGCTGGCCGGTCAGGGCGGCCGCGGCCTCGGTGGCCGCGATGGTGGAGCCGCCCACCCCGGTCAGCGCGATCCCGGCCCTGGTCACGGTGGCCCCGGACAGTCTCCAGGGCCACCGCCACCCCGACCGTGGCGAAGTCGCCGACCCGGCGCTCGAGCTTGAGGTACCCGCCCGCCCGGGTCCCGGCGGCGGGCGGGATCACGGCCTCCACCGCGATCTCGTCGGGCTCCAGGACGGTCTCGAACGGCCCGGTGACGAAGTCGGCGAGCGGGATGGCGCGCCGGCCGCGCGGGCCCTGGGCCACCACGGACCCGCCCAGCGCGAGAGTCACGGAGGCCCAGTCCCCCTGCGGGTCGGCGTGGCAGAGCGAGCCCACCAGGGTGCCCCGGGTGCGCACGATGGGGTCGGCGATGAGCGGCGCCGCCGCGGCCATGGTGGGCTGCGACGACTTCAGCAGGGCCGAGCGCTCCAGGTCGGCGTGCCGGCACAGCGCCCCGATCCGCAGCGTCCCGTCCGGGTCGGTGCGGTGGTAGTCGAGGCCGGGCACGTTGTTGATGTCCACCAGCAGTTCCGGCGAGGCGAAGCGCAGCTTCATCATCGGGACCAGGCTCTGGCCGCCGGCCAGCACCTTGGCGTAGTCCCCGCCGTCGCGCAGCGTGGCGATGGCCTCATCGAGGGAACGCGGTGCCTCGTAGCGGAACCGAGACGGATACATCCGATCCTCCAGTGTCCTGTCCGGACGGCACTGTCCGCCGAACGCCGGATCGTGGTTCAGTCGTCGTCACGGTGTCGCGGCCCGGGTGCCGGCGCCCGCGCTCGGGCCGGTGCGGCGCCGGCGCTTGCGGCACTGCAGCTCGGCGCCACGCACCGCCATCCGTGTCACCGATGGTGGGGGCACCGGGCCGGGAGGGGCTTCGTTGCGGAGAACTTTCCGGATCAGCCACCGCGACGGGCAGCGTGTCCTCCTCCGGATCGGGGCGCGGCTCCTGATGCGGCGGCCAGGGGCCCGGCGACGGGCTGGCCAGCGATCTTCAGGTAGTCGATGAGCTGCGGCCAGGCCCACACCGTGGGGCTCTTGCCCTCTTTCGGGGCGTTTTCGATCAGTTCGTACAGGCGCGGGTTGCCGCGGCTATGCCCGTCGGATTCCATCCGCATCAGCCCACTCCTACCCTGGCTTGGCTGCTCACATGCGCTCGTGTGAGGTGAGCGCACATGATCCGCTAGCCGAGCAGGCGTGCGCAATACGTGAATAAGTGCTTGCTTAACTGCGCCCGCGGCCCCGGGTCAGGCCTGTCCGGACAGGCGGGCTAGCTCCAGATGGTCACGTAGACCGGCGGCCGGAACCGCGACGGCGGCACGCCGGCCGTGGGCGCGCGCATCAGCTGCATGGCCTCCGGGGTGGTCAGGAAGCGGCGCAGCGCGCTGGCCACCGTGCTCCGGTGCTGGCGCTCCAGCAGGGTCACGTGCCAGCACCCGTCCACCGGCGCTCCCGGCACGTCCACCAGGGACAGCTCGCCCCGGCGCAGTTGCTGGCTGACGAGATGCTCGACGGCCGGCGCGACCCCGGCGCCGTCGGCGGCCGCGGCCCACGCGGCGGTCTGGTTGGGGAACACCCCGATCTTGTCCTCCGGGATCCGGAGCGCCGCCAGCACCTGCCCGGTGTCGCTGTCCGGATCGGTGCCGGACGGGTCCACCAGCCACCGCCACTGCTGGGGGCTGCCGCGCAGCCGGGACTGCCCGGCGGTGACCACGACCAGGCGGTACCGGAAGATCGGCTCGCTCACCACCGGCAGGCCCGGGTCATCGGGCACCCTGGGGCCGATGGCCACGTCGGCCAGCCGGTTGCCGACCAGGACCCCCATCTCCTGGGTCACGGCCACCCCGGAGGACACCTCGAGGGGCCCGGCGAAGCGGCGCCGGAACGCCTCGGTCAGCGGGCTGGCCACGAATTCGGCGAAGGTAGGCGAGGCCACCACGCGGAGCTGTTCCGGGGCGCCCTGGGCGGCCCGGACCGCGGCGTGCGCCTCGGCGCCGAGCACCACGATCTGCGACGCGGTGGCCAGCAGCCGGGAGCCGCCCGCGGTGAGCGTCATCCCGCTGGGCCCGCGGCTGACCAGCTGGTCACCGAGGTGCTGGCGCAGGGCGGTCAGGGCCTGCGAGACCGCGGACTCGCTGACGCCCAGCGCGTTCGCGGCGGAGGTCACCGAGCCCAGCCGGGCGACCAGCACGAACGCGTTGAGCTGGTGAGCGTCATAGCTGTCTATCCGGCACGGCGCTCGCCCGGGCCTGGCGGCCCGGGCTCGCTCGCCGGTTCTGGATATCGCTCATAACCTTCTGATTATTACCGCTGGCCAGGAGCACTCGTACACTCGCAAACAGCGGTTACCCCGAGGGAGAGCGTATGCAGGTTCCGGCCTACGTCGAGTACGAGAAGGCCACCAGCGTCGCGCACGCCCTCGCCCTGCTGGCCCGGTTCGGTCCGGAGGCGCGCATCCTGGCGGGCGGGCACAGCCTGATCCCGATGATGAAGCTGCGGCTCGCCCAGCCGGAAACGCTGATCGACATCAACGCCCTGACGGAGCTCTCCTACCTCACGGTGACCGGCCACGAACTGCGGATCGGCGCGATGACCAGGCATGCCCAGCTCCTCGACTCAGCCGAAGCGGCCCGGCACTTCGCGATCCTGCATGACGCGGAGCAGGTGATCGCGGACCCGGTGGTGCGTAACTGGGGCACGGTCGGCGGGTCGCTGTGCCAGGCCGACCCGTCCGAGGATCTGTCGGCGGCCTTCGCCGCGCTCAAGGCGACGATGGTCATCGCCCACCCGGACGGCACCAGGACGGTGCCGGCCCGGGATTTCCACACCGGGCCCTACGAGACGGTGGTCGCGCCGGGCGAGATCCTGACCGAGATCCGGATCCCGATCCGGCCCGGCGGCGGCAGTGCGTACGAGAAGGTCGGGCGCCGGGCCGGCGACTGGCCGGTGGGCGCGGCCGGGTCGGCCCTGTGGCTGGAAGGCGGCTGGACGGCGGCGGCCGGGACGGCGGCACCATCGCCGACGCGGGCATCGGGCTGACCGCGGTGGGCGCGCCGCACTTCTCCGCGGCGCGAGGCCGAGGAATTCCTGCGCGGCGCGCCAGCCACCGAGGAGAGCTTCGCCCGGGCCGGCGAGCTGGCGGCCGCGTCCTGCCGCCCGGTGTCGGACCAGCGCGGCCCGGCCGACTACAAGCGCCACCTGGCCCGTGAGCTGACCGTCCGTTCGCTGCGGCGCGCCTGGCAGCGTGCTGCGGCAGCGCGCCGGGCAGCAGAGTGCAGGCTGAGCACAGACGACATGCAGATAACGATCACCGTCAACGGCGTAGGCCACACCAGGGACGTGGAGGCCCGGCTGCTGCTGATCCATTTCCTCCGCGATGACCTCGGCCTGACCGGGTCACACTGGGGGTGCGACACGTCCAACTGCGGCGCCTGCGTGGTGTGGCTGGACGAGACGCCGGTCAAGTCGTGCACGGTGCTGGCGGCCATGGCCGACGGGCGCCGGGTGCGTACCGTGGAGGACCTGGCCCGTAACGGCCAGCTGGACCCGGTCCAGCAGGGCTTCGCGGAATGCCACGGGCTGCAGTGCGGGTTCTGCACGCCGGGCATGATGATGACCGCCCGGTGGCTGCTTGATCACCACCCGGATCCGTCCCCGGCCGAGATCCGCGAGGCGCTGTCCGGCCAGCTGTGCCGGTGCACCGGGTACGAGAACATCGTGCGCTCGGTCCGGTGGGCCAGCGAGCACGGTGCCAGCGAGCACGGGGCGAGCGAGCACGAGCGGGCCAGCACGGGGAGGGACGATGAGCGCAGCGCCTGATCCGGCCCTGGACGGGGCCTACGGCCCGGTCCGGCGCAAGGAGGACGCCCGGTTCCTGCGCGGCCAGGGCACGTTCGTGGACGACATCCAGCGGCCTGGCATGCTGCACGGCGCGATCCTGCGCAGCCCCCTGGCGCACGCCAGGATCGTGTCGGTGGACACCGCCGCGGCGGAGGCGCATCCCCGGGTCCGCGCCGTCATCACCGGCGAGATGCTTGAGCAGCGGAAGCTGGCCTGGATGCCCACCCTGTCCCGTGACGTCCAGGCCGTCCTGGCCACCGACAAGGTCCGGTTCCAGGGCCAGGAGGTGGCGTTCGTCGTCGCCGAGGACCGCTATTCCGCGCGGGACGCGCTGGAGCTGATCGCAGGTGGACTACGAGCCGCTGCCGGTGGTCGTGGACGCGACCCGGGCGCTGGACCCCGGCGCCCCGCTGATCCGCGACGACGTCGCTGGCCAGCAGGACAACCACATCTTCGACTGGGCGGCCGGGGACCGGGCCGCCACCGACGCGGCCTTCGCCGCCGCCGACGTGGTGGTCACCCAGGACATGCTGTTCCCGCGCTCACACCCCGCGCCGCTGGAGACCTGCGGCGCGGTGGCCGAGATGGACCCGGTCACCGGGAAGCTCACCGTGTGGGCCACCACGCAGGCGCCGCACGCGCACCGCACCCTGTACGCGCTGGTCGCCGGGCTGCCCGAGCACAAGATCCGGATCGTGTCCCCCGACATCGGCGGCGGGTTCGGCAACAAGGTTCCCGTCTACCCGGGCTACCTGTGCGCCGTGGTCGGCACCATGCTGACCGGCCAGCCGGTGAAGTGGGTCGAGGACCGGTCGGAGAACCTGATGTCCACCGCGTTCGCCCGGGACTACCACATGCACGGCGAGATCGCCGCGACCCGGGACGGGCGGATCCTCGCCCTGCGGGCCCGGGTGCTGGCCGACCACGGCGCGTTCAACGGGTCGGCCCAGCCCAGCAAGTACCCGGCCGGGTTCTTCCACATCTTCACCGGGTCCTACGACCTGCAGGCGGCCCACTGCGAGGTCACCGGCGTCTACACCAACAAGGCCCCGGGCGGGGTGGCGTACTCCTGCTCGTTCCGGATCGCCGAGGGCGTGTACCTGGTCGAGCGGATGGTCGACCTGCTCGCCGGCGAACTCGGCCTGGACCCGGCCGAGCTGCGGATGCGGAACCTGCTGCGGCCCGAGCAGTTCCCCTACACCTGCCCGACCGGGTGGGAGTACGACTCCGGCGACTACCCCCGGGCCCTGCAGGTCGCGATGGACCTGGCCGGGTACCCGGAACTGCGGCGGGAGCAGGCGGAACGGCGGGCCCGCGGCGAGTACATGGGCATCGGGCTCAGCTTCTTCACCGAGGGGGTCGGCGCCGGGCCGCGCAAGGACATGGACATCCTCGGCCTGGGCATGGCCGACGGCGCCGACCTGCGGATCTACCCGACGGGCGCGGCGGTGCTGAGCATTTCCTGCCAGACCCAGGGCCAGGGGCACGAGACCACCTTCGCCCAGATCGTCGCGCATGAGCTGGGCCTGACCCCGGACGACGTCGAGGTGGTGCACGGCGACACCGACCGGACCCCCTTCGGCCTGGGCACCTATGGCTCCCGGTCCACGCCCGTGTCCGGCGCCGCGGCTGTCGTGGTGGCGCGCAAGGTGCGCGAGCGGGCCCGGGTGGTGGCGGCGGCCATGCTGGAGGCCGCACCCGAGGACCTGGAGTGGGCCCGCGGCCGGTGGCAGGTCCGCGGCGACCCCGAGCAAGGCCGGACTATCGCCGAAATCGCGATGGCCGCCCACTCCTCACTGGAACTGCCCGAGGGCGTCGAGGGTCACCTGGACGCGGAAACCGTGTACAACCCGCCGAACCTCACCTACCCCTACGGCGCGTACATCTGCGTGGTGGATGTGGACCCGGGCACCGGCGCGGTCGCCGTGCGCCGGTTCATCGCGGTGGACGACTGCGGGGTCCGGATCAACCCGATGATCGTGGAGGGGCAGGTGCACGGCGGCCTCGCCGACGGGGTCGGCATGGCGCTGATGCAGGTCATCACCTACGACCAGGACGGGAACTGCCTCGGCGGCTCGTTCATGGACTACCTGCTGCCCACCTCGGTGGAATGCCCGTCGTGGGAGCTGGGCCAGACCGTCACCCCGTGCCCGCACCACCCGATCGGCGCCAAGGGCGTGGGCGAGTCGGCCACGGTGGGCTCGCCGGTCGCGGTGGTCAACGCGGTGATCGACGCGCTCCGCCCGCTGGGCGTCCGGCACGCCGAGATGCCGCTCACCCCGGCCAACGTGTGGTCCGCGATCCAGGGCCGCCCGGTGCGGGCCGACCTGGCTCTGTAACCGGGCCGGACGGCTCCCCGGCACTCAACCGGGCCAGCTCACGCCTTCAGGATGTTGACCGCGCGGGCGATCACGAGGGCGCCGAGGCCCAGCGATACGCACGCTTCCACGATCATGAGGAGCTTGGCCCACGGCTTGATCGCGGAGGTGTCAGTGGGGCTGAACGCGGTGGCGGTCCAGAAGGCCAGCGAGAGGTAGTCCACAAACCGTGGCACCCAGGCCGCCGGCGCGTACTGGGTGTGCTGCATCTCCGGGAAGACGAACGCCGGGCCTGCGCGGGGGTGATGGGCGCGGGCGGCGGCGCCACCCCGGTCCAGATCCCAGTACCACAGGCCGAACGCGATCACGTTGGTGACCCAGATGACCCCGCCGGTAGCCAGCAGCCCGATGGGGTTATTCGCGAAGATCTTGTTACTGGTCAGGATGTCCGCGATGAGCCGGGCGGCGGAGAACAGGTTCGCCACCGTGATGAAGGCGACGACGATCCCGGTGACGACCCGCAGCCAGGGCTTCTGCCGGTCGATGCGGCCCGGGTCCCCGATGATCAGAACGGCCAGCAAGACGAGCAGGACAACCGGGACCACCCATCTGGGGTTCACCCGGTACGGCGCGGGCAGCGCCACATGCAGGCCGCCCACGGCCAGGATCGCCAGCGCCACTGGCCACCAGTGCTCACCCCGCCCGGTGGCCGCAGCCTGCTTGCCCGGGGCCGGGCCCCCGGGAAGGAGATCGCCTGTGTCCATGTGCTCCCCATGCCGAACACGCTGACGGTCTCACCTGCCCGGTCCGCGGGGATCACCCGCGGGGGATGGTGCCGGGCCCCCGCCGCCCCGAGCTGCGGCTGCCGTCGGCGGCCACGGCCACCGCTCGCTATCTGCGGGCAGTCGGCCCGCTGCCGCATGATTGAGCTATGCCGTACTTGTCGTTGGCCAGTCCGTCGTCCGTCCCGGGGGCTCCATGTCATCACCAGCCCTGAGCGAGCTGGAAGGGCGGCTGCCCGATGTCGACACGCTCGTCCGTGATCTGGACGCCGCCGGGTACCTGACCGACCAGCCGCTGGGGGTGGCGCTGTTCCTGGCCGCCCGGATGGGCCAGCCGATCCTGCTCGAAGGCGAGCCCGGCGTGGGCAAGACCGAGGCGGCCAAGGCGCTCGCCGCCGTCCTGGACACGCCGCTGATCCGGCTGCAGTGCTACGAGGGGCTGACCGCCGCCGAGGCCCTCTACGAGTGGAACTACCCGCGCCAGCTCCTCGCGATCCGGCTGGCCGAGTCCCGCGGCGAGACGCTGCGCGACGCCGACCTGTTCAGCGCCGACTACCTGCTGGCCCGGCCGTTGCTGGCCGCCCTGGATCATCCCGGCCCGCGGCCCGCCGTGCTGCTGATCGACGAGGTGGACCGGGGCGACGACGAGTTCGAGGCCTTCCTGTTCGAGTTGCTGGCCGAGTCCGCGGTCACGATCCCCGAACTCGGCACCCGGCGGGCCGCGCTGCCGCCGGTCGTGGTGCTCACTTCCAACCGGACCCGGGATCTGCACGACGCGCTGAAGCGGCGCTGCCTCTATCACTGGATCGAGTACCCGGACACCGAGCGGGTCGCGGCGATCATCCGCCGCCGGGTGCCCGCCGCGGCCGGGCCACTGGCCGGGCAGGTGGCCCGGGGCGTCGCGCGGCTGCGGGACCTGGACCTGGCCAAGCCACCCGGCGTAGCCGAGGCGATCAGCTGGGCTGCAGGCCCTGGTCGTGCTGGGAGCCGAGCGTATCGACGAGACGGTGACGGCCCAGACCGCGGGCGTGGTGCTGAAGTACTCCGAGGATCTGCAGGTTCTCCGGGCCGCCGGGTTCGCGGCGACGGCCAGCGACGGTGACTGAGGCCCGTGCCCAGCTGATCTCCGGCCCCGACCATCCCGGGCCCCGGCACCATCGGTCCCGGCCGCAGCGCCGGCCCGGCGACGGGAACCAGGCCAACGAGGACCGCGTCCCGGCTGACCTGGCGCTGATCGCGGCCCGGCTCGGTGCGGAACTGCGCGACGCGGGGGTGCCGGCCGATCCGGGCCGCTGCGAGCGGTTCGCCCGGTCGGTTCCGGTGGCCAGGCCTGGCCACCAGGTACGAGCTCTACCTGTGCGCCCTGGCCACGTTCGCCTCCGGGCCCGAGCAGACCGAGACGGTGCGGCGGGTGTTCGGCGACCTGTTCGGCGGGGTGGGTGGCCCGGCGGCCGGCCAGCCCGGGCGAGCCCGGACTTGCCCGGCCCGCCGCCCCGGCCGGCCTCTGATGACCTGCTGGCCGAGGCCGCGCGGGCCGCGCAGCAGCACCCGGCGCCGCCGCCCGGCCAGCTGCCGCCCGGCGTGGGCGGCCCGGACGGGACGGAGGGCCACGGCCCGGGCTCACCGGGCAGCGCGGCGGAGGACGGAGCGGAGCCGGACGCGCCAGACCGGCCGGAGACCGCTGCGCCCGGCCCTGGCCAGCTGGGTCGAGCGGCTGGCGGGCACGGATTTCGCCGAGCTGACCCCTACCGAGCTGCAGGCCCTGACCGGCCTGATGAGCGAGCTGACCCTGGCCGTGCCGCTGCGCCGCTCGCGGCGCGAGCATCCCGCGGCCCGGGGCCGCCGGACCGACCTGCGCAGCACACTGCGGCACGCCCGGCGCACCGGCGGCCATCCGCTCCGGCTGGCCCATCGGGCCCCGGCGTTGCGGCCGCGCCAGCTGATCGTCTTGTGCGACATCTCGGGGTCGATGGAACCCTACGCGCGGGCCATGCTCCAGTTGCTGTACTGCGCGGCGGGCGGGGCCGAGGCCGAGGTGTTCACCTTCGCCACCCGGCTGACCCGGCTCACCGGGACGCTCGCGCACATGCCGCCCGAGCAGGCCCTGCGGCGGGCCGGGCAGGCTGCGCCGGACTGGCTGGGCGGGACCCGCATCGGGGCTTCGCTGAAGGAGTTCAACGACACCGTGGGCCGCCCGGCCTGGCCCGGGGCGCCGTGGTCGTGATCATTTCGGACGGCTGGGACACCGGCGAACCAGTCCTGCTGCGCCGCGAGATGCAGCGGCTCTCGCGGGTCGCGCACCGGATCATCTGGGTCAACCCCCGGACCAAGAGCGAGCAGTACCGGCCGCTGGCCGGCGGGATGGCGGCCGCCTGGCCTTATTGCGACGCGGTGCTGAGTGCGCACTCCGTGAACGCCCTGCGCGAGCTGGCCGTGGTGCTGGCCCGGCCAGGCCGGCGCCGTCCCTGGTCCCGCGATGGCACCCGGACCGGGCCTGAGGTCAGTCGTCCCCGGGGAGCAGCAGGCCAGGGCGGGTAGGGATCGGCCGGATGTGGGGCAGGCGCTCTGCGGCCGGCCAGTGAGCCCAGCCGGTATATCCGTTGCGGGGCGGGACGCCGCCTGGTTACCTCGGCTGAGGGCATCACCAGCAGCCGGGAGGGGATCAGGGTGGGACACGTCGAGGTGGCGCATGTGCATCACGCGCTGCCGGACGGGCGGGTGCTGCTGGACGACGCCTCGTTCCGGGTCGGCGAGGGCGCGGTCGCCGCGCTGGTGGGCCCGAACGGCTCCGGGAAGACCACGCTGATCCGGCTGATCGCCGGGGACCTGACTCCGCAGTCCGGCACCGTCACCACCAGCGGCGGGCTGGGGGTGATGCGGCAGTTCATCGGGGGGATCCGGGGGGTCGTCCCCCCGGGTGAGCAGAGCATCGGGGGGATCCGGGCCAATCAGGGCGACGGGTCAGCGCAGCATCGGGGGGATCCGCGGGGACGGCGCTCAGGTACAGCACGGCCTTGGGCGCGCCGGCCGGGATCCGGTGGTCCGCGACCTGCTGGTTTTCGTTGCGGAAAAGCGGGTGCGCGAAGCGGCAGCGCGGCTGGATGCGGCGGAAGACGCCATGCGGGCGCGCGACGACGAGACGGCCCAGCTGCGGTACGCGGCCGCGCTGGCGGACTGGGGCGACGCGGGCGGGTACGACGCTGAGGTGCTGTGGGACGCGTGCACGGTCGCGGCGCTCGGCCTCGGCTACGAGCAGTGCCGCGACCGGGGCGTGGGCACGCTGTCCGGGGGCGAGCAGAAGCGGCTCGTGCTGGAGGCGCTGCTGCGCGGGCCGGCCGAGGTCCTGCTGCTGGACGAGCCGGACAACTACCTGGACGTGCCAGGCAAGCTCTGGCTGGAAGAGCAGCTGACCCTGACCCGCAAGACCGTTCTGCTGGTCAGCCACGACCGGGAGCTGCTGGCCAATACCGCGCAGCGGATCGTTACCGTCGAGGACGGCAGCGTCTGGGTGCACGGCGGCGGGTTCGCCAGCTACCCGCAGGCCCGGCGCGACCGCATCGACCGGCTCGACGAGTTGCGGCGCCGGTGGGATGAGGAGCACGAGAAGCTCAAGCAGCTGGTCCGCACCATGCGGCAGAAGGCCTCCTACAACGACGGCATGGCCTCGCGGCTACCAGGCGGCGGTCACCCGGCTGCGCCGGTTCGAGGACGCAGGGCCGCCGGAGCTCGCGCCGCGGGAGCAGAACGTGCGGATGCGGCTGCGCGGCGGCCGGACCGGGAAGCGCGCGGTGATCTGCGAGGACCTGGAGCTGACCGGGCTCATGCACCCCTTTGATTGTGAGGTCTGGTACGGCGACCGGGTGGCCGTGCTCGGTTCCAACGGATCGGGCAAGTCGAGTTTCCTGCGGCTGCTCGGCGGGGCTGACGTCCCGCACGAGGGAGTGGCCCGGCTCGGGGCCCGGGTCGTCCCGGGACTGTTCGCGCAGACCCACGCCCGCCCCGACCTGGCCGGCCGGCGTCCCGCCGAGATCCTCATGACCGAGCACGCGCTGCAGCGCAACGAGGCCATGGCCGCGCTGTCCCGGTATGAGCTGCAGCACTGCGCCGAGCAGCCGTTCGCCACCCTGTCCGGCGGGCAGCAGGCCCGGTTGCAGATCCTGCTGCTCGAGCTGAGCGGGGTGACCTTGCTCCTGCTCGACGAGCCGACCGACAACCTCGACCTGGCCAGCGCGGAGGCGCTGCAGGCCGGGCTGGAGTCCTACCAGGGCACGGTCCTGGCCGTCACGCACGACCGCTGGTTCGCCCGGTCCTTCGACCGGTTCCTCGTCTTCGGGGCGACCGGAGACGTCTACGAATCGAGCGATCCGGTGTGGGATGAGACTCGTGTGGCCAGGCCCCGGTAACGGAAACGCTTGCTAGTCTGCATGGAGCGTAAGGAGCCAGGTCGCCCCTTCCGGGCCGGGCTCCGCGATTGTCGAGGTGAAGGGGTCCGCACCGTGAAGAAGTTGCTGCTGCTCGCTCTGGCGGGGCTTGGCGTGTTCGCCGTCTGGCGGAAGGTCCAGGCCGACCGTGCCGAGCTCGATCTGTGGACCGAGGCGACGACCAGCGACGACTAGGCCAGGCGGCGCCCGGCCCCTGAAGCTAGCGCGGCCGGGCTGAAGACGGGGGTTCGGTGTGAGCAGCGCGACACCGGTCACGCTGTTGTGCTGTGGCCTGCTCGGGGTCACCGCGGACGACGGCGGCATCCTGGAGCGGGCGTTCACCGAGGCCTTCGCCACCCAGGGCATCGTCCCCGGCACCGCGGCCTACGCCCGCAGCATGGTCCACGTCCACCAGACCCGCGGGCAGTCCGCCGTTGACGTGTTCCGCGCGCTGTTCCCCGACGCCCCGGGCCGCGCCGAAGCCGCCACGCTCGCCTTTGACCGCTCCTACCGGCTGGCCGTTGACCGCTCCGGGCTGGTCCCCATGCCCGGGGCAGCCGAGGCGCTGCAGCAGATCCGCGGGTCCGGGGTCCGGGTGTGCTTCATCACCGGGCTGTCCCGGGGCCTGCTCGGTCTCGTGCTGGACACCCTCGGCTGGCGGCGGCAGGTCGACCTCGTGCTGTGCCCCGAGGACGCGCCGCGCGGCTACCCGTGGCCCGACCCCATGCTGTGCGCGATGCTGCGGCTCGGGGTGACCGATGTCCGCGAGACCGCCTACGCCGGGGGGACCGAAAGCGGCATCCTGTGCGGGCGGCGGGCCGGTGCCCAGATCGTGGCGGGGATCCTGACCGGAGGGCACACCCGCGACCGGCTACAGCGGGCGGGCGCGACCCATCTGCTGGGCAGCTTTGCTGAGCTGCCGGGGGTGCTGGCGGCTGAGGCGGCGGAGCCGGTCATCGACCCGGCTGCGGGTCGCGGTTGCGGGTCCGGTTCGCGGATCCGGTTGCGGGCCGCACGGGGTCCGCGGCGGATGGCGGCAAGGGCTCCGGGGCGAAGGCGGCCGATCCCGGGCTGGGGTCGGCTGGGCCCCCGCCGCCTGCGACTGCTCCGCTGGCGCCACCCCCCTGACGAGGGCCCTGCTGCGGCGCCCTCTGGGCCAGCGCCGACCGGGTACCCTTGAACCGCCGTGGCGCGGGGCTATAGCTCAGCTGGAAGAGCACCTGCTTTGCAAGCAGGGGGTCAGGGGTTCGAGTCCCCTTAGCTCCACTGGTCAGAAGCAAAATTCGAACAGCGGGACCGAGAGTACAGCAGCAAAGTACCGCAACCGGGACCGCGTGAGATGCCGCACGCGCGTTCGAGTCGGGCTTCGCTCTCGCGGGCGGCAGCGGCACACGGATCCCGAGGTCCTGGGCCGGGATCCGGGCCACTGAGCAGGAAGAGCATGTTCGGTAGGGCTCCAGCCCGGCTGTTGGCGGGCCGCAGGCAGTGTCCTGAATCTACCGTGTCGGTGCCTGGATCTCGCTCGGATTGGCCAGGGCGGCCCGCATCCGGTCGGCTAACGATCTTTAACGGCGGTCTTTGGAGTCCCACTGACGGCCGCCGCACCCTGCGGTATCTCAGAGGGGTGAGGTATCCCGATGGTGGTGGGCTGGACACCGGTGAGCAGGCCCAGCACGAGGAGGTGCGGTTAGCGGCGGCGGCCCTGTCGAGGCGGGAGCTAATAACCGGGAGGTGGCCCAGCGTTTCCGGTCAGCCGCATGTAGGCGAACCTGCTGGCGGGCGGCCCCGTGGTGGGTTCAGGGCCAGGGCAGGCCGAGGATCGGCAGGAGGTCGCGGAAGTCCGTGATCGTGTAGTCGGGTGCGCAATCCCGGTAGTCCTTCTTCCCTGATCGGAATCGAACATCACGGTCGTCAGGCCGGCCTCCCGCGCGCCGTAGATATCCCGGTACATGTCGTTGCCGACGTACAGCGCGTTCCCGGCCGCCACTCCCATCCCGTCGAGCGCGTACTGGAAGAGCCGCCGGTCGGGCTTGCGGTACCCGTGGTCGCCGGAAACGATGATCGGGTCGAAGTAGCCGAGCAGGCCGACCTTGTGCAGCTCGCCGCGCGCATACGTGCTCTGCGCGTCGGTGACGATCGCGAGCGGGAAGTGCTCGCGCAGGACGTCGAGCACCTCGCGGACGTACGGGTACAGGCCGAGCCGCCGGCGCGAGATGCCGCGGGACATCTCGGCCAGGAACAACGGCATCTGCGCGAGCTTGCCAGCGGGCAGGGCGCGGGTGAAGTCCGTCCCGTGATCTTCGATGATGCTGCGCCAGATACCGACGGCGTCGAATTCGGGGTACTCCTCCGGGCTGGCCCGCAGCTGCTCCTTCATGAGCTGGAAATAGAGATCACGCAGTTCGTGCCGGTGCAGGTCGATGCCCTGATAGGTGAGGAAGTGCGCCGCGGCGCGGAAGATCCGCTCCTCGTCGTCATCGGCCAGGATCCTGACCAGGGTGCCGTTCACGTCGAAGGCGACCGCTCGGATGTCCATGCTTTGCGTCAGTACCTCCTCGCTCGGCGGCCGCCCGCACGAGTGTAGGCCGCCGGGCCGGCGCGGACCGGCGGCCCGGCATCTGCGGCGTTCAGGCGGCTTGCAGCAGCCTCTTTGCCTGCCGCACCAGCCTCCTGCCGTAGTCCTGGCCGATGTAGTCGTTGCGCGCGATCCGCAGCAGGTTCAGCGCCATGTAGTACGGCGCACGGGCGGTAATCGACTCGAACGCCTGCTCGCGGTCGGGGAAGTGACAGCTGTACTCCCAGAGGAAGTGCCCGATGAACGGCTCCGCGCGGTGCCGGTCGCCGGAGTCACGCATGAACGCGTGCTGGAGCTCGCCGGCGACCCGCCCGACGTCGAACATCCGGTCGCCGCGCTTCATGCGCTCCAGGTCGATCGCCGCGACGTCCATGCCGTGGCCGAACAGGAAGTTCGCCGGGGTCGCATCACCGTGCAGCCAGACCTGCCGGTCCTGCCACATCTGCGGCCGCTCCCGCCAGCGGTCGCGCAGCCCGGAGAGCTCGTCGATGTCCCGCTGCCCGATGCGGTGGGCCTTCCTGAGCCTGGCGACGATCGTGTCGAAGTACCGGCACTCGGGATCGAAATCCACCGTTGCCCCGTTGGCCGTCCGGTTGTGCTGGGTGGCGAGGAAGTAGGCCAGCGCCTTCAGCCGCCAGTAGAGGTGCGCGTCGTCCCGGTGCTGCGTCGCACGCGCGATCGCGTGGCTGAATTCCTCGCCGGGATAGTATTCGACGGCCAGCACGCCGTTGATGTCGCGGCTGAGCCCCAGCGGGCGGATCACGTGGTGCGGCGACCCGACCAGGTTGTACCGGCGCAGCGTCTTGAGGCCGTCGTACTCCTGGCGGGCCATCCAGGCCGCCTTGTCCAGATCCGTCCCGAACCTCGTGCCGTAGAACTTGCAGATGACCTTGGCGCCGCTGGACTTCTCCTCGTATGCGTAGACCTCGTTGCTCCCGGACAGCCGGAACACGCGGAACGCCAGCTGCGGTTCGCGCACCTCCAGGCGATCGCGCATGATCCTGCTGAGGAAGCCGTGGAGCGGGTCCTCGCCCGCGACGTATCCGACATATTTCCCGTTCATCGGAGCCTTCCCTCGCGCTCGGGCCGCAAAGCGACGGCATCGAGCAGCGCGCCGTCCGTCCCCCGTGTGCGCGCGTGCCCGTCACCTGCCATTCACCGCGCCTTTACCCGGATAGAGACCTTTTGCCCGCTCCTGATACATGGTCGATGACAGATTGGCCCTCGCCCTGTCATTGGCTAGAGGAAGATCAAATAGATGGCACGTACGCGGGCGCCCGCGGCTACCCTGCTGACGCGCTCCACTCGGCTTTTGCGGGGACGGATGGAGAGCTGCAACCCGTACAGCGGCGGAGTACCGCAGGGTCTCCGGAAGACCGTGGGCTCGGGTGGTGTCGGTCAGGCGGCGCGGGTTTCGGCCGGGCTTGTGCCACTGCGGGCGGCGGGCGGGCAGCCAGCACGGGATCGGTCGGAGGGCGTGTCGAGCATAATGTGGCGCCATGGCCCATGCAGGTGCCGAGTTCTGGGATGAGTTCTTCCGGCAGCACCGGGAGTCTGGCGATGATCTCGACTGGGGAGGCGTGTGGACCGGGCCGTTCATGGTGCAGCTGCGGGACGTGGGCGCGCGCACCGTCCTTCAGTTGGGCTGCGGCACCGGCGACGACGCGGCCGGCTGGCCGCTGTAGGCTCTCTGGTCACGGCGATGGATGTGTCGGGCGAGGCCATCGGGCAGGCGCAGGCCCGCTTCGGCTCCGTGGCCAGATTCATGGTGGCCGACATGACACAGCGGCTCCCCTTCCCCGATGGGAGCTTTGATGCGGTTATGTCCAATGTCGCCATCCACATGTTCCCGGACGGTGTGACCCGTACAGTGTTCGCGGAGGTCATGCGACTGGTCCGCGGGGGCGGGCTGTTCGTATTTCACGTCAACGCGCTAGAGGACCGGCCGCTGCGTGCCCGCTGGCTGCCCGCGCACGAACTTGAGCCGGACTACGTGACCGAGGAGTCCGGCCAGACAATGCACTTCTTCTCTGAGGCCTACCTTCGCGACTCCTCGAAGGATGGCGGGATCTACATCTGGTCCCGATCTCGGTCCCGCATCGCAAGACAG
>CAVUKT010000011.1:0-120943 GCA_963742055.1 uncultured Actinomycetes bacterium | reverse complement strand
TGCGGAACGCCAGCGTCCGGGCCGCTGCCGGGCTGGCGCCGGCCTGCGCCTTGGCCATCGCGGCGTTGAACGCATCTTTCTGGCCCGAGTCCAGCAGGTCCAGCAGTGCCTTGGGCAGGTGCGCGGTCCACCCGACCGAGACGTCCACCACGCCCGGGTCGGCGACCGCCGCGACCAGGCGCCGTTCGAACGCGACCGCCCGGGTGATCCAGTAGCCGCCCTGGCTGACGCCGTACCCGGTCAGCGCGGACGAGTCCACGTCGGGCCGGGTGACCAAGGCGTCGATGACCGGGGTCAGCACCGCCTCCCAGTCGTAGCGGAACGGCACGCCCCGCTCGAAGAGCATCGACTGCTGCCCCGGCCCGTCGAACACGAACACGTTCCAGCTGCGGGCCAGCGCCTCGGCCGCGCCGTTGGCGAGCAACCCGGGCAGCGACTCATCGCTCCCGTTGGTCATCACCAGTGTCGGCCGTGGCGCCCCGCTGGTGTCCGGGCGCAGCAGGTAGCCCGGCAGCGTGGTGTCCTCGTACGGAATCTGCATCCGGACGAAACGGCCCGTCGAGGCGTCGATCACTTTCTCCCAGCAGGCCCGGTGCTTGCGGAAGGTCGGCAGCAGCACGGACTGATCGGCCATCCCGTCGGCGAAGACCTGCGCCTTGGAGTAATACTCCGCCGCAGCCATAAAAGCCCAGCTCGCTGTGGCCAGGTGCCCACGCGCCAGCGCCTCATCGCCACGAGCGGTCAGGTCCGCCGCCACCGCGGTCCAGGCGTCAAACCAGCTCTGCGGGTCGCCGTCGGTGATCCGGTCCAAGGCCGCCAGGACTAGCCCGGCATCACCGACCCCCGACGCTACGGCGCCGAGCGCGATGCGAGCCTCGTAATCGAAATCGGAATCCGCGAAGAACCCGCCCGCCGCGGACAGTCTGCTGCCCATGCCACCATCACGTCCTTCATGATCGGCAGCGAGCCCCTGATGCTCGCCCGTAACACTGATCATGGATTGCACGGCCGTAGGAGACATCAGCCATGTGGCCTAACTTAAGGGGCAAGGCCTGGCGAAACGATAGGCTGACAAGGAGAACTATCCACAGGTCACCGAGTAATCCGAACAAGTCGGGGAGCCTGTAAAAGGCGTCTGCTGATCTCCTTACGGTCAGGGCCGGGGATTAGGCGACGAGCCTCCATTGTTGGTGGCCGGCGGGCTTCGCTGGCGGGGTAACGTGATCAATGCGCGCCTTTAGCCCCAAACTGCAGGATCTTGTGGGTGGCACGGTTGATCCACGCCTGGAATCCGGCCTGCCCCGTGACCTGTGTCGCGATCTACTGCTGCCAGTTAGACCCGTTACACTCGCGCAGCACGACGAGGCTGTTGCCGGGTCGGAGGCGCACATGCTCGATGTAACGCCATTGCCTTAGAGCGTGTCTCACGTGGGGAGTTTCTTCCAGCAGATGAGGGTGACGGCGGGCTGAGGAAGGCGCCGAAGAGGCTTGCTTTGCATTCGTAGCGGATGGTCAGGCGCCGGTAGCCGGTGAGCCAGGCGATGGTGCGCTCGATCTTCTGGCGGTGGCGTCCCAGGCGTTCGCTGGTATCTATGCCGGGGCGGGCGATGCGCGGGATGATGCCGCGCTGGCGCGGCCAGCGGCGGTCAGCGTCGAAGTCATATCCCTTATCGGCGTGGAGTTTGACGAGCCGGCGCCGCCGTGGCCCGCGCCGGGACCGGATGGCCGGGATGCCCATGACCAGGGGGCGTAAAGCGAGGCAGTCGTTGGTGTTCGCGGCGCTTATGGCGACGGCCAGGGGCGCTGGGCGCCGGCGACCTCAACGCCGAGGGATTCCGCTCGCCCAAGCGGACCAGCCGGTTCACCGGCGGGCAGGTCCGCGCCCTCACTCAGCGCGGCATTCGCAGCCAGCCGAAGGGCCGGTCAGCGCTGCTCACCGGCCTGGCACCCGGCAAATGGTCAGTGCCCAGCCTGACCGCCGAGCTGGGCATCGCCACCGCTACCATCTACAACTGGATGTACCGCGGCTGGATCACCACCCGCCACGGCCGCCAGCACCAAGAACTGCATATCACTACAGACGACCAGCTGATATCCGCAAGCCAGCCGGGACCAAGGCGGAACCTGAGTCCCGTCTGTGAGAGATTCCGGTTCAGGTTTATTATCGCCACGTCCTGCGGATTCCCTACCGCGAGGATTCCTCTCGTAACTGGAATACGGAATGGAATACAAATTGGCTGGTGGTGCGGAATTGCGGTCGGTTGCGGGGAACCAATGTATATGAGGATTCGATGTCATAGTTGAGCACTGTATGAGCAGCGGGCCTTCTCAACGATGCTCGGCAGGCTGCGCGCTGCAGAAGGCATAAGCTGTGGCAGCTCCTCAGGGAATTCGACGAAGATGCGAACCCGCCTCGGCCGCCGGCCAGGCGGCCCCTGGCAGAGGCAAGCGCTCTCGCATTCGCGAGGGGAACCCTTTCCACCAGGCGGCACGGTAAGCCTGATACTCCTCATCGCTCATCTCCGGCTCGACGAGCCGGAACGCGTCTCGATCGCCTATCTCGCCGCCCTCATATCTGAGACGACCGGGTCCCATGGCCGGGCAGTTTACGAATACATGCCCGAATTGGCTAACCGCCCGCCTGCAGGTGAAGCCCCGGTGCGGCTGCCTGTATACGAGACCGCCGCTCCGCGGCTCACCCACCAAACGAGAGACCTTATGGATACTAGCCGACTGAACCCTGACGTGCGGACCTTCAGATCCGTTTTCGGACTGTCACAGGTACAAGCGTCAATCGAACGTGGATAAATCTGGCGTTCCCGCATTGAGTCTTCACCGAGCATATGAAGCGCCAAGGAGATGAGGCGGGCGCCGTAAAAGGGAAAGTCGTCATGTCGTGCCGTCGCCGAGGACCAGCAGGGCTTGCCAGATTTCGTCGTCGAAGTTCTTATTCTTATTGTTGTTGTCTCGCCACCTCTTGGCACGTCGAGCGATACTGCGCAACGCTACTTCGTCGAACATTGCTCCCCGAAGTAGGTGTTGGCCAGGTCGGCTTCGGTAAAGTCGGCGCCCACCAGATTCGCGCCATCCAGATGTGCTTCCTGCATGAAGGCCTGTTTGAATTCTACGCCGCTCAAATCGGCGTGCTTCAAGGTCGCGGATACGAGATTCACCTCATGCATTACTGCGCGCTTGCATTTGGCGCCGTCTAGCCGGGCCTCGCCGAGCCTGGCGCGCGAGCAGTAGGCATGCTCCAGTATCACCTCACGGCCGCGCATCCGGAACAACTTGGCGCCAGCGAGGCGTGCTTCGGACAGGTCCGCGAACGCGACATCAACGACGACGCTGCCGAAGTCGACATCGGACACGTCGAGCCTCTGTAGAGACGCCCGTGCCAGATCCAGTTCTCGAGGCAGGTCGTCACCGTAGTGTGCCGGGTTCCCGAACATGAGGCGCAACAGCCGTTCGAGATCCGATCCCAAGATACGCGCCACCGCGTTGGTCGGCTGCAGTTGCAGGTTCGCGGCCAGCACGACAAGCAGGTCGGCGTGAAAACCCACGTAGCCCGGCTTGAGATAGGTGGCCAGCGCTGCGGCCGCATTGACCTGGAGGGTCTTCGACGCGGACCCGAGGTTGGTGATCACTGTAGACAAGTTGGCGTCAAAGCGGCGCAGGGACTCTGCCTCTTCCTGCGCCAGGGCGGTACGACGGTCCTCAAGTAGGCGTTGCTGCCACTGCTTGTTCTCCACCCGTGTCTTCTCGTGTTCGCCGCTGAGCTGCGTGCGGGCCGCCTCGAGGTCCGCCGCCTGCTTCCATAGCGTCGCGCCCACCGCCGTGATCGCCCCGAGGGCGGTCACGAAAGGTGCCCACGCAAGAAGGGCGTGCTGCAGGCCGCCGCTCTGGGCGTTGCTGATCTGCAACTGCCGGATCTCCTGCCGAACCTTCTCGTCTTGCAACTGCGCCGGGCTAAGTCTCGCCAGTGATGAGGCCGACGATCCAGAACTCAAACGCAGCCCGATCAGCAAGCCGACGGTGCCGACGGCTAGAACCATGAGCATCAGGTAGACCGACCGTCTCATCCCAATACTCCTTCACCCGCCGACAGGTAACTCACACGACACCACACTCCGCTGATCGACGTACTTTAGACTCTGCAGGGCGTGGCCGCTTGGCGACGAAATGGTAGCTTCCGATCAAGGCAGTGCGCCTAGCCGCTGAGGACCAGACTTGGGCAGACCCAGAATAGGCCGCGGCTAACCCGGTCATGGCCAAGACCGGCCTCAGCGGAGACGGCCCCGCCGAGTGGCTCCTGCAGGCTGAGGTTGATAGCGGTCAGCAGCCCGGCCTCAGTACGTGCGAGCGGTCGCGAATCCGCTAGGCTCAAGCGAGAGAACCGCGAGCCGCACCGAGCGAATGAGATCTTGAGGGCCACGAGCGCGCCTTCTCTCGGCGCAGATCGACCAGCTAGCATGCGAGCCCGGGCTGGCGGGCTGCGTAGCGAGGCAGACCCCAGCGCACCACCGTGGCTGACTAACGGCGCGTCCAGCACGGACCTAGTGAAGCGTCACTTCCGCGGTCCTTACCCCTAAGCGGCCAGGACAATGGCAGACTGATGCCAGCGCACCGGGCGTTTGGTAGGTGAGTCTGCGTCGAAAGGGGTAGGCCATCGCGCCCGGTGCGTCTGACGTCCGAACCACGTGCCTGAAATGAGAACATCCATTGGCGCGCGAAGAGTCGATCACCAGCTAAATGTCAGCCATTTTTCACGGATGAGCGTCGAGTTCAGACCACGGACGGGGTTCAACGGCCGGGCTGGCGGTTCTAAGACCTCGCAGGGAGCGCCGACTGCAGGCCGCTCAGGTCGTCGGTCACGCCCCATGTCCCCTGCCGTCGGGAGTGGTGGCTGTAAGCGTCCGACAAGCCCCCATAAACCATACCGAAGCCCGCCAGTCAGGCCAGCAATGTGGCAGAAGGGGCCACGGTCGCGCTTGGGGCTATGAAACGAAAGACCAACGTGATCATCACCGTACAGCCGCGGCCGTGCACATCTTCGCTCAGGTCGTCACGTCGGTTTCCTTAGTTCTATATGCGATCCAAGAGATAAACAAGAACCTCCCGCAGCTGTGGATCGTCGCTTCGACTCGCCCATTTGACCAAACGCATTCGCCTGACGGCTTCGGTCCTGCCTGTAGAATCAGATATCCAGTTCAAGGCATCAGACGTAAAGTCGGTTCGTGACACAATCAACCAGGCAGCTGACTTCCGATAATAACCCCAAGCTCGATCGATAAGATCAGCTGAATGTCGAACATCTCTAAGATCTAGCGGCCGAGACAACGCCTTAGCTTCGACCAGAACGGTCTGATCTCCGTTATCCAGGATGAAGTCAGGTTCCGAAGCTGCTGGAAAATCGAGCCCGTCTGCTCGACGGAGTACCGCGCCTGCGGGCTGAATCCGCTGCAACGCCCCAAGCACTTCTTTCCCGTAGCGCAGCGCCTCAAGCCGATAGGCATAGACCTTGTCTACAGCCTCGCCTGCAATTTCACCACTGCCGATGGGTATTTCGACCACGTCAGTAGAGCCTGTCTTGACAAGATCACGAAGATCCTTGATCAGAGGGTCACTGTCCGGGATCAGAGCAACTCGGTCCAGCGACAAGCCAAGATCAAGGTCAAGGATGACGCTCTGTATCCTGACGATACGCTGCCCTGGGCGACGTATCCTCTCGCATCGGCACAGCGACTACTAGTCGCCAAGTGTCGAGGCTGGACTCATGGGTCCAGAATGCCGCCGTCAAGGGCAGATCACGCGCGTCAAGCTCCTGCACCAGACGTGCGCCCTGAATTACATCCCGATCACCAATACTCGTTTCGCCCATCGAAGGACCCCATGACTACGTTGCGTAATTGCGTTATAGAGATCTTCCGCCTCATTCTGCGTCCAGGTCATGTATCGGCTGGTCTCCTTCCAGTCCTTTACGATGGTCCAATTCAAGGCGAAGCTATTATCGTCTTCCATCTGAACTTTCAATTGCGACCGCAGCTTGGCGAGATCCACGAGCCTTTCGAGACTATGGGTGTAGGTATCTCTCACCAGCTGCCAGTCAGGGAGTTGATGCTTGCTGAAGTCACGCGTAACGCAGGCCTTCAGGGCACATTCAACTGAGTAACCAGCCAGATAATAGGAACCAGACCACTGCGCTTGGCTAAGAAGCGCCTTGGCCTCAAGCAGCCGCGTCGCTGCCAGTATCCGGAAGCTGGTTGGGGCTGGCAGCTTCAACTCCCTACACCGTAGGACATGCGCAGCTCCAGGCACGAAGTGGACCCGCATAGGACCTGAGGCTATGGACTGGAACAGCCAGCGTAGCCCCGCCTCGCACGGTTCTGCATCCCGCAGAGCGGTGTCCTGTGCGTGTCGCGAATCCCGGCCGCGGCTCTGACCAGCAGAGTTGCTCGCCCGGCGCTCCGGCCGTGATGATCACCGATCATGTGCCTGCGGTTCGTGTTTCTCCTGATTACGCGACTGGCCACGTGGCTGCGCCTGTCCCGGCGTGAGGAGGCGTTGAAGACCGCAGAGATCTTGATCCTGGGCCACTAGCTCGCCGTCCTGCAACGGCCGCAAGCGCGCCGCACGACTGTGGACTGGGCGGACCTGGCACTGTGGCTACGGGATCGATTGGGGACCCGGTGCGCCCGGCCGGCTGGCCAGGCGAGACCGGAATGCGGGGCGCGTTCCGGGGCGGTGCGGTTCCCCGGAACTCCCGCGTCAGGTGGCCAGGGAGGTGGCCCGATCAACGAATACGCCTGGTCGCGTGAGGTGGATGAGCTTCTCGGTACCCACAGGGTTTCGCGCGCCTTGAAACTCAACCGCTGCTCAACCACGCGCGCCAGCACCGCTGGCGAGCGCAGCCAACCGCTCCCTGCGCCCACAGCATCCTGATCAGCACGAACAAGGACCCGAACCGAGACGTCCCGCACAGGGAGCGGCTATCTCAGACCGCTCCCGCAACGCATAAGACCCGGTCCGCGGTGACCGGGTCTGACCTGCGAGTTTGATGGTGGCAGGTGTTGGGTTCGAACCAACGTAGGCTAAGCCGACGGTTTTACAGACCGCTCCCTTTGGCCACTCGGGCAACCTGCCATGTGCCGTCGCCAGACAGCACAGTGAAGGATAGCGGACACCCGGGGTTCTCGTCCCATCGGCCAACCTGCCTGCCCCAGCGCCGCTCCGGCCGGCCGCTCAGCCCACCCAGCAGGCCCGTCAGCCACCCCGGCAGCGCCCTCAGCCACCCCAGCGGCAGAGCGGTGCGCGGCGGATGCGCCCCTGCCCCCGGCGAGCGCAGTAGCCTCAGGACTCGGTGTTCCACCGACATGTTCACCGACGTGTACAGCGACGTGACGGCACGTCGCCACCGACGTCTTATACCGGCATGTTCAACCGACGGGAAGGGAGCCGTCCATGGCAGACAGCAGCTTCGACATCGTCAGCAAGATCGACCGCCAGGAAGTCGACAACGCCCTCAACCAGACGGCCAAGGAGATCTCGACCCGCTTCGACTTCCGCGGTGTCGGCGCGTCCATCGCCTGGTCCGGGGACCATGGCGTGGAGATCCGGGCCAACAGCGAGGAACGCGCCAAGGCCGTGCTCGACGTCTTCAAGGACAAACTGGTCCGGCGCCAGGTCTCGCTCAAGATCGTGGATGCGGCCGAGCCGAAGCCCTCGGGCAAGGAGTACCGGATCGGGATCACCCTCAAGGAGGGCATCTCCCAGGACGACGCCAAGAAGATCGGCAAGATCATCCGCGATGAGGGACCCAAGGGCGTGCGGGCCCAGGTCCAGGGCGAGGAGCTGCGCGTCTCTTCCAAGAAGAAGGACGATCTTCAGGCCGTGATCTCCCTGGTCAAGGGCAAGGAGCTCGACCTCGCGCTGCAGTTCGTCAACTTCCGCTAGGCCGCGGCGCGGCTGCCAGCCCCGGCGCCGTCCGCTCGCCAGCCGGCTCCCGCCCCGGCACCGCACTGGGTCGCGCGGTCAGCAGCTCTTTCGGCGGCGGCGCACCCGGATCGTGGGCCGGCGGCGGCGGCACCGCGTCCATCCAGGACCGCAACCGCCCGCGCTCATGGGTCAGGTCGCGCAGGTCCGGCTCGGCGTAGCTGAAATCCGGCGCCCAGAACAGCGCGTCGTACGGGCAGACCTCGATGCAGATCCCGCAGTACATGCAGAGCGAGAAGTCGATGGCGAACCGGTCCAGCGCGTTCCGGACCCGCTGACGGCCCCGCCCGGCCGGCCCCCCGGCCGGCCGGGCCTCCAGCTCCAGGCCGCTCCGGCGCACCGGCGGCCCGCGGCGCGCTGGGCACCGGCTCCTTGTGCGAGTCGATGTAGATGCACCAGTCCGGGCACTCGCGTGCGCACAGCATGCACACGGTGCAGTTCTCCTCGAGGAGACCGATCACCCCGCGGCTGCGGGGCGGCAGCTCAGCGCTCACGAGGCCGGCCACCCGTCGTGAATCGCGGGCGCCGGGATCCGGCGGCGCCCGCGGGCGCCCTCCTGCTCGCCCGGCTCCTTCGCGCCAGGCCAGTCCTTCTCCCGCCGCGCGGCCAGGACAAAATCTTTCCGCAACGGAACACCGTCAAAGCCATCGGGCAGCAGCAGGGGGTCCAGTCCCGGGTGGCCGTCGAAGACGACGCCGAACATCTCGTGTGTTTCCCGTTCGTGCCAGGCCGCACCGCGGTAGACGCCGGTGGCCGTGGCCAGCCGCGGCTCGCCGGCCAGCAGGGTCCGCAGCAGCAGGTGGTGCCGCCCGGCCAGTGAGTACACGTGGGCCAGCACGGCCACCCCGGCGTCCAGTTCGTCCACCCCGGTCAGCCAGTCGAAGAAGTCACAGTCCAGCTCGTCCCGGGCGCAGGCCAGGGCGGTCACCCACGCCTGGGCCGGCACCGTCACCGTGATCATGTCCGGGCTGATCTCGCTGTCCAGCGCCGGTCCCCCGGCAGCCACGACCGCCTGCAGCCGGCCCACGATCGCCTCCGGGGTCACGGGTGCTCCGCCACGTTCCCGGCGCCGGGCTGCTGCCGGGCCAGGACGTCCAGGCCGTGCAGCAGTGCCTCCGGCCGGGGCGGGCAGCCGGGCACGTAGACGTCGACCGGGATGATCTGGTCCACGCCCTTGGTCACGCAGTAGGAGTCCCAGTACGGGCCGCCGCTGTTGGAGCACGCCCCGAAGGACAGCACCCACTTGGGTGCCGGCACTCGCTGGTAGGCCTGGACCACCAGCGGCGCGAGCTTGTCCGTGACGGTGCCGGCCACGATGAACACGTTGGCGAGAACCGGATCCGGGGCCGCCCGGCCGCTCACCCGGCTGAGGGCCGCCGCGCACTCGACCGCGCAGCAGGCGAGCCCGGCGTCGAAGACCCACAGCGCGTAACCCCGGCCCGTATCCAGGACGGTCGCGCTGATGTCGCGCGCCGCCCGTGGCGAGGGCAGGTCCACGGCAACCACCGGCTCAGACTACCCGGGCGTGACCTGGCCGCAGCCCGGACCGGCGCGCGGCCCGGCCGGTGAACCCGGGCCCGGGCCGCAGACGTCAGTACGAGAGTAGCCACGGCGTCTACGAGGCCGCGTCAGCCGGGCGAACCGAATTGGTGTGAGATAGGTCACTACTTATTCACAGAGCGCGTGCACGTCGCTGGAGCAGCGCAACAGCGCTGTAACATTGACTCAATCCCAACTCAGCCCCGGACGCAGTGCGTGCCGGGTGCGGCGTTCGCCGGCCTCGCGCTGCTCCACAGCGTCGGCCACGCGGCGCGCCGAGGAGGTCCTCCGACTGTGACCAAGCAGGTCCAGCAGCTCGATCGCGTCATCATCCGTTTCGCGGGCGACTCAGGCGACGGCATGCAACTCGCCGGTGACCGCTTCACCCAGGAAACGGCCGCGTTCGGCAACGATCTCTCGACCCTGCCGAACTTCCCCGCCGAGATCCGGGCCCCGGCCGGGACGCTCCCCGGGGTATCCAGCTTCCAGCTGCACTTCGCCGACCACGACATCCTGACCCCCGGCGACGCGCCTGACGTGCTCGTGGCGATGAACCCGGCCGCGCTCAAGGCCAACCTGGCCGACGTGCCGCGCGGCGCGGACATCATCGCCAACACCGACGAGTTCACGAAGCGCAACCTCACCCGGGTCGGCTACGCGGCCAACCCGCTGGAGGATGGCTCGCTGTCCGGCTACAACGTGCACGCGGTGGCGGTCACGTCGATGACGGTCAAGGCCCTCGAGGAGATCGACGTCTCCCGCAAGGAAGCCGAGCGGGCCAAGAACATGTTCGCGCTCGGGCTGCTCTCCTGGCTGTATAACCGGCCGCTGGAGGGCACGCGCAAGTTCCTGAAGTCGAAGTTCGCGAACAAGCCCGAGATCCTGAAGGCGAACATCACCGCTTTCCAGGCCGGCTGGAACTACGGCGAGACCACCGAGGCCTTCTCGGTTCAGTACGAGGTCAAGCCCGCGACCCTGGCCCCGGGCACCTACCGGAACATCACCGGCAACAGTGCCCTGTCGCTACGGCCTGGTCGCCGCGTCCCGGCGGTCCGGGCTGCCCCTGTTCCTGGGCGCCTACCCGATCACGCCGGCCTCGGACATCCTGCACGAGCTGTCCAAGCACAAGCGGTTCGGGGTCCGCACGTTCCAGGCCGAGGACGAGATCTCCGGGGTCGGGGCGGCGCTCGGCGCGTCCTTCGGCGGGGCGCTGGGCGTGACCAGCACGTCGGGCCCGGGCATGGCGCTCAAGGCCGAGACCATCGGCCTGGCGGTCTCGCTGGAACTGCCGCTGATCGTCATCGACGTCCAGCGGGCCGGGCCGTCCACCGGCATGCCGACCAAGACCGAGCAGGCCGACCTGCTGATGGCGCTGTACGGCCGGAACGGGGAGTCCCCGGTCGCGGTGCTGGCCCCGGCCACGCCGTCGGACTGCTTCGAGATCGCCCTGGAGGCGGTGCGGATCGCCACCAAGTACCGCACGCCCGTGATCATCCTGTCCGACGGCTACCTGGCCAACGGCTCGGAGCCCTGGCGCATCCCCGACGTGGCCGGGCTGCCTAAGCTGCGCGACGAGTTCTCGTTCTCCAGCCCGGGCGAGTGGAGCGGCGCGGACGGCAAGCCCGACTTCCGGCCCTACCAGCGCAACCCCGACACCCTGGCCCGGCCGTGGGCCATCCCGGGCACCCCGGGCCTGGAGCACCGCATCGGCGGGATCGAGAAGGCCGACGGCACCGGCACCATCTCCTACGACCCGGCCAACCACGACCGGATGGTCCGGCTGCGCCAGGCGAAGATCGACGGCATCGCGGCCGACATCGGGCCGCTGCAGGTGGACGACCCGGACGGCCAGGCCAAGGTGCTGGTGCTGGGCTGGGGATCCACGTTCGGGTCCATCGGCGCCGCGGTGCGCCGGATCCGGGTGGCCGGCGGCTCGGTGGCCCAGGCCCACCTGCGCCACCTGTCCCCGTTCCCGGCCAACCTCGGCGACGTCCTGGCCAGCTACGACAAGGTGCTGGTCCCGGAGATCAACCTGGGGCAGCTCGCGCTGGTGCTGCGCGGGCGCTACCTGACCGACGTGATCTCCTACAACCGGGTGCGCGGGCTGCCGTTCCGGGCCGCCGAACTGGCCGGCGTGATCCAGGATGTGATCGACAATGTCTGACGTGCACAACGGCGCGGCCAGCGGGCCTGCACGCGCGACGGGGCGCCGCGAGGCTGGCCGCCGGCCTGCCTCGCTGACCCTGGTGCCGGTGGCCGACGAGAAGCTGGGCACCAAGGACTTCAAGTCCGACCAGGAAGTGCGCTGGTGCCCCGGGTGCGGCGACTACGCCATCCTGGCCGCGTTCCAGTCGTTCCTGCCCGAGCTGGAGATCCCCCGGGAGAACCTGGTGATGATCTCGGGTATCGGCTGCTCCTCCCGGCTGCCGTACTACGTGGACAGCTACGGGATGCACTCGATCCACGGGCGCGCGCCGGCCATCGCGACCGGGCTGGCCGCCTCCCGCCCCGACCTGTCGGTCTGGGTGATCACCGGGGACGGCGACGCGCTGTCGATCGGCGGCAATCACCTGATCCACGCGCTGCGGCGGAACGTGAACATCAAAATCCTGCTGTTCAACAACCGGATCTACGGGCTGACCAAGGGCCAGTACTCGCCGACCTCGGAGCAGGGCAAGGTCACCAAGTTCGACGCCGTTCGGCTCGCTGGACACCCCGTTCAACCCGGTCTCGCTCGCGCTCGGCGCCGAGGCCAGCTTCGTGGCCCGCACCATCGACTCCGACCGCAAGCACCTGACCAGCGTGCTGCGGGCCGCCGCTGATCACCGCGGCACCGCGTTCGTGGAGATCTACCAGAACTGCCCGATCTTCAACGACGACGCGTTCGCGCCGCTGACCAGCCCGGCGTCCCGGGATGACACGCTGATCCGGCTGGAGCACGGCGAGCCGGTCCGGTTCGGCGCGGACCGCAGCCGCGGGCTGCGCTTCGGCCGCACCGGCTCGCTGGAAGCGGTGGACGTGGCCGGGGCCGACCCGGATTCGCTGGTCGTGCACGACGCGCACGCGGCGGACCCGTCCTACGCGTTCGCGTTGTCCCGGCTGGACAGCGCGGACTTCGCGCACACCCCCATCGGCGTGTTCCGGCAGCAGCCGCGGGCCAGCTACGACGACCTGATGGCTGAGCAGATCGCCGCGGCCCGGGCCCGGCAGGGCGAGGGTGACCTGGCCGAGCTGCTGGCCGGCTCGGACACCTGGCAGGTCGGCTGAGCCCGGACCGTGAGCGTCCGGGTCGAGCGGGACGGTCCGGTTAGCACGGTCATCCTGGACCGGCCGGCCGTGCGTAACGCGGTGGACGGCCCCACCGCCGCCGCGCTGGCGGAAGCCTTCCGCGAGTTCGAGGCGGACGACAGCGCCCGCGCCGCCGTGCTGTGCGGGGCGGGCGGCACGTTCTGCGCCGGGGCCGACCTGAAGGCCCTGGGCGGCCCGGACGGGAACCGGGCCGAGCCCGACGGGGACGGGCCGATGGGCCCCACCCGGATGCGGCTGTCCAAGCCGGTCATCGCGGCGATCAGCGGGCACGCGGTCGCGGGCGGACTGGAACTCGCGCTCTGGTGCGACCTGCGGGTGGCCGAGGACGACGCGGTCCTCGGGGTGTTCTGCCGCCGGTGGGGCGTGCCGCTGATCGACGGCGGCACCGTCCGGCTGCCGCAGATCGTCGGCCTGGGCCGGGCGCTGGACCTGATCCTCACCGGCCGGCCCGTGCCGGCGGCCGAGGCGCTGGCCATGGGCCTGGTCAGCCGGGTGGTCCCGGCCGGGCAGGCGCGCGGCGCGGCGGAGGCGCTGGCCCGCGAGCTCGCGTCACTGCCCCAGGCCTGCCTGCGCAGCGACCGCCAGTCCACGCTCGAGAGCCTGTCCCTGACCGAGGCACGCCGCGCTGGCCAACGAGTTCCGCCACGGCATGTCCGCGCTGGCCGCTCCCGGCCTGGCCGAGGAGATCGGCCGGTTTACCGGCGGAGCCGGGCGGGGTGGAGCCGGGCGGGACGGCGCACCAGCCTGAGCGGTGCCCGGGTACGCGGACCGGCCAACCAGCCCGGCCCGGCCTGCTCCCTATCCCTTAACGGCGAGAAATCGTACAATTGCGGAAAGTAATACCCGCAGGTCCTGGCGCTGAGCATCGCGGGGGGCGGCGCGGGCGGCACTCGACGTTCGGGGGACGGCATGACAGGACGCGCAGGCAAGACCAGGAACATCTGGCTGACCTGGCTGATCTGGCCGCTGATCACACTCGGTATCTACCACCTCGTCTGGTACTACAAGATCAACCGCGAAGCCCGGGACTTCGACGAGAACGATCGCCGTGGAGCCGGCCGTGTCCCTGCTCGCCGATCACTGATCGGGTGGATCATCATCGTCCCGCCGTACGTGTCGATCTACCGGACCGGCGAGCGGATCGCCCAGATGCAGGAAGACGCGGACATGGAGCGCACCTGCAACGGCTGGATCGGCCTGGTGCTCAGCTTCTTCGTTCGGGCTGTACTCGCTCTACTACCAGTACGAGCTCAACCGGATCTGGGCCCGGCTGGGGAACCCGGAGGAGGGTTCCCTGGTGGCCCTGCCAGTCGGCGTGGCCGGCCCGGGCCGGCACCGCCGAACGGTGTCCCGGACAGCCGCTAGCGGATGGGCCCTGGACTGGGACCGCGGCCGCAGAGCCTCAGGCCGCGCGGTCCGGCGGCACCCCGGGCCTGCGGTCCGACGAGTCCACGAAGACCGGCCCGGAGGACGGCAGCTCCGCCGGGACCTAAACGGGGGCCGCGCCGCTCACCACCTCGCCACCGGAAACCTCGTCCAGGCTCCGGCCGCCGGCTCGGGCAGCACCAGGCTCAGCAGCAGGCCAAGGACCGAAACGCCCGCCGTGAGCAGGAGCGTGCCCCGCAGGCCCAATGAGGACGACAGCAGCGGGAAGAGGAACACGCCGATGAAGGCGCCGAGCTTGCCGACCCCGGCGGAGATGCCATGCCCGGTGGCGCGCATCGTGACCGGGAACAGCTCGCTCGGCATCACGAACGTGGTCATGTTCGGCCCGAACTCGGTGAAGAAGTAGCTGACCCCGTACACCAGCAGGAACGGCACCACCGCGGTGGTCAGCCCCGGCACCAGGCCGATCACCGCGAAGCACAGGCCCATCACGGCGAAGCCGATGATCTGCAGGCGCCGGTGCCCGATCCGGTCCAGCCGGGCGATGCCCAGCAGGTAGCCGGGCACGGCGGCCACCGTGAAGATCACCAGCTGGATGGCGATGGTGGTCATCGTCGAGGAATGGGGCGAGATCAGCCCGATGATCTGCGGCGTGGAGATCGTGTTGCCGTAGTAGGCGTAGTCCAGCAGGAACCAGCAGCCCGCCGTGCCGGCCAGCGTCACCAGCCACCGGCGGTTGGTGAGGAACGCGCGCAGGCCCATCTGGTGCCGGATGGCCGGCCTCGGCTCCGCGATCACCGCGCCCTGGCTGAACTCGGACAGGCCGACGACGGCCGTCCCGTGGCGGCCCTGGACCTGGGCCTGGTAGCGGGGCGACTCGGGCATCTTGCGGCGCAGGTAGACCACGGCGGCGGCCGGGACCGCGCCCAGGCCGAGCAGGATCCGCCACGCGGCGTCGTCGCTCACCCCCCCGCCGAGCAGGGCCAGCGCGATGAGCGGTCCCACGATGAGGCCGAGCGCCTGGGTGGAGAACACCATCCCGACCAGCTTGCCGCGGTCCCGGCGGTTGGCGTATTCGCTCATCAGGACCGCGCTGACCGGATAGTCACCGCCCACCCCGAAGCCGAGCACGAACCGGAACACGATCAGGATCCAGAACGACGGCGACAGCGCGGAACCCAGCGCGCCGACCACCATGATCGCCGCGACCAGCCAGTACACCCGCTTACGGCCCACCAGGTCGGCCATCCGGCCCAGCACGAGTGCGCCCACGAAGGCCGCCGCCAGCATCGCGGCGTTGAGCAGGGCCAGCTGGCCGGAACCCAGATGCCACTGCTGCTTGATCAGCGTGGCGGCGATCCCGATGACGAACAAGTCATAGGCGTCAGTGAAGAAGCCCATGCCGGACACCAGCACCGCGCGAAGATGAAATCGGCTGATCGACGCCTCATCCAGGGCATTCGTCAAACCCAGCGACGGGGTCTCGGCCACCAGGGATTCCTCCTGCGCGCAGGGCTGGCCACCGTCGGGCTCCCCCGCATGGCGAACGTACGTCATCTAAGCGACGCAATACCGACAAGAAGGTGAACGAGAGGATGAACGAACGATCAGGGGAGCGGATCGGGCCGCCAACGCCGGGCCGCTAACGGCTGGGGACGACGGACCTGGCCCGCTGGCAGGCGGCGTCCAGCGCCTCGCCGGCCGCCACGGGGACGTCGGGGAGGACGCCGGCGCCTTCCCAGTTGCCGCCCGAGACCGGGCTGAGCGACCGGGCGATGGGGATGGTCGCCTGCAGGTGCGGCCGGATCGCGGAACCTCTCGACCGGGTGGGCGCCGCCCCGGGTGCGCTCGCCGACCACGGTGGCCCGGCCCAGTTGCTGGAGGTCGTAGGCCAGTTCCTCGCCGCCGGAGAACGTGGTGCCGCTGGTCAGCACGAAGACCGGCTTGTCCGGGCCGAACCGGCGGCCCGGCGCGAACGGCATGGTCCAGGACTGCCGGACCTGCAGCCGTGCCGTCCGCCGGCCAGGCTGATCATGTCGATGAGATGCACTGGCTCGGCGCCGAACAGGTACGTGCAGAGCATGGCCACCATGTTCGGGTCGCCGCCCAGGCACTGGCGCAGGTCGATCAGGAGGGCGTCGGCCGGGGCGATGAGCGTCATCGCGGCGGCCACGGCCTCCCCCGCGATCGACGGGGGGAACAGCAAGGGCTGCAGGTCGAGGTAGCCGACGTTGCCGTCGAGCCGCTCGGCCCGGGCGATCCCCCCGGCGGTCCGCTGCGCCCAGGCGGCCATCGCGGCCAGTTCCGCCGCTTCATCACCGCGTTCGGGCAGTTCGCTAGGGCTGTGCCGGAGGCGCAGGTGCTTGTCGCCGTTGAGCGACTGGAGCTCCTGGGTGAGCGTCGCGGCCAGCGATTCCTCGTCCGGCGCCAGCGTGTAGCGGCCGTCGGCGAGCCGGTCTTCCAGCAGCTGGCTGAGGTCCGCGCCGAGGCCGGGGAACACGTACCGTTCCGCGACCAGCCCGGCCAGCTCACGGGTGATCGCGGTGATGTCGGCCTGCTGCATCGGGTCCTCCGTCGGAGCTGGGGCCAGTGGGGTTCGCGGCCCAGTACAGCATCCCGGTTGAGAAAGCGTCAAGAATATTAGACACTTAGATTCATGAGCTCATCCAGCGAGCCACCCGACGAGGTGCTCACCATCACCTCCGCGGAGCAGTACCGCGCCCTCGGGCACCCGCTGCGGCACCGGCTGCTGTTCGCGCTGGGCCGCCGCCCGGCGACCATCAGCCAGCTGGCCGTGGCGCTGGGCAGCCACAAGGGCAACGTCGCGCATCACCTGAAGGTGCTGCGCGAGGCCGGGCTGGTGGTGGTCACGGAAACCCGCCAGGTCCGCGGCGGCACCGAGCAGTACTACCAGCGGACCGCCCGCCGGTTCGACTTCCCCGGCGAGCCGGGTGCCGCGCACACCGGCGTCCTGCTCCAGGCCGTCGCCGACGAGATGGCCTCGGCCGCCGGGGAGCCGTTGCTGGTGCTGCGTAACATCCGGCTGACCGCGGACCAGGCCGGGCAGCTCGCGAACACGCTGAGCGAGCTGGCCGGCGGGCTGGAAGACGCCGGGGACGGCGCGGCCCGGTACGGGCTGCTGATCGGCCTGTATCAACCGCGCCAGCCCGGCCCGGCCGGCCCGGATCCGCAGCAGCCCGGAGTGAACTCGCCGTTCCCGGGTAGCCGGCAAAGAAGAGGTAGTCGCGGAGGAGAACCGCGACAACGGATCGAGGTGATCCTGATGTGGTGGCAGTACCTCATCGCAGCCGTGCTAGTGATCCTTGCGGTCTGGGGCTTCGTATCAGTGGTCAAGTTGCAGACCCACAGGCTGTCGGACAAGACGGACAACACCGCTGAGGACGTGTACGACCGCTACGCCGACTCGCTCCAGCAAGCAGCGGAAGTACGCGGAGGAGCACGGTGGCGAGTGGAGGAACGAGTAGCGCCTAGCCGCCGCCGCTCCGGCGCTGCCGTCCCGCCGGGCGTGCGGGATTCCGGCCGGGGCCATGACGACGATCAGGCCTGGCCCGGGGACATCCTCGGTGCACAGGCAGAACGGGTGCCCGGCCGGGTCGGCGTACACGCGGAAGTGGTCGCCCGGCTGGAAATCGAACTTCGTGGCGCCGGCGGCCAGGACCCGCGCCTCAGCCGCGTCCGCGTCCTCGACGTCGAAGTCCAGGTGGGCCTGCATGGACGAGGCCGGGTCGGGCCAGCGCGGCGGGACGTAGCCCGGCGCGGTCTGGAAGTCGATCCGGCCGCCGGGACCCTGGACCGTGGCCCAGTCCTGGTCGAGGAACGTGACCTTCCCGCCGGTGATCTCGGCGTAGAAGGCGGCCAGTGCGCCCGCGTCCGGGCCGTCGAGCGCGACCGAACCGAGCTTGATCGAGTCAGACATGCGGTCCTCCCAGGAGCAGGCCTAGCGGCGGAGCAGGTGCTGCGCAGGCATATCCCGGACGACGCACCGCGCAGGGTACGGCCGCATGCGCCACGCGGCACGCCCGGCGGATGCACCCGGTACGTGCCGGCGTACGCTGCAAGGGTCGCAGAACGCCCCGTCGTCCGTAGCGCGAGACCGGGGTGGTCAGCACGGGGCTGACGTAAGCACGGGGGATGTAGGTCAGCACGGGAGGGTACGGGCGTAGCAGGGGCACGCGATCCACAGCCTGTGGGTAAACCAGTCCCGTCCCTCGCGCGAACTGCGGGGTAACATCCGTAGCCTTGTGGAAAGCCCTGCTGTCCACCACGGCGGGCGGGTCCTGGCGGTTAGCCCCCGCAGCCCTCATCCGGCAGAGCCACTTCCGTAATGCCGTAGGCACTGCAATACTGCGTTTATGCCGGCTCTCAGCGTTGCGTTGCTCAACCTCAAGCCGGGCACGGGCAAAACCACCTCCGCGGTCTGGCTGGCGCACATCTTCGCCCAGGCCGGGAGGACCGTGCTGCTCGTGGACGCGGACCCGTCCGGCAGCGCCCTCGAGTGGTCCGATCTCGCCGCCATGGACCCGGGGCTCCCGCCCAGGCTGGCCTTCCCGTTCCGGATGGTGGCCCTGCCGTCCCGCAGCCTGCACCAGCGGGTCGCCGAGATCGCCCACCCGGACGACGTGGTGATCATCGACGCCCCTCAACTGGAGGACCACGCGGGCATCGCCCGGTCGGCGATGCGCTACGTCAACGAGATCCTGATCCCCTGCGCGCCGAGCCCGATCGAGATCAACCGCACCACGCCGGTGCGGGAGGAGATCAGCGAGGTCGAGGCGTTCCGGGAGCGGCCCGCCCGGGCCGCGATCCTGCTGAACCGGTGCATCGCGCGGGCGCACTCCACCTCCAGCGCCCGGGAGGTGCTGGAGGGCCTAGGCTATGACGTGCTGCGAACGGCCGTGCCGAGGCGCGAGGTGTATGCCCAGAGCTTCGGTGTGCCGATTCCCGAGATAGGCCGCGAAGTGTGGCGCGGCGTGGCCCACGACCTCATCGAGCGATGCGTTCCCCTCGGGAAGGTGCCGTCATGACAACGGAGCGGGAGCGACGCAAAGCGCAGATGGCGGCCGCCGCCACCAGGCGCACCGAACCCGGGGCCGCGCCGGCCGGCAAGACGGCGATCCGGTCGAAACCAGTGCGGATCACGCTCGACCTGAGCCCGGAACTCTACCGGGAGCTCACCCTGTGGGCCCACTCGGCCGCGATCGAGCTGGATGTACCGCGCATCGCCCTGGCCGACGCGGTCCGCGCGATGATCAGGGTCACCACGGAAAGCCCGGACGAGGTGCTGGAGCGGCTGCGCCGCGACCGGGAGCAGTAGCCCCGGCCGATGTACAGTGCAGGCCAGCGCAGTCCCTGTCAGATACGCGGAGGGTGTCGTGGCCGGAAAAAAGTGGAGCGATCTCAGCCCGGGCACCCAGCGGCTGATCATCGTCGGGGCGGCCGTGGAAACCAGCCTCAAAGCAGCGGCGCTGGTCGACCTGAAGCGCCGTCCGGCGAGCGAGATCCGGGGCGCGAAATGGATGTGGGTCCCGGCGCTGACGATCGTCAACTCGGCCGGGCTCGCACCGCTGGCCTACTTCGTGTGGGGCCGCCGGCGCGGGTAGCGCGGCCCCGGAGTCAGGGTGCGGCCGGCATCCAGCCGTCCACGTCCGTCGAGGCGGCGAGATCCTGCTGGGCCTCGAAGCCGGCCAGCCGGGCGGTCAGCGCCTCACGGACCCGGCGGTAGGCGTCCGAGCCGAGCAGGAGCCGCCGGGGCGGATCCGGGGAGAGCGCGGCCTGGATCATCGCGGCGACGACCTTGGCCTGGTCGCCGGGCATCTCCTCCAGCGGCAGCGCATCCCGGTCAACCGGGGTGCCCTGGTACGCCTGGCTGGCCGGAACCCGGGTGGCCGCCTGATAGAAACCGGTGCGGATCATGCCGGGCTCGACCAGCATGGTGTTGATCCCGAACGGCTCGACCTCGGCGGCCAGCGCCTCGTAGAAGCCCTCGATGCCCCACTTGGTCGCGTGGTACATCGAGAACGCGGGAAACGCGATGTGGCCGCCCATGCTGGACATCTGCATCAGCAGGCCGCCGCCCTGGGCGCGCAGGTACGGGAGGACGGCCCGGGCCAGCTGGATCGAGGCGGTCAGGTTGGTGGAAATGACCGCCTCGACCTGTGCGTCGGTCAGGTCCTCCGCGGCGCCGAACACCCCGTAGCCAGCGTTGGAGACCACGACGTCGACCCGCCCGAGGTCGGCGAAAGCCTGCTGGACGACGCGCCGCATCTGCCCGGTGTCGGTGACGTCGAGAGCGCGCACCCACAGCCGGTCCCCGTACTGGCCCGCCAGGTCGTCCAGCTGCCCAGGGCGGCGCAACGTCGCGGCCACCCGGTCGCCCCGGGCGAGCAACTGCTCGGCCAGCTCCCGGCCGAAGCCGCGGGACGCGCCGGTGACGAACCACGTGGTGGACGAGCTGTTCGCGGGCTGGCTCATCCCCCCATGATCCCTTATCGCGGTAACGTCCCCGGGACCCCAGGATCCTGACCGCCGCGTCCCCCGGCCGCCGCGCTCCCGGCACGGCAGCCGTGGCGAAGCGATCAAGGCCCGGTTCGCCATGGCCGAATGCCAGCATATGTGGCATTCTCCTTGTCAGGTTCCCGGCCGCCGGGACCTTTGCCCTGAAACATGGCGTGAGCCCGGGAGCCAGCGGAGGGTGGACATGCACGCCAACGCACAGCCTCCCTGACCGGATCCGGGCTGATGGTAACGGCGCAGTAACAGTAAGGGCGAAGGCTGATAACTAATAGCGCCGGGGCCGCCAGCGGGCGCGTTGGGGCTAATGAGGAAATTTTTCCGTTGCGCATATCCGTATTGCGCATAGCCGTACGCTAAGCGCACACTAGCACTGCCTTGATCCCGCAGGGCCCAGCCCTGAGCCGAGCGCTGGTTTGGAGGCGGGCCTTGGACGCCGGTGTCCCGCACGCCGGCGCGAGGGGGGCGGACGTCGAGGAGACGGAATGGAACGTCAGGGAAGCGGCGGCGTGGCCACTGAGCATCTGCCGGTCACCAGGTGCCCCCTGGCTGAAGGGGACTGGCTGCCGGCACGTTTGCCGCCGCAGGTCCCAACCTCTGCGATACGACCTCACAAGGAGATCGATGACAGATGAGTGACCAGACTGAGCAATCCGCGAGAACCGGCCAGGCCGACGGCATCAGCCGGCGCGGCTTGCTGCGCGGGGTCGGCGCCGGCGCGGCAGTGGTGGGCGGCGGCGGCCTGCTGGAGGCGTGCAGTTCCGGCATCAAGGGTGCCAGCTCGGGCGGCACCAAGGGCATCACCATCGGCTGGATCCACCCGCTGACCGGCTCCCTGGCCGGGTTCGGGGCGCCGGACAACTGGGTGATCTCCAAGATCAAGCAGACCACCCCGTACAAGAACGGGTTCAAGATCGGCGGAAAGACCTACCCGGTCACGATCAAGTCCTACGACACCCAGTCCAGCCCCACCCGGGCCGGGGACCTGGCCAAGACGGCCATCCTGAGCGACGGCGTGGACCTGCTGTTCGCGTCGTCCACGCCGGAGACCGTCAACGCGGTAGCGAGCCAGGCCGAATCGCTGCACACCCCGCTGATCTGCTCGAACATCCCGTGGGAGTCCTGGTACATCAACCTCGGCGGCAACCCGCAGAAGCCGACGCTCAAGCCCAAGTACGTGGTGATGTACTTCCTGGGCGCCGAGCACCTGGTCGAGGCCTTCATCCCGATGTGGAACCGGATCCACGCCCAGCTGCACACCAACAAGGTGGTCGCGGCCGCGTTCCCGAACGACTCGGACGGCAACGCGTTCCGCGCGGTGTTCCCGCCGATCGCCAAGGCGGCGGGCTACAAGATGGTCCTGTCCTCGGCCTACCCCGACGGGACCACGAACTACTCCTCGATGATCTCCCAGTTCAAGTCGGCCGACGCCGACTTCTTCACCAACGTGCCGCTGCCGCCCGACTTCGCCACCATGTGGAAGCAGTCGGTCCAGCAGGGCTTCAAGCCGAAGCTGGCCACCGTGGCCAAGGTGCTGCTGTTCCCGCCCGACGCCTACGCGCTCGGCCCCCTGGCGTACAACGTGGCCACCGACGCCTGGTGGGCGCCGACGCTGCCGTGGAAGTCCTCCTTCACCGGGGAGACCTGCCAGCAGATGGCCAACGAGTTCGAGGTCGGCCACGGCGCAGTGGAACTCCAACATCAGCAACTACAGCCTCTTCGAGGTCGCCCACGCGGCCCTCACCATGGTGAGCGACCCGCACGACAAGACCGAGGTCGCCGACGCCATCCACAAGGTGAACATCCAGGCGCTGGCCGGGCCGCTGAACTTCGCCTCCGGCAAGCCCGCCCCGGGGTGGCGATCACCCCGCCGCTCGGCGTGCAGTGGCAGAAGGGCACCAAGTACCCGCTGGAGATGCAGGTCGTCGACAACACGCTGCAGCCGGACGCGAAGATCACCGCCGACCTGAAGCCGACCAACCAGTGACCGGATGAGCGAGCCGCTGCTTGAGCTCGACCACGTGACGAAACGGTTCGGCCGGGTCGTCATCGCGGAGGACCTGTCGCTGGCCGTCGGTACCGGCGACACGGTGGGGATCGTGGGGCCGAACGGCGCTGGCAAGACCAGCCTGTTCGGCCTCATCTCCGGGGACCTCGCTCCCGGCGCGGGCGAGATCCGCTTCGCCGGGCGCACGGTCACCGGGCTGGACGCGGCCGCCCGGTGCCGGCTGGGTGTCGGCCGCACCTACCAGGTGCCGCGCCCGTTCGGCGACATGACCGTGTTCGAGAACCTGCTGGTCGCCGCCCAGCAGGGCGGTGGGCTGCGGCGGCGGGCCAGCTACGCGGCCGCGGTCGCGGCGCTGGAGCGGACCGGCCTGTCCGGCCAGGCGAACGTGCCCGCCGAGCGGCTCGGCCTGCTGCAGCGCAAGCGGCTGGAACTGGCCCGCGCCCTGGCCACGCAGCCCACGCTGCTGCTGCTCGACGAGGTGGCGGGCGGCCTCACCGACCCCGAGGTCGCCCAGCTGGTCGAGATCGTCCGCGAGGTCAACGCCGAGGGCATCGCGGTGATCTGGATCGAGCACGTGGTGCGCGCGCTCACCCCCGTGGTGAGCCGGCTGATCTGCCTGACCGGCGGCAAGTTCGTCGGCGACGGTGCGCCGGCCACCGTGCTGGCCGACCCCGCGGTCCGTGAGGTCTTCCTCGGCACCGAGGTCACCGCGGCGCTGGCCGGCGGGTCGCTGGAGCCACCCCCGGCGGCGGACGGGGACGGGACGGCCGGCGGGGAACGGAGGCGAGCCGTGACCGGACCGGCAGTGAAGGGCGACGGGCAGCTGGGCGGAGCGCGGGCGGAAACCGGCACGCCGCTGCTGGAGGTCAGCGACCTGGTCGTGCACCACGGGCAGCTCCGGGCCCTGGACGCGATCTCGCTGCGGGTGTTCCCCGGCGAGGTCTACGCGATCATCGGCGCGAACGGCGCGGGCAAGTCGACGCTGCTGCGCACGATCGCCGGCCTGCACCACCCGACGGCGGGCTCGGTCCGGTTCGACGGGAAGGACGTGACCGGGCTGCGGCCCGAGCGCCGGGCCACGGCAGGGGATCCTCATGGTGCCGGAGGGCAGGCGGCTGTTCGGGTCGCTGTCCGTGCACGAGAACCTGCAGGTCGGCGCCGCGTACGCGCGGCCGGGCCCGTGGACCATCGAGCGGGTGTACGAGATGTTCGGCTGGATGCGCGAGCGCCGCAACCAGCTCACCGCCCAGCTGTCCGGCGGTGAGCAGCAGACGGTCGCCATCGGCCGGGCCCTGGTCGCCAACCCCCGCATGCTGCTGCTCGACGAGCTGTCGCTCGGCCTGGCGCCCGTGGTCGTCCAGCGCATCTACGGCATGCTGCCGGAGATCCTGGCCACCGGCCTCACCGTGCTGCTCGTCGAGCAGGACGTGAGCCAGGCCCTGCGGGTGGCCTCGCACCTCCAGTGCCTGCTGGAGGGCCGGACCACCCTGGAAGGCAGGCCCGCCGACGTCACCGCGGAACAGGTCGAGGCGGCCTACTTCGGCCTGGCCGCCGCCGCCTCGTCCGGCCAGGCCGGCGAAGGGAGCGAGCCGTAATGGCCTGGGTCAACGCCATCATCCAGGGGGTGCTGACCGGCGGACTGTACGCGCTGTTCGCCTGCGGGCTGTCGCTGATGTTCGGGGTGATGAAGGTCGTGAACCTCGCGCACGGCGACCTCGCGGTGGTCGCGGGGTACATCGCGATCGGCGTCATCGCCGTCACCCACATCCCGGTGCTCTGGTCCTTCCTCATCGTGGTCCCGGTGATGGCGCTGCTCGGCTACGTCCTGCAGCGCACGGTCATCCAGGGCGCGCTCGACCGCAGCGTGCTCACCACGCTGATGGTCACCTTCGGCCTGTCGGTGGTGATCGAGAACGGCCTGCTCCAGTTCTTCACGGCCAACAGCCGCGCGATCGGCACCGGGCTGCCCCTGGTGAGCGGCTCCTTCAAGATCGGCTCGCAGATCCAGATCGGCTACCTGCTGGTGGTCGTCTTCGCGGTCGCCGTGGTCGTGCTGCTCGGGCTGCAGTACTTCCTGTCCGCGTCCAGGTACGGACGCCTGATCCGCGCCGTCGCCGACGACCGGGAGGCGGCGCAGCTGGCCGGGGCGGACTACCGGCACGTGTTCGGCATCGCGGCGGCGCTGGCGTTCGGCACCGTGGCCCTGGGCGGCATCGCCTACGGCATGTACTCCCAGCTCTCGCCGACCACGGGCACCGACACGATCCTGCTGTTCGCGTTCGCGGCGGTGGTGATCGGCGGGCTCGGCTCGCTGTGGGGCACCCTGCTCGGCGGCGTGGTCCTGGGCGTGGCCCAGCAGATCGGCGCGCAGATCAACATCTCCGACGAGCTTCTCGCCGGGTTCATCGTCTTCCTCGCCGTGCTCGTGCTGCGCCCGCAGGGCCTGATCACCCGGAGGGCACAGTCGTGAGCATGGTCACGGAAACCACCGCCCGCCCGGCCGGAGGATTCCGGGTCACCCGGTCACGCAGGAACGTGGCCTGGACCGCGGCGGGCGCGCTGATCGTCGTCGTGGTGCTCGCGATGCTGCCCTACATCGTGTACTCGGGCACCACCGCCATCCTGGTTCAGGGGTTCATCGTGCTCACGATGGCGAGCATGTGGAACCTGCTGGCGGGCTACGCGGGCCTGGTGTCGGTGGGGCAGCAGGCGTTCGTGGGGCTCGGCGCCTACTTCGTGCTGATCCTCGCCATCCACGGCACCTCGCCGTTCGCCGCGCTGCCGGTCGCCGCGATCGGCTGCGGCGTGGCGGCGCTGCCGCTGTGGTGGCTGGTCTCCCGGCTGCGCAGCGGGTACTTCGCGATCGCCACCTGGGTGCTCGCCGCGACCATCATGCTCATCATCGAGAAGTTCTCCTCGATCGGCGGCGGGACCGGCATGCCGCTGCCCGGCCTGGGCGGGTTCAGCCCGACGCTGCTCACCGCCTACACCTACTGGGCCGGGCTGGCCGTCACGGTGGTGACGCTGGCCGCCATCTACCTGCTGCTGCGCGGCCGGCTCGGCCTGGTGCTCACCGCCATCCGCGACGACGAGGTGGCCGCGCGCAGCTCCGGCGCCCGGGTCGGCCTGGCCCGGCTGCTGGTGTTCGTGGTGGCGGGGCCGGCTGCGGCGCCGCGGGCGCCCTGCTGGCGATCAGCCAGCTCCAGGTGGAGCCGAGCGCGGTGTTCAGCGTGCAGTGGACCGCGGAGATGGCGTTCGCGACCATCATCGGCGGGCTGGGCACGATCGAGGGGCCGATCATCGGCACCATCGTGTACCTGGTGCTGCAGCAGACCCTGGCCTCCTACAACGCGTGGTACCTGATCATCCTGGGCCTGGTCGCGATCCTCATCGCCCTGTTCGCCCGCCGCGGGCTGTGGGGGCTGGTGGACGAGCACCTGAACGTGCGGCTGTTCCCCGTCGGGTACTGGCTCCGCCTGGACGGAGAGCAGCCGCGTAGGCGCCTGCCGCGAAACGGGCGGCCGATCCCACGCAGGCCGCCGCGCCGCCGGACTAGCTGAGTCGCGGGGGTTTTCCGGCGGTCGGCCCGCCGGGGCATTGGCTGACGAGGCGGGGCGCGGCGGAGCCGTGTTCTCGCCGAGTCAGCCACTAACCCGGCACCTCCAGCAGACGACGTGCCTGCGGCGGCGGGCAAGTGGGGGGGTCCGGGGGGTCGCGCCCCCGGGCTAGCACAGCTAACCGGTGCGGTCCACCACGTAGTCGCACAGTCCCTCGAACGCGGTGCGCGCCGGGACGTCGGGCAGGCCGGTGATCTCGGTGCGCGCCACCTCGGCCCAGCGCCGCAGATCCGCCCGGGCCTCCTCCATGGCCGGGTTGGCCCGCAGCAGGCTCCAGCGCCTCGGCGTGCAGCGCCGGGTCGGTCAGGTCAGCGGAGGTAAGCAGCTCGCGCAGCCGGGCGTCGGCCGGGCGGCTGGAGGCCAGCGCATAGAGCACCGGCAGGCTGCGCACGCCCTCGCGCAGGTCGGTCCCGGGTGTCTTGCCCGACTGGTCGGAGTCACTGGCGACGTCGAGGATGTCGTCGGACAGCTGCCAGGCCACGCCGATCGCCTCGCAGGCCGGCTCGATCCGGGCCACCACGTCGGCCGGGGCATCGGAGTACATGGCCCCGAACCGGCCGGCCGTGGCCACCAGCGACGCGGTCTTGTCCTTCACCACGTGCAGGTAGTGCTGCAGCGGGTCCTGGCCGGGCCGGGGCCCGATGGTCTCCGCGATCTGCCCGCCCACCAGCCGGGCGAAGGTGTCCGCCTGGATCCCGACCGCCTCGTGGCCCAGCGCGGCCAGCATCTGCGAGGCCCGGGCGAACAGGAAATCGCCGGTCAGGATCGCGATCGGTGTTGGTCCACCGGGAGTTGGCGCTCTCGTGGCCGCGGCGGATGACCGCCTCATCCATCACGTCGTCGTGGTACAGGGTGGCCAGATGGGTCAGCTCGACCGCGGTCGCGGCCGACACCACGCGCGGATCGCGGGGATTGCCGAACTGCGCGGCCAGCAGGACCAGGGTGGCCCGGAACCGCTTCCCCCCGGCCTCGAGCAGGTGGGTGGACGCCTCGGCCAGCAGTTCCTCCTCGGACCGCGTGGCGTCGGCCAGCTGCTGTCTCGACCAGGGCGAGCCCGTCAACGACCTCCGCGGCCAGCGCGGCGTCGGTCAGCTCCACAGGGACGGCGGCGATCAATCAGGCTCCCGGTCATCGGTCATCGCGGCGGTCACGGACCGCGTCGGGCTGGCGTGACCAGGGCGGGCGAGTGGCTCCTCGCGCCAGGCCCAAGCTACCGCCGTCCCGAATATGCCCACCGCCAGGTCCCCGGACACCCGGCCGGCCGGCCGGGTACGCCCGGGCGCCCCGGCCAGGTCAGCGGACGAACAAGTGGGCGGCCGCATGATTCGCCAGGCTGAGCAGGGGCTGCGGGACGATGCCGAACACCAGCGTGGTGATCACCCCGATGGCCACCGCCGCGCCGGTGAACAGCCCGGGGGTCACCACCGCGGGGCCGCCCGGGGCGGGGTCGCTGAAGAACATGAGCACGATCACCCGGACGTAGAAGAACGCGGCGATGGCACTGGCGATCACACCCACGATCACCAGCGGGATCGCCCCGCCGGCGATGGCCGCCTGGAACACCGCGAACTTCCCGGTGAAACCGCTGGTCAGCGGGATACCGGCGAACGCCAGCAGGAAGAACGCGAAGACCCCGGCCACCAGCGGCGAGCGCCGTCCCAGGCCGGCCCAGCTGGACAGGTGCGCGGCCTCGCCGGCCTGGTCACGGACCAGCGTGACGACCGCGAACGCGCCGATCGTGGTGAACCCGTACACGGCCAGGTAGAAGAGGCTGCTGGACAGCCCGGCCACGCTGGCGGCGATCACGCCGGTCAGCATGAAGCCGCCGTGGGCGATGGAGGAGTAGGCGAGCAGCCGCTTCACGTCGGTCTGGGTGATCGCGATGATCGCGCCGACCACCATGGTCAGGATGGCCACCACCCACATGACCGGCCGCCAGTCCCAGGTGAGCTGGCCGAACGCGACGTAGAAGACGCGCAGCAGCGCACCGAACGCGGAGACCAGCGTGCACGAGGCCATCAGCGCGGTGACCGGGGTCGGCGCGCCCTGGTAGACGTCGGGCTTCCAGCTCTGGAACGGGACGGCGCCGATCTTGAACAGCAGGCCGACGCCGAGCAGCGCCATGCCCGCGTAGAGCAGGGTCAGGCTGCCGACGTTGCTGGCCGCCGCGGACGCGATGGCGGCCAGCGACACCGAGCCGGAGTAGCCGTACAGCATGGCCACCCCGAACAGGAAGAACGCCGAGGAGAACGCCCCGAGCAGGAAGTACTTCATGGATGCTTCCTGCGACAGCAGCCGGCGCCGCCGGGCCAGCCCGCACAGCAGGTACAGCGGCAGCGAGAGCACTTCCAGCGCGACGAACATGGTGAGCAGGTCGTTGGACGCCGGGAACAGCAGCATGCCGGCCGACCGCGAACAGGGTCAGCGGGTAGATCTCCGTGTGCGCCACGCCGGCCAGCTGCGCGGCGCGCTCCTCGGCGCTGCCCGGAGTGGTGGCCGCCTGGGCCACGAACGTCTGGTCGTCGCGGGAAGAATCCGCGATCAGCAGCACGCTGACGAACGCGAGCACGAGGATCGTGCCCCAGATGAACAGCGTCGGGCCGTCCACCCCGACCGCGCCCATCGCCGCGACGTTCCCGTGCCCGCCGTGGGCGAACAGCGACGAGGTGGCGGCGACCAGGATGGTGAGCACGAAGGCCACGGCCAGCCCGCCCAGCGTGATGATCAGGTGGGCGGGACGGCGCAGGTCGCGCGGGCACGAACGCCTCGATCAGGACGCCGACCACGCCCAGGCCGAAGACCAGCAGCAGCGGCGAGAGCTGGCCGTACTGGATGTGCGGCGGGGTGATCGTCGCCACCGCGAGGGACCCGGTCACGGGGTGCTTCCCTTCTTCATGCTGCGCGCCGCCGGCGCTACAGGAGGATCTGCCCGCCGCCGACCGCGAAACCGACGTGCTGCGGTCGTGCGGGCTCGGGATGCTGGGGCCGCGGGTCGGTCACGTGCACCTGGGACAGCGTGTCGTGCACCGCCGGGTTGATGACGTCGAGCAGGGGCTTCGGGTACACGCCGAAGAAGATGAGCACCGCGATCAGCGGCCCCACCGCCCACAGCTCGCGGGGCCGCAGGTCGGGCATGTCCGCGACCTCCGGGCGGACCGGCCCGGTCATGGTGCGCTGGTACATCCACAGGATGTAGATCGCGGCCAGGACGATGCCCGCGGTGGCGAACGAGGCGGCCACCTTGTACCGGCTGAACGTGCCGACCAGGACCAGGAACTCGCTGACGAAGGTGGACAGCCCGGGCAGGGACAGCCCGGCCAGGCCGGCGATGAGGAACAGGCCCGCCATGACCGGGGCCACCTGGTACACGCCGCCGTAGTCCGCGATCCGCTGCGACCGGCGCCGGGCGATCATGAAGCCGGCCACCAGGAACAGCGCCCCGGTGGAGAACGCGTGATTGACCATGTAGAGCGTGGCGCCGGTCTGGGCCTGGGTGGTGAGCGCGAAGATGCCGAGCACGATGAACCCGAAGTGCGAGATCGAGGTGTACGCGATGAGGCGCTTCAGGTCGCGCTGGCCGATGGCCACGATCGCCCCGTACAGGATCCCGATCACCGCGAGCACCAGGATCAGCGGCGTGAAGTAGCGGGACGCGGCGGGGAACAGCTGCAGGCAGTAGCGGATCATCCCGAACGTGCCGACCTTGTCCATCACGCCGACCAGCAGCACCGCGGTGCCGGGCTGGGACGCGGTGGCGGCGTCCGGCAGCCAGGTGTGGAACGGCCACAGCGGGGCCTTGATGGCGAACGCGATGAAGAAGCCGAGGAACAGCCACTTCTGCACGGTCGGGCTGAACGTCACGTGGGTCAGCTCGGTGAACAGGAACGTGCCCGGGTGGCCGCCGTGGGCCGAGTAGACGTACAGCGCGATGACCGCGACCAGCATGAGCAGCCCGCCGAACAGGCTGTAGAGCAGGAACTTGACCGCCGCGTACTGGCGCTGGCCGACCCCGAAGCTGCCGATCAGGAAGTACATCGGGATCAGCATGGCCTCGAAGAACACGTAGAACAGGAAGACGTCGGTGGCCGCGAACACGCCGACCATCATGGTTTCCAGCACCAGCAGCAGCGCGAAGTAGGTCTTCGCGCTGCGCCGCGGCCGGGTCACGGCGCGCCTCGCCGGCGGCGGCCGCGGCCTGCTCACCCTCCGGCGGGTCCGCGTCGTTCCACGAGGCCAGGATGACCACCGGCATCAGCACCGCGGTCATGGCGATGAGCACCAGCGCGATCCCGTCCACGCCGACCGCGTAGTGCACGCCGAACTGCGGGATCCACTGGTAGGTCTGGGTGAACTGGAACTCGTTCCCGTGCGGCGAGAAGGCGACCATCATGGCGATGGTCAGCCCCAGGGTGATCAGCGAGAACACCAGGGCCAGCCGCTTGACCAGCAGGCGCCGGGCCGCCCGGTCGGCCTCGCTGCCCGGCGCGGACACGCCCGGCGTCACGCCGATCACCAGCGCACCGGCCAACGGCACCGCGCCGATCACGGTCAGCCAGGGAAACGTGCTCATGAGCCGTGGTCTCCTAGATTCTCGCCAGCAGGAGGGCGCCGACCAGCAGCACCCCGCCGAGGAACATGGACAGGGCGTAGGAGCGGACGAAGCCGGTCTGGATCCGGCGCATCCGCCCCGACGTGCCGCCGATGACCGCGGCCACCGTGTTGACCAGGCCGTCCACGCCGCGGTTGTCGAAGTAGACGGACAGCCGGGTCAGCCACTGCCCGGGCCGCATGAGCAGGGACTCGTTGATCGCGTCCCCGTACAGGTCCCGGCGGGCGGCGGTGACCGGGAACCCGGCGGCCGGGGCGGTGCCCGGCACGGGCCGGCGGCCGTACAGCGCCCAGGCCGAGCCCGATCCCCGCCGACGATCAGGACCAGCGCCACGATGCCGGAGGTGCTGAAGATCGGCGGCTCGGGCGGAATGTAACCGGTGACGGGGCCGAGGAAGTCGGCCAGCCGGTCCCCGAGGATCTCGCAGGCTCCGAACCCCACGGCCCCGATGGCCAGCACGATCACCGGCCAGGTCATCACCGGCGGCGCCTCGTGCGGGTGGGCGTCGTCCGCCCAGCGGCGCTTCCCGGCGAACGTCATGAACATGACCCGGGTCATGTAGAACGCGGTGAGGCCCGCGCCGATCAGCGCGCAGATGCCCACGATCCAGCCCGTGGTGCCGCCCAGCGTGGAACGCGGCGTCGATCACCGTGTCCTTGGCGAAGAAGCCGGAGAACGGGGGGATGCCGATGATGGCCAGGTAGCAGGCGCCGAACGTGATGAAGGTGATCCGCATGACCGCGGCCAGGCCGCCGTAGCGGCGCATGTCCACCTCGTCGTTCATCCCGTGCATGATCGACCCGGCGTCGAGGAACAGGCCGGCCTTGAAGAACCCGTGCGCCAGGAGCAGCGCGATGGCGAACGGGTAGCCCGCGGGCCCGATCCCGGCGGCCAGCATCATGTAGCCGATCTGGCTCATGGTCGACCCGGCCAGCGCCTTCTTGATGTCGTCCTTGGCGCAGCTGATGATCGCGCCGAACAGCAGGGTGGCCGCGCCGACGATCATCACGGCCAGCCGGGCGTCCGCGGTCAGGTCGAAGATCGGGCCGGACCGGACGATCAGGTAGACGCCCGCGGTGACCATGGTGGCCGCGTGGATGAGCGCCGACACCGGGGTCGGGCCCTCCATCGCGTCCAGCAGCCAGGACTGCAGCGGCAGCTGGGCCGACTTCCCGCACGCCCCCAGCAGGAGCAGCAGCCCGATGGCGGTGAGCACGCCGGGGCTGGCCGCGCCGGGGTGGTGAGAACACCCCGGCGAACGACACCGTGCCGAACGTGGTGAACATCAGCATGATGGCCAGGGACAGCCCGGCGTCACCGACCCGGTTGGCGATGAACGCCTTCTTGGCCGCCACGGCCGCGGTCGGCTTGTACTGCCAGAACCCGATCAGCAGGTAGGAGGCCAGGCCGACGCCCTCCCAGCCGGCGTACAGCACCAGGTAGTTGTCGGCCAGCACGAGCAGCAGCATGGCGGCCAGGAACAGGTTCATGTAGCCGAAGAACCGGCGCCGTCCCGGGTCGTGGGCCATGTAGCCGACCGAGAAGATGTGGATCAGCGAGCCGACCCCGGTGATCAGCAGCACGAAGCAGATCGACAGCTGGTCCAGCTGCAGCGCCACGTTCACCTTGAACGTGCCGACCGCGATCCAGGAGTACAGGTTCAGGTCCCGGCTGCGCTGATCGCCCGGGTAGCCGAGCATCGCGGCGAAGGCGATCACCGCGTACACGAACGCGGCCAGCGGCATGGCCACGCCCAGCAGGTGCCCCCAGCGGTCGGTCCGCCTCCCGCCGACCAGCAGCACTATCGCGCCGAACAGCGGGAACGCGAGCAGCAGCCACGCCGCCCGCTGCACGCCGACCGCGGGCAACGTGGTCTCCACGCGTGGGCCGCGGCCGCGTGCGCAACCGCAAGTGAGCCTGTCACTGCGCTACTCCTCGTGCTTCAGCAGGCCGTGATCGGGTCAGCGAGCCTGCTACGTCAGCCGGTCCGAGCTAGTACTTCAGCAGGTTCGCGTCGTCCACCGACGCGGACCTGCGGGTGCGGAAGATCGCCATCAGGATCGCGAGGCCCACCACGACCTCGGCGGCCGCCACGACCATCACGAAGAACGCGATGACCTGGCCGCTCAGGTTGCCGTGCATCCGGGCGAAGGCCACGAACGCGAGGTTGACCGCGTTGAGCATGAGCTCGATGCACATGAAGATCACCATCGCGTTGCGCCGCACCAGCACGCCCACCGCGCCGATCACGAACAGGACCACGGCGAGCGCGACGAAGTTCCCGGGGCTCATCAGGCCTCCCCCTCCTGGCCCGCGTCGCCGCCGGCCGTCGCCGCGCACCGCGGCGCTGCTGCCCAGCAGCGTGCGGCGCTGATCAGGCGTCTCGGGCACGCCCCGGATCACCGGGCTCACCGAGAGCTCGGAGGGGGTGCCGTCGGGCAGCAGGGCGGGCATGTCCACGGCGTTGTGCCGGGCGTACGTCCCGGGGCCGGGCAGCGGCGCGGGCCGGCCGCTGGCCACCCGGAGCCGGGACAGGTCGCGCTGGGTCGGCTTGGGCGAGATGCGCTCGCGGTGCGCCAGCACCATGGCGCCGAGCGCGGCGGTGATCAGCAGGGCGCTGGTCACCTCGAACGGGAACACGTAGGTGGTGAAGATCAGCCGGGCGATGGCGTACACGTTGTTCGCGCCGAAGGACGGCCCGGCCACCGGGGCGGTGCCCGAGGACCGCGTGGCCCACGGTCAGGCTGAGCAGCACCAGCAGGCCGATCCCGGCCAGCCCGGCGGCGACCCGCTGGCCCTTGATGGTCTCCACGAGGGAGTCCTTGGACCGGATACCCACGATCATCAGGACGAACAGGAACAGCATGAGCACCGCGCCGGTGTACACGATGACCTGGACGAAGGCCAGGAACGGCGCGTTCTGCAGGGCGTACAAGGCGGCCAGCGAGAGCATCACCACGGCCAGCAGGACCGCGCAGTACACGGCCTTGCGGACCATGATCATGCCGAGCGCCGCGCCGACCGACACCACGGCGAGCAGCCAGAAGATGATCTGCTGCGTGGTGGACGCCACGTCGCTGATGGCCAGCACGCCGCCGTGCATCACTGCTGCACCCCGGTCTCGTCCGCGCCGGCCTGGCCTGGCCCGGTCTCGTCCGGCTGCGTCCGCGCCGGGCGTCCAGGCCGGCACCCCGGCCTCCCCTTCCGACCCCGGGGCCAGGGCGGGTTCCGCGACGACGCCTGCCGAGCGCAGGTTGTAGTAGTCCCGCTCGGTCTCGCCCAGGCGCATGTCGTGCGGGGGCTGCTCCATGCCGGGCAGCAGCGGGGCGAGCAGCTGCTCCTTGGTCCAGATGAGGCTTTCCCGGCTGTCGTCCGCGAGCTCGTACTCGTTGGTCATGGTCAGCGCGCGGGTCGGGCAGGCCTCGACGCACAGCCCGCAGAGGATGCAGCGCAGGTAGTTGATCTGGTAGACGGCGCCGTACCGCTCGCCGGGGGAGTACCGCTCCTCCGGCGTGTTGTCGCCGCCCTCGACGTAGATCGCGTCCGCCGGGCAGGCCCAGGCGCACAGCTCGCAGCCGATGCACTTCTCCAGCCCGTCCGGCCAGCGGTTGAGCTGGTGACGGCCGTGGTAGCGGGGCGCGGTGGGGTTCTTCTCCTCGGGGTACTCGACGGTGTCAACCTTCCGGAACATCTGCCGGAAGGTGACCCCGAATCCCTTGACGGGGCCCAGGAACTCAGGCACCGGTCACCTCCTTCGTCGTGGCCCGGGACTCGCCGGATTCCTCCGGGGTGACCTCCGCGGGGGACACGTCCACCCCGATCCCGTGGTAGTGCGGCAGGTCCATCGGCGGAACCGGGAAGCCCGGGCCGCCGTCGTCCGCACCTGGCTCGCCCGTGCTCGAGCGGCAGGCCGGCCTGGGCGGTCGGCCTCCTCGGCGGCCTGGGCGCGGCGCTGCGCCGCCGCGTCGCCCATGAACAGCAGCGTGAGCAGCGCGACGACCAGCAGGCCGGCCACGGTGTAGACGGCCGGGCTGCCGCCGTGCGTGCGCCAGACCCGGATCGTGGCGATGACCAGGATCCAGACCAGCGAGACCGGGATGAGCACCTTCCAGCCGAACCGCATCAGCTGGTCGTAGCGGATCCGGGGCAAGCGTGCCGCGCAGCCAGACGAAGCAGAACAGCAGGATCAGCACCTTGACCAGGAACCAGATGAGCGGGTACCAGCCGGTGTTCGCGTCGGGCCACACGCTGATCGGCCACGGGGCCCGCCAGCCGCCGAGGAACAGCGTGGTGGCCAGCCCGGCGACCGTGGTCATGTTGATGTACTCGCCCAGGTAGAACAGGGCGAACTTGAGCGAGGAGTACTCGGTGTGGAACCCGCCGACCAGCTCGCCCTCGCCCTCGGGCAGGTCGAACGGCAGCCGGTTGGTCTCGCCGACCATGGTGATCAGGTAGATCACGAAGGACGGGAACAGCAGCACCGCGTACCAGGACGGCCAGTGCAGGACCGCGCCGAACAGGTGGAACGCGGTGCCGGCCCCGGACTGCTTGGTCACGATCTGCGTGGTGGACAGCGAGCCGGAGTAGAGGAAGACCGCGACGAAGGACAGCCCCATCGCGATCTCGTAGCTGATCACCTGGGCCGACGAGCGCAGCCCGCCGAGCAGCGGGTACGGGGACTCCGACGCCCACCCGGCCAGCACGATCCCGTAGACCGCCATCGAGCTCATGGCCAGCACCAGCAGCACGGCCACCGGGCAGGTCGGCCAGCTGCAGCGGGGTCTGCACGCCGAAGATCGAGACCTCGGGGCCGAACGGGATGATCGCGAAGCTGATGAACGCGGGGATCACGGCGATCGCCGGGGCCAGCCAGAACAGCAGCTTGTCCACGTTGCGTCGGGACGATGTCTTCCTTCAGCGGCAGCTTGATGCCGTCCAGCAGCGACTGGAGCAGGCCGAAGGGCCCGGCCCGGTTCGGCCCCGGGCGCTGCTGCATGCGGCCGATGATCCGGCGCTCCGCCCAGATCGCGAACAGCGTCATGATCATCAGGAAGAGGAAGACGAACAGGACCTTGATGACCACCAGCCACCAGGGCTGGTGGTAGAAGCTGGCCAGGGTCGGATCGGCCGCCGCGAGCACCCGGGCGTGGCCGGCGCCGGACGCCGCCAGGCCCTGGGCCGCCATGCTGGCCAGGCCGCTCATTCCGCACTCCTCAGGGTCACCAGGCTGCCGTGCCCGGCCGCGAGCTCGCGGCGGATCTCGGATCCCGCCGACCGGGTCGGCAGCCACACCACCCGGTCCGGCATGACGGCCACCTCGACGGGAAGAGTGAGCGAACCGTGCGCGGTGGCCACAGAGACCTTACCGCCGTCCGAGGTCCCGGCCTCCGCCGCGGTCGCTGCTGACATCCGGGCCACCACCGGCCGGGCCGTGCCGGCCAGGAACGGCTCCCCGTCCTGCATCCGTCCCGCGTCCAGCAGCTGGTGCCAGGTGACCAGGAGGGCCTCGCCCGCGCCGCGGCTCCGGCGGGCCCGTGTCCGGCGGGCCGACGCGAGCGCCGCGCCCGTGCGCGGTCTCCGCGCAGGTCGGCCTCCGGCGACCCGGGCTGAACCGCCACCACGCCCAGCGCGGCCAGTTCCTGGCGGGCCGCGGCGGCGTCGGGCAGGCCCAGGTGCACGTCCATCTCGTCGGCGATCCGGCGCAGCACGTGCAGGTCTGACTCGACGCCCGGGATGTCCAGCACGGCCTCGAAGGTGCCGATCCGGCCTTCCCAGTTCACGAACGTGCCCGGCTTCTCCGCGACCGCCGCCACCGGGAGCACCACGTCGGCGCGGTCGGTGACCGCGCTCGGGCGCAGTTCCAGGCTGACCACGAACGGGGTGGCCTCCAGCGCCGCGCGGGCGGCCGCCGGGTCCGGCAGGTCGTCCAGGTCCACGCCCGCGATCACCAGGGCGTCGATGTCGCCTCCGGCCGCGGCGGCCAGGATCTGCGACGTGTCCCGGCCGGGCTGCGGCGGCAGGGACGCCACGCCCCAGGCCCGGGCCATCTCCACCCGGGCCTGCGAGCTGGCGGCCAGCCGGCCGCCGGGCAGCAGGTTCGGCAGCGCGCCCGCCTCGATGGCGCCCCGCTCACCCGCCCGCCGGGGGATCCAGGCCAGCCGGGCCCCGGTCGCCCGGGCCAGCCGGTCGGCGGCGCTGAGCGCACCGGGCACTTCCGCGAGCCGCTCGCCGACGCAGATGATGGCGCCGTCGGCGGCCAGGGCCTCCTTGGCCGCCCGGCCCGTGTCGTCCAGTCCGGTGCCGCTGATCAGGCTGCCCAGCGCGGCCGCCTCGCCGCCCGGGACGGTGGGCAGCAGGACCCCGGACATCCGGGTCAGCCCGCGGCTGGCCAGCGGGGCGATGGAGTACACGGTCAGGGTCCCGGCGCGGGCCGCCTTGCGCAGCCGCAGGAAGACGATGGGGGACTCGTCGTCCGGCTCGAATCCGGCGAGCAGGACCGCCGGGGCCCGTTCCAGGTCGGCGTAGGTGACCTCCAGGTCCCGGCCGGCCACGTTCGCGGCGAGGAACTCCGCTTCCTCGGCCGAGTGCGGGCGGGCCCGCATGTCGATGTCGTTGCTGCCCAGCGCGACCCGGGCAAACTTGGCGTAGGCGTAGGCGTCCTCCACGGTGAGCCGCCCGCCGGTCAGCACGCCGGCCCGGCCGCGGGCCGCGGCCAGCCCGCGGGCGGCGGCCGCGAAGGCCTCAGGCCACGAGGCCGGGACGAGGACGCCGTCGCCGTTACGCACCAGCGGGCCGGCCAGCCGGTCCGGCTGGGTCGCGTAGGTGAAGGCCCAGCGGCCCTTGTCGCAGTTCCACTCCTCGTTGACCTGCGGGTCGCTGCCGGCCAGCCGCCGGGTGACCGCGCCGCGCCGGTAGTCGGTGCGCTGGCGGCAGCCCGCCGCGCAGTGCTCGCACACGCTCGGCACCGACACCAGGTCGAACGGCCGGGCCCGGAACCGGTAGGCCGCGCCGGTCAGGGCGCCGACCGGGCAGATCTGCACCGTGTTGCCGGAGAAGTAGGAGTCGAACGGCACGCCCTCGGCCACGCCCACCTGCTCCTGCGGCCCGCGCTCGAGCAGCTCGATCAGCGGGTCTCCGGCGATCTGCTCGGCGAACCTGGTGCACCGGGCGCACTGGATGCACCGCTCGCGGTCGAGCAGGACCTCGGTGGACAGCGCGATGGGCTTGGGGAAGGTCCGTTTCACGCCGTTGAACCTGGTCTCGCCCTGGCCGGTGGACATGGCCTGGTTCTGCAGCGGGCACTCGCCGCCCTTGTCGCACATGGGGCAGTCGAGCGGGTGGTTGACGAGCAGCAGCTCCATCATGCCGCGCTGCGCCTTCTCGGCCACGGGCGAGGTCAGCTGGGTATGCACCACCATGCCCTCGGTGCAGGTGGTGGTGCAGGACGCGGGAGGCTTGGGCTGGCCCTCGATGTGCACCAGGCACTGCCGGCACGCGCCGATCGGGTCGAGCAGCGGGTGATCACAGAACCGGGGTATCTGGATGCCGAGCTGTTCCGCGGCGCGGATCACCAGGGTCCCCTTGGGCACGGTGATCTCGAACCCGTCGATGGTGACGGTCACCCCGTCGGCCGGCTTGGCCACGGCGGCTGACCCCGTGGTGGCAGGCGCCGTGGTGGCAGGCGCCGTGGTGGCTGGGCAGGCGCTGCGGGGCCAGGCGCTGGCGGGCAGGTGCGGCTGCACCGGCTGGTTCGGCGGCGACAGGCGCGGCTGGTTCGGCGGCACGGGCTGGTTCGGCGGCACGGGCATCAGGCGGACTCCATGGCAAATAGCGTCGAGGCGGCCGGGTCGAACGGGCAGCCGCCGAGCCGCTGGTGCTCGAGGTACTCGTCCTTGAAATAACGGATGGACGACTTGACCGGCGCCTCGATCGAGTCGCCCAGGGCGCAGAACGCGCGGCCGGTGATGTTGCTGCAGATGTCGAGGAGCTTGTCCAGGTCGGCCGCGCTGCCCTCGCCCCGCTCCAGCTGCTCGAGCAGCTGGACCACCCACCAGCTGCCTTCCCGGCACGGCGTGCACTTGCCGCAGGACTCGTGCTCGTAGAACTTGATCCAGCGCAGCACGACGCGAACCACGCAGGTGGTCTCGTCGAAGAGCTGGACCGACCGGGTGCCGAGCATCGATCCGGCCGCGGCCACCGACTCGTAGTCCAGCGGCACGTCCAGGTGCTCGTCGGTGAACAGCGGGGTGGACGAGCCGCCCGGGGTCCAGAACTTGAGCCGGTGCCCGGACCGGATGCCGCCGGCCAGCTCCAGCAACTCGCGCAGCGTGGTGCCGAGCGGCGCCTCGTACTGGCCCGGCTGGGTGACGTGCCCGGACAGCGAGAAGATCCCGAAGCCCTTGGACTTCTCGGTGCCGTAGGCCGCGAAGTCCGCGGCCCCGCGGTCGAGGATGTACGGCACGGTCGCGATGGACTCGACGTTGTTGACCACCGTGGGGCAGGCGTACAGCCCGGCCACCGCCGGGAACGGCGGCTTCAGCCGGGGCTGGCCGCGGTAGCCCTCCAGCGAGTCCAGCAGCGCGGTCTCCTCGCCGCAGATGTAGGCGCCCGCCCCGGCGTGCACGACCACCTCGAGGTCGAACCCGGAACCGAGGATGTCGGTGCCGAGGTAACCGGCCTCGTAGGCCTCGGCCACCGCGAAGTGCAGCCGGCGGATCACGTGCAGCACCTCGCCGCGCACGTAGATGAAGGCCTGGTGCGCGTCGATCGCGTAGCAGGCGATCACGATGCCCTCGATCAGCGCCTGCGGGTTGTTCAGCAGGGTCGGCATGTCTTTGCAGGCCCCGGGCTCCGACTCGTCGGCGTTCACCACCAGGTAGTGCGGCTTGTCGCCGCCCTTCGGGATGAATCCCCACTTCAGGCCGGTGGGGAAGCCGGCCCCGCCGCGGCCGCGCAGCACGGAGTCCTTCATGGTCTGCACGACCTCGTCCGGCTGCATGGCCAGGGCCTTGGGCAGGGCGCGGTACCCGCCGTTGCGCTTGTAGCGCCGCGATGGTGAACGAGTCGGGCTCGTCCCAGAACGCGGTCAGCTCCGGCGTCAGCACAGTGGTCACTTCGTGGCCTTCCCGTTCCCTGTGGCGGTCCCGTTCTCGCTTTCGGGGGGATCCGGCGTCCAGCCCTGTTCCTTAGCCACCCGCAGCCCGGCCAGGGACGGGCCGCCGGCGGTGTTCCCCTCGGCGGCCTGGCCGTCCGGGAACCCGGCCAGGATCCGGGACGCCTGCTTCCAGGTGCACAGCCGCGGCGCGCCGCGGGTGGGCACGATGCCCTCCGCGCCGGACCGCAGGCCGTCCACCAGGTCCCGGGCGGACTGCGGGGTCATGTTGTCGAAGAATTCCCAGTTGACCATCACGACCGGCGCGTAGTCGCAGGCCGCGTTGCACTCCAGGTGCTCCAGGCTGACCTTGCCGTCGGTGGTGGTCTCGTCGTCCCCGACGCCGAGGTGCTCGTGCAGGTCAGCCAGGATGGCGTCGCCGCCCATGACCCCGCACAGCGAGTTGGTGCAGACGCCGACGTGGTAGTCACCCACCGGATGGTGCTTGTACATGGTGTAGAAGGAGGCCACCGCGGTGACCTCCGCCTTGGCCAGCCCCAGCTGCTCAGCGCAGAAGTCGATGCCGTCCTCGGTGAGGTAGCCCTCCTCCGCCTGCATCAGGTGCAGCAGCGGCAGCAGCGCCGACCGCGACACCGGGTACCGGCCGATGATCAGTGCGGCGTCCGGCTCCAGCCGGGCGCGCGCCTCCTGCGACAGCGCCATTACCGGTCCACGCCTCCTATGAAGAACGGAGCTCGACGCAGACCCGCACCAGAGTCACTCACCGGTCTACGCCTCCTATGACGGGGTCAACACTGGCCACGGCCGCGATCACGTCGGCGACCAGGCCGCCCTCGGCCATGGCCGGGACGGCTTGCAGATTGGTGAACGAGGGGTCGCGGAAGTGGGCCCGGTACGGCCGGGTACCGCCGTCGCTGACCGCATGGCAGCCCAGTTCGCCGCGGGGCGACTCGACCGCCATGTACACCTGCCCGGGCGGCACCCGGAACCCCTCGGTGACCAGCTTGAAGTGGTGGATCAGGGCTTCCATGGACTGGCCCATGATGTGCGCGATGTGGTCCGGCGAGTTACCCAGGCCGTCCCCGCCCAGCGCCAGCTTGGCGGGCCAGCCGATCTTCGGGTCGTCGATCATCACCGGGTCGCCCTCGGGCCGCGGGCCGGCCAGCCGGTCGGCGGCCTGCTCGATGATCTTCAGCGACTCGTCGCACTCGTCGATCCTGACCAGGTAACGCCCGAAGGCATCGCAGGTGTCCTGGGTCGGAACGTCGAAGTCATAGGTCTCGTAGCCGCAGTACGGCTGGCTCTTGCGCAGGTCCCAGGGCAGCCCGGTGCCGCGCAGCAGCGGGCCGGTCACGCCCAGGGACATGCAGCCCGCCAGGTCCAGGTAGGCCACGTTCTTGGTCCGGGCGTGGTAGAGCGGGTTGGCGTCCAGCAGCGCGCGCAGCTCTCCGAGCTGGTGCGGCATCCGGCCGAGGAACTGGCGGATCGCGTCGAGCGCCCCCTGGGGCAGGTCCTGGGACACCCCGCCGGGACGGACGTAGGCGTGGTTCATCCGCAGCCCGGTGATCAGCTCGAACAGGTCGAGGATGCGTTCCCGCTCGCGCACCGCGTAGAGGAACACGGTGGTGGCGCCGAGTTCCAGGCCGAACGTCCCGATCGCGGTCATGTGCGAGGCGATCCGGTTGAGCTCCATCATCAGGACCCGCAGGATGGTGGCCCGCTCCGGGATCTCCGCCTCGATGCCGAGCAGCTTCTCGACCGCGAGGCAGTACACGGTCTCGTTGAAGATGGGTGACAGGTAGTCCGCCCGGGTGCAGAACGTCACGCCCTGCGTCCAGGTGCGGAACTCCATGTTCTTCTCGATGCCGGTGTGCAGGTACCCGATCACCGGCCGCAGCTCGGTGACGGTCTCGCCGTCCAGGGTGAGGATCAGCCGCAGCACGCCGTGCGTGGATGGGTGCTGCGGGCCCATGTTGACGACCAGCTGCTCGGAGTCCGACCGGTCCCCGGCCTCCTGCGCGGCCCGGACGATCTCGTCCCAGTCCTCGCCGCCGACGTTGTAGACCCGGCCCTCGGTGCCTGCGTCCGCCCTAGGGGGACGACCCGCTTGCTCCCGGGGGGCATCCCCCGGACCCCCCGCCTCCGATCCGGTCCGGGTCAGGTCACGTGTACGACCTCCGCTCGTCCGGTGGCGGCACGGTGGCGCCGCGGTACTCGACCGGGATGCCACCCAGCGGATAGTCCTTCCGCTGCGGGTGGCCCTTCCAGTCGTCCGGCATCTCGATCCTGGTCAGCGCGGGATGCCCGTCGAAGATAATGCCGAAGAAGTCCCAGGTCTCCCGCTCGTGCCAGTCACACGTGGGGTAGACGTCCACCATGGAGGGGATGTGCGGGTCGGCGTCGGGCACGCTCACCTCGAGCCGCAGCCGGCGGTTGTGCGTGATGGACAGCAGGCCGTAGACCGCGTGCAGCTCACGCCCGGCGTCGCCCGGATAGTGCACGCCCGAGACACCGTTGCACAGCTCGAAGGCGAGCGACGGCTCGTCCCGCAGCAGCCGGGCCACCTCGACCAGGTACTGCCGGCCGCACATGCAGGGTGAGCTGGCCGCGATCGACCACGACCCGCTCGATGGCCTCGCCGAAGCCCGAACCGTCGGCCTCCAGCCGGGTGCTCAGCGCGTCCGCGATCTCGTCGAAGTAGGAGCCGTAAGGGCGCGCGGTGGACGGCAGCGGCGGCCGCCGGACCTGGAGGCCGCCGTAGCCCGAGGTGTCCCCGGTCGTCTGGGTGCCGAACATGCCGGTCCGCACCACCTGCTCGCCCAGGCGCTGCTGGCCCGCCAGCGCCGCCTCGTCAGGTTCGGCCTCGCCGGGGCCGGCCCCGCCCGGGGGCGTGTTCTCACTCACCGGCCGCACCCGCCTCGGTCGCCCGTGCTTCGGTCACCCGTGCTTCGGTCAGCCCGTGCTTCGGCGGGCTGCTGCTGTCACGGTGCATGGCCGGCTCCGGCCCGGCCGCCGACGTCATGCCGAGGTTCCGGGAGCGCACGGCCGGCGAGGGCAGCGCCGGGGTGCCCAGCAGGGTAGGACCGCTGGCCGCGGCGGTGCGTGACTGGCCGCCGGCCAGGTCGGTGGCCAGCGGCAGGCGGCGCAGCCGGGCCTCCTCCAGTTCGGTCACCTCGCGCTCACGGTTCACGCCCAATTTCATGTTCATGATCTTGTCGTGCAGCTTCACGATCGCGTCCAGCAGCATCTCCGGCCGGGGCGGGCAGCCCGGCAGGTAGATGTCCACCGGCACCACGTGATCGACGCCCTGCACGATCGCGTAGTTGTTGAACATGCCGCCGCTGGAGGCGCACACGCCCATCGAGATGACCCACTTCGGGTCGGCCATCTGGTCGTAGATCTGCCGGAGCACCGGCGCCATCTTCTGGCTGACCCGGCCGGCCACGATCATCAGGTCGGCCTGGCGCGGCGTGTTGGAGGCGCGCTCCATGCCGAACCGGGCCAGGTCGTGCCGCGGTCCGCCGGTCTGCATCAGCTCGATCGCGCAGCAGGCGAGGCCGAACGTGGCCGGCCAGACGGAACTCTTGCGCGCGTAGCCGGCCACCTTCTCGACCGTGGTGAGCAGGATCCCGCTCGGCAGCTTTTCTTCGACACCCATCGGCTAGTCCCACTCCAGACCGCCGCGCCGCCACACGTAGGCGTACGCGATCAGAACGGTGACGATGAACAGCACCATCTCGACGAGCCCGAAGGCACCGAGGTGGTCATACGCCACGGCCCACGGGTAGAGGAACACGATCTCGATGTCGAAGAGGATGAACAGCATCGCCGTCAGGTAATACTTCACCGGGAACCGGCTGCCGCTCGGCTGCTGGGTCGGCTCGATCCCGCACTCGTAGGCGTCGAGTTTCGCGCGGTTCCAGCGCTTCGGGCCGGTGAAGGCCCCCAGCCCGAGCGAGAAGATCGCGAAGACGGCGGCCAGGCCGGCGAGCACCAGGATCGGAACGTACAAGCTCAGCATGAGGCGCCTCCTTTCCCCTTCTCCATATTTCGGTTTCGGCTGCGAGACGAGATGATTGCCTACGCCGCCGGCGTCATCTTAGACAGTGCGTGAATCACCCGGTCCGTCGCATGGCCACCTTGCGGCTCGGTGAGGTTGGCCAGCAGCTTCAGGGTGATCCTCATCAGCGCCGGGCGCGGCATTCCGTACTTGGTCGCGAACTGCATGACTTTCGGGTTGCCGATCGCCTGAACGAACCTGCGCCCGAGAGTGTAGTAGCCGCCGTAGGCGGCCTTGAGGGCCTGCGGGTAGGCCATCAGCACCCGCTCCGCGCCGGCCGCGTCCGGCCGGGCCAGCGCCTGAGCGATGACCTGGGCGGCGAGTTCGCCCGACTCCAGGGCGTAGGGGATGCCCTCGCCGTTGAACGGGTTCACCATGCCGCCCGCGTCCCCGGCGAGCAGCAGCCCCCGGGTGTAGTGCGGGGTGCGGTTGAAGCCCATCGGCAGCGCGGCGCCCCGGATGGGCTGGGTCCGGTTCTCCTCGACGTAGCCCCACTCGGCCGGCATCCCGGCCAGCCACCGGCGCAGCAGGTCCCGGTAGTCCACGTTCCCGAACGAGGAGGAGGTGTTGAGCATGCCGAGCCCGACGTTGCTGGTGCCGTCGCCCATGCCGAAGATCCAGCCGTAGCCGGGCAGCAGATTCTGCCCGTCCCACAGGTCCAGCCACGACTCGAGGTAATCGTCCTGGTGCCGCGGGCTCGTGTAGTACGTGCGCACGGCCACCCCCATCGGCCGGTCGTCCCGCTTGCTCAGCCCCATGGCCAGCGACAGCCGGGACGAATTCCCATCCGCCGCTACGACAACCCGTGCCTGGTAGCTGCGTTCCGGCTCGCCAGCGGCGCCGGTGGGCCGGGCGGTGACCCCGGTGATCCGCCCGGCGTCATCCAGCACCGGGCCGGTCACGGTCACCCCTTCGAGGAGGCGCGCCCCGGCCTTCTGCGCCGTGCGGGCCAGGATCTCGTCGAAGTCGAGCCGGGTCCGGACCAGCCCGTAGCCGGGGTAACTGGACAGCTCGGGCCAGGGCAGCTCGAGCCGGACCCCGCCGCCGATGATCCGCAGGCCCTTGTTCCGGACCCAGCCGTCCTGCTCGCCCATCGGCACGCCCATGCCGACCAGGGCCTTGACCGCGCGGGGGGTGAGGCCGTCGCCGCAGACCTTCTCCCGCGGGAAGCTGGCCTTCTCCAGGACCAGCACGTCCACTCCGGCCCGGGCCAGATAGGCGGCGGTCGCCGAGCCGGCCCGGCGCCGACCACGATGACGTCGGCGTCCTCGGTGACGGCGGGCCGCGACGGGGCGCCCGGCCCGGCCACGGGCGTGTCGCCCGGGGCGCTGCCGCGGGCCGGCGCGGCCGCCGCATCGGGCGGGAGACTGGGGGGGACTTCGTGGGTCACGGAAGATTGTCCTGACTATCTTGTGAACCGCTTCACAAGTACTCTTTCCGGAGTCTAGACCTTGCCTTGCCGCGCCCGCGAACCCGGCCCGCAGCGGCGGCCTGGCTCGGGGCGATCCCGGCCGGGCCCGGCCCGAAGGCCCGCGGCGCGCCGCTGCCTGACCAGCCGATCCCACTGGCCGTCGGGGTGCGCCCCTGGCGGGCTGCGCTCAGCGCGGGCCGGCGCGCCGAGGTGCACGGCCACGACACCCAGGCTCAGATTCCGCCAGCGTACTGCCGACCACCCGGCCGCAGCGATCCGGCGCGCGAGCTCGGGCTGGGCGGGCCAGTCCTTGATGGACTCCGCCAGATAGTCGTAGGCTTCCGGGCTGCCCGACAGCCGCCGCGCGACCACGGGCAGCGCGGTCGCCAGGTAGGACTCGTAGACCGTGTTCAGCCGTGGCCACGGCAGGTGGCCGAACTCGCAGATGACCAGCCGGCCGCCGGGCCGGGTGACCCGGAGCAGCTCGGCGAGCGCGACGTCGGGGTCGGCCACGTTACGCAGCCCGAACGAGATCGTCACCGCATCGAAGGCCTGGTCGCGGAAGGGCAGCTGGAGGGCGTCGCCCGCCACGAACCGCACCGGACCGGGCCGGCGGACGGTCAGGCCGGGCCGCCCGGCCGGCTCCGCCTGGGCCGACCGGAGCCTGCGCGCCCCGACCTGGAGCATGCCGAGGGAAAAGTCACACGCCACGCAGCTGGCGCCGGCCGCGGTGAAGCTCCGGGACGAGGTCCCGGTACCCGCGGCGAGGTCGAGCACCAGCTCACCCGCCTGGGCCCCGACCGCCCGGGCCACGATGCGGCGCCACCACCGGTCCTGGCCCAGCGAGAGCACGTCGTTCATCAGGTCGTAGCGGCCAGCGACCTTGTCGAACATCGCCGAGACCTCGCCGGGCCGCTTGTCCAGGTTCGCGCGCGTCATGGGCCCAGCCTGGCACAGCCGCGGGCCGCTCAGAGCAGCGCGGGACGCTCCCAGGGCTCGCCGAGCACGTGCTGGGCGAGAAAGGCGAACACCGTCTCGTACCAGATGACGCGAGTTGCCGGGGCTGAGGACCCAGTGGTTCTCGTCCGGGAAGTAAAGGAACTTGGACCCGGCCAGGTGCCCGGGACGGGCCGCCAGGTCGGTCCAGAGCCGGAGCGCCTCACCGATCGGCACGCGGTAGTCCTTGTCCCCGTGGATGACCAGCATCGGCGTGGTGATGGCGGCCACGTGCCGGTCCGGGGAGCTGGCCGCGTACCGCTCCGGCTGGGTGGCGGGCGTCCCCAGCTGGCGGCGCCACTCCGCGGGGCAGTCGGTCGTCCCGAACATCTGCTCCAGGGCCCAGAGGCTGGCGTGGCTGACGATGGCCCGGAACCGGGTGGTGTGCCCGGCGATCCAGTTCGCCATGTAGCCGCCGAAGGAGCCGCCCATCACGGCGGTCCGCCCGGCGTCCAGGTCAGGGCGGGCGATGGCCGCGTCGGTGATGTCCATCAGGTCGGTGAACGGCAGGTCGCCCCAGTCGCCGTGGCCGCGGGCCAGGAACTCGTGCCCGTAGCCGGTGGACAAGCCCGGGTCGGGCAGCAGCACCGCGTAGCCCCGGGCCGCCATCAGCCACGGGTTCCAGCGCCAGGACCAGGAGTTCCAGCTCGAATACGGGCCGCCGTGCACCCACAGCAGCAGCGGGGCGGGCGTGTCCGGGCTGGCCGATTCGGGCAGCACGAGCCAGGCCCGCAGCGCGGTGCCGTCGGCCGCGGCGGCCTCGATCTCGTCCAGCCGGCCGGGCAGCGAGCGGCGGGGCGGCGGGGCCCGGGAGGAACTCGGGCTCGCCGGGCTGGGTCGCGTCGAGCCGCACCACCAGCGGCGGGCTGTCCATCGCCGAGCGCAGGGCGTAGAGGAACTGCCCGTCCGGCGAGGGACACAGGCAGGAGTAGGCGCCGTGATCGGTGCTGAGCCGGGTGACGGCTCCGGTGTCCAGGTCAGCCCGCAGTACCGGGCCCCGGCCGTGGTCCGCGGTGGTGATGAAGACCCCCGAGCCATCCGGGGCCCAGGCCAGTTCCGCGGGCCAGTGCTCCAGCCCGGGGAGCAGGTCCAGGGTTTCCGCGGGGCCATCGGCCGGACCGCGTCCAGCGGTACCGGCGTCCACCCCCGAACCGCGTCCAGCGGTACCTGGACCACAGTGAGCGCGCTGGCCTGGTGGTAGGTCTCGTGCCGCTCCCGGATGGCCACGACCCGCTTGCCGTCCGGTGCGACCCGCGGCGCGGTGAAGTCGAATCCGGGGGCGGACAGCAGGGTCCGGCGCTCGCCGGTGCCCGTGTCGATGACCACGAGGTCCTTGCGCAGTCCCCCGCCGCCATCGTCGACGGACCATCCGGTGACGGCCAGCCGCCCGTCCGGGCTCAGCTCGAAGGCGTGCTCGTCCAGGGCCCGGCCCGGCTGGGGGGTCAGGTCCCGCGGGGCGGCCGCGGCCTCGGCCGCACTCCCGCGGGGCCACCTGGCCCGCTCCAGGCGGCCTCGGCGGCCGACAGGTCGGTAACCAGGAGCCGCTGCTCGTCCGGGCCGAGATCATGGTCCCAGTACCGGACCAGGGGCGCCTCGTGCAGGATGGCCGTCACGCCGGCGTCGGCGCGGGCCCGGCGCTGCTGCCCGTCCGCAGCGGCCCCGCTGGCGCCGGGCAGCACCGGCGCGGTGAACGCGGCCAGCCCCGAGCTGGCGGCGGTGGCCAGCCGGCTGAGGCCCCCGGGGGGCGCGGCGACCCGGCGGGCCTCCCCGCCCGCGGCCGGCAGCAGCCACAGGGCCCGCTTCCCGCCCGCGTCGTCGCCCGCATCCGCGGCTGGCTCCGGGCCTGGCGCCGGGGGCGCCGGGCGGGGGGACAGGAACAGCATCCCGCCGTCCGGCAGGAAGGCGGGACTGTCCTCACCCTCGGCGGACCAGGTCAGCCGGGCCGGAGCCCGGGCGGGACCGGCGGAGCCGGTGTCGACCCGCCAGATGCTGGACTTGAACGTCCGCCCGTCGGGGGCGAGGGCCGACACGGTTACGGCCAGCCAGTTGCCGTCCGGGGCCAGCCGCAGGCCGGTGAGCCGGGGCAGGGCCAGGTAGTCCTGCAGATCGTGGAATGGGGTCACTGCGCCTTCTCGCCTCGGTTGGCCCCCCTTGATGATGGCGCGCCCGGACGCTCAGCGCCCTTCAGTGATCATGACGGCCCCGACCGTGGCGTTGGTGGACTCGTCGATGAGGATGAGGCCGCCGGTCTCCCGGTTCCGGTTGTACGGATCGAAGAACAGCGGCTGGGTCAGCCTCAGGCTGACCCGGCCCACCTCGTTCAGCCCGAGCCGCTCGGCGCTCTCGTCCCGGTGCAGGGTGTTGACGTCCAGCCGGTAGTGCAGTTCGCGGACGATGGCCTTGACCGTCCGGGAGGTGTGCTTGACCACCAGCCGGTCCCGGGCGGCCAGCGGCCGGCTGTCCGACATCCAGCAGACCATCGCCTCCACGTCCTGGGAGACCAGCGGCTGGTTGTGCGGGCGGCAGATCATGTCGCCGCGGGAGATGTCCAGGTCGTCCTCGAGCACCAGGGTCACCGACATGGGCGGGTAGGCCTCCGGGACCGGCCCGCGCGCGGTGTCGATGCGGGAGATCTTCGTGGTCAGCCCGGACGGCAGGTGCATCACCTCGTCCCCGGGCTTGAGCACCCCGCCCGCGACCTGGCCCGCGTAGCCCCGGTAGTCGTGCAGGTCGGGGTCGGTCGCCTGATGCGGCCGGATGACGTACTGCACGGGGAAGCGGACGTCGATGAGGTTGCGGTCCGAGGCGATGTGCACGTGCTCCAGGTGGTGCAGCAGCGACGGCCCGTCGTGCCAGGGCATCTTGTCCGAGCGCTGCACCACGTTGTCCCCGTGCAGGGCGGAGATGGGGATGAAGCTCAGGTCGCCGATCTCCAGCTTCGCGGCGAAGGCGGCGAACTCCTCACTGATCCGGTCGAACACCTCCTGGTCGTAATCGACCAGGTCCATCTTGTTGACCGCCAGGACCAGGTGCGGCACCCGGAGCAGCGTGGTGAGGAACGCGTGCCGCCGGCTCTGCTCGGTCAGCCCGTTGCGCGCGTCCACCAGGACGATGGCCAGGTCGGCGGTGGACGCCCCGGTGACCATGTTCCGGGTGTACTGGATGTGGCCCGGGGTGTCCGCGATGATGAACTTCCGGCGCGGCGTGGCGAAATAACGGTAGGCCACGTCGATCGTGATGCCCTGCTCGCGCTCGGCGCGCAGGCCGTCGGTGAGCAGGGCCAGGTTGGTGTAGTCCTCGCCGCGGGCCTTGCTGGTCTGCTCGACGGCCGCGAGCTGGTCCTCGAAGATCGCCTTCGAGTCGTACAGCAGGCGCCCGATCAGGGTGCTCTTGCCGTCGTCGACCGAGCCGGCCGTGGCCAGCCGCAGGATGTCCATCGGCCTGCCCCCCTCGGTGGGCAGGACTTCGGCTGTGGTGGTGGCGGACATTTAGAAGTACCCCTCCCGCTTGCGGTCTTCCATGGCCGCCTCGCTGGCCCGGTCATCCGCGCGGGTCTGGCCGCGCTCGGTGACCCGGGTGGCCGCGACCTCGACGATCACGTCCGACACGGTCGTGGCGGTGGATTCCACCGCGCCGGTGCAGGTCATGTCGCCGACCGTGCGGTAGCGGACGGTGGTCTCGAAGACCGGCTCGTCGTCACCCCGGGGGGTGAACTCGTTCTCGGCGAGCAGGATGCCGTCCCGCTCGAACACCCGCCGCTGGTGGGCGAAGTAGATGGACGGGATCTCCAGCTTCTCCCGGGCGATGTACTGCCAGACGTCCAGCTCGGTCCAGTTGGACAGCGGGAAGACCCGGATGTGCTCACCCATCCGGATCCGGGTGTTGTAGATGCTCCACAGCTCGGGACGCTGGTTCTTCGGGTCCCACTGGCCGAACTCGTCCCGGAAGGAGAACACCCGTTCCTTGGCCCGGGCCTTCTCCTCGTCCCGGCGGCCGCCGCCGAACACGGCGTCGAAGCGGTTCTCCTCGATCGCGTCGAGCAGGGTGGTGGTCTGCAGCCGGTTCCGGCTGGCCCGCCGGCCGGTCTCCTCGGCGACCCGGCCGGCGTCGATGGAGTCCTGGACGGACGCGACCACCAGCTGCACCCCGGCCTCGGCCACCCGGCGGTCCCGGTAGTCGATGACCTCGGTGAAGTTGTGCCCGGTGTCCACGTGCATGACCGGGAACGGGATCCTGGCCGGCCAGAACGCCCGCTCGGCGAGGGCGAGCATGACGATGGAGTCCTTGCCGCCGGAGAACAGCAGCACCGGCCGCTCGAACTCCGCGGCTACCTCCCGCATGATGTGAATGGACTCCGCCTCGAGCACTTCGAGCTGCGAGAGCGAATAGTCAGAACGCGGCACGGCCATGAAACAGACTCCGGTCGTCGGGCACGGGCGGGATCAGGTCACTCCCCTTGCGGGAGCCCTACTGGGTAGCAGAACAACCCGCCACGCGCAAACCATCCAGCAGCGTGGCGGCGAGCCCCGCTGGGCAGATAAGGATATCCGGCAGGGAAGGATCTGCCTGGTTATAGGCGAGCTTCGAGCCGTCCAGCCGCGACGCGTGCAGTCCCGCGGCCTGCGCGACCGCCACCGGCGCGGCCGAATCCCATTCGTACTGGCCGCCGCTGTGCACGTAGGCGTCCGCGTCCCCGCGGATCACCTCCGCCGCCTTGGCCCCGGCCGAGCCGAGCGGGATCAGCGTCAGCTCGATCTGCTCGGCCAGCTGCTCGAGGAAGGCCGGCGGCCGGGTCCGGCTGACCAGCACGCGAACCGGGCGGCCGGGCGCCGGGGCAGGCGGCGCGGGCGGCGGCTCCGCCGTGCTCAGCACCGCGCCACCCTGGGCGGGCAGCGCGACCGCACCCGCGGTCAGCTCACCGCGTTCCCACAGCGCCACGTGCACCGCCCAGTCGGTCCGGCCGGGCTCGCCGAATTCCCTCGTCCCGTCCAGCGGGTCCACGATCCAGACCCGGTCCGCGCTCAGGCGGCCCAGGTCGTCGCGGCCCTCCTCGGACAGCACGGCGTCCTCCGGGCGCAGTTCCGCGAGGCGCGCGGCGAGGAACTCGTGCGACTTCCGGTCGCCCGCCTTGCGCAGCGCAGCAGGCTCGCCGCCCTCGGCGCGCAGCGCGAGCAGCAGGCGGCCAGCGTCGCTGGCCAGGTCACGGGCCAGGCGGTCGTCGTCGGTGGTCATCAGGCAGGCGCCCCTTACTCCGGGGGGTGAGCCTCACAGGCTAGTAGGCGCCGTGACCCCGCAGGACCGCAGACCAGGTTTTCCACATGATCTGCAGGTCCAGGGCGAGGGACCAGTTCTCCACGTAGCGCAGGTCGAGCCGGACCGCTTCGTCCCAGGGCAGGTCGGATCGTCCGTTGACCTGCCACAGGCCGGTGATGCCCGGCTTGACCACGAGCCGGCGCCGCATGTGGTCACCGTACTTGGCCGCCTCGGTGGGCAGCGCGGGCCGCGGCCCGACCAGGGACATGTCCCCGAGTCACCACGTTGAACAGCTGCGGGAGCTCATCGAGGGAGTAGCGGCGCAGCCAGCCGCCCGCCTTGGTGACCCGCGGGTCCTTGCGCATCTTGAACAGTGCGCCGTCGGACTCGTTGAGCGCCGAGAGCTCGGCCTTCCGCTGTTCCGCGTCCACCACCATGGTGCGGAACTTCCACACCGAGAACGTGTGCCCGTCCTTGCCGACCCTGGTCTGCCGGAAGAAGACCGGCCCGTGGTCACCGAGCCGGACCGCCAGCATGATCGCCGCGAACAGCGGCGCCAGCAGGATCACCGCCGTCAGCGCGACCACCTTGTCGAACAGCGGCCTTGAGCACCCGCTTGCCGCCGGCCAGTTCCGGGTGGTCCACGTGCAGCAGCGGCAGCCCGGCGACCGGGCGGATGGTGGTCCGCGGCCCGGCCACGTCGAGCAGGGCGGCCGCGACGCACATGTCGGTGCCGGTCTTCTCCAGGTCCCAGGCCAGCTCGCGCAGCCGGATGCCGTTCATTTCCGGGCAGGCGAGCACCGCGACGGTGTCCGCGCCCAGGTTACCGACCGCGGTCGTCACGTTGGTGAGGCCGCCGAGCACCGGGACCCCGGCGATCTCGCCGAGCATGGTGCCGCCGGCCAGGCACGCCCCGACCACGGACAGGCCGTGGTAGGAGCCCCGGCGCAGCTCGCCGATCAGGTCGGCCACCGCGGGGGCGTGCCCCACCGCCACCACCCGGCGCATGCAGGCGCCGCGGCTGCGCAGCCGGTGCAGCCGCTTGCGCAGCCGGTGCCGGACGACCAGGTCGAAGAGGGTCGCGCAGGGCAGCGCGATGAGAATGTAACCGCGGGCCAGCTCGAACTTCACCGCGTAGGAAGCGATGGCCACCATGGCGGTCAGGCTCACCGCGGCGTTGAGCACCCGGCGGAACTCATCCGAGCCGACGCCGATGAACCGCGGGTCATAGCCGCCGGCCAGGGCGAGCGCGGCGACCCAGAGCAGCGGCAGCAGCCCGGTGAACGCGAGGTAGATGGCCGGCCGGTAGGCTGGCTCGCTCGAACCGCGGACCTCATAAGCGAGCACGCTGCCCGCGAGAGCGCAGGCACAGTCGGCCACGCCATCCGGCGCAGGTAAGCCCCGGTCCAGGCCGCCGAGTCCGGCGAGCCCAGCCGCGCGCGAGTCCGCCGGCACACCGCTGACAGCCGTGCTACCCGACACGCGCCCCACCGTCCCTGTCTGAGGTCCCGCCCGCCCTCACCCCCGGGCACACATACGAGAAGACGTCTCACCAAACCGGATGGTTGACGCTTTCTTCAACGACTGACCACCTAATTTCAGCGACCGCAGCAGCTCTGGTGACCATGGTGGTACTCCGGGTGATCCGGGCCGGGGCCGCTGCGGCCGGCGCCCTGGCCCAGGTCGGCGGCTAGGCTGCGGCTGCTCTCGTCGCGCAGCCAGGTCGAGTACTGATTCCGCCGGACTTCGCGGCCGGCCCGCCGCCGGGCCAGCACGGCGACCGCGAGGAACACCGCCACCCGCGGCGCCAGCAGCGGCTCGCGCGCGGATCATGGCCAGCAGATCCCGGGGCCGGGTCCGCGCCGAGGCCTCCGGCGCCCCCTCGGCCGCCTCGACCTGGTCGACGCCCATGGCGGCGCGGACCCGGCGGCGGAGCAGGTCGCCGGCGGTCCGCGGGACATGCACCACGACCCGGGCGCCGGGCACGATGACCCGCTCGTCCGGGCGCGAACGACCAGGGAGGCGGCGAGGTCGTCGGCGAGCAGCGGCGGGAGGCTGGCCACCCGGGCGTGACCCGCCTCGCTGAGCCCGATCACGCCGCGGCCGAACAGCCCGCTGCGCACCTCGGGCAGCCGCTCCCAGACGTCGTAGTACCAGCGGACCAGCCAGGACGCCCCGGACAGGGCCAGGTACCCGCTCCGGGCCGCAGGCCAGCGCGCCGGGCCGGGCCAGGGCGTCGCGCCAGGGCCCGGATGTCCGCCGGCCCGAGTTCCACGTCCGCGTCCACGTAGATCCGGGGGAAGCCCGTGGCCGCCTGGTCACCGGCCAGCAGGGCCTCGCGCTTGGAGGGACCGGGATGGACAGCACCCGGACCCCGGGCTCGAACGGCCCGCGATCTGGGCCGTGTCGTCGGTGCAGCCGTTGGCCACCACGATCATGTCCAGCCCCTCCGGGGGGCGGCCGGAGGTGAGCTGCCCCAGCAGCCGGTCAATTACCCGCGCTTCGTCATGGGCCGGTACCACCACGCTGATCACGCCAGGCAGTATGCACGAATCATGGCCAGGCGCGCCGGACATCCCCCACCGTGGCAGCGGTGGCGGGAATCCGATCTGCCCCGCGCCGCTGTCACCGGCCAGCGCCTCCCGCACGTCCTATGAGTAACCTGGCGGATCCGGGTGCAAGGCCGCAGGACAGCAGAAAGATGGAGAATCGAGTGAAAGCATGCCGGTAACGGACCGGGAGCCCGGATGGATTGTGGGCATCTGCTTCCACGGCATTGGCACGCCGTCGGCGGGCCTCGAACCAGCCGCACACGAGTATTTCGTCAGCGAGGACCTGTTCCTCGCGGTGCTGGACGAGACGGCGGGCCTGCCCGGGGTCCAGCTCACCTTCGACGACGGCTACGCGTCCGACGTCGAAGTGGCGCTGCCCGCACTGGCCGAGCGCGGGCTGACGGCCACGTTCTTCCCGCTGGCGGGGATGCTCGGCCAGCCGGGCTACCTGAACGCGGACGGCGTCCGGGCGCTGTCCGCCGCCGGGATGACGGTCGGCTCGCACGGCATGCACCACCGGTCCTGGCGCGGACTCGACGCCGGGTCGGAGCACGAGGAGCTCACCGTGGCCAGGTCGCTCATCGGCGCCGCGGCTCAGGCCCCGGTAACGACCGCGGCCTGCCCGTTCGGCAGTTACGATCGCCGGGTGCTCGGCACATTGCGGCGCCACGGCTACGCGCAGGTGTTCACCAGCGACCGGCGGCGGGCCCGGGCCGGCGCCTGGCTGCAGCCGCGGTACAGCATCAAGCGCGGTGACACGGCAGCGTCCGGGAGACATCCTGGCGCCGCGGCCGGTGGCGGAGCGGATCCGGCGGCGCCGCCGTGCGGGTCAAGGCCCTGCGATGAAGTCCGCCGCGGTCGAGCCGCACCGTGCGGATCAAGGCGCACTCGCGGTGAAGCCACCGTGCCAAGCTCACCGTGCTGATCGGCTTCGCCGACTCGCTGGCGGCCATCGAGTCGGCCTGGTGCCTGGCCGACCACGGCTTCGAGGTCTGCGCGTTCACCAGGTCCGGCACCCGCCCGGCCCTGGCGCGGAGCAAGCGGGTCCGGGTGGTGCCGGTCACCGCGCCCGAGCAGGACGCCAGCCGGTCCGTCGCCGAGCTCAGCTCGCTGATCCGGGACCTGCGGCCCGCCGCGGTGCTGCCCCTGGACGACCACGCCGTGTGGCTCGCTGACCAGTACGCGCAGCGGCCGGTGCCGGGCGGGCCGGTCATCGCCGGGCCGACCGGCAAGCTCGCGACGATCGCGCTGGACAAGCGCGAGCAGCTGCTGCTCGCCGCCACCGCCGGTTTCGCGGTGCCCGAGTCCGCCGACGCCGCCACCGGGCAGCCGCCCGGCGACGGGCCGTGGATGGTGAAGCCCGCGCTGGCCGTGCAGCTGCGTGACGGCAGGCTGCGCCGCCCGGTCGGGCCGGATGGCCGCCACGCCGTCCCAGGTCCGCCAGATCGCGGCGGCGATCGGCGGCCCGGCCATCGTCCAGCCGCATGATCGCGGGCACCGGCGAAGGGGTGTTCGGGATCGCCACCGCCGCCGGGGTCGCCGCGGTGAGCGCGCACCAGCGGGTCCGGATGATGAACCCGCGCGGCTCTGGCTCCAGCGCGTGCCGGTCCATCCCGCTGGCCACCGACCTGGCCGGCCCGGTCCGCGAGTTCATCTCCGGCTGCGACTGGCGGGGGCTGTTCATGGTGGAGATGCTCCGGGACACCGCCGGGCGGCCGTGGTTCATGGAACTGAACGGGCGGACCTGGGGAAGCATGGCGCTGGCCCGCCGCCGCGGGCTCAGCTACCCGGGCTGGGCGGTGCAGGCCGCGCTCGACCCGGAGTTCGCGCCGCCGTACCCGGGGCTGGCCGAGGTGCAGGCCCCGCACGTGACCGCCCGCCACCTGGGCCGGGAGATCGTCCACCTGGGGATGGTGCTGGCCCGGGGCGGGGCGCCGCGGATCGCGACGGTCCGTGACGTGCTCGTCCCGCACCGCGGCGAGCGCTGGTACAACTGGCGGCCCGGCGAGCCCGCCGTGTTCGCCGCGGACACCTGGGCCACGGTGCCCAGCCAGCTCCGCGGCCGGAAGCCCGGCAGGAAAGCGATGAGCGGGATACGCCCGGAGCCGCCGGGCCGCGGGCGCGCGGTCAAGGCCGTGGCGCATGTTCACTCGGAATGGTCAGACGACGCATCGTGGCCGCTGAGCCGGATCGCGGCCACCTTCTCCCGGCGCGGCTGCCACGTCGTGCTGATGTCGGAGCACAGCCGCGGGTTCACCGCGGCCAAATGGGACGACTACCGCCAGGCCTGCGCGGACGCGAGCACGGACCGGGTGCGGCTGGTGCCGGGGATCGAGTACGGCGACGAGGACAACGTGGTGCACATCCCGGTCTGGGGGGACGTGCCCTTCTTCGGCGACGCCCCGGACATCGGCGACCTGCTGAAGCAGGCGACCGAGGCCGGCGGCACCGCCGTGTGGGCGCATCCCTGGCGGCGGGCGGCCTGGCAGCGGTGCGAGCCGTCCTGGTGGGAGTACCTGGGGGCGGTCGAGGTCTGGAACCGGAAGTACGACGGCATCGCGCCCAACCGCGATTCGCTCGCGCTGGCCCGCCAGCACGAGGCGGCCCAGTTCGTGGCGCTCGACCTGCATACCCGGCGCCAGCTGTTCCCGCTGTCGCTGAGCCTGACGGTGCCGGGCCGCCGCCGCCGCCGGGCGTGCCGGACTGCGACCAGGTGTACAGCGCGCTGCGCGAGGGCGGCTTCGCCGCCCAGGCGTTCGGGATCGCACTGGACCAGCTGACCGCGGGACCCGCCGCGCCGGCCCTGCGGCTGCTGGAGGGAACCCGGCGGGCCGCCGCCCGCGTGCTGCACTGACCGGCCCGGCGCGCCGCCGCGCCTAGCTCCGGCCGGCCTAGGACCGCGGCTCAGCCCGCCGCGGCCCGGACCACGTCCCCCGCGGCACCGGGCGGCCTGCAGCACCGTCCCGGGCGGCGGGCCGCCGCGGCGGATGTGCAGCACGCCAGATTCCCGGCTGCCCTCCACCTGGCCCACCACGTGGGCCAGGATGCGCAGGTAGTTCGCGCGACGGGCCGGGCCGCGGACGCAGTCCACCGTATGCACGGCCAGCCAGACCGAGGTCCGGACCGCGTCCCGCCACGACTCCGCCGGCAGCAGCCCCAGCGCCTGGTAGCGGGCGACCAGGTGGGCCCGGCCCCGCCCGTAGCCACGCCACTGCCGGAGCATCGAGCGCAGGTCGGGCCGGTGCCGGTAGGCCACGACCGCGTCCGGCGCGTAGCCGAGCCGGTAACCAGCCAGCTGGAGCCGCCAGAACAGGTCGGTCTCCTCGGCCGCGGCGCCGCGGAAGGAGAGGTCGAAGCCGCCGACCTTCTCGTAGGCATCGCGCCGGACCCCGCAGTTGGCCCCGATCGGCGCGGGCAGCAACCCGAACGGGCAGGGCAGCTCACCGGGCGTGGCCGGTGGCCGCCAGGCGAGCACCGACGGCGGGTTGAGTGACTCCTCGTCGAGGTACCCGCCGACCGCCGGCCAGCGGTCCAGCGCGGCCTTCATCCGCTCGACCCAGTCGTCGGCCACGACGTCGTCGGCGTCGCAGAAGAGCAGAAACTGGCCGCGCGCCGCGCGGGCCGCGACCGCGAGCGCCCCGGCCCGGCCGACCGCCTCCCGCGAGTTGACGATGCGCAGCGGAAGCGCGGGCCCGGCGGCCGGATGGCGCGGAGGCTGTCGTCCGTGGACCCGTTGTCGCTGAAGATGATCTCCCAGCGTCCCTGATAGGTCTGCCGGCCCAGGGCGTCCAGCTGCGCCTGCAGATGCGGCATCCCGTTGCGGACCGGGACCAGCACGCTGATCCCGGGCCCAGGCGACCGCGCGGCGTCGCGAGCCCCGTCCGCGCCCTGGACGCGCAGCGGTTCCAGCACCCTCTGCTGTCACGGCACCCTCCGTCGCCTTAGGTCCGCTGTCGCGTCATCAGCACCACGCATCACTCATTAGACGCACGGGGACGATTTATCGTGCACGCCCGAATCCTCTGGTTTCCTCTGCCTCAGTCGCTCCGCCGCGCATACCGCTGCGGCGCCTCAGCGGACCGCGGCTTCCGTCAACCGGCCCAGAACCAGCCGGGCCCGGGACTAGGCTGTTCCCCCGCACATCGCTCATGTCCGGCAAATCATGCTAGCGGCCGTTTACTCGTCAACCATGCGGTGCAGCACGGCGTCGTACCTTACGTCTCCCTGGTGGTGGGACGGGATGGGCTAGGGAGGAAGGGGACAGTGCGTGGTTGAGCTGACTGCTCTGCGCCAGCGCCTGGTGGACGGTCCGGACTCGCTCGGCGAGCGTAACCGGCTCCGGCGCTGGGAATGGCTGCAGGACACATTTCCCGGCATCAGTTCGATGTCGGTCATCGACCTCGGCGGGACGGTCGAGGCCTGGCTGCGGGCCCCGCTGCGCCCGGCCTCGGTGCATGTCGTCAACCTGGAACCGCAGCCCGCAGCGACCCCGGACTGGCTCACCGCCGAGCAGGGTGACGCCTGCGCGCTGCCCGCCAGCCTGGACGGCGCCTCGTACGACCTGGTCTTCTCCAACTCGGTCATCGAGCACGTGGGCGGGCACGCGCAGCGGCATGAGGTTCGCCGCCGAGGTGCACCGGCTGGCCCCGCGCCACTGGATCCAGACGCCTTACCGGTACTTCCCGATCGAGCCGCACTGGCTGTTCCCGGGCTTCCAGTTCATGCCGGTCAGCGTGCGGGCCGAGATCTCCCGGCGCTGGCCGCTGGTGCACACGCGTTCCGCCAGCCACCAGGACGGGGTCCAGGCCGCGATGGGCGTCGAACTGCTCAGCCGGACCGAGATGGCGTCCTACTTTCCCGGCTCGGTGCTGCGGTTCGAGCGGGCCATGGGCGCCATCAAGGCGCTGATCGCGGTCAAGACGGCCTAGGCCCCGACGACCCCCGCGGGCGCTCCGGCCGACGTCAGTCCACCCCGCCGGAGCAGCGACCCAGCGTTCAGAACCCGACGAAGGGATTTGGCAGGCATGCCGAGCGGACCGCTCACCAAGCAGCCCAGCCTGGCGGCAGGCCCCTGCCGACGGGCACCCCTGGGGGTGTCCGTGGTGATCGTGACCTACCGCAACGAGGCGGACATCGGGGCCTGCCTGAGCGCGGCCGGCCAGGCGGCGCCGGGCATCCCGATGGAAGTGATCGTCGTCGACAACGCGTCCGGCGACGGCACCGTGGCCGCGGCCCGCGCGGTCCGCCGGCATCGAAGGTCATCGAACGGCAGGCCAATGGCGGGTTCGCGGCCGGGTGCGCCACCGGCGCGGAGGCGGCCACGGGCCAGTGGCTGCTCTTCCTCAACCCCGACACGGTCATCGCGCCCGATGCCATCGCGGCGCTGCTCGACTGCGCCCAGCGAGCATCCGGCGACGGGCATCGTCGGCGGCCGGTTCGTCCATCCGGACGGCACCACCGATCCTCGCTCCTTCTGGGGCAGGCCCAGCCCCTGGTCGGCGGTGTGCTTCGCGCTCGGGCTGAGCAGCCTGCTGCCGGGCAGCCGGCTGTTCGACCCCGAGGCACCTCAGCCGTGGTCCGCCGACCCGGCCCAGGAGCGCGCCGTGCCGGTGGTCAGCGGGGCGTTCATGCTGGTGCGCAGGCAGTTGTGGGACACGCTGGGCGGCTTCGACCCGGTGTTCTTCCTGTACGGCGAGGATGCCGATTTCTGCCTCCGCGCCGCCGCCGCCGGGTGCCGCCCGATGGTGACCGCGCGGGCCGTGTGCCAGCACGCGGGCGGCCGTTCCTCCACCGGCGCAGGCAAGCTGGTGCTGCTGTTCACCGGCAAGGGCACGCTGGTCCGGCGGCACTTCCCGGCCTGGCTCCGCAGCGCGGGCGTCGGCCTCCTGCTCGGCGGCGTGCTGCTGCGGGCCACGGCCAGCCGGATCATCGGTACCGCCTCGGCCGCCCGGCAGGCGAGGCCGACCGCACACGGGGAAGACTGGCGCGCCCTGTGGGCCGCCCGCGACGAATGGCGTCGTGGTTGGACCGGATAGTGCGCGGCCACAAGCCAGGAAACGGCTGAGATGCCAGCCGGCGGCGCCCCGGTGAAGCCCACCGTCCAGGGACGCCTGCCCGGCCGCCCCCCGGCCTGAGCGGCGCTGCGCTGAGCCTGATCGGCCGCGGGGTGCTCTGGCTGCTCGGCAGCGTGGTCGCGGCGCGGCGCGGGACGCTGGTCCTCGGCATCATCGCCGGCCGGATGTTCACCCCGGGCCAGTTCGGGGCGGTAGCGGCCGCGGTCGTGGTGGTCCTGGCCTTCCGGAGCCTGGGTGAGTTCGGTGCCAGCCGGGCGCTGGAGCGGTACGAGGGCGAGCCCCGCGAGATCGCCCCGGCGGTCATGACGATCTCCGCGCTGTCGGGCGCCGTCCTGGCGGCGCTCTGCTTCACCATGTCCGGGGCGCTGGCGGGTGTCGCGGGGACGGCGGCCGCGGCGCCGCTGATCCGGGTGCTGGCCTTCGACGTCCTGATCGGCGGCCTGGTCGCCGCGCCCGCCGCCATGCTGCGGCTGCATCCGCGGGGAATCCGCCGGTCCATCGCCGACCAGTCGGGCAACTGGCTCGGCGTGGCCCTGGCCTGCTGGCTCGCGGTCAGCGGGTACGGCATGCTCAGTTTCGGCGTCGGCCTGCTGGCCGGGGGCATCCTCCGGGCCGATCATGATCGTCGTGTTCGCGCCCACCTCGCTGCGGATGGGCCTGGGCCGCGGGCACCTGCGCCTCCTGGCCGGTTCCGCGCTGCCCCTGGCGGGCTCGGGCCTGGCCATGTTCGCGCTGGCCAACGCCGACCAGCTGATCGTGGGCCACCTCAAGGGCGCCGCCTCGCTGGGCTGTTACGCCCTCGCGGTGAGCCTGGCCAGCTGGCCGATCACGCTCCTGGCCGAGCCGGTGCTGCGGGCCGCGCCCGGGTCCTTCGCCCGCTTGCGGACCAGCCCGCAACTGCAGGGCTCCGCGTACCTGTCGTCCGCCGCGCTCATCGCCAGCCTCACCCTGCCCGCCGGATTCCTGCTGAGCGCCGTGGCGGTGCCCCTGGTTCACCTGGCCTACGGCCCGGAGTGGGCCCCGGCGGCGAAGGCCCTCGAATGGCTGGCCCCGCTGGTCGCGCTGCGGCTGCTGTGCGAATTGACCAGCGACTACCTGACCGAGTTCAAGTCGGCGGTGTCCGCACTCGTCTTCCAGCTGGTCTGGCTGGCCGCGATGATCCCGTCAGTGATCATCTGGACCTGGGTCGACGGGATCGCGGGCGCGGCGATCGCCCAGGTCGTGATCGCCGGGGCCCGCCTGCTGCCCTGGTACCTGGTGGAGACCAGATGGCTGAGCCGGGGCCGTGGTCAGGTGACGCGGATCATCATCCCGCTCGCCGCCGGGCTGACGGTCGCCTTCGTGGTCATCGGGGTGCGCCGGGTGGTGCCGGATGAAGGGGTGGACCTCGGGCTCGGTGCGCTGGCCGGCCTGACCGCGGTGGGCCTGCTGGTCTACCGGATGCGCTCGGTGCTGGCCGCGGTGCAGCGGACCGCCGCCGTGAGCACCGCGTGGTCCTTCGCGCGGGCGGCCAGCCCGGTGCTCGAGGCGGTCATCGAATCACCCGGCCGCCAGTGGTCCGGGGTGTCGCAGCGCACCCAGATCCTGGCCCCCGCCCCCGCTCTGGTCCGGCCGGAGACGGGCAGGCCGGGCTCGGCCGCAAGGTCCGGTCCGGGGCCCGCTGGAGCATGGTGAACACCCTGGTCCTGCGGGTGGCCAACTTCACCGTGGGCGTGGTGCTGGCCCGGACCGTGTTCGGCCCGCAGGCCTGGGGTCTGTACGCCATCTCCCAGCTGGTGCTCTCGGTGCTGCTCAGCGCCAACGAGATGGGGGTCAGCCTGGCCGTGGTGCGCTGGGAGGGTGACATCCGCGGGATAGCCCGCACCGCGCTGACCCTGTCGCTCGCCTCCAGCACCGCGCTGTGCGCCCTGCTCTTCTTCTTCGCGCCGACGGTGGCGGGCTTCCTCGGGTCGCCCGGGGCGACCAGCCTGGTCCGGCTGCTGTCGCTGTGCGTGATCATCGACGGGTTCGTCTGCGTGCCGTTCAGCCTGATCAACCGGGAGTTCATGCAGGGCCGCCGGCTGGTGGTGGAGGCGGCCGGCTTCGTGGTGACCACGGCGGTCACGCTGCTGCTGGCCTTCGCCCATCTCGGCGCGATCAGCTTCGCCTGGGGAAACGTGGCCGGCAACGTCGTCACCCTGATCGGCGCGACCATCGCCGCGCCGTTCCTCGTGCTGCCCGGCTGGGACCGCCTGGCAGGCGCGTGCGCTGCTGAAGTTCGGCCTGCCGCTGGCCGGGGCCAGCCTGCTGGTGCTCGGCACCCTTAACGTCGACTCCGCCATCGTGAGCGCCACCCTCGGCCCGGCCGCTCTCGGCTTTTACCAGCTGGCCTTCAACATCTCCAGCTGGCCGGTGCAGAGCATCTCGGCCGCGGCCCGCCGGGTGTCGTTCGCGGGCTTCTCCCGGCTGGCCGGCTCACGCGAGCTGCTCGCCGATGGCTTCACCAAGGCGGCCGCCGTGCTGGTGGCCCTGGCCATTCCCGCCTGCGTGCTGCTCATTACCCTGGCCGAGCCGCTGATCAGGACCATTTACGGGGCGCGCTGGACGCCCGCCGCGTACTCGCTGAGCCTGCTCGGGGTGCTCGGCCTGCTGCGGGTGTTCTACGAACTGGCCTATGACGGCCTGGCCGCCGCGGACCGGCGCCTACCTTGCTGGTCGTGCAGGGCCTGTGGCTGGTCGTGCTCATCCCGGTCCTGCTGGTGGGGGCGCGGACCCATGGGATCAACGGGGTGAGTGCCGGGCACGTGCTGGTGGCGGTGCTGGTCGTCGGGCCGGCCTTCCTGTGGTCGCTGCGGCGGATCGGCATCACGGTCGGCGCGCTGCTCAGACGCTGCCTGCGCCCGATCATCGGCGGCATCCTGATGGCCGTCGTCTCGCTGGCCATCATCCATTTCGCCGGGTCCGGCCTGGTCGGGCTGGGCGCGGCCGTCGCCGCCGCCAGCGTGGTCTATGTGCCGCTGATCCTCCCGATGCGCCACCTCATCCGGCCGAGCCCCGAGAAACCAGCCGAAGTGATGGAGCCACGGGCCGCCTGACGGGGCCACCGACCTGAACGTTGCCAAGAGCCGCAAACGGAAATGGAGCACCATGCAGATCAGCCAGGCCCGCGGGGCCGCCCGGTCCGCGGCCAAGTTCGCGCTGGCCCCGGTGATGCGGGGAACAGCCTGGTCGTCTTCGAGGCCCGCAACAAGGTGGTCCGCGGCCGGGCCTGCCGGCCACTCACTGGTTCGAGGATGCCGAGGTCGCCCGGCTGACCCGGCAGTCGGCGAGCTGCCGCAGGCGCGGGTGGCCACCGTGATCACCACCTACCGCCGGCCGGAGATCGTCCAGCGGGCGATCCAGTCGGCGCTCGCCCAGACCGTCCGTGATCAGGTGATCATGGTGGTGGACGACGCGGGCGGTCTGCCCGATCTCCCGCAGGACCCGCGGGTATCCGGGGTCTCACTATCCGCCAACGTGGCCATCGCGGGCGTGGTCCGGAATATGGGGGCGCGGCTGACCCGCTCCGAGTACGTCGCGTTTCTCGATGACGACAATGAGTGGGAGCCGAACCATCTGGAAACCGCACTGGCCGCCCTGGATGACGATCACGACGGGGCGCTCCCGACGTGGTCTATACCGCGGTGCGCCGGGCGTTCCCCGATGGGCGCCTGATGGATGTGCTGTCCACTCCCTTCGACAAGCGGCAGCTCCGCTCGGCAGGATTCGTGGACGTCAACTCCGTGGTCGCGCGGCGCTTTGGCGGACTTCATTTCAGCCGGCTCAGGCGGCCCAAGGGCGGAACCCCGGCGGAGGACTGGGAGCTGATATTCCGGCTGAGCTACGTGCACCGGCGGCGCATTCAGCACGTGCCAGTCCAGACGGTTAAATACCTGGTTAATCCAGATGCCTATTGGTCCGACTGGCAGTCGCTCGAGACGAACGTGCACTAAGCCTCGCAGGCCCCGGCGGCGAGCATTGGGAGGCAACACGCTGGCCTCAAACAATCCCGCCTCAGGCAACCCGGAGCTTGCGGTAGCGCCACCGGGTGAGCAACGGGTCACTCCAGAACACGAAAGCCACCCCGGTAAGCAGCCCCATCAGGACGACACCGAAATACGCCTGGTCCGGCTGGCCGATGATAGGCCGGGGCACCGCCCGCGCCACGTTGGTCACCATGATCATTGATTTCACCGGGACCTGCCGGTCGGCCTGCATGGTGTACAGGATGGACTCGTATTTCCGGCTGGCGGCCGGGTCGTGGCGATCACGCTCTGCGCGCTGGTGGAACTGACGCAGATGTGCAGCGTGGGGCTGGTGTAGGAGGGGAACCTGACCTCGCCGGTGTTGGTCGGCAGCACGTTGTAGAACTGGGTGACCCCGGCCGCCTGGAGCTGGTGGCGGACCGGCGTGGAGTTCAGCTCTTCCGCGACCATCCCGAGACCATGGGCACCGACGCATTTTGCCCGGTGATTACGTTGCGGTTCCACGGCAGTGGCGGTGCGCTCAGGAAAAGCTCATCGCATCCGCGATAGGTGATTGACCGGCCGTGCACCGCCCACAGCCCGCCCATCGTGCATAGCAGCACGGCGGCCAGCACATACCAGCGGCGGACAGCTTACCGACCCATTCCTGGGCAGTCATCACATCACTCCGTAACTGCTGGTGCCGGACGCGACGCAAGGCCACGCCCCCTCCTCCAGATGCAGCCCAACTATATAACTATCAACCCTGGATCAGTGGATGTCCCGCCTAATTTCCCTATTTGCACTATAGTCAGCAGGTACCTGCCCGCGCGCCCCGCAGCGACGGCAGGGGGAGTCGTCTGGCCTGGCCGCAGAAGCCAGTTTGCCGAAGGGTGGAACATGGATTTCGGGGAAATGCTCCGCATACTGCGACGCCGATGGATCATCGCCGTAGTCGGCGGGTTGCTGACCGTGGCCGCGACGCTTGGTGCTTACAAGGCGTGGCCGAACAAGTACCAGTCGACCGACGAGATCACCCTGATCGGCTCGAAAAGCATGGCGAACGCATCCGGGAATGGCGGAAACCCCTATCTGGCGGTCGCCGACCTTGATCCGGTAGCGAACATACTCGCCGGTAATGTGTCGTCAGACCAGGCGGTCAAGCAATTGCGGGCGCTCGGTGTCACTTATACGTACACCGCCGTGGTGCCGGAATTCGCCGCCGGCCCTTTATCCAGATCACGGTCACCGGCAAGGTCCCGGCGCTGGTGAGCCAGCAGCTGCCGATCGTGACCCGGTTCACCGAGCAGCGGCTGACGCAGCTGCAGCAGGAGACGGCCATCCCGACTCCGCCGAGGGCCACCCTCACCACCCAGGAGATCGTGCCGCCGAGCACGCCGACCAAGGTGCTGAAGACGAAGCTCGAAGTGGTGGCCGGGGCGTTCGTGCTCATGTTCGTAGGCACCCTGATCCTCATCGCCGTCGTGGACAACGTGCGCCGGCGCTGGAGCGGCAAGCGGCGGTCGGTTCGGAGCAGGACAGCGCCGCCCCCGATCCCACCCTGGAACGGGCCGACGACCAGATGGGGCCGGGCCGCCCCTCCGACGGGCACGCCGAGGACGCCCCGTCATCCACGCGAGTGCGATGAGCGACGTGACGACGACCTTTCGTCCCGGGGTGGCGGTTTCCCCGCCGCCCGCCCGGGGGCCGGAGGGCGTTCCGCGGACGGGGATCAGGCCCCGGCGCGGCCGTCCAAGGTCAGGCGGCCGCGCCACAGCAAGCCCAGGTTCAGCTCGGTCACCCTGTTCACGACCTACCTGGTGGTGCTGCTGCTCATCCCGTCCAACCTCGTCTTCGCCCCGATGGGCGGGGTGGGCACGCCCGCGAACATCATCGCGCTCGGCATCCTGCTCTGGTACGTGATCTCCTGGATCGTCGGCCGGATCATGCCCTCCGGCGCTTGCCGGCCCGTCCGGGTTTCGATGTTCATCTTCGCCCTGGCCGTGCTGGCCAGCTTCGTCGCGGGGATGACCCGGAGCATCACCGAACTGGAGAGCCTGAGCGCGGACCGCGGGCTCATCCTGATCGTGGTCTTTGCCGCGCTGGTCGTGGTGGCGTCCCAGACCATCGTCAGCTACGAGCGGCTGGACACCCTGCTGCGCCGGGCCGTCGTGCTCGGCAGCGTGGTCGCGGCCATCGGGATCGCCGAGTTCTACACCGGGATCAACATCACCAACTACGTCCACATCCCCGGGCTGAGCCCCGCGGTCGACGTCAACTCGCTGCTTGACCGGAACGGCTTCAACCGGCCGTCCAGCACCGCGACCCAGCCGATCGAGTTCGGCGTGGTCATGGCGATGCTGCTGCCGTTCGCCCTGCAGCAGGCGTTCGACCCCGCGCGTACCGGCCGTTTCCGCAGGTGGGCACCGGTCGCCCTGCTGTTCTTCGCCATCCCGATGTCGCTGTCCCGGTCAGGCATCGTCGGCCTGGCGATCGCGCTGCTGTGGATCATCCCCACCTGGCCGACGCAGCGCCGCAAGCCCGCGTATGTCGTCCTGCTGATCGGGATCGCCTCACTCAAGGTGGTCGCACCGGGCCTGATCGGCACCTTCGCCGAGTATTTCGGCGGCCTGTCCGGCAGTTCTAACTCCGACGTCAGCATCTCCACCCGGACCGCGGACTACGCCGCCGCGTTCAGGTACATCGGTGAGCGGCCGCTATTCGGCCGGGATTCGGCACCTTTCTCCCCGAGCTGTACCGCTACATCGACAACACCTACCTGCTCGGCCTGGTCGAATTCGGGATTATCGGCGTCCTGGCGTTGCTGATCGTCTACTTCTCGGGCGTGCACTGTGCGGCGGCCTGCCGCTGCATAACCCAGAATCAGCAGCAGCGCGAACTGGGCCAGGCCCTGATCGCCTCGATCATGGTGGCCGTGGTGAGCAGCGCCACCTTCGACGCGCTCACGTTCCCCATGTTCAGCGGGCTGCTGTTCCTCATCATCGGGTGCGCTGGGGCCTACCTGGGCCTGATGAAGGACCAGGCCCCCCAGGGCAACGGCCTGGTCCAGCAGCCGGGGGCCCCTGCCCGTGTACAGCCTGGACACCGTATGGGCGGCTGACCGCGCAGCATTGGGAGGGGCAGCAGCCGACGGGCGGATCGAAGATCGCCGGCCGGCCAGGCTCGGGCAGGCAGGCCGGGGCCTGGCGGTCGGGGATGGCGCTGCTGGGGACGGTGGCGCTGGCGGCCCTCACGGCGGCAGGATGCTCGAGCCCGTCGCCATTCTTCCCAGATAACGGCGGCCTCGGCCACCTCGTCGGCGGCCCCGGCCCACCGCATCATCCCCGGGCGGCGGGCAGCCGGCCGCGGCCACCGCCTCGGCCACCGCCGCGCCCTCACCCTCGCAGTCGGCCACCTCCACCCCGCCGTCGCCTTGCCCGTCGGCCAAGGCGACGTACGCGTCGTGCGGGTTCCCGACGGCCCGCAACACCGGCTGGGCGTCGGCAGGAACGACCAGCCTGAAGAACGTGACGTCACCCGGGCCATCCGGGCAGGGCAGCGCCTACTCCACCGAGATCCGCACCAGCGGCGCCGTGATCAGCGGGATCAACCTGACCGGAAGCCTCGACGTCTACGCCAACAACGTCACGATCAAGAATTGCAAGATCACCACCCGGAACTGGTTCGGTATCAACCAGCGCAACGGGTACCACGGGCTGAAGATTTTCAACTGCACGATCATCGGCGTCCCCGGCAAGGGCCTCGACCACGGCGGTGAGGACTACGGCATCTCCGACGACGGCGGCCAGATGGAAGTGGCGCACAACAACATCTATGGCTTCGGGGAAGGCATCACCTCAGGTGAGGGCTACTTCCACGACAACTACGTGCACAGCCTGCAGTCCTACATCCCGATCGGCTCGCATTCGCCTCAGCATACGAATGCGCTGATCGACTCGGGCGGGTCCGGCATCCGTATCGTGCACAACACCTTCCTCAACTGGATGCCGCCCCGGGCCGGAGGATCGAGTTCGCTGATGCTCGCCTATGATTCGGCGCCCGTTACCAACGCCACGGTCCAGGACAACTGGCTGGCCGGCGGGGTGTACTGCCTGTACCCGGGCGGGGTCACCGGGTCGAAGAACATCGTCATCAAGGGCAACTTCTTCAGCACCGAGTTCTTCACCGGATGCGGGTTCGACGGGCTCAATGCCGCCACGCACTGGCACTACGGCAACGGGGACGTATGGCACCAGAACGTCTGGGCCAACGGCCGCAACGCCGGCCGCCCGGTGAATCCCTAGCGGCGCTAGCCAGCCTGGGCATCCCCAGGCTGGCAACCCGCACGACCAGCATCCGCCAGCCCCCCACCCGCAATTACGTGACGCAGGCTGTTGACGTCGCGCCGCGAATCCTCGCGGCGGACGTGCAGCACGCCTACTTCCCGGCTGCCCTGCACCTGGCCCGCCACATGGGCCAGCACCCGCAGGTAGCACGCCCGGCGAGCCTGGCCACGAAGGCAGTTGACGGCGTGCAGCAGGAGCCAGCCCGTAGTGCCTGCCGTTTCCCGCCACGACTCCGCCGGAAGAAGACCGAGGGCCTGGTAGCGAGCTACCAACGGCCCGGCCCGCCCGTAGCTGCGCCATTGCCGCAGCATCGAACGCAGGTCCTGGCGGTGACGGCACGACACGACGGCATCCGGTGCGTAGCCAAGCTGATACCCGGCCAAGCCGAACGCGCCAGAATAGGTCGGTCTCCTCCGCGGCGTACCGAAAGGATGGGTCAAACCCGCCCACCTCTTCGTACACCTCGCGGCGCAGCCCGCAGTTCCCGGCCAGGGCGTGCGCCAGCAGGCCGAAGGGCCGGGGCAGTTCGCCGGGGGTCAGCCGGGGCCGCCAGGCCACCACGTCCTCAGTGTTCAGGGACGTGTCATCAATGTGGCCCCCCACGGCCGGGTACTGGTCGAGGGCCGCGGCCATCCGGTTCACCCAGTCATCCGCGGCGACGTCGTCGCAATCGCAGAACAGCAGCAGCCGGCCCTGGGCCGCCCGGGCCGCCGCCGCGCGTGCGCCCGCCGCCCCTGGTGCGTCCCGCGAGTCAATGACCCGCAGCGGCACCCGGTCTGCAGCGGCCCGGATAGCGTCGCCGCTGTCATCAGTTGACCCGTTGTCGCTGATGATGACCTCCCACTGGCCCTGGTAGGTCTGCCGGGCCAGGGCGTCCAGTTGCACAGCCAGATGGGGCATCCCGTTGCGGACGGGCATCACCACGCTGACGTCCAGGGTCGCCGGAACAGACGATCGGACTGCCTCGCCCGTCATGGGCACCTCCGTTTCCCCAGCCATTTACGCTCCCATAACCCGAGCGTTGCCTGCCGTACTGTCTCGATAAGACGCGCCACCCGGCAGGACGGAGTACCCGATTCCGCGGCCGGAACCGGCTCTCAGGGCGTGGTACGCACCCCGGCCCGGGTGGCGCGGCGGAGGGCACGGGAGCCCGGTCCGCGGTACTCCTGCTTCAGCCAGCGCCGGGCTCCCCTGGCCCACAGGGACCTCGGCGAATCCGTGTCCCGGATGTATTCACGCGGGAGTGCGTACCGCCCGGCGAACTCGGTATCCCAGACCGCGCAGCCGTAGGAGTAGCCGCCCGCCCGACGCCGCCAATGACACGTTCGTCGAGATGACCGTACGGGTAGCAGAAGCCATCCACCGCCTGCCCGGTAACCTCCCGGAGGATGTCCCGGCTCTCCCCGATTTCGCTGGCCAGGTCGGCATCGGAACTGGCCGGCAGGACAGGTGGCGAAAGCCATGCGAGCCGACCTCGATCCCGGCCGCCGCCACCTGATGCAACTGGCCGGCCGAGAGCAGCGGCTTGCGCGGTCCCTCCGGATCCCAGGCGTTGTCGCCACCAAGCAGCCCGGCAGGCATGAACATCGTGGCGCCGAACCCGAAGCCCTGCAGGACCGGCAGGGCATATTCGGTGAAATCCGCGTACCCGTCGTCGAAGGAGAGGCCGACCAGGCCGTTCGCGGCCCCACGGCGATGGGCATCGAGAAGCTGCCGCACGGAAGTCCCCCTGCGGCCCGCCCGGCGCAGCCAGCGCATCTGCTGCTCGAACCGCTCCGGGCGCACCGTTATGTCGTACGGGTCGTCCTCATACGGTGAGACGGAGTGATACATGAGAATGGCGGGCACGGCCCGGCCGGGGCGCCCAGCCCCAGCATCTTTCTCCGACTCCATCTTTCCCCTTGCTAAACGGCACGCGGCACAGAGAGAACACAGAAGTGACGTCTGACCACCATGAGTGGTTTACGCCGCACAGAGCCCCCCTGGCCGGTAATGTCCTGGCCAGCCGGGCGCGCGTCGCGTCGTGGATGGCCAAGGGGGGCCTGTCATCTTTTCAGCCGATCGTTACCGTCTGCCGGGAACCGAACGGGGGCGCGGGCAGGCGGCCCGCCGGCCGGCGCCTGGAGCCGGCCCAGCCAGACCGCGGCGCTGCTGATCTGCGCCGTGGTCACCGCCGCGTTCATGACCGCCTGCTCGAATTCCGCACCTGCGGCGCAGTCAGCCCCCGCGCACTCGCCGACGGCGGCCGCACCGCCCTCCTCCCCGGACAGCTCAGCGCCCTCCGCGTCCGCGACGCCCGATCCCACCCCCGCCCCGCCGAGGCCGGCCTACTGCCGGCGGGGCGGCGCGAAGCTCTGGGCCAACCTGGCCAGTTGCGGCTGGCCAGCATCCGCCAACACCGGGCCTGACCTGTCGCAATGTCCCGGGCACCGGCTCGTCGCCAACGCGGGCAGCCTGACCCGGACCATCCGGGTCACCGCGGCCAACACCGTGATCAGCTGCGAGAACATTCAGGGCATGCTGGATATCGAAGCCCAGCATGTCACCGTCAAGGACAGCGTCATCGAGTCGAACAGCGGCAAACTGGGTGAGGCCGCCAACGGGACCGCCGATATCAAGGTGGAGGACGGCGCCAGCGCGATCATCGACCACGTGCGGGTCAACGGTGATGAGGGGGTGCATGCGTGCATCTGGCATCAGGGCACCAGCCTGGTGGTGAACGCGGTGAACTGCTACGGCAGCAACGACGGCATCTTCAGCTGGGCCGACCACGGCTACTCGCCGACCACCGGCGACCACTTCGTGATTACTAACAGCTATTTTCACGACTTCACTGATAAGACGTCCAATGGTCATTCGGACGGCTATCAGACTGAGGGCGCCAGCGATGGGCTCATCAAGCACAACACGTACCAGATGACCGCCAGCGCGGACAGCGCCATCGCGCTCTGGGATTCGCTGAGAGATTCCCGGAATATCGACGTCAGGGACAACCTCATCACCGGCGGCGGTTTCGCGATCTACGCGGAAGATTACTACCCAGGGGACGGCGGCCCCGGTGACCCGACCGCCGTGGGCGGCTACTCGGTCTCTGATATCAGGTTCATCAACAACGTGTTCAGCACCTACGCCGCGGGGTGCGTCGGGAGCTTCGGCGTGTGGTTTGAGCGTCCAGGCTGGTCACCGTATGACGGCGGGCCGACCGACGGCTGGCATCGTCAGGGCAACCGGGTACTCGAGACCGGGCAGAACCTGGACCAGGGCAACCCTTCGGGGAGCGGATTGTCCTGCGGTTAGCCGGATGCGGCTGGTGGCCGACCCCAGGTACCCCTACGGCACTGGCTGGTCCGTGGGCCGCAGGTACCCCCGCGGTCCCGCGTCGGCCAGCAGGACCGCGGCGATGCGCTGCCCGGCCCGGCCATCCCACAGCGCCGGGGAACGACGCGGCGGCGGCGACTCGAGGACGCTGAGCGCGGTCTTCACGATCCGCTCCGGGTCCCGTCCGACCAGCTGGTTCGTGCCCTCGGTCAGAGTGATCGGCCGTTCGGTGTTCTCCCGCAATGTGAGGCACGGCACGCCCAGCACCGTGGTCTCCTCCTGCACCCCGCCGGAGTCGGTCAGCACCATGCGGGCGGAGGCCTGCAGCGCGATGAAGTCGAGGTATCCCGCGGGCGGGATGACGTGCACCTGCGGGGATATGTCCCCGAGCTGGCGGGCGGCCCGCGGGTGGGCGGGCAGCACTACCGGGCAGACCTGGGCGATCTCGCCGATCGCCGCCAGCAGCGGCGCCAGCGCCCCGGGATCGTCCACGTTCGCGGGCCGGTGCAGGGTGACCAGGGCGTACTCGCCCGGCCCGCAGGCCCAGATCCGCGAGCGTGTCCCGGGCCAGGGCGCGGTCCAGGTTGGTCAGCAGGGTGTCCACCATGACGTTGCCGACCAGGTGGATCTGGTCGTCGCGGTATCCCTCACCGCGCAGGTTGATCACCGCGTCCGGGGACGGGGCGAGCAGGAAGTCGCTCACCCGGTCGGTGACCACCCGGTTGATCTCCTCCGGCATGCCCCAGTCACGGCTGCGCAGCCCCGCCTCCACGTGGGCGAGCAGGGCCCCGGACTTAGCGGTCACCAGCGCACAGCCCATCGTGGAGTTCACGTCGCCGACCACGACGACCACGTCCGGGCGCACCTGCGCGACCAGGGGCTCGAAGGCCGCCATGACCTTGCCCGTCTGGGTGGCGTGGCTGCCCGACCCGACCTGCAGCCGGTGATCCGGTGGCCGGATACCGAGATCGGCGAAGAACACGTCGTTCATGGCCGCGTCATAATGCTGGCCGGTGTGCACCAGGATGACGTCCGCCGCGCGTTCCTCCAGCGCGTCCATGACCGGCTTGACCTTCATGTAGTTCGGCCGCGCGCCGGCGACGCAGATGACCCGCATCGGCATGCTCAGAGGCTCTCGACGTTCGGGCCGGACAGCCGGCGGCGGCAGTCGAAGATGAACTTCGCGTGCTTGCGGATCTCGGCCAGGTCAAAGGCATCGTGGTCGGTCAGCAGGATGACCGCATCGGCGTCCGCGAGCTCGGCCGGAGTTGGCTCCACCCGGGGCACCATGTCGTCCACTGCGGTTCCCTCGACCACGTACGGATCGGCGGCCCGCAAGTGCGCCCCCATGGCGCCGAGCAGCTGGGACACGCGCACCGCCGGCGATTCCCGCGCGTCGCCGGTGTTCTTCTTGTACGCCAGGCCGAGCAGCAGGATGCGGGCCCCCTTGACCGTGCGGCCCTGGGCGTTGAACGACATCATGATCCGGTTGACCACGTAGTCGGGCATATGGCGGTTGATGTCGTCGGCCAGCTCGACGAAACGGAAGCTCTTGCCCAGCGCCCGCTCGACCCGCCAGGAGAGATAGGACGGGTCGATGGGCAGGCAGTGCCCGCCTACCCCCGGGCCCGGGGTGAACCGCATGAACCCGAACGGCTTCGACGAAGCGGCCTCGATCGCCTCCCACACGTCGATGCCCAGGTCGTGGGCGTACATCGCCAGCTCGTTGACGAGAGCGATGTTGACGTGCCGGAACGTATTCTCGACCAGCTTGGCCAGCTCGGCCTCGCGCGGGGAGGACACCACCACGGTCTGGTCCACGATGGTGTCGTAGAACGCCTTGATCACCTCGAGGGAGGCCGCGTCGATCCCGGAGACGATCTTCGGGGTGGTGACCAGCGTCCATGTCGTGTTGCCCGGGTCGATGCGCTCCGGGCTGAAGCCCAGGTGGAAGTCGCGCCCGGCCACCAGACCGGATCCTTCTTCCAGCAGCGGCAGGACCTTTTCCTGGGTGGTGCCCGGGTAGGAGGTGGACTCGACGATGACCGTGGACCCCGGCCGGAGGTACCGGGCCAGGGTGCGGGCCGAGTCCTCCAGGTAGGTGAGGTCGGGGAGCCCGTCCCGCAGCGGGGTCGGCGCCGCGACCACGGCCACGTCGAAGCCGGCGCAGACCCTCGCGTCCGCCGACGGCCGGAACATCCCGCCCGCGAGAGCCTCCTTCAGCTCCCCGGAGGGCACGTCCTCGACGTAGGACTCCCCCGCCTCCAGCGACTTCACCCGGGCCTCGTCGACGTCGTAGCCGACGACGCGGTGCCCGACCTCGGCGGCCCGCATGGCCAGCGGCAGCCCCACGTACCCCAGTCCAACGACGACGACCGTGGTCATGTGCGCTCTCCCGCTTTCTGTGGACCAGCCTGCTCCGGGGCCGCCTTGTCCCGGCGCATCATCTCGCGCGCCACCAGGGCCATGAAGGACAAGTTCGTGGTCAGGTACCGGCGGCCGAGCCGCACTGGTTCCTGGTACGCCCGGTACAGCCATTCCAGGCCGTGATCCTGGTACCACAGCGGAGCACGCCGGGTCAGCCCGGCGAGGATGTCGAACGACCCGCCCACCCCGTGCACCACGTGAGCCTTGGTGGCCGTCCCCCATTCGTCCAGGAAGAGTTCCTTGCGGGGCGAGGACATGCCCACGAACAGGATGTCGGTCTGGCAGCGGCGGATGTCCTCCGCGACCTCGCCTTCCTGGCCGGCCTGGTAGTACCCGTCGTGCGAACCAGCCACCAGAAGCTCGGGGAACAAGCTGGCCGCCTGCGTCAGCATCTGGGCCAGCACCTCCGGGCGCGCACCGAGGAAGTAGACCCGGTCACCGCGCTGCTCGGCGGCCGCCAGCAGCCTCATGAACAGGTCGACCCCGGCCACCCGCTCCGGCAGCGGGGCGCCCAGGATCCGGCTCGCCCACACCACGGCCTGGCCGTCGGCCAGCACCATGTCACACTCGGCCACCGCCTGCCGGAGCTTCGGGTTCCGCTGCATGGATACGACCTTGGCGGCATTGATTACCCCGATGGAGAGCTGCTCGCCGTGATCGATCGCTCCGGTGCACCGCGCGATGGCCTGGTCCATGGTGAGCGCGTCCACCGGCAGGCCGAACAGTTCACGCTGCATCCGGTCACCAGTGTCGTGACTCATACCACCCCCACGAGAAGTTCCCCGGCCTCAGGACAGCCAGGCGTAGAGCATCCAGCCGAGCTCGTACGGCCGGCACTCATGATCGACGACGCCCGGGGGATAGACCCGGTCCAGCGCCGCGACCCGGGCCCCGGGGACGATCCTGGTGGACGCGGCCCGCAGCCCGCGGACGACCTTGCGGTGATCGGCGCGCGCCACCTTGCGCCAGGTGATCGGCGGCTCATCGAGGACCAGCTGGCCGGCTGGCTGACCGGGCGCGCCGCTGCCTCGGGCGGTCCGGCCAGCCAGCGCAGGCCGCGCCGGATCGCGTCCAGGTGCCCGTCACCGCCCGCGTCGGCCAGGTCCAGCAGCGCCATCGGCCCCATCGCGTGCTGGTGCACGCTGTACACGGGGTAGCCCTCCACGACCGCGCCGGTCCGCGAGTCGTAGTGCCACCACCACTGGCCGCCAGCGCCCTGGGCGGAGCAGATCGCCCCGGCCACGGTGCCCGCGACGGCCAGCGCTTCCGGGTCGTCCGCACTGCGGTGCAGCCGCGCGAGCGCCTGGATGGGATACACCTGGTCGGCGAAGCTGCCGACATGAGCGCGGTACCAGGGCGTGTCCGGGCCGGTGGTGTGCGGGTAGACCGCCGGGCCGCGCGCGGCCAGCAGGCGCTGCCGCGCCGCGGCCAGGTGCCGCTCCACGTCCACCAGCGGGCGCGCGGCGGCCAGCGCCGAGACCACCCAGGCCGCGGACACGACATCCACGGGGCGCTCCGGCTGGTCCAGCGCGGCCAGGCGCTGGAGCGCGTGGTCCAGGTCCGCGTGCCCGCACTCGGCCGCGGCCCAGCACACCAGCGCGGCGTCGCCGAGCCCGCTGATCTCATCGATCCGCTTGGCCAGCTGGCCGACCAGGTCGTCAGCCGTCATCCCGGCCAGCACGGTCCGCTGGTCCGGCTCGGGCAGCCGCAGCAGGCCGAGCGCGGTGATCGCCCCGTACCGCAGGCTCGTCCCGGCCCGCCGCAGTCGCCAGCCCCCGCCCGGGCTGGGCCTCGCCGGTCACGGTGAACACGAACTCGCCGTTATCGTGCTGCTCGGCCAGCCGCAGCTGGGCGATGCGGAGAAGCCGGTCCAGCAGCGCGGCGTCGCCGGGGGCACCGTCGGCGAGGAGGCCGAGACGGGAGGACTGCAGCGTCACCGGAGCCCCAGCGTGCACACGCGCCCCACCGATGGCCGACCATGCCGCGAGCCCTGAACACGTGCAACCCCAGCCTCCATAGGTGGATCTGTCCGCCGAGTACGGACGCCCCGCTGCGGGATACCGCAGCGGCCCCAGGCACGCAAAGCGCGCAAACTACTCGTAGGACGTCCAGCCCCTGGGCACCGATGACGGCCCGCAGAGGCTGTTATCGCTTCGTTATCTGTTATCTGCCGGCAGTGTTAGCGTTCGCCTCGGCTTTACGCGAAGTTAGCGTCAGCCGATAGCGTTCGACCTGCGTCCGGTACGCACCGGTCCAGCAGCCAGGAAAACAGCACCCGAGCATACGGCAACCGAGCCCCGGCAGAGGAGCTTCAGATGGAATCGCTCAGCATCGATGGTGCCTGGGCTTTCACCCCGCAAATCCACCGGGACGACCGGGGCAGCTTTCACGAGTGGTTCCGCGGCGGTGAGTTCGCGGACACACTCGGCTACCCGATGAGCATCGCGCAGGCCAACTGCTCGGTGTCGCGCCGCGGCGTCATCCGCGGCATCCACTTCGCTGACGTCCCGCCGGGCCAGGCCAAGTACGTGAGCTGCGCGGCCGGCGCCATCCTGGACGTGGTGGTGGACCTGCGGGCCGGCTCGCCCACCTTCGCGGCGCTGGGCCGCGGTCCAGCTGGACGACGAGAACCGGCGGGCGGTGTTCCTGTCCGAGGGCCTCGGGCACGCGTTCATGGCGCTGAGCGAGCAGGCCACCGTGCTGTACCTGTGCTCCACGCCGTACGCCCCCGGCCGGGAGCACGGCGTGGACCCCCTCGACCCGGACATCGGCATCGACTGGCCGCGTGGACGTCAAGCCGATCCTGTCGGACAAGGACGCCGCGGCCCCGTCCCTGCGCACCGCGGCAGGACGGCCGGCTGCTGCCCGGACTACGGCGCCTGCCTGGCCTACGCCGCCCAGCTGCGCGGCCCGCTGCCCGCCCACTAGCGCCCGCTGAGTCGCCGGGCAGCCCTCGTAGGTCGAGGCGTGGCTCGGCCGCGGCGGTCAGCGGCCGCGAGCCCGGGCAGGCCGCGCTGCAGCGCCTGCTGCCAGCCGCCGATCGGGGCCAGCCCGGCCCGGCTCCCAGGCGGCATGGCCGAGCACGCTGTAGCCGGGCCGCGGCGCCGGGCGGGCCAGTGCGCTGCTCGTGGCGGGCCGGACCCGGGCCGGGTCCGCGCCCAGCAGCCGGAAGACCTCCTGGGCCAGCCCGAACCAGGTGGTCTCGCCGCTGCTGGTCGCGTGGTAGATGCCGGGCGCCGCGGCCGAGGCGACCAGGGCGTGGATGCGGTCCGCCACGTCCATCGTCCAGGTCGGCTGCCCGCGCTGGTCGTCCACCACATGGACCTGCGCCTGCTCCGCGCTCCTTCCTGATCATCGTGGCCGACGAAGCTCGGCCCGTGCGCCCCGTAGAGCCAGGCGGTGCGGACCACGTAGCCGGCCAGGCCGGCCTGCTCCAGGACGGCCCGTTCCCCGGCCAGCTTGGTCCGGCCGTACGCGGTGCGCGGCGCCGGGACGCCCGTCCTCCGGGTACGGCTCGCGGCCCAGCCCGTCGAACACGTAGTCGGTGGAGACCTGGACCAGCGCGGTGCCCCGGGCGGCGCAGCAGGCGGCCAGCCCGGCCACGGCCTCCCGTTGACCCGGAGCGCGGCGTCCTCGCTGGCCTCAGCGTCGTCCACCGCGGTCCAGGCCGCACAGTTGACCACCACAGCGGGCTGCCAGCGGGCCAGCGCGTCGCCGCACCGCACCGGCGTCGGTGATGTCCAGGTCGCTGCGGGACAGCCCGGTCACGGCCTCGCCCCGGCTGTCCAGCACGGTCACCAGATCCCGGCCCAGCATCCCCCGGGCCCCGGTCACCAGCCACCGGCTCACCGGGCCTGGCCTTTGCCCTGGGCCAGCCGTTCCGGCGCTCGCGGCTCGGACGCGGGCGGCCGGCCCGGGCCGCTTCAGCGGCTCCCACCAGGCGCGGTGTTCCGCGTACCAGCGCACGGTGGCCCGGCCAGGCCGTCGGCGAACGGGGTACGCGGCGCGTAGCCGAGGGCCCGCAGCGCCGCGTCGTCCAGCGAGTAGCGCCGGTCATGTCCCTTGCGGTCCGCCACCGGGGTGACCATGTCCCAGCCCGCCCCGCAGCTGCTCCAGGATGGCGCGGGTCAGCTCGAGGTTGGTCAGTTCCGCGTCGCCGTTGATGTGGTACACCCCGGCCGGGTCACCCTGCTCGAGCACGAGCTGGATGCCCCGGCAGTGATCGTCGACGTGAATCCAGTCGCGGACGTTGCCGCCGTCGCCGTAGAGCGGCACCTTCAGCCCGTCCAGCAGGTTGGTCACGAACAGCGGGATGACCTTTTCCGGGAACTGGTAGGGGCCGTAGTTGTTGCAGCAGCGGGTGATGCTGACGTTCAGCCCGTGGGTCCGGGCGTAGGCCCGGGCCATCAGGTCACCGCCGGCCTTCGCGGCCGAGTAGGGGGAGTTCGGCGCGAGCGGCGCGTCCTCGGTCCAGGAGCCCTCCGCGATGCTGCCGTAGACCTCGTCGGTGGACACCTGGACCACCCGGCCCACCCCCGCATCGAGGCAGGCCTGCAGCAGGACCTGCACGCCCACCACGTTCGCGGCGACGAAATCGGAGGCGCCGTCGATGGACCGGTCCACGTGCGTCTCGGCGGCGAAGTTGAGCACCGCATCGTGCCCGGGGAGCAGGCGACGCGAGCAGCGCGGCGTCGCAGATGTCACCCTGGACGAAGCGCAGCCGCGGATTGCCCGGCGACCGGATCCAGGTTGGCCAGGTTGCCCGCATAGGTGAGCTTGTCCAGGACCGTCACCCCGGCCTGCTCGATACCCGGGGTAACCGCCGGTGAGCATGGTGCGGACGTAGTGGGAGCCGATGAACCCGGCCCCGCCGGTTACCAGGATCCTCATGAGCTGATCTGCACCTTGCTGTGATCACCGAGGATGAGCCGGTGGGCCTTGGGCACCCGCGGCGCGGGTGTCACCTCCACGTCCGCGCCCGATGATAGACGCCTCGATCCGCCGCACCCCGCTGATGGACGCGCCCCGCAGCACGATCGAGTACTCGATCTCGCTGTCGGTGATCGTGCAGTCCTCCGCCACCGAGGTGAACGGGCCGAGGTAGGAATCGGCCACCCGGGTCCGCGCGCCGATGATGACCGGGCCGACGATGCGGGACGCGCTCACCTCGGCGCCTTCCTCGATCACCACCCGGCCGATCAGCTCGCAGCCCGGGTGCACGACACCGCGCCGGGCCGGTTCCGCGGTCTCCAGCACCAGCCGGTTGACTTCGAGCATGTCCGCGACGTTCCCGGTGTCCTTCCAGTACCCGGAGATGGTCGTGGACGCGACCTTCCGGCCGCTGTCGATCAGCCACTGGATGGCCTCGGTGATCTCCAGTTCGCCGCGCCACGAGGGCTTCAGGTTGCGCACCGCCTCGTGCACGCACGCGGTGAACATGTACACGCCGACCAGGGCCAGGTCGCTCTTCGGCTGCTGCGGTTTCTCCTCCAGGCCGACGACCTGGCCCGCCTCGTCGAGTTCGGCGACACCGAACTCACGCGGGTCGGGAACCTGGGTGAGCATGATCTGGGCATCCGGCCGCGCGGCCCGGAACTCATCCACCAGCGGGGAAATCCCGCCGACGATGAAGTTGTCCCCGAGGTACATGACGAAGTCGTCGTCACCCAGGAACGTCCGGGCGATCAGCACCGCGTGGGCCAGGCCCAGCGGCGCCTCCTGCCGGAGATAGGTGACGTTCAGGCCCGAACGCGGAGCCGTCCCCCACCGCCTCCTCGATCGCGGGCGCGGTATCGCCCACGACCAGCCCCACGTCGGTGATGCCCGCGTCCCGGATCGCCTCCAGGCCGTAGAACAGGACGGGCTTGTTCGCCACGGGAAGTAGTTGCTTGGCCGAGGTATGCGTGATCGGCCGCAGCCGCGTTCCCGCGCCCCCCGACAGGACCAGGGCTTTCATTGCAGCGAAACTAGCGTTCCCCGGCCCGGTGATGCACCCCTGAGCGGGAAAAAAGCGCAGGCTGGTCGACCCAGTGACGCCTCGTGTTCATTCAGGAGCGGGCCGCGCCCGGGGACTCGCCGTGGAAGGCATTCTGGGCCGCGGCCAGGCCGCTGCTGAGCAAGGCCTGCACGGCATCCGCACTCCGGTCGATCAGGAACGGCAGTTCCTTGCGCTCGGCGGCGCTGAAATCGCGCAGCACGAACGCGGCCGGATCCATCCGGCCGGGCGGGCGGCCGATGCCGAACCGCACCCGGTAGTAGTCCCGGGTGCCCAGGGCCGAGGTCACCGAGCGGAGCCCGTTGTGCCCGTTGTCCCCGCCGCCCAGCTTGAGCCTGATCGTGCCGAACGGCAGATCCAGCTCGTCGTGGATGACGACGATATGGTCCGGGTCCAGGTGGTAGTAGCCCCGGAGTCCCGGCGACCGGGCCGCCGGACTCGTTCATGTAGGTCAGCGGCTTGGCCACGGTGACCGGCGTCCCGTCGAGACGGCCTTCGGCGATGCTGGACCGGAATTTACCCGGCTTGAACCGGCCGCCGATCCGGCTGGCGATCTCGTCGGCCACCAGGTACCCGGCGTTGTGCCGGTTACCGGCGTAGCCGGGCCCGGGATTGCCCAGCCCGACGATCAGCCATCGTTCGTCCGCCATGCTGTTCCCGCCCCGGGCCACGAGCCTGCCGCGTATCGCGGACCACACCACGCCCGCCGCAGCCTGACCTGGCCCGTTCCCGGGCCCCTACTCGTCGCCCGCCGCAGCAGAACCGCCCGCGGACTCCTCGTCGCCTTCCGGAACCGGGGCCGGCTCGGCCGACGCCGCAGCCGCGGTCTCGGGCACGCCGATCTCGGCTTCCATCTGCTCGGCGGTGGGCGCCGCGATGACGTGCAGCACGAGCGACGTCGGGCTCCACGGCCAGCGAGGATCCTTCCGGCAGTTCCAGGTCGCCGGCGTGCACCGCCGTGCCGACCTCCATGTCTTCCACGTTGACTTCGATGCCGGTGGGGATGTGCGTGGCCTCGGCCTCGATCGCGATCTGGACCATCTGCTGGTCGAGCAGGCCGCCCGAGTACACCTCGCCGGTCACCTGGATCGGGATGTCCACGGTGACCTTCTCACCGCGGCGGACCAGGATCAGGTCCACGTGCTCCACCGAGCCGCGGATCGGGTTGCGCTGCACGGACTTCGGCAGCACCAGCTGGTTCCCGCCGGGCAGCCCATCCAGGCGGATCAGCACGTTCGCGGTCTTCAGCGCCATCATCACGTCGTGGCCGGGAAGCGTCAGGTGCCGGGTGTCGGTGCCGTGGCCATACAGTACGGCGGGAACCCGGCCTGCGCGGCGCTCACGGCGGGCGGCGCCCTTGCCGAACTCGGTGCGCGGCTCAGCGGCGATGCGGACCTCAGGCACGGTACTTGCTCCTTATACAGGCAGAACGGAATCGGTTCCGCCGTGCTCCCTCCGTCAGGCCTAGCCAGACGGGGCGCGACAACCGACAGGCACGCGCACAGGCGTGCCTGACGGAGTCTAGCCCAGAATTGCCAGCTGGGTTCGGCCTGCGCTAGATGTCCGCGACCAGGCATGTCCCATGGTCACACGGCGCAGGTCGCGTCTTGCGCGCCGCGGTCAGCTGCCACGTCCCACGGTGCGGGCCGGGCCTGGTTCTGCATGGCCGGGCCGAGGGCCCTGGGCCGTGGCCGCGGGCCGACCCGTGGCCTCGGTGCCGGAAATTTCTTGCCGCGCAGGATGGGCACGAGTAAGGGCCAGCGACCGTCCGGCCGCTGCCCTGTCACATCCCCGTGGCGAGATCCGGGTCAGCTGGATCCGGACTCCTGCTGCATGGCCCGGCTTCGGACTCCTGCTGCATGGCAGGCTTGGATTCCTGCTGCATCGCCGGCTTGGACTCCTGCTGCATGGCCGGCTCGGCCTCCTGCTGCATGGCCGGCTCGGCCTCCTGCTGCATCGCCGGCTCGGACTCCTCCTGCTGCATCGCAGGCTCGGCCTCCTGCTGCATCGCGGGCTCGGCCTCCTGCTGCATGGCCGGCTCGGCGCATGCGCGGCTCGCCTGGAACGTCCTGACTCCCCATGATCGTCCTCTCCTGTTCCTGACCCCCGGGAGCCAGGAAGAAAGACTTCCGGATGTGTGCGCTCAGCAGCGTACCCTCCGGGCCCCGCCATTTCGATGAAGTAATCTGTTGCGGCCAATTCATGGCACTTCATGATCACTAAACGCCGGCTTCGCCGAGCTGAGCCGGAATGGCCGCAGCCTGGGCGAGATTCCCGAGATCGCGTGAACGTCGTGGCCGCCTGGCGCAGGCACTCGGCCGGCCCGGTCGTCCTGCCCGGCCAGCTGGTAGGCCCGGCCCAGATCGCGCAGGGTGTGGGCTTCGTCGAGCGTTCCCCCGCCGCCTGGCGTAGCTCCAGCGCCCGCTCCAGCACGCCGATGGCGTCGGCCGTGTGACCGAGCGCGAGGTAGGCGCCGCCGAGGTTGGCGAGCGCGTATCCCTCGCCGCGGATCTCCTCGATGTCGTGGAAGATCTGCCGCGCCTGCGTGAGCCGGTCCACCGCTTCGTCAAAGCGGCCGAGCGCGAGGAAGGTCTCACCCAGATTATTCAGCGTGACGCCCTCGCCATACGGGGTGGCCGCCTGGCGCCGGATCTCGAGCACCCGGTTGAGCAGTTCGAGGGCCTCGTCGAAGCGCTTCAGCTGGACAGTAGTTGTCGGCCATGTTGGTGGCGCGTCTGCGCCTCACCGAGCAGGTCCCCGATCTCCCGCCGGATGGCCAGGGCCTGCTCGAAGCACTCCGCCGCCTCGTCCATCCCCTGCCGGGTGAACGCCGTGCCCAGGTTGTTCATGCACCAGGGCCTCGGCCCGCCGGTCCCCGAGCGCCCGGGCGCTGGCCAGGGCGATCTGATGCGTCTCGACCCAGTCCGCCCAGTACGCGCGCCGGTGGAAGAAGCTGAGGCAGGCGACGGCCAGCCGCCAGGCCAGCTGATGCATCCGCTGGCCGCCGCCTGCCGCGTCCCGGCCACCAGATTCGCCCGCTCCACCTCGCACCATTTCAGCGCGTCCGGCACGCGTGAAGGCGAGCGGCTCCGCATCCGGGCCGGCCGGCGGGCAGCGGGATCCGGTAGCGGTGCGGCGCGACCATCTGGGCCACCGCCTCGACCGTGTACAGGTACCAGGTCAGCAGCCGCCGGATCGCGTCTTCCCGGACCGTCCGCAGGTTCCTCGGCCAGCGCGCGCTCGGCGGCGTACGTCCTGAGCAGGTCGTGAAACCGGTAACGGTCAGGCGCCGGGAGCCTGCAGCAGCTGCGCATCGACCAGGACCTCGAGGGCGTCCGCGGCGTCCTCCTCCGGCTGTCCCGAGCAGGGCGGCCGCCGCGGGCAGCCCGATGGTCGGGCCCGGCCAGAGTCCCAGCACGCGGAACGCGTGGGCGGGATCCACGCCCGTCCCACTCCGGGGCAGGCTGGTGAAGCTGACCTCGAAGCAGGCCCGCACAGCCAGATCGCCGGTGCGCAGCCAGTCCAGCCGCCGCCGCTCGTCGGCCAGGCGGGCCGCGATGGTGCGCACGGTCCACCCGCCGCGGGCCGCGAGCCGGGCCCCCGCGATCCTGATGGCCAGGGGCAGGCCCGCGCAGGCGGTGAGGACGTCCCGGGTGGCCTCCGGCTCGGCCTCGGCCCGCTCCGGGCCCGATGATGCCGGCGAACATGTCCCAGGCCTCGGCGGCGTCGAGGACATCAAGGTCAACGAAACGGCTTCCGGCCAGGTCCGGCATCCGGCTGCGGGTGGTGACCAGGACCGCGCACGAGGCGCTGCCGGGAAGCAGCGGCCGCACGTGCGCGGCGTCCTTCGCGTCGTCGAGGACGATGAGCACCCGGCGGTCGGTCACCCTGCTCCGGAACTGCGCGGCGCGCTCTTCCTCGCCCACGGGGATGCGCTCCGGGTCCATCCCGAGATCGCGCAGGAAGCGGGCCAGCACGTCGCCGGCCGCGACCGGCTGCGCGGCCGGCCCCGTGCAGGTTGGCGTACAACTGGCCGTCCGGGAACTGGCCGCGGAGCAGATGCGCGGCGTGCACCGCCAGAGTCGTCTTCCCCAGGCCCCCCGCCCCGATCACCGCCGCCACCACGACGGCGCCCGGGCTGTCCGGCCGTCGCGGGCCCGCGAGCAGGTCGTGCAGCTTCTGCACGTGCTCGGCCCGGCCGGTGAAGTCAGGGATGTCCGCGGGCAGCTGCGCCACCTGGGACGCGGCGATCGACGGGACAACCCGGTGACCGGGTCAGCGCCCGCGGCGGACCCGGCTGCGCGGCCGGGCGGCGTCCGGACCCGGCCTGGGCTACTGCCCCGGACAGCACCGCCCCCGTCAGCGTCACGGGCGCTGGGTGGCGAAGGGGGAGTCCGCCGCTGCGGTTTTCGTTGCGGAAGATTGTGAGCCTGGGCCCGCGTCGGCCCTGCAGCATCTGCTCGTGCAGCTGCCGCAGCTCGGCGCCGGGATCCACGCCGAGCTCCCCGGCGATCACCTCGCGGGCCTGGGCGTAGGCCTCCAGGGCCTCGGCCTGCCGGCCCGAGCTGTACAGGGCGCGCATGAGCAGCGCCCACAGCCCTTCCCGGAGCCGGTGCTCGGAGAGCAGCCCGCGCAGCTCCGCCACCACCTGCGCCTGGCGCGCCGCAGCCCAGGTCGGCGTTGATGCGCAGCTCCAGGGCCTCGACCCGGGCTTCCTCGAGCCCGCTGGCCGCGGCGCTGACCAGGGCGGAGTCGGGCACGTCGGCCAGGGCCCGGCTCCCCTGCCACAGGCCGAGAGCCTCGCCGAGCAGGTCGGCCGCCCGCGGCGAGTCCCCCGCCGACAGGGCCGCGCGGCCCTCGGCGGCCAGCCGGGCAAACCGCTGCGCGTCGACGTCGCCCGGCCCGGCCAGCAGCTGGTACCCGCGGGAGCGCGTGACCAGCAGCTGGCCCTCGGCGTCGCCGATCAGCCTGCGCAGCCGGAGCACGTACACGCTGATCAGGTTCACGGCCGTGGCCGGCGTGTCCTCCGGCCACACCTCGCCGATCAGCTGCTCGGTGGGGACGACCTCCCCCGCCCGCAACAGCAGCACAGCCAGCATCGTGCGCCACTTGGTTGCGCTGATGCTGCTCCAGCTCCCGTCCACCTGGACCTCAACCGGCCCAAGTACCCGAAACCGCATCGATCGCGCCTCGTTCGCTGGGGTGACCCGTCCCGGACACCGTGAGTCACGGAACTGGCCAGGCCCTCACTCAATGATGACCCAAACTGCTCATCGCGGCAGCTACCGGCCGGGGTGTCGCCGGGCGTACCCGATGTTCGGGGCTTAATCACGGATCAATCGTGACGCAAGACCCTGCTGACATTGTCGTACTCAGCCCCGGCAAGCAGGAACAAGTCGACCGGCAGGGGAACCAGGCCGGGGGGCACAACCGGGATCACCGCGGACGGCCAAGCGGGGGCGCAGTCCGCGAAATCCCCTGGTCAGGGCGGCCATGCGTGCGGCCGCCCTGACCAGGGATCCGTGATCCCGCGGCGCGGGGAATCGGCACGCGCCATAGGCCCGGTACGGGCGCCGAGCTGGTGGCCGCCGTCTTCGTCGCTTGCGGGGGCGAAGACAGCGGTCACCTTCGGTGATATCCTCGCAGGGACGTCAGCTCTGGCCGTCGAAGAGGCTGGTCACCGATCCGTCGCTGAACACCTCGGTGATCGCCCGGGCGATCAGCGGCGCGATCGACAGCACGGTCAGCTTGTCGAACCGGCTGTCGTCCGCGATCGGCAGCGTGTTGGTGACGATGACCTCGCTGACCCGCGAGTTCTTCAGCCCGTCCACCGCACCGCCGGACAGCACGCCGTGCGTGGCGGTGACGATGACCTTGGCCGCGCCCTGCTCGAACAGCGCGTCGGCCGCCTTGATGATCGTCGCGCCGGTGTCGATCATGTCGTCCACGACGATGCAGGTCCGGCCGGCCACGTCCCCGACCACCTCGAACACGGCCACCTTGTTGGCGACGTCGGGGTCGCGGCGCTTGTGGATGATGGCCAGCGGGCTGCCGAGCCGGTCGGTCCACCGCTCACAGACCCGGACCCGCCCGGCGTCCGGGGCCACCACCGTGACCTGCGAGACGTCCAGGTTGCCGCTCGATGTAGCCGGCCAGGATGGGCAGCGCGAACAGGTGGTCCACCGGACCGTCGAAGAAGCCCTGGATCTGCGCGGTGTGCAGGTCGACGGCCATGATCCGGTCCGCGCCCGCGGTGAGGAACAGGTCAGCCATCAGCCGGGCCGAGATCGGCTCCCGGCCGCGGCTCTTCTTGTCCTGGCGGGCGTAGCCGAAGAACGGCGCGACCACGGTGATCCGCTTGGCCGACGCGCGCTTGAGCGCATCGACCATGATCAGCTGCTCCATGATCCACTGATTGATCGGCGCGGTGTGGCTCTGCACCACGAACGCGTCGCTGCCGCGGACCGACTCCATGAAACGGACGAAGATCTCGCCGTTGGCGAAGTCGAACAGCCGGGCCGGGGCGGGCTCGATGCCGAGGCAGCTGGCGATCTCACTGGTCAGTTCCGGGTGGGCCCGGCCGGAGAAAAGCATCAGCTTCTTCTCGCCGGTCGCGGTGATGCCGGTCACGCGTCCTGAGCTCCCTCACTCGTTGCGGCGTCCTGTCCCCCGGCGTGCCGCCCCCCGGCGCCCGGCCCGCCAGAACTCTGTCCGCCAGGACTCTGCCCGCCAGGGGTCTGGTGAGCGGGGTCCCGTTCGCTGCCGGCCAGCTGCCCGTCAGCATTGATTCCTGCGTTGTTCATACCCTCTGCCGAGCCACCTGCATCGACCTTGCTGCCCGGAGGAAGATAGGCGAACGGCCCCACGACCGCGCCCGCGCCGATCTCGGCCCCCCGGCAGACGGACTGGATGACGGTGGCCCCCTCGCCCACGGTGGTGTCCCGCAGTTGCGCCCCCGGGCCGACCCGGGCCCCGGCCGCCACCGCGGTGCGGCCCTCGAGCTGGGTGCCCGGCCCGATCTCGACGTCGCGGGCCAGGCTCACCCCGGTATCGATCCAGGTCGTCGCCGGGTCCACGACCGTGACGCCCGCGCCCATCCAGGTGCTGAGCAGCCGCGCGTTGAAGATCTGCCGCGCCCGGGCCAGCTGGGCGCGGTCGTTCACGCCCAGCACCTCGTCCGGGTCCTCCAGGGTCACCGAGGCCACGTGGTGACCCTCGGCGCGCAGGATCGCGATCACGTCGGTGAGATATTCCTCACCCTTGGCGTTGTCGGTGGGCACCCGCTTGACCGCGTCGCCGAGCAGGTGCGCCTCGAAGGCGTAGACCCCCGAGTTGATCTCATCGACGGCCCGCTCGGCCGGGGTCGCGTCCGCCTCCTCGGTGATCTTCAGGAAGGCACCGGAGTCATCGCGGATGATGCGGCCGTACCCGGTGGGGTTGGGGACCCGGGCGGTGAGCACGGTGGCCGCGGCCTCCCGGGCCTGGTGCTCGCGGACCAGGGCGGCCAGCGTGGCGCCGCGCAGCAGCGGCGCGTCCGCGTAGGTGACCACGATCGTCCCGTGGTCCAGCCCGACCTCCTCGATCACGGTCCGGACCGCGTGGCCGGTGCCGCCCTGGCGGTGCTGGACCACGGCCTGGACATCCGGGGCATGGCTGGCCAGGTACTCGGTGACCTCGCGGCGCCGATGGCCCACCACCACGATGAGGCGGACCGGATCAGTCTCGCGCGCGGTGGCCAGGACGTGCCCGAGCAAGGTCTCGCCGCAGATCGCGTGCAGAACCTTCGGAGTGGTATCGGACTTCATCCGCGTACCTTCGCCCGCGGCCAGGATGATGACCGCAGCCGGACGGCTCACACTCACTTGGCGGTGCTCCTCGGTTGCTGCTCCCCGGATGCCGGGATCCCGCTCCCCGGTTGCGCCGTCATGGCCCGCGCTGATCCCGCCCGCTCACCTGGCCCATCAGTACACGCGCCCGACACCCGCAGGATACCGTCCGGTCCGCCTCGGCCGATGCCGGGTTGGGTGGGACGAAGCCCCTGCTCAGCGGAACGTAGCGGCCTCCGCACGGGCCGCCAGACCTGCCGCCGTACCCTTTCGGCCCGCATGTCCCGGCGAGGCGGGTTTTGTCGGTACCCGCCGCTAGCATTCGAATATGAATTCGAACGAGTTAGGCAGCGGTCACGGACATCCCCAAGTGCCGAGCGGGTTCGGGAGCGGGCTATAGCGTTACGCCGGGCCGGGCACTCCTTCCGGGAGATCAAGGAGATTCTCGGCATCGGCAGCAACCAGACATTGAACGAGGCGCTGCGCGGGGAGCCACCACCCGAGTGGACCCGCCGCCCGCGGGCCAAGGATGACCTGCACGCCAGGGCACGCGAACTCCGCGCGCAGGGCCTCGACTACGACGACATCGCGGCGGCGTTAGGCGTCTCGAAGAGTTCCGTCTCACTTTGGGTCAGGGACATGCCGCGGCCCGAGCGGCTGAGCTACGAGGAATGCCGCAAACGCTCGGCCGAGGGATCTCGTCTCTACTGGGAGACCGAGCGGCCGGCCCGCGAGGCCCGGCGTGAAGAGGTGCGGGCCGCGGCGGCCGGCCAGATCGGCGTGCTGTCCAAGCGGGAGATCCTCATCGCCGGCGCGATCGCGTACTGGTGCGAGGGCGCCAAGAGCAAGCCGCACCGCGCGACCGGAGCAGCGTCGTCTTCATCAACAGCGATCCTGGGCTGATCAAGTTCTTCCTGCGCTTTCTCGACGAGGCCGGGGTCGAGTCCGCGCAACTGCGGTTCCGCGTGCACATCCACGAGACCGCAGACGTAGCCGCAGCGGAGCGAGTTCTGGCGGGGCGTCACCGGCGCCGAGCCAGCACAGTTTCACCGGACCGCGCTGAAAAGGCACAACCCGCGGACAGTCCGCAAGAACGTGGGCGCCGACTACCACGGCTGCCTGATCGTTAGCGTCAGGCAGAGCGCCGACCTCTACCGGCGGATCGAAGGCTGGGTCCGGCGCGGTCATGCCGACCGCAGTTGCCTGAGATGCCGATGACTCGAGCTCGGGCCAGATTTCGAACCTGGGTGCAGCTCCCGGGGGAGGATTCGAACCTCCGTTGAGAGACCAAAGTCTCTCGTCCTGCCAGGCTAGACGACCCGGGATCGTCGATTCTCGCCGCAAACTCTACCGGCCCGTGGGCGAGGCAGGCTGCGGACCTCAGCGACGCGAGTAAGCGACCTGATGCGGGTTCGGTCGCTGCCTGGATTGTCCTGATACCCGCACGCGATGGCGGACGTCCCGTCGCGGCGTCGCGTCTCGGTATCTGAGACGGCTAGATGACTACTCTGCGCTGACTGGGCGACCACATGGAGAAATCTTTCGGGCTCCGTATGTGCAACTTACGGTTTCGTAGGTTACGGTGACGTAAGCGTCATGATTTCCGCGAAGCTGGGTAGCTGAGCCGGAACAGACGCGTGGCCCCACCTCTAAGGCCCCGAGAGCAGAGCGAGGTTCAGCATGACTGCCTCCCCCGAGACCGAGACCGTCACGAACGGAACCATCCCGGCTGCGGCGCCCCACGGTCACCCGGCGCACCCCCCTGCCGGAGATAGAAGCCGACCCGAGCAGCACGCTGGACCGCTTCCTGGTCGGCCTGTTCGTCGCCATCCCGCTCCTCGCGGTCCTCGCCGCCATCCCGCTGGCCTGGAACCTCGGCTGGCTCGGCTGGCACGACGTGGTGATCGCGCTGGTCTTCTACGTGATCTCCGGGATGGGGATCAGCATGGGCTTCCACCGCTACTTCACCCACTCCTCGTTCAAGGCGAACCGGGGACTGAAGATCGCGCTGGCCGTCGCGGGCACCCTGGCCATCGAGGGGCCGGTGCTGGTCTGGGTGGCTGACCACCGCCGGCACCACAAGTACAGCGACAAGGAAGGCGACCCGCACTCGCCGTGGCGGTTCGGCACCGACTGGAAGGCGCTGACCAAGGGCTTCGGCTACGCGCACGTCGGCTGGCTGTTCAACCCGAACCGGACGTCGCAGGCCAAGTTCTGCCCGGACCTGCTGGCGGACAAGGACGTCAGCCGGGTCTCGCGGCTGGTTCCCCGGCCTGGTCGCCGTGTCGCTGCTCGCTCCCGGCGCTGATCGGCGGCCTGTGGTCGATGTCCATCGCCGGCGCGCTCACCGCGTTCTTCTGGGCCAGCCTGGTCCGGATCTGCCTGCTGCACCACGTGACCTGGTCGATCAACTCGGTCTGCCACACGTTCGGCAACGAGGACTTCGAGGTGCGCGACAAGTCCCGCAACGTCGCCTGGCTGGCCATCCCGTCGTTCGGCGAGTCCTGGCACAACCTGCACCACTCCGACCCGACCTGCGCCCGGCACGGCGCGCTCAAGGGCCAGATCGACATCAGCGCCCGGGTCATCGCCTGGGCCGAGGACCTCGGCTGGGCCTACGACGTCCGCTGGCCGGACGGCGACCGGCTGTCCGCCCGGCTGACCGGGGTGCGGGGCAAGAGCCTCGGCTCCATGACCGACCGCCAGGCCCCGAAGTCGGGGGACCGGAAGGCTGCGTGATGGCGTCATGATGGGCTGGTGACCAATTCGGACCCGGGCTCGAACCACCGCAAGCGGATGACCGGAAAGGAGCGCCGCGAGCAGCTGCTGGACGTCGGCCGGCGGCTGTTCGCGGAACGCGGCTTCGAAGGCACCTCCATCGAGGAGATCGCGGCGCAGGCGGGCGTGTCCAAGCCGGTGGTCTACGAGCACTTCGGCGGCAAGGAAGGCCTCTACGCGGTCGTGGTGGACCGCGAGGTCGAGCGGCTGCTCGGGATGGCCACCCGGATCCTGGGCGGCGAGCACACCAGGGAGAAGTTCGAGGCGGCGGCGGTCGTCCTGCTCAAGTACATCGAGGACGACGCCGACGGCTTCCGCATCCTGGTCCGCGACTCCCACCCGGCCTCGGGCTCGGGCACCTTCGGCAGCCTGATCAGCGACATCGCCAGCCAGGTCGAGTACATCCTGAGCGACTTCTTCGCGGCCCGCGGTTATGACCCGAAGCTGGTGCCGATGTACGCGCAGATGCTGGTGGGCATGGTGGCGATGACCGGGCAGTGGTGGCTGGACGCCCGCAAGCCGAAGATGGAAGAGGTCGCGGCGCACCTCATCAACCTGGCCTGGAACGGGCTGTCGCAGCTGGAGACCAAGCCGCGGATCTCCAGCGAGGTCGTCAAGCGCGCCCGGTCGTGACGCCGGCCCGGCGCGCCCGGCTGGCGACCCGGCTCAGGCCGCTGGCAGCCGGCCCTGGCCACCACGAACACGCGGCGGAACGGCAGCACCGTCCCGTACGGCGCGGGCGGGTAGGCCGCGCGGATCCGCTCCCGGTACTCGGCCAGGAACTCCCCGGCCGGAGCCGGGGGCAGCGCCGCCAGCACCGGGCGCAGCCCGCTGCCCTGGTACCAGTCCACCACCGCGTCCTCGCCGTGCAGCACATGCAGGTAGGTGGTCTCCCACGCGTCCACCTCGCAGCCCGCCCCGGCCAGCAGGGCCAGGTAGTCCGCGGGCTCGCCGGCCTGCCGGTTCAGCTGGGCGCCGTCGAGCAGCGGCCGCCACCGCGGCGCGCTGGCCAGCTCGCGCAGGATGGTGTGGCTCGGCTGGTCGAAGTTGCCCGGGAGCTGGAAGGCCAGCCAGCCGCCCGGGGCCAGCCAGCGCACCCACGAGGTCAGCAGTTCCTGGTGGCCGGGGATCCACTGCAGCACCGCGTTGCAGGTGATCACGTCCATGGGCTGGTCCGGCTGCCAGGTCCGGAGGTCGGCCAGCTGCGAAGGCCAGCCGGCGTCCCGCGGCCACCGCCGGCCGGCCCCGTCCGGGCGGCCTCCGCCCGGGCGGCCTCGATCATCTCCGGCGAGCTGTCCACGCCCAGCACGCGGGCGGCCGGCCAGCGCGCGGCCAGCGCGGCGGTCAGGTTGCCCGGGCCGCAGCCCAGATCGGCCACGAAGCCGGGAGCCTCCGCCTGGACCCGGCTGACCAGGTCAAAGAACGGGCGGGCCCGCTCGGTGCCGAACCGGAGGTAGGTGCCTGGATCCCACATTCCGACCACCCATTTCTCTCGACATCGAGATATATCAGCGCCACCTGTCTACCGGGGCCACACTCTTGATGTCAAGAGATATGCTGCCCGCATGGACGAGCAGCCCGCGAGGCCAGCCCACCCGGCTGCGCTACCGCGCGACGAGGTGGACGATCTCGTGGCCGCCTGGCACTCCGAGCGGCCCGACCTCGACGTGGAGCCGCTTCAGGTGCTCAGCCGCGTCTCCCGGCTGGCCCGGCACCTGGACCGGGCCCGGCGCGCCGCCTTCACCGAGCACGGCCTGGAGACCTGGGAATTCGACGTGCTGTCCGCCCTGCGCAGGCAGGGAGCCCCGTATCAGCTCACGCCGGGCGCACTGCTCCGGGCCACGCTGGTCACCTCCGGCACGATGACCAACCGGGTCGACCAGCTGGCCAAGGCCGGGCCTGGTCCGCCGGGAGCCCGATCCCCAGGACCGCCGCGGGGTGCTGGTCACGCTGACCCCGGCCGGGGTGGACCGGGTCGACGCGGCCCTGGCCGATCTGCTGCGCAGCGAGCACGCGCTGCTGAGCGGGCTGAGCGAGGCCGACCGCCGGACTCTGGCCGACCTGCTCCGGGTCCTGCTCGCCCCGCTGGACGCCTAGCCCCGCCCCATGACTGGCCCATGATCGGGTGCGTTGTGCGCCGCGGCGGCGCACAAGGCACCCGTGCTACTGGCCGGGAGGTCAGCGTCTTCGGCGCTTCCAGCCACTGCTCCTCGAGCTGGGACTTCTCGTCCTGGACCGCGCGGAGCTCGGCGCCCAGCTCGGTCAGCCGGACGTAGTCGGTGGCGTTCTCGGCCAGCGCCGCGGTCAGCTTGTTTTCCTGGGTCGTGAGCCGGTCGATCTGGCGCTCCAGCCGCGGCCATCTCCTTGCGGGCGGCCCGCTGCGCCCCCGCCCCGCCCGGCCGCCCGCCGCCCGGCGGCCCGGCACGGCTGACGAGCCGGCGCCGCCCGCGGCGGCCGTCGCACCCGGAGGAGTCCCGGCCCCGCCCGGCTGGGTGCCCGCCCCGGCGGCCGCCAGCCGGCGGCGCAGGTACTCGTCGACCCCGCCGGGCAGGAAGGACAGGCTCCCGTCCCCGAGCAGGGCGACCACGTGGTCGGTGACCCGCTCCAGGAAGTAGCGGTCGTGGCTGACCAGCACCAGGGATCCCGGCCACCCGTCCAGCAGGTCCTCGAGCTCGGTGAGCGTGTCCACGTCCAGGTCGTTGGTGGGCTCGTCGAGGAACAGCACGTTCGGCTCGTCCACCAGGATGCGGAGCAGCTGCAGCCGCCGCCGCTCCCCGCCGGACAGCTCGCCGGCGGGCGTCCACTGGGTGTCGCCGCGCAGGCCGAGCCGGTCGAGCAGCTGGCTGGCCGCCGCGGCGCCCTGGGCGGAGTCGAGCGTGCCGCGCACCTCGGTGACCGCCTCCCGCGGGGTGAGCGCGGGATCGAGCCCGGCGTCACCCTGATGCAGGTAGCCCAGCCGGACCGTCTTCCCCCGGATGATCTCGCCGGTCACGCTCAGCCCGGCTCGCCCGCTCCCTCGCCGGCTCCTCGCCGCCAGCCACCTCACCGCCGACGGCCAGCAGGTTCAGCAGCGTGCTCTTGCCGCTGCCGTTGGGCCCGATCAGGCCGACCCGCTCACCCGGGCCGAGCCGCCAGGTCACGTCGTCGAGCAAGGTCCGCGGGCCCACGGCCACGCTGACGTCCTCCGCCTCGATCACGGTCTTGCCCAGCCGCGCGGTCGCCATCCGGATCAGTTCCACCCCGTCCCGCGCGGGCGGCTCACCCTCGATGAGCGCGTTGGCCGCGTCCACCCGGAACCGGGGCTTGCTGGTCCGGGCGGGCGGCCCGCGGCGCAGCCAGGCCAGTTCCTTGCGCAGCAGGTTGCGCCGCCGCCGGTCGGTGGCCTCGGCGACCCGGGCCCGTTCCGCCCGGGCCAGCACGTACGCGGAGTACCCGCCGTCGTAGGCGTGCACCTGCCCGTCGGCCAGTTCCCAGGTCCGGTTGCACACCGCGTCCAGGAACCAGCGGTCGTGGGTCACCGCGACCAGCGCCTCCGGCCGCCCGGCCAGGTGCTGGGCCAGCCAGTCGATAGCCTCGACGTCCAGGTGGTTGGTGGGCTCGTCCAGCAGCAGCAGGTCGTGCTCGCCGATCAGGACCGAGGCCAGCGCGACCCGCCGGGACTCGCCGCCGGAGAGCCGGTCCGCCGGGGCGGCCAGGTCCATCCCGGGCAGCAGCGCGGCCAGCACCGACCGGGTCCGGGGGCTGGCCGCCCAGGCGTGCTCGGGCAGGTCGCCGACCACGATCGAGGCCACGGTGCCGGTCAGCTCACTGCGCTGGGCCAGCACCCCGGTCCGCAACCCCCGGGTGCGGGTCGCCCGGCCGCTGTCCAGCGCCTCGGTCCCGGCCAGCACCGCCAGCAGGGTGCTCTTGCCCGCGCCGTTGCGGCCGACGATGCCGATCCGGTCGCCGGCCGCGACCCCGGCGGACACCCCGTCCAGCAGCGGCCGCTGCCCGTACGCCTTGACCGCCCGCTCCAGGTTGACCAGGTTCGCCTGGGGAGTGCTCACGCCCGCCCCGTCACGCCGGCCCGCTCACGCGCGCGTGCTGGGCACGCTGATCACGGTCGCGCCGGGCGCGGGGCCGGACACGCTGGCCACCGTGCGGCACACCCCGGCCCCGGCCAGCGCCACGGCCAGGTCACGCGCGTGCGCCCCGTCCCGGGCCAGGAACGCGCAGGTCGGCCCGGAGCCGGAGACGATGGCGCCCAGCGCGCCGTGCTCCCGGCCCGCGGCCAGCGCCTGGCGCAGCCGGGGCAGCAGCGACACCGCGGCGGGCTGGAGATCGTTGCTCAGCAGCGGGCCGAGTTCCGCGGGATCACCCGAGCGCAGCGCGGCCATCAGGGCCGTGTTCAGCTGCGGCGGGGCCGGGGGAGCAGCCCGGCCCGCCCGGAGCCGGTCGCAGGCCGCGTACACCGCGGGGGTGGACAGCTGCTCGGCCGCGAACGCGAGGACCCAGTGATACGTCCCGGCGGCCAGGGCCGGGGTGACCTGGTCGCCGCGGCCCAGGCCCACGGCGGTCCCGCCGAGCAGGGCGAACCCGACGTCGCTGCCGACCCTCGCGGCCACCTCGGCCAGTTCGGCGTGGCTGAGGCCGGCGCCCCACAGCTCGTTGCAGGCGACCAGCGCCCCGGCCGCGTCCGCACTGCCGCCGGCCAGGCCGGCCGCGACCGGGATCCGCTTCCTGATCTCGATGGCCAGGCCGGGCGCGTCCCTGACCCCGGGCCCGACCGCGTTGACCAGCGCGGCGACGGCCCGGGCGGCCAGGTTGCTGCCGTCCGCCGGCACGCTGCGGGCGCCCTCCCCGGTGACCACCACGCTGTCGGTGTCGGCGGAGGTCACGGTGACCTCGTCGAACAGCGCCAGGGCATGGAACACCGTCACCAGGTCGTGGTAGCCATCCGCACCGGGCGGGCCCACAGAGAGCTGGAGATTCACCTTCGCGGGCACCCGCGCAGTCACAGCGGTCACGATCCCCCGATCGTAGCTGCCCGCCCAGGGCACCCAAACCGCCAGCTGCCACCCATGATCACGGTCAATAAGAGGGTGACCTGGCAGTGACCACGATTATTGACCCCGCCTGAGTCATGGAGAGATCATGCCGTACCTGGGCGGCGGCGATCCGGGCGAACTCGGCGACGCCCAGCGCCTCGCCCCGCGCCCCGGGGTCCACCCCGGCCGCGCGCAGGATCCGTTCCGCGTCCGCGGCCGACCCGGCCCAGCCGGCCAGGGCCGCGCGGAGCGTCTTGCGCCGCTGCGAGAACGCCGCGTCCACCACCGCGAACACGGCCGCCGCGCGGCACATCGACCTGCGGCGGGTCCCGCCGGGTGAACGCGACCAGCCCGGAATCCACGTTGGGCACCGGCCAGAACACCGTGCGCGGCACCGGCCCGGCCCGGCGGGCGTCCGCGTACCAGGCCAGCTTGACCGACGGCACGCCGTAGACCCGGCTCCCGGGGGGCGCGGTCATCCGGTCGGCCACCTCGGCCTGCACCATCACCAGGCCCCGGCGCAGCGAGGGCAGCTCGGCCAGCAGGTGCAGCACCACCGGCACCGCCACGTTGTAGGGCAGGTTGGCGACCAGCGCCGTGGGCGGGTCCCCCGGCAGTTCCGCCGGCCCCGATCCGCGCGGCGTCGGCCGTGACCACCGTCAGGCGTTGCGGAAATGAAGGGGCATGTGCGGCGACGGTCACCGGAAGCGCGGCGGCCAGCACCGGATCCACCTCGATGGCGATCACCTGGCGGGCGGCCGGGAGCAGGCCCAGGGTCAGCGAGCCGAACCCCGGCCCGACCTCGAGCACGACGTCCTCCGGCTCGAGCGCGGCCAGCGACACGATGCGCCGGACCGTGCCCGCGTCGGTGACGAAGTTCTGGCCGAGCCGCTTGGACGGCCGGACGTCCAGCTGCCGGGCCAGGTCCCGGATCTCGCCCGGGCCCAGCAGCGTCAGCTCGCTACCACGGGCCGAAGACGCGCTGGCCGGTCGCCTCGATGATCGCGCACAGCTCGGCCACGTCCAGCTGCTTGATCGCCGCGAGCGCGCGCAGCGTGTGCACCACCTGGACCGGGGAGTTGGACTTGCCCCGGTTGGGCACCGGGGTCAGGAACGGGGCGTCGGTCTCGACCAGCAGGGACTCGGGCGGCGCGACCGCGGCGGCGTCGCGCAGCGGCTGGGCGTTCTTGAACGTCAGCGTCGCCCGCGAAGCTCAGCACGTAGCCCGCGGCCACGCAGCGCTTGGCCATCGCGGCGTCCCCGGAGAAGCAGTGGAACACCACCTGGTCCGGCGGGCCCTCCTCGTCCAGGATGCGCAGCACGTCGTCGTGCGCGTCCCGGTCGTGGATCATCAGCGCCTTGCCCGCCTGCTTGGCGATCGCGATGTGCGCCCGGAACCACTCCTGCTGGAGCTCGGGCGGCGCGTCGTCCCAGTAGTAGTCCAGCCCGGTCTCGCCCACCGCCCGCACCCGCGGTTCGCGCGCGAGCTGCGGCGATCTCCTGCCGGACCGCTTCCTTCTCCGCAACGGAACCCGACACGGCCCCGGTGTCGTTCGGATGGATCGCGACCGCGGCGTAGACCTGGTCGTGGTCGGCCGCGCAGGCCACCGCCCAGTACGAGGACGGCAGGTCGGTGCCCACCGTGATCATCCGGGTGATGCCGCAGGCCCCGGCCCGGGCCACCACGTCCCCGACCGGGCCGGGCACCAGGTTCAGATGGCAGTGACTGTCGAACGCGGTGGCCGGCAGCGGCTCCGGGTCGGGGGCGGGCGGCCGCCCGTACTGGTCAGCGACTCGCTCCGGCTGGCTGGATCGGGCTGGCTGGACTGCTGGCGGGCTGGCGTGCTCACTCCGGCGGCTGCTCCAGCCGGCCCAGCTCCTCGTCGACGATCGAGGGGTCGAGCTTGGTGAACAGCGGCGCCGGCGGGCTCAGCGGGGTGCCCGGCGTGATGGGGCGGGACTCCCAGCGGGCGACGGCGTCGTAGTCCCCGGTGATCACCGGGTAGGACGGGCCGCCGTCCTCGTCCACCTCCTCGATCCGGGGCATCCCGGTCCAGGTGCCCTCGCCGCCCAGCATCGCGTAGACCTTGGCCGAGGACTCGGGCAGGAACGGGGTGAGCATGGTCTTGGCGTCGTTGACCAGCTGCAGGACCACGTGCATGATCGTGCGCATCCGCTCCGGGTCGGACTCGCGCAGCTTCCACGGCGCCTGGTCGGACATGTACTTGTTGGCCTCGCCGACGGCGCGCATGGCGTCGTTGACCCCGGCCTTGAACCGGGACCGGCCCAGCGAGCCGCCGACCCGGTCGAAGGCCTGGCGGGAGCGCTCCAGGATCTCCCGGTCGGCTCCGTTCAGTTCGCCGGGCTCCGGGATCGAGCCGATGTTCTTGGCCGCGAACGACACCGAGCGGTTCACCAGGTTGCCCCAGGTGGCGACCAGCTCGTCGTTGTTGCGGCGGAGGAACTCGCTCCAGGTGAAGTCGGTGTCCTGGTTCTCCGGCCCGGCGACCGCCACGTAGTAGCGCAGCGCGTCCACGTCGTAGCGCTCCAGGAAGTCCCGCACGTAGATCACGACGGAGCGGGAGGAGGAGAACTTCCGGCCCTCCATCGTCAGGTACTCGCTGGACACCACCTCGGTCGGCACGTTCAGCGCCCCGAGCTGGCCCGGGGTGCCGTCCTTGCTGCCCTGGCCGTTGTAGCCGAACAGCATCGCGGGCCAGATCTCGGAGTGGAAGACGATGTTGTCCTTGCCCATGAAGTAGTAGGACTCGGCGTCGGGCGCCTGCCACCAGGCGCGCCAGGCGTCCGGGTCACCGGAGCGCCGGGCCCACTCGATGGACGCGGACAGGTAGCCGATGACCGCGTCGAACCAGACGTAGATCCGCTTGTCCGGGCGATCCCGCCAGCCGTCCAGCGGGACGGGCACGCCCCAGTCGAGGTCCCGGGTGATGGCCCGGGGCCGCAGCTCGTCGAGCAGGTTCAGCGAGAAGTTCAGCACGTTCGGCCGCCACTGGCCGGTCTTGCTCCCCAGCCACGTGCGGAGCACCTCGGTGAACGCGGGCAGGTCCAGGAAGTACTGCTCGGTCTCGACGAACTGGGGCGTCTCGCCGTTGATCTTCGAGCGGGGGTCGATCAGGTCCACCGGGTCGAGCTGGTTGCCGCAGTTGTCGCACTGGTCACCGCGGGCGTGCTCGTACCCGCAGATCGGGCAGGTGCCCTCGATGTAGCGGTCGGGCAGGGTCCGGCCGGTGGACGGCGAGATCGCGCCCAGCGTGGTCTGCGGGAAGATGTAGCCGTTCTTGAGCAGGCCGAGGAAGATCTCCTGCACCACCGCGTAGTGGTTGCGGGTGGTGGTCCGGGTGAACAGGTCGTAGGAGAGGCCCAGCGCGCGCAGGTCCTCCGCGATCACCCGGTTGTAGCGGTCGGCGAGCTGGCGGGCGGTCAGCCCCTCCGCGTCGGCGGCGACCTGGATCGGCGTCCCGTGCTCGTCGGTGCCGCTGACCATCAGCACCCGGTTGCCCGCCATCCGCTGGTACCGGCTGAACATGTCCGAGGGCAGGCCGAAGCCGGAGACATGGCCGATGTGGCGGGGGCCGTTGGCGTACGGCCAGGCGGGCGCGGTCAGGATGTGACGGGTCGTCGCGGACATGGCTCCAGCCTAGGGGCACCCCGGGCAGGTCCCGAACGGATTACGCCGGCCCCTGCGGGGCCCGCGGTACCGCGGTCCCTGCGGGCCCTGCGGGCCGGGCCCGGCCGGGCCGGGCGCGGCGGGCCGCCAGCACGGCGTCGTACACCTCGCGCCGGCGCAGGCCGTACTCCCGGGCGACCGCGGCGATCACCTCGTTGCGCGGCTGGCCGGCCGCCGGCCCGGCGGCCCACCTCGGCCGCCGCCTCCGCCGGGGTGATCCGGGGTCCTCCCTGATGCGCCCTCGACGACCAGGGTGATCTCGCCCAGCGTGCCGTCCGCCGCCCACTGCGGCCAGCTCACCCAGCGTGCCCCGGCGGACCTCCTCGTGGGTCTTGGTCAGCTCACGGCAGACCACCGCCCGGCGTCCGGGCCCGAACGCCGTGGCCAGCTCGCCCAGGGTGGCCTGGATCCGCTTGGCGGCCTCGAAGAAGACCAGGGTCCGCGGCTCGGCGGCCAGCTCGGCGAAGCGCCGGGCCCGCTCGCCGGCCTTAGCGGGCGGGAACCCCTCGAAGCAGAACCGGTCGGTGGGCAGGCCGGACACGGCCAGCGCGGCGGTCACCGCGGACGGTCCGGGCAGCACCCTGATCCGGGCGCCCGCCGTCGGCCGCGGCCGCCACCAGCCGGTACCCGGGATCGCTGATCGTGGGCATGCCCGCGTCGGACACCAGGAGCACGTCCTGGCCGGCGCGCAGCACGTCGAGCAGCTGGTCACTGCGCTGGCGCTCGACCGCGTTCCAGTACGAGATGACCCGGCCGGTCACCTCGACGCCGAGGGTGGCGGCCAGCCGCCGCAGCCGCCGGGTGTCCTCGGCCGCCACCAGCGGGGCCTCGGCCAGGGCCTGGGCGAGCAGCGGGGACGCGTCCCCGGGGCGGCCGATGGGCACGGCGGCCACCGTGAGCGTGCCGTAGCGGCCGGCGGCCGGGGATGCGGAGTCGCGGGCCTGGCCGGCCGGAGCCGCCGGCAGCCGGGGCCGGGGAGCCGCTGGAGCGGGCTGCGTCGCTGGTGTTCATGCCGGGCACCACGCTATGTCCCGGCGGCCAGGTCCCGGTGGCCCGGCCGCGGCCGGGCCTGCCGATGCCAATACGTGGCAATCTGGCGCCCGCGATACCCGCCCGCGCCAATACCATGTGACCGATGATGGCCTCCCGGACGACGGCCGCAGCCGGCCGCGACCAACGACCAGCCATCCGGGCTGCTGGCCCGGATGGTCCCGCCCATGCCCGGCAGCGCGCTCTGGGGCTGGCTGGGCCCGTTGCTGGTCACCGCGTTCGGCGCGTTCCTGCGGTTCAACCAGCTGAACGTGCCGGACAAGGTCATCTTCGACGAGACGTACTACGTCCCGGACGCGCTGGGCATCTTGCGGTACGGCGTCGAGCACAACTACGTGAGCGCCCGGAACTCGATGCTCGTCCGGGGGAACACGCACATCTTCACCGCCGGCGGGGAGTTCGTCGTGCACCCGCCCGGTCGGGAAGCTGTTCATCGCGTTCGGCGAGTGGACGTTCGGCGTCAACTCGTTCGGCTGGCGGTTCTCCGCCGCGCTGATCGGGTCGCTGGCCATCCTGCTGCTGGCCCGGATCGCCCGGCGGATGACCCGGTCCACCCTGCTCGGCTGCATCGCCGGCCTGCTGCTGGCGCTGGACGGGCTGGAATTCGTGATGAGCCGCACGGCCCTGCTGGACATCTTCCTGATGTTCTGGGTGCTGGCCACGTTCGGCTGCCTGGTCGTGGACCGGGACGTCACCCGGGCCCGGCTGGCCACGGCGGTGGCCGGGACGCCCGCCGGCCATGAGCTGGACGGCCTGGACACCGGCGCCGGGCCTGGACGGGTCACCGCTGGCTGGGCAGCGGATCCCGTGGTGGCGGGTGGGCGCGGGGGTCTGCATCGGCCTGGCCCTGGCCTCGAAGTGGGACGCGATCTGGTACGTGCTCGGCCTCACCGGGCTGGTGATCGCGTGGGACGTCGGCGCGCGCCGGGCCGCCGGGCTGCCCAACGGCTTCCGCGGCACCGTGCGGCGGCACCGCTGGATGCCAGTCTGGTTCGGCCTGCTGCCCATCGCGGTGTACCTGGTCACCTGGTCCGGCTGGTTCTTCACCAGCACCGGATACGACCGGCAGTGGGCCGCGCAGAACGGCACCCACATCCCGGTGATCTCCGCGCTGCTCTCGTTCGCGCACTACCAGCAGCAGATGCTCCAGTTCCACCTGGGCCTGACCACACATCACCCCTACCAGTCGCAGCCGTGGACCTGGCTGGTCATGAGCAGGCCGGTCGCGTTCTTCTGGCAGTGCCCGGCGGGCGGCACGCACGGGGCCTGCGCCAGCTCCAAGGCCCAGGAAGTGCTGGCCATCGGCACGCCGGTGATCTGGTGGGCGTCCATCGCCACCCTGCTGGTCTGCGTGGCCTGGTGGCTGACCCGCCGCGACTGGCGGGCCGGGGCGCTGCTGCTGGCCGTGGCCGTGGGCTGGCTGCCCTGGTTCTGGTTCGCGCTGCACGACCACCGCACCGAGTTCTTCTTCTACGCGCTGGAGTTCGAGCCCTTCCTGATCTTGTCGATCACCCTGTGCCTGGGGCTGATCCTCGGCCCGGCCCGGGCCTCCGTGATGCGCCGCACGGTCGGCGCGGGGGTGGTCGGCGCCTACCTGCTCGGGGTCCTGCTGAACTTCGCCTACCTGTACCCGATCCTGGCGGGCAAGATCATCCCGTACACGGCCTGGCTGTCGCACATGTGGTACCACGGCTGGATCTAGCGCCCGGTCAGCGTTCCCGGGCCGCGCCGGCTCCTGGGCGGTCCGGGCGGCCGAGGCCAGCCGGGCCGGTCCGCGGCGAGCAGAGCCGGTCCCGGGACCAGCAGCCGCTCCATCTCGCGGGGCTCGAACTTGATCAGGCCGCCCGCGTAGACCCGGCCCTGCTCCGGGGAGACCGACCGGCTCAGGAACGCCGCCAGGGCGTCCAGCACCCCGGGGTCCAGCGGCTCGCGCGGGTACAGCCCGTGCGCGATGTTCAGGTAGCTGGCCCCGGCCTGGTTCCGCACGAAGACCGGCGGCCGGCGGCCCATGTAGCTGGCCATGATGGGCGGCGGCGCGCCGAGCCGGACCCGCCACCAGGGCGTGCGGTGCCGGGCCACGTAGGAGTCCGCGGCCCCGGCCGCCGTGGCGTGGCGGAGGAAGCGGGCCACGCGCGGCCCGTTCCCCGCGCGGGCAGGTCGTCCAGGTCCGCGGGCAGGCTGATGACCCGGCGCAGCGGGGCGCCGGGCGCCAGGACCGGGCCGGCCGCGATCAGCTCCCGGGCCCGGGTCACCGCGGGGACACAGAACCGGGCCGGGACCAGCGGATGCGGCCCGGCCGTGACCCACACCGCGTTCGCGCCGGTGACCTGGCCCCGGTGCACCCGGCACAGTTCACCCAGCTCGACGTGGCCCTCGGGGAGACGTCCCGGGCGCCTGGGGCTGGCTGATCCGGGATCCGGCCGCTCCGGGTCTGGCTGCTCCGGAGGCCGGCTGCCGATCCGGGATTGGCGGCACGGAGCAGCGGCCCCCAGCGGGGGGCGGCGCGCAGCACCGGGACGGCCACCGGGGTGCCGCCCGCCAGCGCGCCCAGTTCCGCCGGGCCGGCCACCCGGCGCATCCGGATCGCCTCCGGGGTGGTGCCCGGCCGGAAGCAGGCGATGACCGAGGTCGCCGCCGCGTCCGCGAACACCGCCGCGGCCGGCTCGATCAGGTGGACCGCCTGGCCGCCGAGCGCCCCGAGCAGCAACTCCCGGACCAGCCGGCCGTAGTTCACGTCCAGCCACTCGGCCGCGGTGATGAGCACGCCCAGGTCGCCCGGGGCCGCGTGGCGCGCCGTGGCCAGGAAGAAATGGGCGTGCAGCCCGGCCAGCCCGCTGGCGGGCAGCCCCTGCTCCCGGGCGGCGCGGCGGAGCCAGTCCTTCCCCGGCGCGGCGATCTGATGGTGCCGCACGTAGGGCGGGTTGCCCAGGAACAGCGTGGGCCCTCGGCCGTGCGGCAGCCGGGCGCAGCGGTAGTCGCCGAGCAGCACCGCGGACCGGCCCGCGAACCCCGCCGCGGCCAGGCTGGCCCGGCCGATGATCGCGGCCGCCGGGTCGATCTCCACGCCGACCAGGGCCGCCTGCGGCCAGCGGCGTCCCGCGGCCAGCAGCATCCGGGCCGAGCCGGAGCCGGGGTCCACGACCCGGGCCGGGCGGATCCCGGTCCCCGCCGCCCAGGCGATCATGCTCTCGATGACCGGCGGCGGGGTGAACGTCTGCCCGAGCACCCGCCGGCCCGCCGGGCTGCGCAGCGCGCAGAAGGCGTCCCCGAGCGGGTCCTCCCCGGCCCGGATCCGGTCCCGGGCCGCCGTCACCGCGCGGTCGCTCCCGGGCCCGCCGGTCGCCCGCGCCGGGCCGCCAGGTCCCGCTCGGCGCCGGACCAGCCGGCCACGGAGCCCGCACCCAGCCAGCTGGCCAGGGTCATCAGCGCCCGCTCGTCCGTTATCTGACCGTCTGGTCCTGGCTCGCCTGCTGGGGGGCCGCCCGGGAGAACGCTGGTCACCCGCCTCATTGTGACGTGGGCGCCCGCGGGCCCGCGCGCGCCGGGCCGCACCGGGGTCTGACAGCATGGGTGCTGGTAGATCACCTGGCCAGCCGACCAGTCCGCGCGGCAGCCCGGCGCCGAAGTACTGGTAGATCCGCTGCGGAGCGCACAGTGCGCCTTCAGGAATCTCTCAGATTCGAGGGGTAAAAAAAGGAGAGCAGGAACAGCGGGGAAAAAAGTGACCCGATTCACCGAGCCGGATGGGTGTTCCCGTACGTCTCTAGGGTGAAGGGTAACGACCGAGCAGTGGAGTAACCCATGGGGACTAGCGAAGAGGCACCGGACCGGGACCGGCGGTTCGAGCAGGACGTCGTGCCGTTCCTCGGTCAGCTGTACCCCGCTGCGCTTCGCATGACCCGCAACCCGACGGACGCCGAGGACCTCGTCCAGGAGACCTCGGCCAAGGCGTACGCCGCGTTCCACCAGTTCCGTCCGGGCACCAACCTGAAGGCCTGGCTGCACCGCATCCTGGCCAACACGTTCATCAACACCTACCGCAAGCGGCGCCGTGAGCCGCGGCAGGCGTCCGGCGGTGACTTCCAGGAATGGCAGATGCCCGCCGACCCGCTGGCCGCCCAGGCCAGGTCGGCCGAGGCGGAGGCGCTCGACCGGCTGGCCGACTCCGAGATCCTGCGCGCGCTGCGGGATCTGCCCGAGGAGTTCCGGGTCGCGGTGTACCTGGCCGACATCGAGGGTTACGCCTACAAGGAGATCGCCGAGATCATGGGCACCCCGATCGGCACGGTGATGTCGCGGCTGCACCGCGGCCGCGGCCGGCTGCGCGACAAGCTGGCCGCGTACGGCCCCGGCCCCGGTCCGGGCCTGGCCCCGATGACGGGCTGAGCCCCGGCCAGCCAGGCCGTGCGGCCGGCCTGAGCTCAGCCCGGTCTACCAGGCGCTTCCCGGCCGCGGCGGGTGTTCCCAGCCGAGCGCGGCCGGGTCGTACACCCGCTCCACGTAGATCTGGTGCCACAGCGAGAACACGATCAGCACCCAGATGTGCCGCCAGCTCACGTCGGGCTCACCCGCCCGGAACCGCTCCAGCAGGCTGAGCGCCGCGTCCCGGTCGATCCATTCGTCGGTCCTGGCCTCACGCAGCAGGCGCTCCGCCCAGCCGTACATCTCGCCCTTGAGCCAGTGCCCGATCGGCACCGGGAAACCCAGCTTGGCCCGTTCCGCCGCGGCCTGGGGCAGCACCGCGCCCATGGCCTGGCGCAGCGCCAGCTTGGTGGTGCCCCCGCCGATCTTCTCCTCCCGGGCCAGCCGGGCGGCCACGGCCATCACCTCGCGGTCCAGGAACGGCACCCGCAGCTCCAGGCTGTGCGCCATCGTCATCCGGTCCGCCTTGACCAGGATGTCGCCGTGCAGCCAGGTGTTGATGTCCACCAGCTGCATGGTGGACGTGTCGTCCAGGCCCGCCTCGGCGGCCTGGTCGTAGACCGGGGCGGTGACGGCGTACGCGCTGGCGGCTGGTGACCCGGGCCCCCGGGCCACCAGGTCCACCTGGCTGCCCACGAACACGTGCGCGTTCCCGATGTAGCGCTCCCGCAGCGGGGTCGAGGTCCGCTCCAGGAACCCCTTGCCCTTGACCCCGGCCGGGATCATCGAGGCCGCCCGCTTCAGCGGCGCCCGGGCCAGTTCCGGCAGCCGCTCCCCGGCCCGGACCACGCCCGGCTGGTGGTAGATGGCGTAGCCGCCGAACAGCTCGTCCGAGCCTTCGCCGGACAGCACCACCTTGACGTGCCTGCTGGCCTCCCGGGCCACGAACCACAGCGGGACCGCCGCCGCGTCGGCCATCGGGTCGTCCAGGTGCCAGATGATCCGCGGCAGGTGGGTGAAGAACTCCTCCGCGCTGATCACGTAGGGGATCGACTTCACGCCCAGCGCGGCGGCGGTCTCCTGCGCCCGGTCGATCTCGCTGTAGCCTTCGCGCTCGAACCCGACGGTGAAGGTGAGCAGGTCCGGGCGGTGTTCGGCGGCCAGCGCGCAGATCGCCGCCGAGTCGATGCCGCCGGACAGGAACGCGCCGAGCGGCGCGTCGCTGCGCAGGTGCACGGCGATCGAGTCGCGCATCACGGCCAGGATCGAGGCGGCGCTGCCCTCGCTGGGGGCCGGGGCGGGCCGCAGGTCGGCGCGCCAGTAGCGGAACACGTCCACGCTGCCGCCCGGCCGCGCGATCAGCGCGTGCCCGGGCGGGAGGACCCGGATCGGCGGGGTCAGCGCCGTCCGGCGGCGGCACGAACTGGAAGGCCAGGTAGTGCCGGAGCGCGTCCCGGTCCAGGGCGCTCAGCTCGCCCGGGCTGGCCAGGCACTTGCGTTCGGAGGCGAACCGCAGCAGCCGGCCGGGACCGCCCGGTGCTGGCTGGTCTGGCGCTGGCTGTCTGGGGCCGGCTGGTCTGCGGCCGGCTGGTCTGGGGCTGGCCTGGTCTGGGCTCACCGCGTGACGGCCGTGCCGCCCGGAGGATGCGGGCGCGGCGGGCCGGCCGGCCCAGGACCAGGCCGGCACCGGGCCTGCCGGGGCGGACGGCCCGGCCGCGTGCCGCCCGGCCGGGCGGGTATCCCACGCGGAGCCGCCCGGGGCCTGCCCCCCGGGCAGCCCGGACCGCGTGGCCTGCCCGTCCAGCCAGTCGTGCTCCTGGGACTCGTCCACGGTGTAGTAGAACGGCTTGATCCCGAACTGGTCCCGGGCGCAGAACAGTTCCCGGGTCCAGGTGTCCCAGATCGCGAACGCGAACATGCCGCGCAGCCGGTGCACCACGTCCTTGCCCAGCAGCGCGTACATCTCCAGCAGGACCTCGGAGTCCGAGGTGGTACGCAGCGTCACGCCCTGCTGCGCGCAGTTCCTGGCCGAGCTCGACGTAGTTGTAGATCTCGCCGTTGTAGACCATCCAGTAGCGGCCGTCGGCGGACCGCATCGGCTGGTGCCCGCCCGGGGACAGGTCGATGATCGCCAGCCGCCGGAAGCCCAGGGCGACGTCGGGGTCGGTGTAGAACCCCTCGTCATCCGGTCCCCGGTGGGTGATCCGCTCGGTGGCGGTGTGCACCCAGTTCTGGTCCGGGTCTGCCTCCAGGGCGAGGGCCAGGCAGCCGACAATTCCGCACATCAATGTCCCCAACGAGAGTCTGGTGGTGAGCCGCTGGTGTGGGCCAGTCTGCGCCCCGATCCTAAGGGGCGGGCGCGGCCCGCGGGGGCCGGGCCGCCCAGCCCGCCGCAGGCCGGGCGGCCCAGGCGGGCCCCGGTTACCTCAGCAGCCTCACTGGCCACGCCAGACGGGAGGCCGTTTCTCGGCGAACGCGGCCGCGCCCTCCCTGGCGTCGGCCGAGCCGAACACCGGGGCGGTGATCTCGTTCTGGCGGGCGAATTCCTCGGCCGCGGGCCAGTCGGCGGATTCCACGATGACCCGCTTGGTGGCGGCCAGGGCGAGCGGTGCGTTCTGGCTGAGCCGGCGGGCCAGCTCGGTGGCCATGGCGAGGGCCTGGCCGGGCGGCACCAGCCGGTTGATCAGGCCGGCCCGGTGCAGCTGCGGGGCCGGGATGCGGTCCCCGGTCAGCGCGACCTCCATGGCCAGGTGGTAGGGGATCCGGCGGGGCAGCCGGAGCAGGCCGCCGGCCGCCGCGACCAGGCCGCGGGTGACTTCCGGCAGCCCGAAACTGGCCGCCTCGCTGGCCACGATGAGGTCGCAGCTGAGCGCGACCTCGAACCCGCCGGCCAGCGCGTAGCCCTCGACCGCGGCGATGACCGGCTTGGCCGGCGGCCGTTCCACGATGCCGGCGAACCCGCGGCCGCCGGCCATCGGGTTTTCCCCGGCCAGGAACCCCTTCAGGTCCATGCCCGCGCAGAACGTGCCGCCCGCCCCGGTCAGCACGATGACCTGGACGTCCGGGCGCGCATCCAGGTCATCGAGAACGGCGGCCATCCCGGCGGCCACCGCCCCGTTGACGGCGTTGCGGGCCTGCGGCCGGTTGATCGTTACCACCGCGACCGGGCCGTCCACCTGACACAGCACCGCATCCGAATTGCCCGCACCCGCGCCGTCCGCTACCGCGCTTTCCGCATTGTCCGACACTGCGTTGCCTCCCTGATACTCGTAATTTTTTCCCGGACGGCCAGCGGCTTCCGTGCAGGCAGACGCCCCTTACTCGGACAAGTCAGCAGGTCGGGCGTAGTCCGGCAGCTGGCAAGATATGCATGATTATCGGCATCCGGGGGTAGCGTGTTCGCCGTGGAGGGGTCCGCTACCCTCTCACGGGCCTTACTGCTGGCCCTGAGGGTTTGTCTGTACGCGTGCGGAGCGTTGGCCGCAGCGCTTGTTTTTGCTGTCCTCGTGGCCGGACGGGCCGCCGCGGACCAGAACCCCGCCGCCGCACAGACCCCGGACTCCCCGGGAAGCGGCCTCAGCGCGCTCACCGCGGGTTCTCCGGGCGGCAGCCCCGCGTCCCCGGTCAGTTCCGCGGTCGGCTCCGTGGCCGGCTCGGTGACCAGCTCCGTCCAGAGCGTTATCGCAGGCCAGGGCGGCAGCTCTGGACAGGGCGGCAGCTCCGGGCCGGTCAGCGCGGCGCCCGGCAACCCGGCGCCCGGCGGCAGCAGCAACCGGGCGACGCCCACCCAGGGCCCAGCCTCAGGCCCGCAGCAGGCGGCCCAGCCGACCTCCGCGAGCCAGCCAGGTTCGGCCAGCCAGGCATCCGACGCCAGCGCCGCCTCCTCTCAGGCCAGCCCCTGCTGCCAACGTCCCGGCCGCGAAGTCCGCCGCGGCCGCGCAGCGTCGCGCCAGCCGCCGCCAGCGTCCCGGCGGCCAGTGTCCCCGCACCGCCGGCGGCGGATCCAGCGGCGACGCGCAGCGTCCCCCGCCCCGACGGCCACCAGCGCCGCGGCTTCCGCCGTCCACGCAGTCACCCAGGACATCATGCCGGGCCAGGGCGGCGGCCAGAGCACCGGGGCCGCGACCAGCACGGCACCAGCGCCAGCCCGAAGCGGCTCGCCAGCTCCGCCGGTCGCCGCCGCGGCCGGCCGGTCAGCCGGCCACCACCGTCAGCAGGCACGCGGTCGCCAGCGTCACCGGCCAGCGCCAGCGCAGCCTGGTCACCGGAGCCAGCAGCACTGGCGCCCGTCGTCCAGGCCGCCACGTCGCGGTCAACGGTCCGGTCCAGCGCGCTGCCGCCCAGGTGGCCGCGGGCGCCCTCGCGCCGGCGACGGGGCCCGGGCTCCCGGGCCAGCCGGCCTCGGTGCCGTCCGGGCTCACCGGCAGCCTGACCGGCGTCACCGCGACCGTCCTCCCGGCCGCCACTGGCACCGTCACGCACGCCACGGGAACGGTGCTCCCCAGCGCTCACGGGCTCGCTCACGGGCGTGACCAGAAGCGTGCTCCCGACGTCACTGGCGCGGTCCTGCCGACCGCTACCGGCGTCACCGGCGCCGTCCTCCCGGCCGCCACCGGGACCGTCACCGGCGTCACCGGCACGGTTCTCCCGGCCGTCACCGAGCACCGTCACCGGCGTCACCGGCACCGTTCTCCCGGCCGTCACCGGGACCCTGACCGGCGTCACCGGCACCGTCCTCCCGGCCGTCACCGGCACCGTGACCGGCGTCACCGGCACCGTCCTCCCGGCCGTCACCGGCACCCTGACCGGCGTCACCGGCACCCTCCTCCCGGCCGTCACCGGCACCCTGACCGGCGTCACCGGCACCGTCCTCCCGGCCGTCACCGGCACCCTGACCGGCGTCACCGGGACCGTCCTCCCGGCCGTCACCGGCACCGTCACCGGCATCACCGGACCGTCCTCCCGGCCGTCACCGGCACCCTCACCGGCGTCACCGGCACCGTCCTCCCGGCCGTGCACCAGCACGGTGCCACTGGTGCCGCCGGGTACCGCCACGGGACCGCCGGCCCCGGTCGACCGGGACGCGAACCCGCCCGGCTCCAGGCGGCCCCGGGACGACCTCATCGCTTCGGCGGGAGGCTCCTCGGCCGGGGCCGCCGCCACCACGACAGCACTGAGCACCGGCCTGCGTTCGCTGTCCGCGCCGCTGGCAGGGGCAGCCGGCGGCGGCGCACCGACGCCGTCGGCACCGACGTCCCCCCGGCTGCCTGCCGGGCCGGGCGGCGGCACAACGGCGGCAGCGGCGGCGCGGCCGGCGGCGGCTCCGGCGGGAGCAGTAGCGGGCGCGGCGCGCAAAGTGGCGTCGCCGCTGCCCTGATCGCACTCCTCACCCTGGTCTTGCTGCGGCTGGCGCGCGGCGCCGCCGCCAAGCCGATCTGGCGCTCCTACCTGCCGGAGGTACCACCCGCCTAAGTCCTTTCCTTCCCGATCGGTTCATCCCTTCGGCGTCCGGACCAGCAGCGTCCGGCGCTGATCCCCTCGGAAGGAAAGTGATAGCACCATGCGTACGTGGACCAAGTCCGCGTGCGTCGTGCTCGCCTGGACCATCCTGTCGATCACCCTGGTGACGGCCGGCATGAAGGGATCCATCCATCCAGCCCAGGCGACCATGCGCACAGCGAGTAGTACCGAAGACGTCCTCACCAGCACACTGACCATCGCCGCGCCGTCCGTGACGGCGAGCGCCCCGGCCACGAGGTACGTGGTCCAGCCCGGCGACACGTTGTCCAGCATCGCCGCCCGCTTCGCGGTACGTGGTGGCTGGCCAGCGCTGTACACGCTGAACCTGCAGGCCCTGGGCCGGAACCCGAATGCGATCCGCCCCGGCACCGTGCTCACCGTGCCCGGCCGGGCGCCCGCCCGCTACACCGTGGCGGCCGGGGACACCCTGTCCGGCATCGCGGCCGGACTGGGCGTGCACGGCGGCTGGCCGGCCCTGTACGCCGCCAACCGGCGGGCCATCGGCCGCGATCCGAATACGATCCGCCCCGGCACCGTGCTCACCATCCCGCACCCGGCGGCGGCACCGTCCGCGCCAGGCCGGGGCCACCCGCGGCACCCGGCACCGCCGCCGGCTCCGCCAGTTGGTCCCCGGCACCATCCCCAGCCGGGGACCAGAGCAGCTCCGGCGCCCCGGGGCATGCCGCAGTGGCTGAAGACCATGCTGCTGGTGGTGGGCCTGCTCATCCTGGTGGCGTTTCTGGTCGAGCCGGTACTGGTGGCCCGCCGCCGCCGGCAGCAGGCCGCAGCCCAGGCGGCCCAGACGGCGCCCGCCCGGCTCCGGCCGGTGGCCGGGCAACGCTTCCGTCCAGGGGGCGGACTCTGCCCCCGTTCCAGAGCCGCGCCCGGCGGAGCCCAGCGCGGAGAAGGGCTGCATCGTCCTCGCCGACCACGATCGGCTCGTCGTGACGTGCAACCAGCGCGACGACACCGTCTACGTGCTGCGGCCGCCCGGTGAAGATCCCAAGGCGATCCTGCGGGTGGCCCGCCTGGTCCTGCCGGAGGGCCGGTACGGGGAACTGGCCAGGCAGCTCGGGATGCCCGCCATCGGGCCGGTGGAGTAGGGGTTGCGCGCGGAGGCAGCCGGGGCAGGTGGCCTCACCCTGCCCCGGCCCGGCCCAGGTGAGGGGCGCGGCCCACCGCCGGAACCGGGGGCGGGCGCGTCCCGGAATCGGGGCACGCAGGCCCGCCGCAGGGAGTCCGGCGCCGCGAGCGGGGAGATGCAGGGTCCGCCGCGGCAGCGGGGCTAACGGTCCGTCGGCTCCGGCGACGTCCGCTTCCGCAGGGATTCGACGAGCGCGGCCACGTGACGCCGGTCTTCCGGCGTCAGCTCGTCGATGCTCGCGATGAGGAGTTCCCGTTCATGGTCGCCGGGGTGTTCCCCGTTCGGCCGGGACCTCGTCGTAGTAATGCAGCCCGGTGGACTCGGCCGCGGCGGCGCGGACCGCGGAGACCGGGACATCGAGCCCTTGGGCGAGCCCGTCGAGCGTGGCCGGGCGGGGCGGCCGGACCAGGTTCCGGGTCATCGCCAGGGTGTAGACGGTGGAACGAGGCAACCCCCCGCGCCGGGCGACCACCCCGTAAGACCAGCCCTGCTCGCGCAGGCGCTGCTGGATGAGGCGCTGAAGCGGGTTGAGGTCCTGCTCCTGCGCTGCGGCCGGGGCGCGCGGCTGGTCGGCTGCGGGCTCCCGCTCGTCCCCCGTCACATCCGCCGTCATGGCCAGCCTAGCCGTCTCCATCCGATGGGCGTGGTCGCAATGGGCGACCCTTGCGTTACCCGCGGGTAACGAATACTGTACGGTGGTAGCCGAACAGTTCGTACGCCGAGGAGCGTACACCAGCTTCGGGCCCGGCACCACAGGGGTGCCGGGCGGTCCCAGAGGCCCGTCCGCCCGCGAGCGCGGGCGAACCTGATCTGCCTGGCCGAGGCAGGTCACTGCCAAAGGAGGCACCATGTCCAATGTACCGGCCGTGACCATGGACGACCTGGAGCTCGAGCACGCCGAGCTGCTCCCCAGCCGGGAGACCCTCTGGGTGTGCCACCCGAGCCGCGGTGGCAGCAGCTTCAGCTTCACCCAGGTGCGGGTACGGCAACACCGCTCAGTCGGGCGTGCTGAACGTCGCCGTGGCGAACGGCAGCCTCAACAACATTCTGAGCCTGGGCTCGGGCAACATCCTCTAGCACGCGCGGTTCGCACCGCGTATCAGCCTGCTGCGCATCGCGGGGTTGCGTGGCGGGGAGAGGGGCCGCCCGGCCATTCCCGGGCGGCCCTTCCCTTTCCGCCTCCCTGGTGCGCGGAGGCTACGCGCTCCCGTCACTCCTGACATTTCCCTGGTGCGCACCGTGGGAGGAGCAGACCCATGACCGTGGCCGCAGGACAGCATGACCACCGGGCCCGCGCCATCCGCCCCGCCCCCGGACGGTGGGCCGGAGACCGCAGAAGCGCCCCGGCTGGCCGACGGGGTCGAACTGCTCGGCGAGTACAAGGACTCCGGCTACAGCCAGCCCCCGTCGCTCGTCCGGCGGCCCGACGGCCAGATCATCCAGATGTCCCCGCTGCTGTACCGGGTGACGTGCCGGATCGACGGCTCCCGCAACCCCGCCGCCATCGCGAAGCTGGTCAGCGAGGACCTCGGCCGGACCCTGAACGCCGAGCAGGTCCGCCACCTCGTCACGGCCAAGCTGCTGCCGCTCGGCGTCGTCGCCGACGAGGCCGCGCCGCGCACACCGCCCACGGCCAACCCGCTGCTCGCGCTCAGGGCGCGGGGCACGCTCCTGCCGGAGCGCGCGGCGAACGCCGCCGGAGCACTCCTGCGGCCGCTGTTCCACGGACCCCTCGTCGTGGCCGTCGTCGGCTGCGTCCTGGCCGTGGACTACTGGCTGTTCGCCGTCCATGGGCTGGGCGGCGGTATCCAGCAGGTCCTGCGCGACCCGGTGGATCTGCTCGTCGTGCTCGGCTCTCACCGTGGTCTCCGCCGCTTTCCACGAGTGCGGACACGCGACCGGCTGCCGCTATGGGGGTGCGCGGCCCGGCGTGGTCGGCGTCGGGATCTACCTGATCTGGCCGTCGTTCTTCACCAACGTCACCGACTCCTACCGGCTCAGCCGGGCCGGCCGGCTGCGGACGGACCTCGGTGGCCTGTACTTCAACCTGATCTTCATGCTGGCCCTGGCCGGCCTCTACGCGGCCACCTCGGCCGAGGTCCTGCTCCTGGTCATCGCTATTACGCACCTGGAGATGCTGGAGCAGCTGCTGCCGTTCGTCCGCTTCGACGGCTATTTCATCCTCAGCGACCTGGCCGGCGTGCCGGACCTGTTCGCCCGGGTCGTCCCCCTGCTGCGCAGCGTCGTGTCCCGGGGCCCCAGGGACCCGCGCGTCACCGGCCTGCGCCGCCACGCGCGGATCGTGGTGACCGGCTGGGTGCTGTGTGTCCTCCCGCTGCTTTCGGCCGGCCTCGGGTATCTCCTGCTGCACCTGCCCGGTATCAACCGGGCCCTGTGGCGCGCCGGGCAGCTGGCAGGCGCACCTGATGTCGACGGCCGTCATCGCCCACCGCTACGCGATGGCCGTGATCGACGCCCTCGGCTTCGCGTTGCTGGCGCTGTCCTTCGCCGGTTCGCTCTACATCACGATCGGGCTGGCCCGGCGGGTGACGACCGCGGGCCTGCGCTGGTCCGCGGGCCATCGCGGCCGCCGTCTCCTGCTCGCCGTGGCCGGCCTGGCGTGCCTGATGGGGCTGGCCAGCTTCTGGACCGTGCAGGGCCAGTTCCGCGGCTGGTAGGACCCGCTCCCGCAGGCTGCCTGGCGCCCCGCCGGCCGCTCCGGCCCAGGCAGGCCCACGGCCCGGGCGGCTACTTGGGCTGGAACCGGATCCCGCCGTCGAACCGGATGACCTCGGCGTTCATGTAGTCGTTCTCGATCAGCGCCTGGACCAGGTGGGCGAACTCGGCGGCGGTGCCCATCCGCTTCGGGAACACCACCGGGGCGGCCAGCTTGGCCTTGAACGCCTCGCTGTCCGGGCTGAACCCGTAGATCGGGGTATCGATGATGCCCGGGCAGATGGTGTTCACCCGCACGCCGATCGCGGCGAGGTCCCGCGCGGCCGGGACCGTCATGCCGATGATGCCGCCCTTGGACGCCGAGTAGGCGACCTGGCCGGTCTGGCCCTCCAGCCCCGCCACGGACGCGGTGTTGATGACCACGCCGCGGGCGTTGTCGGCGTCAGCCGGCTCGGTCTGGGCGATGGCCGCGGCCCCGATCCGCATCAGGTTGAAGGTGCCGATCAGGTTGATGTCGATGACCTTGCGGTACGAGGCGAGATCATGCGGGGTGCCGTCGCGGCCCACGGTCCGCGCCGCCCAGCCGATCCCGGCGCAGCTCACCACGGTGCGCAGCGGCGCCCCGGTGGCCACGGCGGCTGCCACGGCCGCGGTGACCGAGTCCTCGTCCACGACGTCCGTCTTCACGAACAGGCCGCCGGTCTCGGCGGCGACTGCCTTGCCCTGCTCCTCGTTGAGGTCGGCCACGACAGCCGTGACCCCCGCGGCCGCGAGCCTGCGGGCCACCGCCGCGCCCAGCCCGCTGGCCCCGCCCGAGATGATCGCTGCGGTTCCGTTCAGTTTCATGGCCGGGAGCATACTTCGCGGTCCTGTCCGCCAACCGAACTGGGTTCGGGTTTGCGGGCCGGGCCGCCGGGCCGGCGGCCAGCCCACTTGTCGGTGCCCAGGTCTACGATCGTGGAGGAGTTGGAGAGCACAGGGAACAGGGAGCATGCGGTGAGGAAGTTCCACGCGAACCCGTGGGCGGTACTGCTGGTCGTCTCGCTCGGGTTCTTCATGACGCTGCTCGACCTGACCATCGTGAACATCGCCATCCCGAACATCATCACCAGGCTGCACGCCTCACTCGACGACGTGCTGTGGGTGATCAACGCCTACGCCCTGGTGCTCGCCGTGCTGGTCATCACCGCGGGGCGGCTCGGGGACCTGATCGGGCCCCGGATCATGTTCGCCATGGGCATCGCCGTGTTCACGGTGGCCTCCGCCGCGTGCGGCCTGGCCCCCAGCGCGGGCTGGCTGATCGGGTTCCGCGCGGTCCAGGGCCTGGGTGCGGCCATGCTGATGCCGCAGACGCTGACCATCATCACCAACACCTTCCCCGCCGAGCGCCGCGGCGCCGCGTTCGGCGTCTGGGGCGCGGTGGCCGGGGTGGCCACCATCGCCGGGCCGACCCTGGGCGGGCTGCTGGTCACCGCGTTCGACTGGCGCTGGATCTTCTTCGTCAACCTGCCGTTCGGCGTGATCGCGCTGATCCTGACGTTCGTCATCATCCCGGACATGCGGCCGGGACGGCGGCACCGGATCGACATCCCCGGCGTGCTGCTGGCCAGCGCCGGGCTGCTGGCCATCTGCTACGGCCTGGTCGAGGGGCAGAAGTACGACTGGGGCACGATCACCTCGTTCATCAGCATCCCGCTGGTCCTCGGGCTCGGCGTGCTGCTGCTGATCGCGTTCCTGGTCCAGCAGCGGCTGACCCAGGACCGGGAGCCGCTGGTGCCGTTCGCGCTGTTCCGGGACCGTAACTACGCCGTGGTCAACTGGGTGTCGGGGACGCTGGCGATCGGCATGATGGGGATCTTCCTGCCGTTCACCATCTACCTGCAGTCCGTGCTGGGCTTCTCCGCGCTCCGGGCCGGCCTGACCATGGCCCCGGCCTCGGTGCTGTCGATGTTCGTGGCGCCGGTCGCCGGGCGGCTCACCGACAAGATCGGCGGCAAGTACATCCTGATGCTGGGCCTGATCCTGTTCGGGGGCGGGATGGGCTGGGTCGCGCTGGAGGCCAGCACCACGTTGACGTGGTACGACTTCCTGCCCGCGCTGATCGTGGCCGGGATCGGGATGGGCTGCGTGTTCGCGCCCATGGTCACGGTGGCCATGCGGAACATCGACCCGCGGATGGCTGGCGCGGCGTCCGGCGTGCTGAACACCATCCGGCAGGTCGGCCTGGTCATCGGCACCGCGGCTGTCGGCGCGCTGCTGCAGAACCGCCTGGTCTCCTCGATGAACAGCCAGGCCGCGACCCGCGCGAAGGCCCTGCCGCCCCAGCTGCGCGGGCCGTTCGTGGCCGGGATCAAGCACGCGGCCAGTAACGGGATCCAGGTCGGGGCGGGCCAGAACGGCTCCGGGATCAAGCTGCCTGCCGGGCTGCCCGCCCGCCTGATGGCCGAGCTGCTGCGGATCGGCCATGACGTGTTCACGTTCGGCTACGTGGACGCCATGCGCTCGACCATGCTGCTGCCCGTCATCCTGCTGGGCGTGGGCGCGGTCAGCTGCCTCATGCTCAAGGGGGCCCAGCGGCCGCCGGAGCAGGCCCCGGAGGTTCCGGACGTCCCAGCTCAGGAGAGCGCCCCGGCGGCCTGAGCCCCGGCGCTTCAGCCCGCTCAGCGCCCAGCTGTCACTTCAGCGCCGCCAGCTTCAGGCCGCCGGCTCAGCTGGCCGGCTCGAAGACCTCCGGGGACCAGAGCCCCGGCAGGTCCTCGGCGGGCGGTCTCGAACGGGAAGCGGCTGGCGAACGCGGGCCGCAGGTCGGTGAGCCAGGTGGCGTCCGGGTCGTAGTGGGCGAAAAACGGCTGCCCGACCAGGTCGGGATCCCGGGCCTGGATCATGTGCAGGACGAAGACCCGCTGGCCCGCCACGTCGGCGATCCCGTCCACGCACACCTTGCCGGGAGTCGACGACATCGACGGCCCGCGGACGGTGCGGCACAGGCCGGCCACGTGCCGGTAGGCGTCGCTGAAGATGCCGTGCGCGGTCGCGAGCGGCACCGCGAAGTAGTCCTGCGGGCCGGTGTCCCGCTCCACGAACATGTAGTACGGCACCATGCCCATCCGCACCTGGGTCCGCCACATCGTGGCCCAGATCGCCGGGTCGTCGTTGATCGTCCTGATCAGCGGGGCCTGGGTGCGGATCACGGCTCCGGTAGCCCTGATCCGGCGGCTGGCCTCGGCGGCCAGTGCGGATTCCAGTTCGCGGGGATGCGAGAAGTGCGCCATGAACGCGAGCGACCGGCCCGAGTCCACCACCTGCTCGAAGAGGCGCAGCGTCTCGTCGGCATCCGGGTCGGATACGAACCGCTGCGGCCAGTAGGCCAGCGACTTGCTGCCGATCCGGATCGACTCGATGTGCTCCAGCCCCGGTTCGAGCAGTGGCTCGATGTACCGGCGCAGCACGGTCGCGCCCATGATCATCGGGTCGCCGCCGGTGATCAGCACGCTCGTTACCTCGCGGTGCTGCCGGAGATAGTCGATGACCCGGCCCAGATCCGCGGTGGCCATCTTGAGCTCGGGCTCGTCCACGAACTGGGCCCACCGGAAGCAGTACGTGCAGTACGCGTGGCAGGTCTGGCCCTGTTTGGGGAAGACCAGGACCGTCTCCGGGTATTTGTGCTGCACTCCGGGCAGCGGCTCATCGTCGAGGTCGGGGATGTTCAGCGCCAGCTGCCCGGCGGGGTGCGGGTTCAGCCGCATCCGCACATCGTGCGCGGCCGCCATGATCTCCGGGTCGGGCGCGCCGCGGGCCAGCAGCCCGGCGATCCGGGCGACGTCCGCGGCGGGCAGCATGTCGGCCTGCGGGAACACGAGGCGGTAGACCGGGTCGTCGGGGGCCGCGGTCCAGTCGATCAGTTCGTCGATGACGTAGGCGTTGGTCCGGAAGGGCAGCACGGTCCCCACGGCCCGGACGGCCAGCCGCTCGGCCTCGCCGAGGCCGGCCCGGGTGGTCAGGGCGTCCAGGTGCTTCGCGGTGTAGGCACGGAAACGTTGACCCCCATCAGATGCTGGCACTATCTGCCGGATGCCACTCACGGGTCTCCTTCCGGTCGGTCGCGATCCCGGCGACCCTGCCGGGATGCGAGTCCCTGTGGCCCGCGGCTGGCGATCATCCCGCCGCGCTCTGCTCAGCTGCCCTGGCCTCAGCCGCACTTGGCAGCGCTGGGCGGCCCCCAGGCCACGTCGGCACAAACGCCCACGTCGGAACCAATACAAGGAGGTCATGATGAGGAAACACTGAAGCCGTGTTGACGAGTTGCTCAGCTCACCTGGCTCCACCCGCGTGCTTCCCCGCCGACCCGCCGGTCCGGCCCTGCCGCCAGCCGTAGCTTGCCGCCAGGCCCCCATGACTCATTGCTGGTCCCCGCGCTTTGCGGCCCCCACCAGGACGGTCTGAATCACCCCTTCGTCATGTTGCGTCGCTCATGCCGGCACCGGCTGTGCGCCGGCCCCAGATCGTGACAGATGGCTACCCGGTGGGCGGATGATCAATCCTGTGATTGCCGCCCGGGAGAGCGCTCACAGCGCGGCCTGAGCCCGCCGGACGGCCCTGGTCCCCAGCACTGCCCCGGGGGTGAGAAGCTTGGGCCCGTGCTCGAGGAACCCACGCCGGCCGACCCCAAGGAGCAGGCCATCGTGGTTGACGCCATGGGCGGCGACAACGGCCCGGCCGTGGTCGTGGCCGGAGCGGCGGCCGCAGCCGCCGCCCTGCGGGCGCCGGTCATTCTGGCCGGGAGGGCCGCTGAGCTGCGAGCATTGATCGCCGAGCACGGCGAGGTGGCCGGACTGCTGCGGGTCGCACCCGCCGAGGACACCATCGCCATGGACGAGGGCGCCCTGGCCAGCTGGCGGCGGCCCCGCTCCAGCGTGGCCGTGGCGTGCCAGCTGATCCGGCGGGGCCAGGCTGCCGCGGTGGTCTCGGCCGGCTCTCACGGGCGGCGTGGTGGCCACCGCCCGGCTCCGGCTACGCTCCGTGCCCGGATTGCTCCGCCCGGCCCTGGTGGTCGTGCTGCCCACCCAGCCGCGGCCCACGTTCCTCATCGACGCGGGCGCGATCGCCGACCCCAAGCCGGAGATGCTGCTCCAGTTTGCGCAGCTGGGTGTGGCTTACGCGCAGATCGCGCATAACGTCGCCGATCCGGGGGTGGGGCTGCTCACCATCGGCGCCGAGCCGGGCAAGGGCAACAAGCTGACCCGGCGGGCCCACGAGCTGCTGGCCGCCCCGCCACCGCACGGCGCCCTGCCGATCCGCTTCACCGGCAACGTCGAGGGCACCGACCTGCTGACCGGCTCGGTGGATGTGATCGTGACCGACGGCTTCACCGGGAACGTCGCGCTCAAGACCCTGGAGGGGGCGATGGGCTTCGCCGCCGGCCAGTTGCGGGACGTGCTGCGCGGCTCCCGGGCGGCCCGGGCCGGCGCCGTGCTGCAGCGCCGGGGCCTGCGCGAGCTGCGCGGCCGGCTGGACGCCGAGAGCTATGGCGGCGCCGCCCTGCTGGGCCTGGAGGGAACCGTCGTCATTGCGCACGGCGCGTCCAGTCCCCGCGGCATCACCTCGGCCTGCCTGCTGGCGGCGGATCTGGTCAAGGGCCAGATCACCGAGAAGATCCGGGAGCGGCTGGGCCACGGCCGCGGCGGTCATTTCCTCCGCCGGAACTGACCCGTCCTCCGCCGGAACTGACCGTCTCCGCAGGACTGACCGGAATCACCGGCGTGGCCACCGCCGGCCCCGATCACGGATTTATTGGCGCAGGCCTATCCGGCGTGGTCGCTAGGCTTAAGGCATGGCGGATCCACGGGATGTTCTCGCGCAGCGGGTGTCGGCTGCGCTCGGTGCGGCCTTCGGCCCCGAGTACGAGGCCGCCGACCCGGTGATCCGGCCGTCCTCGTTCGCCGACTACCAGTCCAACGCGGCCCTGCCGCTGGCCAAGAAGCTCGGACGGCCACCGCGCGACATCGCCGCGGACATCATCGGCCAGCTGGACCTGGACGGGGTGGCGGAGCCGCCCGAGGTGAGCGGCCCAGGCTTCATCAACTTCAGGCTCCTGCCGGGCTGGATCGCCGGGCAGGCCAGCGAGCAGCTCGCTGACCCGCGGCTGGGTGTGGCGCAGGCCGATCCGCCCCCGCGGGTGGTGGTGGAGTACTCATCACCCAACGTGGCCAAAGAGATGCACGTCGGCCACTTGCGCACGACGATCGTCGGCGACGCGCTGGCCCGGATCCTTGAGTCCGCCGGTCAGGACGTGATCCGGGATAACCACCTGGGCGACTGGGGCACCCCCTTCGGGATGCTGATCGAGCACGCCCTCGA
>CAVUKT010000010.1:0-21528 GCA_963742055.1 uncultured Actinomycetes bacterium | reverse complement strand
CGGCTGGGTGCTGTGCGTCCTCCCGCTGCTTTCGGCCGGCCTCGGGTACCTCCTGCTGCACCTGCCCGGTATCAACCGGGACCTGTGGCGGGCCGGGAGCTGGCAGGCGCACTTGATGTCGACGGCCGTCATCGCCCACAGCTACGCGATGGCCGTGATCGACGCCCTCGGCTTCGCGTTGCTGGCGCTGTCCTTCGCCGGTTCGCTCTACATCACGATCGGACTGGCCCGGCGGCTTGACGACACGGCCTGCGCTGGTCTGCGGGCCGTCGCGGCCGCCGTCTCCTGCTCGCCGTGGCCAGCGTGGCGTTCCTGATGGGGCTGCGCCAGCCTGTGGACCGTGCAGGGCCAGTTCCGGGGCTGGTAGGACCTGCTCTCGCAGGGCCTCCTGAGCCCGTGCGCAGCCACAGCCCAACGGCAGGCGCACGACCTGGACGGCTACTTGGGCTGGAACCGGATCCCGCCGTCGAAGCGGATGGTCTCGGCGTTCATGTAGCCGTTGTCGATCAGCGCCAGGGCCAGGCGGGCGAATTCCGCGGGGGTGCCGATCCGGTTGGGGAACACCACGGGGCGGCCAGCTTTTCCTTGAACGCTTCCGATCCGGGCCCGACCCGTAGATCGGGGTGTCGATGATGCCGGGCAGATGGTGTTCACCCGCACACCGACGCGGCGAGGTCGCGGGCGGCCGGGACGGTCATGCCGATGATGCCGCCCTTGGACGCCGAGTAGGCGACCTGGCCGGTCTGGCCCTCCAGGCCCGCCACCGACGCGGTGTTGATGACCACGCCGCGCGGCCGTCGGCGTCAGCGGGCTCGGTCTGGGCGATAGCCGCGGCACCGATCCGCATCAGGTTGAAGGTGCCGATCAGGTTATGTCGATGACCTTGCGGTACGACGCGAGATCGTGCGGGGTGCCATCGCGGCCTACGGTCCGCGCCGCCCAGCCGATCCCGGCGCAGCTCACCACGGTCCGCACCGGCGCCCCGGTGGCCACCGCAGCGTCCACGGCAGCGGTCACCGAGTTCTCGTCGGCGACGTCCGTCTTGACGAACACCCCGCCGGTCTCGGCAGCGACCGCCTTGCCCTGCTCCTCGTTAAGGTCGGCGACGACAACGGTAACCCCCGCGGCGGCGAGCCTGCGGGCTACCGCCGCGCCCAGCCCGCTGGCTCCGCCGGAGATGATCGCAGCGCTTCCGTTCAGTTTCATGGCCGGGAGCATACTTTGCGGTCCGGGCCGCCAACCGAACGGGGTTCGGATTTGCCGCCGGGGGCGGCCGGGACCCGGCCGAGAGCCGGACACGCCGCGCCAGCCCCCGTTTGTCGGTGCCCCGGTCTACGATCGTGGGGAGGCAGGCCAGCGCTGGAACAGGGGAATCCGCACAGGGAACAGGGAGCATGCGGTGAGGAAGTTCCACGGGAACCCGTGGGCGGTGCTGCTGGTCGTCTCGCTCGGGTTCTTCATGACCCTGCTCGACCTGACCATCGTGAACATCGCGATCCCGGACATCATCACGAGGCTGCACGCCTCACTTGATGACGTGCTGTGGGTGATCAACGCCTACGCCCTGGTGCTCGCGGTCCTGGTCATCACCTCGGGGCGCCTCGGCGACCTGATCGGGCCCCGGATCATGTTCGCCATGGGCATCGCCGTCTTCACGCTGGCTTCCGCCGCGTGCGGCCTGGCCCCCGGCCCGGGCTGGCTGATCGCGTTCCGCGCGGTCCAGGGGCTGGGTGCGGCCATGCTGATGCCGCAGACGCTGACCATCATCACCAACACGTTCCCCGCTGAGCGGCGCGGTGCCGCGTTCGGCGTCTGGGGTGCGGTGGCCGGGGTGGCCACGATCGCCGGGCCGACTCTGGGTGGCCTGCTGGTCACCGCGTTCGACTGGCGCTGGATCTTCTTTGTCAACCTGCCGTTCGGCGTGATCGCGCTGGTTCTGACGTTCGTGATCATCCCGGACATGCGGCCGGGGCGGCGGCACCGGATCGACGTTCCCGGCGTGCTGCTGGCCAGCGCGGGGCTGCTGGCCATCTGCTATGGCCTGGTCGAGGGGCAAAAGTACGACTGGGGCACTATCACCTCGTTCATCAGCATCCCGCTGGTGCTCGGGCTCGGCGTGCTGCTGCTGATCGCTTTCCTGGTCCACCAGCGGCTGACCCAGGACCGGGAGCCCCTGGTGCCGTTCGCGTTGTTCCGGGACCGGAACTACGCCGTGGTCAACTGGGTGTCAGGGACCCTGGCGATCGGCATGATGGGAATCTTCCTGCCGTTCACCATCTACCTGCAGTCGGTGCTGGGCTTCTCCGCGCTGCGGGCCGGGCTGACCATGGCCCCTGCCTTGGTGCTGTCGATGTTCGTGGCGCCGGTCGCCGGGCGGCTCACCGACAAGATCGGCGGCAAGTACATCCTGATGCTGGGCCTCACCCTGTTCGGGGGCGGGATGGGCTGGGTCGCGCTGGAGGCGACCACCACCTCGGTGTGGTACGACTTCCTGCCCGCGCTGATCGTGGCCGGCATGGGGATGGGCTGCGTGTTCGCGCCCATGGTCACCGTGGCCATGCGGAACATCGACCCGCGGATGGCCGGCGCGGCGTCTGGCGTGCTGAACACCGTCCGGCAGTTCGGCCTGGTCATCGGCACCGCCGCCGTGGGCGCGCTGCTGCAGAACCGCCTGGTCTCAGAGATGAACAGCCAGGCTGCGACCCGCGCAGCCGCATTGCCGGCCAGCTCGCGGGCCGTTCGTGGCCGGGATCAAGGACGCGGCCGGGAACGGCATCCAGGTCGGGGCGGGCCAGAACGGCCGGGATCAAGCTCCCCGCCGGGCTGCCCGCGCGCCTGTGGCGCTGCTGCGGATCGGCCATGACGTGTTCACCTTCGGCTATGTGGCCGCGATGCGGTCGACCATGATGCTGCCGGTCATCCTGCTGGCGGTGGGCGCGGTGAGCTGCCTGCTGCTGGGCGGCGCAGCGGCCACCGGAGGCTGCCCCGCCGGACGTCGCGGCGGAGGAGAGCGACCCGGCGGCCTGAGCCCGCGCTTCGCCGCCACTGGCCCAGCCCGCTGAGCCTGAACTGCGCCAGTCCGAGCCTGCCAGCGGCCCGCCCGCCGGCTCAGCTGGCCGGCTGGAACACCTCCGGGGACCACAACCCGGGCAGGTCCTCGGCGGGCGGGCTCGAACGGGAACCGGCGGCGAACGCCGGCCGCAGGTCGGTGACCCAGGTGGCGCTGGGGTCGTAGTGCGCGAAGAACGGCCTGCCGACCAGTCCGGATCCCGGGCCTGGATCATGTGCAGCACGAACACCTTCTGGCCGGACACCTCGGTGACGCCGTCCACGCACACCTTGCCGGGCGTCGCCGACATCGACGGCCCGCGGACGGTCCGGCACAGGCCGGCGACTTGCCGGTACGCCTCGCTGAAGATCCGTCGCGGCCGCGAGCGGGACCGCGAAGTAGTCCTGCGGGCCGGTGTCCCGTTCCACGAACATGTAGTACGGCACCATGCCCATCCGGACCTGGGCCCGCCACATCGCCGCCCAGATACCCGGCTGGTCGTTGATCCTCCGGATCAGCGGCGCCTGGGTGCGGATCACGGCTCCGGTGCCCTGATCCGGCCGCTCGCCTCGGCTACCAGCGCCGGCTCGAGTTCCCGGGGGTGGGAGAAATGCGCCATGAAGGCCAGCGCCCGGCCGGAGGCCACCACCTGCTCGAAGAGCCGGAGCGTGTCGTCAGCGTCCGGATCGGAGACGAAACGCTGCGGCCAGTAGGCCAGCGACTTGCTTCCGATCCGGATCGACTCGATGTGTTCCATCCCTGGTTCCAGGAGTGGCTCGAGGTACCGGCGCAGCACCGGCGCGCCCATGATCATCGGGTCGCCGCCGGTGATCAGCACGCTGGTCACCTCGCGGTGGCCGGAGTAGTCCATCACCTTGTCCAGGTCGGCGGTGGCCATCTTGAGCTCGGGCTCGTCCACGAACTGCGCCCACCGGAAGCAGTACGCGCAGTAGGCGTGGCAGGTCTGGCCCTGCCGGGGAAAGATCAGCACGGTCTCCGGGTACTTGTGCTGCACCCCGGGCAGCGGCTCGTCATCCATGTCCGGACGTTCAGCTCCAGCTGCCCGGCCGGGTGCGGGTTGAGCCGCATCCGCACCTCGTGCGCGGCCGCGGTCATCTCCGGGCCGGGGCGCCGCGGCCCAGCAGCCCGGCGATTCGGGCGACGTCCGCGCCGGCAGCATGTCCGCCTGCGGGAACACTAGGCGGTAGACCGGGTCGTCGGGCGCCGCGGCCCAGTCGATCAGTTCCTCGACTACGTAAGAGTTGGTCCGGAAGGGAGCACGGTCCCTACGGCCCGGACCGCGAGCCTCTCGGCCTCGCCGAGGCCGGCCCGCCTGGTCAGTGCGTCCAGGTGCTTCGCGGTGTAGGCACGGAAACGTTGACCCCCATCAGGTACTGGCACTATCTGCCGGATACCAGTCACGGGTCTCCCTCCGGTCGGTCACATCCCGGCGACCCTGCCGCGATACGAGTCCCTGTGGCCCGCGGCTGGCGACTTCCCGCCGCGCTCTCCGCAGCTGCTCTGGGCTCACTCGACTTGCACACGGGGCGGCCCCCAGGCCACATCGGCGCAAACGCCCCGTCAGATCCATCAAAAAGAGGCCGTAATGAGGAAACGCTGCAGCCGTGTCGAGGGTTGCCCGGCTCACCTGGCCTTTCCCGCGTGCTTCCCCGCTGACCCGCTGGGTCCGGCCCGGCCGCCACCTGTAGCTTGCCGCCAGGCCCCCATGACTCATCGCTGATCCCCGCGTCACCGCGGCCCCCACCAGGACGGTCCGAATCACCCCTTCGTCATGTTTCGTCGCTCATGCCGGGCACCGGCCCTGGCGCCCCAGATCGTGACAGATGGTTACCCGGTGGACGGATGATCAATCCTGCGATCTGCCCCCGGGAGAGCGCTGACAGGGCGGCCTGAGCCCGCCGGACGGCCCTGGTCCACAGCACTGCCCCGGGGGTGAGAAGCTTGGGCCCGTGCTCGAGGAACCCACGCCGGCCGCCCCGGAGCAGGCCATCGTGGTTGACGCCATGGGCGGCGACAACGGCCCGGCCGTGGTGGTGGCCGGGGCGGCGGCCGCGGCCGCCGCCCTGCGGGCGCCGGTCATCCTGGCCGGGAGGGCCGCCGAGCTGCGCGGACTGGTCGCCGAGCACGCGGAGGTGGCTGGGCTGCTGCAGGTGGCGCCCGCCGAGGACACCATCGCGATGGACGAGGGGGCACTGGCCAGCTGGCGCCGGCCACGCTCCAGCGTGGCCGTGGCCTGCCAGCTGGTCCGGCGCGGCCAGGCCGCGGCCGTGGTCTCGGCCGGTTCCACGGCCGGCGCGGCGGCCACCAGCCGGGCCCCGGCTACGCTCCGTGCCCGGTTTGCTGCGCCCGGCCCTGGTGGTGGCGCTGCCCACCCTGCCCCGGCCCACGTTCCTGCTCGATGCGGGTGCCATCGCCGATCCCAAGCCGGAGATGCTGCTCCAGTTCGCCCAGCTGGGGGTGGCCTACGCGCAGATTGCGCACGGCATCCCCGATCCCAGGGTGGGACTCCTCACCATCGGGGCCGAGCCAGGCAAGGGCAACAAGCTGGCCCGGCGGGCTCACGAACTGCTCGCCGCCCCGCCACCGCACGGAACCCCGCCGATCCGGTTCAGCGGCAACGTCGAAGGCAGCGACCTGCTGGCCTGGATGGTGGACGTGATCGTGACCGACGGCTTCACCGGCAACGTCGCGCTCAAGACGCTCGAAGGGGCGATGGGGTTCGCCGCCGGGCAGCTGCGGGAGGTGCTGGGCGGGTCCCGCTCCGCCCGGTTCGGCGCGGTGCTGCAGCGCCGCGGGCTGCACGAGCTGCGCGGGGGGCGGCTGGACGCCGAGACCTACGGCGGCGCTGCCCTGCTGGGCCTGGAGGGCACGATCGTCATCGCCCACGGGGCGTCCAGCCCCCGGGGCATCACGTCGGCCTGCCTGCTCGCCGCGGACCCTGGCCAAAGGCCAGATCACCGAACGGATCCGGGAGCGGCTCGGTCACGGCCGCGGCGGCCACTTCCTCCGCCGGAACTGAGCCCCCATCCTGGCCGTCACAGTGACCCCGGTGGCACAACCATCCTCATAATCACCATGCTCTAAGTCGTGATCATGGGATCGCTGGGGTCAGGGCAACAGCAATCCCATGATCACGACGGCCGTGGTCCGGGACCGGCGCCCGGGACCCGGGGGCCCCGGGGACCCGCGGCACCCAGGGGACCCGCGGCACCCCGAGGACCCGCGGCGCCCCGGGGACCCGCGGCGGTGGTGCGAGCGTCGGGACAATCGCGGGCCCATCTCCGGCGTGCTCACGCATTTATTGGCGCGGGCCTACCCGGCGTGGTCGCTAGGCTTGAGGTATGGCGGATCCACGGGATGTTCTCGCGCAGCGGGTGTCGGCTGCGCTCAGCGCGGCGTTCGGCCCTGAGTACGCGGCGGCCGACCCGGTGATCCGGCCGTCCTCGTTCGCCGACTACCAGTCCAACGCGGCCCTGCCGCTGGCCAAGCAGCTCGGACGGCCGCCGCGTGACATCGCCGCGACATCGTCCGGCAACTTGACGTGGCCGGGATGGCCGAGCCGCCCGAGGTGAGCGGCCCGGGCTTCATCAACCTGCGCGCCCCCCCGGGCTGGATCGCCGCGCAGGCCACCGCCGAACTGCGCCGACCCGCGGCTCGGCGTGGAGCCCGCCGTCCGACCGCTACGACAAGGTCGTCGTGGACTACTCCGGACCCAACGTGGCCAAGGAACTCCACGTCGGCCACCTGCGGGCCACCGTGGTGGGGGACGCCATCGTCCGGGTCCTGGAGCTCACCTGGGCCACACCGTGATCCGGGCGGCCCACCTGGGCGACTGGGGCACCCCGTTCGGCATGCTGATCGAGCACGCCCTCGACATCGGCGAGGACTCCGCCGACGCTGACCAGCTGCGAAGCAACCCGAACGCCTTCTATCAGGCGGCGCGGCGGATCGTGGTGACCGGCTGGGTGCTGTGCGTCCTCCCGCTGCTTTCGGCCGGCCTCCGGGCTACCTCCTGCTGCACCTGCCCGCTATCAACCGGGCCCTGTGGCGGGCCGGGAGCCGGCAGGCGCACCTGATGTCACGCCGTCATCGCCCACAGTTACGCGATGGCCGTGATCGACGCCCTCGGCTTCGCGTTGATCGCACTGTCCTTGCCGGTTCGCTCTACATCACTATCGGGCTGGCCCGGCGGGTCACGACCGCCGGCCTGCGCTGGTCCGCGGGCCGTCGCGGCCGCCGTCTCCTGCTCGCTGTGGCCGGCCTGGCGTTCCTGACGGCGCTGGCCGCCTCTGGACCGTGCAGGGCCAGTTCCGCGGCTGGTAGGACCCGCTCCCGCAGGGCTCCATAGCCCTGCCCCGCGCCTCCCCTCACTCCGGCCCAGCGGCCCGCCCACGACCCGGCGGCTACTTGGGCTGGAAGCGGATCCCGCCGTCGAACCGGATGACCTCGGCGTTCATGTAGTCGTTCTCGATCAGCGCCTGGACCAGGTGGGCGAACTCGTCGGTGGTGCCCATCCGCTTCGGGAACACCACCGGCGCGGCCAGCTTGGCCTTCCACTCCTCGCTGGTCGGGCCGGTCCCGTAGATCGGGGTGTCGATGATGCCCGGGCAGATGGTGTTCACCCGCACGCCGATGGCGGCCAGATCGCGGGCGGCAGGCACGGTCATCCCGATGATCCCGCCCTTGGACGCGGAGTAGGCGATCTGGCCGGTCTGCCCCTCCAGGCCCGCCACGGACGCGGTGTTGATGACCACGCCGCGCTGGTTGTCCGCGTCGGCGGGCTCGGTCTGCGCGATGGCCGCGCTGGCGATCCGCATCAGGTTGAACGTGCCGATCAGGTTGATGTCGATGACCTTGCGGAACGACGCGAGATCGTGTGGGGTCCCGTCCCGGCCGACGGTCCGCGCGGCCCAGCCGATGCCAGCGCAGTTCACCACGATCCGCAGCGGCACGCCCTGCGACGGCGCCTGCACCGCCGCGGTGACCGAGTTCTCGTCGGCCACGTCGGTCTTCACGAACAGGCCGCCGGTCGCCTCGGCTACCGCCTTGCCCTGTTCCTCGTTGAGGTCGGCGACGACCGGCTTGACGCCCGCGGCCGCGAGCCTGCGGGCCACCGCCGCGCCAAGGCCGCTGGCCGCACCGGAGATGATCGCTGCGGTTCCGTTCAGTTTCATGGCCGGGAGCATACTTCGCGTCCGTCCGCCTAACCGAACCGGGTTCGGATTGCCAGCCGGCTCGCCGGGCCGCCGTCCAGCCGATTTGTCGGTGCCTCCGTCTACGATCAGGATCGTTGGCACCGCCTGGGAGCTGGCGGGGAGGGGCGGGCCAGCGGCAATAGGGAGCAGTCGGTGACGAAATTCCAGCGCGAACCCGTGGGCGGTCTTGCTGGTCGTCTCGCTCGGGTTCTTCATGACCTTGCTCGACCTGACGATCGTGAACATCGCGATCCCGAACATGATCACCAGACTGCACGCCTCGCTGGACGACATGCTGTGGGTCATCAACGCCTACGCCCTGGTGCTCGCGGTCCTGGTCATCACGGCGGGGCGGCTCGGCGACCTGATCGGCCCGCGGATCATGTTCGCCATGGGCATCGCCGTGTTCACCGCCGCCTCCGCCGCGTGCGGCCTGGCCCCGAGCGCGGGCTGGCTGATCGGGTTCCGCGCGGTGCAGGGGCTGGGCGCGGCCATGCTGATGCCGCAGACGCTGACCATCATCACGAACACGTTCCCGGCCGAACGCCGCGGCGCCGCGTTCGGCGTCTGGGGCGCGGTGGCCGGGGTGGCCACCATCGCCGGGCCGACCCTGGGCGGCCTGCTGGTCACCGCGTTCGACTGGCGCTGGATCTTCTTCGTCAACCTGCCGTTCGGCGTGGTCGCCTGATCCTGACGTTCCTCATCATCCCGGACCTGCGGCCGGGGCGGCGGCACCGGATCGACATGCCCGGCGTGCTGCTGGCCAGCGCGGCCCTGCTGGCCATCTGCTACGGCCTGGTCGAGGGGCAGAAGTACAACTGGGGCACGATCACCGCGTTCATCAGCATCCCGCTGGTGCTCGGGCTCGGCGTGCTGCTGCTGATCGCGTTCCTGCTGCTGCAGTGGCTGACCCAGGACCGGGAGCCGCTGGTGCCGTTCGCGCTGTTCCGGGACCGGAACTACGCGGTGGTGAACTGGGTGTCCGGCACGCTGGCCATCGGCATGATGGGCATCTTCCTGCCGTTCACCATCTACCTGCAGTCGGTGCTCGGCTTCTCCGCGCTGAAGGCCGGGCTGACCATGGCCCCGGCCTCGGTGCTGTCGATGTTCGTCGCGCCGGTCGCCGGGCGGCTCACCGACAAGATCGGCGGCAAGTACATCCTGATGCTGGGCCTGACCCTGTTCGGCGGCGGGATGGGCTGGGTCGCGCTGGAGGCCACCACCACGTCGACCTGGTACGACTTCCTGCCCGCGCTGATCGTGGCCGGGATCGGGATGGGCTGCATGTTCGCGCCGATGGTCACGGTGGCCATGCGGAACATCGACCCGCGGATGGCCGGCGCGGCGTCCGGCGTGCTGAACACCGTCCGGCAGGTCGGCCTGGTGATCGGCACCGCCGCGGTCGGCGCGCTGCTGCAGAACCGGCTGGTCTCGTCGATGAACAGCCAGGCCGCCACCCGCGTCGGCGGCCCTGCCCGCCCCAGCTGCGCGGCCCGTTCGTGGCCGAGATCAAGCATGCGGCCAGCAACGGGATCCAGGTCGGGGCGGGCCAGAACGGCTCCGGCATCAAGCTGCCGCCGGGCTGCCCGCCCGGCTGGTGGCCGAACTGCTGCGGATCGGCCATGACGTGTTCACGTTCGGCTACGTGAACGCCATGCGCTCGACCATGCTGCTGCCCGTCATCCTGCTGGCCGTGGCCGCGCTCAGCTGCCTCTGCTCAAGGAGAGCCAAGCGGCCACCGGAGCCAGGCCGGAGGTGCCGGACGTCCCGGCCCAGGAGAGCGCCCCGGCGCCTGAGCCCGCGCTCAGGCCGCCACTGGCCGCTAGCCCGCGCCGGCCGTACTCAGGCCCAGCCTCGAGCTGGCCCGGCCAGCGGCCGCCAGCTCAGCTGGCCGGCTCGAAGACCTCCGGGGACCAGAGGCCCGGCAGGTCCTCGGCGGTCAGTCTCGAACGGGAAGCGGCTGGCGAACGCGGGCCGCAGGTCGGTGAGCCAGGTGGCGTCCGGGTCGTAGCGGGCGAAGAACGGCTTGCCCGACCAGGTCGGGATCCCGGGCCTGGATCATGTGCAGGACGAAGACCCGCTGGCCCGCCACCTCGGCGATCCCGTCCACGCACACCTTGCCGGGAGTCGCCGACATCGACGGCCCGCGCACGGTCCGGCACAGGCCGGCCACCTGCCGGTAGGCGTCGCTGAAGATGCCGTGCGCGGTCGCGAGCGGCACCGCGAAGTAGTCCTGCGGGCCGGTGTCCCGCTCCACGAACATGTAGTACGGCACCATGCCCATCCGCACCTGGGTCCGCCACATCGCGGCCCAGATCGCCGGGTCGTCGTTGATCGTCCTGATCAGCGGGGCCTGGGTGCGGATCACGGCTCCGGTCGCCCTGATCCGGCGGCTGGCCTCGGCCACCAGCGCGGATTCCAGCTCGCGGGGATGCGAGAAGTGCGCCATGAACGCGAGCGACCGGCCCGAGTCCACCACCTGCTCGAAGAGGCGCAGCGTGTCGTCGGCGTCCGGGTCGGATACGAACCGCTGCGGCCAGTAGGCCAGCGACTTGCTGCCGATCCGGATCGACTCGATGTGCTCCAGCCCCGGTTCCAGCAGCGGCTCGATGTACCGGCGCAGCACGGTCGCGCCCATGATCATCGGGTCGCCGCCGGTGATCAGCACGCTCGTCACCTCGCGGTGCTGCCGGAGATAGTCGATGACCCGGCCCAGGTCCGCGGTGGCCATCTTGAGCTCGGGCTCGTCCACGAACTGGGCCCACCGGAAGCAGTACGTGCAGTACGCGTGGCAGGTCTGGCCCTGCTTGGGGAAGACCAGGACCGTCTCCGGGTATTTGTGCTGCACTCCGGGCAGCGGCTCATCGTCGAGGTCGGGGATGTTCAGCGCCAGCTGCCCGGCGGGGTGCGGGTTCAGCCGCATCCGCACATCGTGCGCGGCCGCCGTGATCTCCGGCTCGGGCGCGCCGCGGGCCAGCAGCCCGGCGATCCGGGCGACGTCCGCGGCGGGCAGCATGTCGGCCTGCGGGAACACGAGGCGGTAGATCGGGTCGTCGGGGGCCGCGGTCCAGTCGATCAGTTCGTCGATGACGTAGGCGTTGGTCCGGAAGGGCAGCACGGTCCCGACGGCCCGGACGGCCAGCCGCTCGGCCTCGCCGAGGCCGGCCCGGGTGGTCAGGGCGTCCAGGTGCTTCGCGGTGTAGGCACGGAAACGTTGACCCCCATCAGGTGCTGGCACTATCTGCCGGATGCCACTCACGGGTCTCCCTCCGGTCGGTCGCGATCCCGGCGACCCTGCCGGGATGCGAGTCCCTGTGGCCCGCGGCTGGCGATCATCCCGCCGCGCTCTGCTCAGCTGCCCTGGCCTCAGCTCGCACTCGACCGGTTGGCAGCACCTTGGCGGCCGGCGGCCCCCAGGCCACGTCGGCACAAACGCCCACGTCGGAACCAATACAAGGAGGTCATGATGAGGAAACACTGAAGCCGTGTTGACGAGTTGCCCAGCTCACCTGGCTCCACCCGCGTGCTTCCCCGCCGACCCGCCGGGTCCGGCCCTGCCGCCAGCCGTGGCTTGCCGCCAGGCCCCCATGACTCATCGCTGGTCCCCGCGTCTTTGCGGCCCCCACCAGGACGGTCTGAATCACCCCTTCGTCACGTTCGTCGCCTATGCCGGCACCGGCAGTGCGCCAGCCCCAGATCGTGACAGATGGTTACCCAGTGGGCGGATGATCAATCCTGTGATCCGCCGCCGGGAGAGCGCCCACAGCGCGGCCTGAGCCCGCCGGACGGCCCTGGTCCACAGCACTGCCCCGGGGGTGAGAAGCTTGGGCCCGTGCTCGAGGAACCCGCGCCGGCCGGCCCCAAGGAGCAGGCCATCGTGGTCGACGCCATGGGCGGCGACAACGGCCCGGCCGTGGTCGTGGCCGGTGCGGCGGCCGCGGCCGCCGCCCTGCGGGCGCCGGTCATCCTGGCCGGGAGGGCCGCTGAGCTGCGCGCATTGATCGCCGAGCACGGCGAGGTGGCCGGACTGCTGCAGGTCGCACCCGCCGAGGACACCATCGCCATGGACGAGGGCGCCCTGGCCAGCTGGCGGCGGCCCCGCTCCAGCGTGGCCGTGGCGTGCCAGCTGGTCCGGCGGGGCCAGGCCGCGGCGGTGGTCTCGGCCGGCTCCACGGGCGGCGTGGTGGCCACCGCCCGGCTCCGGCTACGCTCCGTGCCCGGATTGCTCCGCCCGGCCCTGGTGGTCGTGCTGCCCACCCAGCCGCGGCCCACGTTCCTCATCGACGCGGGCGCGATCGCCGACCCCAAGCCGGAGATGCTGCTCCAGTTCGCGCAGCTGGGGGTGGCCTACGCGCAGATCGCGCACAACGTCGCCGAGCCGAGGGTGGGGCTGCTCACCATCGGCGCCGAGCCGGGCAAGGGCAACAAGCTGACCCGGCGGGCCCATGAGCTGCTGGCCGCCCCGCCACCGCACGGCGCCCTGCCGATCCGCTTCACCGGCAACGTCGAGGGCACCGACCTGCTGACCGGCTCGGTGGACGTGATCGTGACCGACGGCTTCACCGGGAACGTCGCGCTCAAGACCCTGGAGGGGGCGATGGGCTTCGCCGCCGGCCAGTTGCGGGACGTGCTGCGCGGCTCCCGGGCGGCCCGGGCCGGCGCCGTGCTGCAGCGCCGGGGCCTGCGCGAGCTGCGCGGCCGGCTGGACGCCGAGAGCTACGGCGGCGCCGCCCTGCTGGGCCTGGAGGGAACCGTCGTCATCGCGCACGGCGCGTCCAGTCCCCGCGGCATCACCTCGGCCTGCCTGCTGGCGGCGGATCTGGTCAAGGGCCAGATCACCGAGAAGATCCGGGAGCGGCTGGGCCACGGCCGCGGCGGTCATTTCCTCCGCCGGAACTGACCGGAATCACCGGGAATGATCCCAGCTGGCCGAATCACCGGCGTGGCCACCCCGGCCCGATCACGGATTTATTGGCGCAGGCCTACCCGGCGTGGTCGCTAGGCTTAAGGCATGGCGGATCCACGGGATGTTCTCGCGCAGCGGGTGTCGGCTGCGCTCGGTGCGGCCTTCGGCCCCGAGTACGAGGCCGCCGACCCGGTGATCCGGCCGTCCTCGTTCGCCGACTACCAGTCCAACGCGGCCCTGCCGCTGGCCAAGAAGCTCGGGCGGCCACCGCGCGACATCGCCGCGGACATCGTCGGCCAGCTGGACCTGGACGGGGTGGCGGAGCCGCCCGAGGTGAGCGGCCCGGGCTTCATCAACTTCAGGCTCCTGCCGGGCTGGATCGCCGGGCAGGCCAGCGAGCAGCTCGCTGACCCGCGGCTGGGTGTGGCGCAGGCCGATCCGGCCCCGCGGGTGGTGGTGGAGTACTCCTCCCCCAACGTGGCCAAAGAGATGCACGTCGGCCACTTGCGCACGACCATCGTCGGCGACGCGCTGGCCCGGATCCTTGAGTTCGCCGGTCAGGACGTGATCCGGGATAACCACCTGGGCGACTGGGGCACCCCGTTCGGGATGCTGATCGAGCATCTGCTCGACGTGGGCGAGGACTCCGCCGACGCTGACCAGCTGCGGAGCAACCCGAACGCCTTCTATCAGGCGGCGCGGCGCAAGTTCGACTCCGACCCGGAGTTCGCCGAGCGCGCCCGGCAGCGGGTGGTGCTGCTGCAGGGCGGCGACGAGAGCACCCTCCAGCTATGGCAGCACCTGGTCGACATGTCGCTGGACTACCTGCACCGGATATACCGCCAGCTCGGGGTCACGCTGACCGACGCGGACATCCGCGGGGAGAGCTTCTATAACGACCTGCTGGCCGAGGTGTGCGCCGAACTGGAGGCGAGCGGGGTCGCGGTCATCAGCGACGGTGCGCTGTGCGCGTTCCCGCCCGGGTTCACCGGGCGGGACGGTGAGCCGCTGCCAGTGATCATCCGCAAGCGGGACGGGGGCTACAACTACTCCACGAGCGACCTGGCCACCATCCGGTACCGGATCCGGGACCTGCATGTGGACCGGGCGATCTACGTCGTGGGCTCGTCCCAGGCCCTGCACTTCCAGATGGTCTTCGCGGTGGCCAGGCAGGCGGGGTGGATTCCGGCCGCGGCCCGGTTCGAGCATGCGCAGATAGGCAACGTGCTGGGGACCGACGGGAAGCTGCTGCGCACCCGGGCCGGCGACTCGATCAAGCTGAGCGAGCTGCTGCGGGAAGGCGTCGAGCGCGCGCGCAAGGTGTTCGACGAGCTCAACACCAGCCCAGAGTTCGACGAGAGCGAGCGCGCCGCCATCGCGGAGGCGGTCGGGATCGGCGCGATCAAGTACGCCGACCTGTCCACCGCACGGGACAGCGAGTACGTATTCGACTGGGACCGCATGATCTCGTTCAGAGGGGAACACCGGGCCCTACCTCCAGTACGCGACCGCGCGGATCCGGTCCATCTTCCGCCGGGCCGGCCTCGACCCGGACGGCGCCCGCGCCCCGATCACGCTGGCCGAGCCGGCCGAGCGGGCCCTCGCGCTGCGCCTGCTCGGGTTCGGAGCCGTGGTCCAGCAGGCCGGGGAGACCACGCAGCCGCACCTGCTGGCGGGTTTCCTGTTCGAGGTGGCCAGCGCGTTCACCACGTTCTACGAGCAGTGCCCGGTGCTCCAGGCGGCCGACCCGTCCATCCGGGACAGCCGGCTGGCGCTGTCCGCGCTGACCCTGCGCGTCCTGCTGACCGGGCTGGACCTGCTCGGGATCCCGGTTCCTGAGCGGATGTGACGCGGAGGTTCCGGTGATTCCGCGAGGGTGCTCCCAGGGAAATCCCAGACTTCGCCGCCTGATGTCACAGCCGGGCCGGGCAGGCTCGGGGCCATGGACAACATGTACGAGCCCCCGGGCGGGGACCCGAAGGAGCGAGTCCCGCCCGACTGAGCAGTTCTGGCCGATGAGCCACGGACCTGCGGGAACCACGGGCCGGGAACCAGACCCCGGCCCGCGAATCCGGCGACCAGGACCCCCGCGACCAGGACCCCCGCTGCCAGGCTCCGCAGGCGCCCCGGCGACCGCCGCCGGCACCCGCTGCGCTGGACGGCCGGGCTGGTGGCGGCCGTGGCGCTGGCCGCGGGCGGCATCGTCGCCGGGGTCTCGCTGGCCGGCCATTCGTCGCCGGCCGCGAGCACCTCGGCGGCCGGCAGCACCGGCGGGCCGGGCACCCAGGCCGCCGCCCTGAACACCGCGCTCAACTCGGCGAACGCCTCCCGCGCCCTGGCGCTGACGTCGTCGTCCGGCGCGGCGCGTGTCCGGGACCAGCGCGGCGGGCGCGCGCGGCCCATCCGTGCGCCGCGGCGCTGAAGACGGCCCGCGCCGACCGGCAGGCCGGGCACCCGGCCGCGGCCCGGGCGGCCCTGAAGGCGGCCGGCGCCCGCTGCCGGGCCCTGCGGCACCGCCTGTTCCGGGTGGCCCTGCGCCGCGGCATCGACGGGCAATTCACCTTCCGCGGTAAGGGCGGCACCATCCGCACCCTGGCGTTCGAGCGCGGCGTCGTCCAGTCCGTCAGCGGCAGCGACGTCGTCGTCCGCGCGGCCGACGGCACCACCTGGACCTGGGACCTGGTGAGCAACACCGTCGTCCGGGAGAACGGGTCCGAAGACCAGCCAGAGCGCGCTGGCCACGGGCGAGCCGGTCTGGGTGGGCGGCCCGGTGCTGTCCGGGGTCAAGGACGCCCGGCTCGTCGTGATCAGGCCGCCGTCGGGCGCATCCGCCTCGTCCAGCCCGTCACCCGCGGCATCCAGCAGCTCCGCCTCTGGAAGCTGAGCATCCGCGCAGCATCCGCACCCTGAGCAGCCGCACCCTGGCCATCCGCCCACCGGCGGGGGACCGGCCGGCTCCCGCAGGCCCAGCCTGCGGGAGCCGGTAATCTTTGCTCGCCGCGCCCCGGCCGGCCCGACCGTCCCGTTCAGGTGATGACAGACAACGACCGGATCCCCCAGGTGCTCGTCGTGGACGACGAGCCCAACATCCGTGAGCTGGTGCAGGTCGCGCTGAAGTTCCACGGCTGCGCGGTCACGACCTCCTCCAGCGGCCAGGATGCGCTGCGGCAGGCGGAGGCGGCCCGCCCGGACCTGATCGTGCTCGACGTGATGCTGCCTGACCTGGACGGTTTCGAGGTGTGCCGGAGGCTCCGGGCCGCGGGCAACGACGTGCCGGTGATCTTCCTGACCGCGCGGGACACCTCGTCCGACACGGTGACCGGCCTGGCCCTGGGCGGCGACGACTACGTCACCAAACCGTTCTCGGTGGAGGCCCTGGTCGCCAGGGTGCGGGCCGTGCTCAGGCGGGCCGCGCGGAACGCCGGCGACGCCCCCGCGGACCAGGGCATCCTCCGCGCCGCGGACCTGGAGCTCGACGAGTCACGCTGGACCGTGCACCGCGCGGGCACGCCCGTGGAGCTGTCGCCGACCGAGTTCCGGCTGCTCGCGTACCTGATGCGGCACCAGGGCCGGGTGCTGACCCGGGCCCAGCTGCTGGAGAGCGTCTGGGGCTGGGACTACGCCGGGCAGTCCCAGATCGTCGAGACCTACGTCAGCTACCTGCGGCACAAGCTCGATCCGCTGGGCCCGCCGCTGATCCACACCCAGCGCGGGGTGGGGTACAGCCTGCGGCCCGGCGCCCGGCCGGAGGGATGACCGCGCCCTGGGCGCCCGCCGGGGCGGCCGGTGCGCCGCCGGGGCCGCACCGCCGGACGCCCGCCCCGGGACTGCCCGCACCGCCGGGATCGCCCGCGCCGCCGGATCGCCCGCGCCGGCCCGGCGGCCCGGCGGGCGGGATGCTGTCGCTGCGCGCCCGCCTGCTGGTCCTGCTGATCTGCGTGACCGCGGCCTTCCTGCTCATCATGGGGGTGGTGAGCACGATCGTGCTGAGCAAGCGGCTCGGCGGCGAGTTCAACACCCAGCTGGTGGCCGCGGCCCAGCACAGCCCGCAGCAGATCGCCAGCAACCCCGGCGACTACGTAGCGGTCGAGATCACCGGCTTCCCCGTCAGGTCCGGCCGCTGACCAGCAATACCGCCGCGACCCGCGAGCTGGCGGCCGCGGTGCAGAACCTGCTCACCCGGCATGTCGCCCGCTACTACGTCCAGCGACCAGCCGTTCACGGCCCGCTGACCACGGGCCCCCGGACGGCCGGGCCCCCGGCTGCGCGCGGTGGCCCGGCTGATCCCGGCCCGGGCCAACGGCGGGACCCGCGCGGTGCTGGTGGTCGCCCGCCCGGTCGGCGCGGTCGGCGCGCAGGTCGGCGGGATCATCATCGCCGAGCTGATCACGGGGGGCGCGCTGATCCTGCTGCTGGCGGTCAGCGGGCGCTGGCTGATCGGCCGGGGCCTGGCCCCGCTGAGCCAGATGGCGAGTACCGCGCAGCAGATCACCTCGCGCGGCGACCTGACCGCCCGGATGCCCGAGGCGGACGACAGCACCGAGGTGGGCCGGCTCGGCGGGGCCATCAACGCCATGCTGGACCGGATCCAGCAGGCCTTCGGCGCCCGCTGGCGTTCGGAGCAGAAGGTACGCCAGTTCGCGGCCGACGCCTCGCATGAGCTGCGCACCCCGCTCACCACCATCCGCGGCTACGCCGAGCTGTACCGCCAGGGCGCGCTCGGCCCGGATCAGCTGCCGGACGCGATGCGCCGGATCGAGCAGGAATCGCAGCGGATGAGCACCCTGGTCGCCGAGCTTCTTGAGCTGGCCCGGCTGGACCGCACCTCGTCGCTGGACCTGGCCGAGACGGACCTGGCCCTGCTGGTCCGGGACGCGGCCGCGGACGCCTCGGCGGTGGAGCCGGGCCGCCCGGTCAAGGCGGAGGCGCCCGACCGGCTGATCGCCGTGGTGGACGAGGCGCGGATCAGGCAGGTGCTGGCCAACCTGCTCGGCAACGTCCGCGAGCACACCCCGCCGGGCACCCCGGTCGCGGTGCGGCTGGCCCCGGTCCGCGGCGGCGCCGTGCTCGAGGTGGCCGACGCGGGACCCGGGATGCCGGAGGAGGACGCGGCCCGGGCCTTCGACCGCTTCTACCGCGGCGCGGACCGGGCGGGCCGCGAGCGACGACGACCGTGACCCGGGCACCAGCAGCGGGCTGGGGCTGTCCATCGTGCAGGCCATCGCGGCCGCCCACGGCGGCCAGGCCGTGCTCGAGTCGCAGCCCGGCTACGGGACCCGGGTCAGGATCTGGCTCCCGGCCGAGTCACCGGCCAGCTGACCGCGCGCGGTGTCTCCTCGCCACACGCCCCAGAATCTCTAACGCCCCCCGGCCCCGGTCCCCCATCCAGGGTCACGCCGCTCCCCCGGAGGGAGCGGCCGACGACGGGCTGGGCAGGTGCTCGAACAGGTAGTAGACGCCGATCAGGCCGTAGATGACCAGCGCGGCCAGCGGTGCCCCGAACGCCGCCACCAGCGTGGCGGCCACATAGACGAGCAGGCCGCCGGTGAACCCGGGGATCGAGCGCCGCAGCGCCTCCGGCTGGGCCGACCCGCCGAGCCGCTCGGCGTGGGTTACCACGTAGATCCACAGGCCCGCGAAGCCCACCGAGGCAGCCATCAGCACCAGCCCGTAGGTGACGGTGGCCGCCACGCCGCCCGAGGCCCGCAGGTGCTCCGCGACCAGCGAGGTCGGGAACGGGATGGCCACCACGCCCATGAGCAGCAGCAGGTTGATGACCAGCAGCGGCCGGTTGACCCGGGTGATGTGGGCGAAGATCGTGTGGTGGTTCATCCACATGATGCCGATGGTGAGGAAGCTGACCACGTACGCGAAGTACTGCGGCCAGTCGTGCAGCAGCTGGTGGATGAGCGTGTAATGCTCGGGTCCCGCGCCGGGCAGCCGGAGGTCCAGGACGAGCAGGGTGATAGCGATGGCGAACACGCCGTCGCTGAACGCCTCGGCGCGCCTGCTCTCCATGGCCCGGGCCGCCTTCGTCCCCTCCAGTTCCCGGCCGGGTCAGCCCGTGGGCTGGTCGGCCGGGGCCGGCGCGGCGGGGGCGGCCGGCGGTGCCGCGCCGCGGGCGGCGCGGGCGGCTGGATGGAGCGGGCCAGCACCTGGGCCACGTCCACCACTTCGAGGCTTTCCTTGGCTTCGCCGCTGGCTTTCTTGGCCGCCACGGCGTCGCCCAGCATGACCAGGCAGTACGGGCAGCCGGTGGAGATGGTGTCGGGGTCGGTGCCGAGCGCTTCGTCGATCCGCTCGGTGTTGATCCGCTTGCCGATCCGCTCTTCCATCCACATCCGGGCCCCGCCCGCGCCGCAGCAGAACCCGCGGTTCTTGCACCGGTGCATTTCCTGGGCCTGGACGCCGGGGACCTGCTCCATGATCTCCCGGGGCGGGGTGAACACCTTGTTGTGCCGGCCCAGGAAACACGGGTCGTGGTAGGTGATCTTCTCCTCGACCGCGGTGACCGGGGTGATCTTCCCCTGCTCCACCAGCTTCGCCAGCAGCTGGGTGTGGTGCACCACCTCGTAGTTCCCGCCCAGCTGCGGGTACTCGTTGGCGATCGTGTTGAAGCAGTGCGGGCAGGACGCCACGATCGTCTTCCCCGCGCGCGGCCAGGCCCGTCTCGTTGAGCGTCTCGATGTTCTGCTGGGCCAGCATGGAGTAGACGAACTCGTTGCCCATCCGCCGCGCCGGGTCGCCGGTGCAGGTCTCGGCCGGGCCGAGGACGGCGAAGTTCACCCCGGCGGAATGCAGCAGGGTGGCGATGGCCTTGGTGGTCTTCTTGGCCCGGTCCTCCAGCGCCCCGGCGCAGCCGACCCAGAACAGGTACTCCACCTCGGCGCCGATCGGCCCGTCGATGACCGGGACCTCGAAGTCGAGTTCCTGGCCCAGGCCAGCCGCCGGTCAGCGCCCATGCCCCACGGGTCGCCCTTGTTCTCCAGGTTCTTCAGCATCCCCGAGGCTTCGGTCGGGAACGCCGACTCGATCAGCACCTGGTGGCGGCGCATCCCGTCGATGTGGTCGATGTGCTCGATGTCCACCGGGCATTCCTCGACGCACGCCCCGCAGTTGGTGCACGACCAGATGACGTCCGGGTCGATCACCCCGTTCTCGTCCTCGGTGCCGACCAGCGGGCGGCCCGCCTCGAACTTCACCGCGTCCGGCAGCTTCTCCCGGGCCTCGTCGCTGCCGGCCAGCAGGTAGGGGGCCTTGGCCAGCGCGTGGTCACGCAGGTCCAGGATGACCTGCTTGGGGGACAGCGGCTTGCCGGTGGCCCACGCCGGGCACTGGGACTGGCAGCGCCCGCACTCGGTGCAGGTGGCCATGTCCAGCAGGCCCTTCCAGGTGAAGTCCTCGATCTTCCCCAGCCCGAACACGTCGGTGTCGGGGTCGGCTTCCTCGAAGTCCAGCACCTTCCCGTTGCTGCGCATCGGCTCCAGCCCGCGCAGCGCGTTCGGGCGGCGGGAGAACAGCACGTTGATGGGCGCGGTGATGATGTGCAGGTGCTTGGAGTAGGTCACGAAGACCAGGAACCCGAGCACCACGGCGAGCTGGGCCAGCAGGAACACCATCTCCAGCACGCTGTTCACCCCGGTGCCCAGGGGCGCAGCCAGTGGCCCGCGATCTGCGAGGCGAACGCGCCGTGGGCGTAGGGGAACTACGCCGGTGTTGATCTGCGCGCCGCGGTAGATCAGCAGCGTCGCGATCACCAGGAAGATCATCCCGAGCACCAGCCACGCCGCGCCCGTGTGGGACCCGGCGAACCGTGACTTACGGCCTTCCCGTTCCGGGTTGCTGCGCAGCCGGATGATCGCGAACGTGATGATGCCGGCCAGTACCCCGACCGCGAACAGGTCCTCGATGAACCCGATGAACGCCCAGTGCCCGATCCCCGGGATGGCGAACGTCCGGGAGAACAGGTCGCCGTAGGCCTCGATGATCGTCAGCAGCAAGACGATGAAGCCCCAGAAGGTGAACGCGTGCGCGGCGCCGGGCACCGTCCACTTCAGCAGCTTGCGCTGGCCGATCACCTCGGTAGCCTCGACCCCGGCGTCGCGGGCCGGATGCGAGCGCACCGCCGCGATCCGCTCCGGGCCGGCTGCCCCGCCCGCCCGACCCGGGCCAGCCACCACAGCCGCTGCCCCGCCAGCGCGAACGCCGCCACCGTCAGCACCAGGCCGATCACGATCCGCACGACCACGAAAACCTCCTCATGCGGTGCCCGGCCCGGCCGGACCGCCGCTGCGCCGGCTGCGAGCGTACGCCGCGCCACCCTGGCCACAATGATCAAGGTCCAATGAATAAGACAC
>CAVUKT010000009.1:0-8249 GCA_963742055.1 uncultured Actinomycetes bacterium | reverse complement strand
CAGCCACCGTCCGGGATACCAGCAGCCCGGATACCAGGACCCGCGTTCTCCCCAGCCGCGCTACCAGGAGCCCCCGCGGCGGCACCCGCTGAGCTGGACGGTCGGGCTGGTGGCGGCCGCGGCGCTGGCCGCCGGCGGCATCGTCGCCGGGACCTCGCTGGCCGGCCATTTGTCGCTGGCCGCCAGCACCCCAGCGGCCGCGGGCAGCGCAGGCGGGCCGAGCACCCAGGCCGCAGCCCTGAACGCCGCGCTCAACTCGGCCGACACCCCCGGTACCCTCGCGCTGACGTCATCATCGTCCGCCGCGGGCGTGGCCGGGGCCAGCGCGGCGGGGGCCACCACGGCCCACCCCTGCGCCGTGGCCCTGAACAGCCCGCGCCGCCAGGCAGGCCGGGCACCCCGCGGCGGCCCGGGTGGCCTGGAAGGCGGCCGGCCCCGCTGCCGGTGGCTCCGGCACCGGCTCGTCCGGGTGGCCCTGCTCCGCGGCATCGATGGGCAATTCACGTTCCGGGGTAAGGGCGGCACCATCCGCACCCTGGCGTTCGAGCGTGGTGTCGTCCAGGCCGTCAGCGGCAGCAACGTGGTCGTGCGCGCGGCCGACGGCACCACCTGGACCTGGGACCTGGTGAGCAACACCGTCGTCCGGGAGAACGGGTCGAAGACCAGCCAGAGCGCGCTCGCCACCGGCGAGCCGGTCTGGGTGGGCGGCCCGGTGCTGTCCGGAATCAAGGACGCCCGGCTCGTCGTGATCAAGCCGCCGTCAGGTTCATCCAGCCCGGCCAGCCCGTCACCCTCGGCCTCCAGCAGCGCTGCTTCCGGAAGCTGAGCCTCCGCACACCAACCATCCGCCCACTGGCGGGGGGACCGGCAGGCTCCCGCAGGCCCAGCCTGCGGGAGCCGGTAATCTTTGCTGGCCGTGCCCCGGCCGCCCTACCGCCCTTTCAGGTGATGACAGACAACGACCGGATCCCCCAGGTGCTCGTCGTGGACGACGAGCCCAACATCCGTGAGCTGGTCCAGGTCGCGCTGAAGTTCCACGGCTGCGCGGTCACCACCGCGCCAGCGGTAAGGATGCGCTGCGGCAGGCGGAGGCGGCCCGCCCGGACCTGATCGTGCTCGACGTGATGCTGCCTGACCTGGACGGCTTCGAGGTATGCCGGCGGCTCCGGGCGGCGGGCAACGAGGTGCCGGTGATCTTCCTGACCGCCCGGGACACCTCGTCCGACACGGTGACCGGCCTGGCCCTGGGCGGCGACGACTACGTCACCAAGCCGTTCTCGGTGGAGGCCCTGGTAGCCAGGGTGCGGGCCGTGCTCAGGCGGGCCGCGCGGAACACCGCCGACGCCCCCGCGGACCAGGGCATCCTCCGCGCCGCGGACCTGGAGCTCGACGAGTCACGCTGGACCGTGCACCGCGCGGGCACGCCGGTGGAGCTGTCGCCGACCGAGTTCCGGCTGCTCGCCTACCTGATGCGGCACCAGGGCCGGGTGCTGACCCGGGCCCAGCTGCTGGAGAACGTCTGGGGCTGGGACTACGCCGGGCAGTCCCAGATCGTCGAGACCTACGTCAGCTACCTGCGGCACAAGCTCGATCCGCTGGGCCCGCCGCTGATCCACACCCAGCGCGGGGTCGGGTACAGCCTGCGGCCCGGCGCCCGGCCCGAAGGATGATCCCGCCCGGGCGCCCGGACGGCGGGCGCGACCAGGCCCGAGCGCCTGGCCGCGGGCCCGGACGGCCTCGGGGACTGGCCTCCGGAGCCAGCCGGGGCGCCCGGCCGGACGGATGACCCGGTCCGGCGGGATGCTGTCGCTGCGCGCCCGCCTGCTCGTCCTGCTGATCTGCGTGACCGCGGTGTTCCTGCTGATCATGGGGGCGGTCAGCACGATCGTGCTGAGCAAGCGGCTCGGCAGCCAGTTCAACACGCAACTGGTGGCCGCAGCCCAGCACAGCCCGCAGCAGATCGCCAGCAATCCCGGCGACTACGTGGCCGTCGAGATCACCGGCCTCCCGGTGCAGGTGCAGCCGCTGACCGGCACTCCGCCGCGGCCAGCGAGCTGGCCGCCGCGGTGCAGAACCTGATCACCAGGCACGTGGCCCGCTACTACATCAGCGGCCAGCCGTTCGACGTGCCCGCGGACGACGGCGGGCCCCAGGCTGCGCGCGGTGGCCCGGCTGATCCGGGCCCGGGCCAACGGCGGGACCCGCGCGGTGCTGGTGGTCGCCCGCCCGGTCGGCGCGGTCGGCGCCCAGGTCGGCGGGATCATCATCGCCGAGCTGATCACGGGCGGCGCGCTGATCCTGCTGCTGGCGGTCAGCGGGCGCTGGCTGATCGGCCGGGGCCTGGCCCCGCTGAGCCAGATGGCGAGTACCGCGCAGCAGATCACCTCGCGCGGCGACCTGACCGCCCGGATGCCTGAGGCCGACGACAGCACCGAGGTGGGCCGGCTCGGCGGGGCCATCAACGCCATGCTGGACCGGATCCAGCAGGCCTTCGGCGCCCGCTGGCGTTCGGAGCAGAAGGTCCGCCAGTTCGCCGCCGACGCCTCGCACGAGCTGCGCACCCCGCTGACCACCATCCGCGGCTACGCCGAGCTGTACCGGCAGGGCGCGCTCGGCCCGGATCAGCTGCCGGACGCGATGCGCCGGATCGAGCAGGAATCCCAGCGGATGAGCACCCTGGTCGCCGAGCTGCTCGAACTGGCCCGGCTGGACCGCACCTCGTCGCTGGACCTGGCCGAGACGGACCTGGCCCTGCTGGTCCGGGACGCGGCCGCGGACGCCTCGGCGGTGGAGCCGGGCCGCCCGGTGCAAGGCGGAGGCGCCCGACCGGCTGATCGCCGTGGTGGACGAGGCGCGGATCAGGCAGGTGCTGGCCAACCTGCTGGGCAACGTCCGCGAGCACACCCCGCCGGGCACCCCGGTCGCGGTGCGGCTGGCCCCGGTCCGCGGCGGCGCCGTGCTCGAGGTGGCCGACGCCGGGCCCGGGATGTCGGAGGAGGACGCGGCCCGGGCCTTCGACCGCTTCCACCGCGGCGCGGAGCGCGCGGGCCGCGAGGACGACGACCGCGGCCAGGGCGCCGGCAGCGGGCTGGGGCTGTCCATCGTGCAGGCCATCGCGGCCGCCCACGGCGGCCAGGCCGTGCTCGAGTCGCAGCCCGGCCACGGCACCCGGGTCAGGATCTGGCTCCCGGCCGAGTCACCGGCCGGCTGACCGCGCGCGGCGTCTCCTCGCCGCACGCCCCAGAATCTCTAACGCCCCCCGGCCCCGGTCCTCCGGCCAGGGTCACGCCGCTCCCCCGGGGGAGCGGCGGAGGACGGGCTGGGCAGGTGCTCGAACAGGTAGTAGACGCCGAGCAGGCCGTAGATGACCAGCGCGGCCAGCGGCGGCCCGAACGCCGCCACCAGCGTGCCGGCCACGTAGACGAGCAGGCCGCCGGTGAACCCGGGGATCGAGCGCCGCAGCGCCTCCGGCTGGGCCGACCCGCCGAGCCGCTCGGCGTGGGTCACCACGTAGATCCACAGGCCCGCGAAGCCCAGCGAGGCAGCGATCAACACCAGCCCGTAGGTGACGGTGGCCGCCACGCCGCCCGAGGTCTGCAGGTGCTCCGCGACCAGCGAGGTCGGGAACGGGATGGCCACCACGGCCATGAGCAGCAGCAGGTTGATGACCAGCAGCGGCCGGTCAACCCGGGTGATGTGGGCGAAGATCGTGTGGTGGTTCATCCACATGATGCCGATGGTGAGGAAGCTGACCACGTAGGCGAAGTACTGCGGCCAGTCGTGCAGCAGCTGGTGGATGAGCGTGTAATGCTCAGGTCCCGCGCCGGGCAGCCGCAGGTCCAGGACGAGCAGGGTGATGGCGATGGCGAACACCCCGTCGCTGAACGCCTCGGCGCGCCTGCTCTCCATGGCCCTGGCTGCCCCCGTCCCTCCGTTCCCGGCCGGGTCAGCCCGTGGGCTGGTCGGCCGGGGCCGGCGCGGCGGGGGCGGCCGGCGGTGCGGCGCCGGCGGGCGGCGCCGGGCGGCTGGATGGAGCGGGCCAGGACCTGGGCCACGTCCACCACTTCCAGGCTGTCCTTGGCTTCGCCGCTGGCCTTCTTGGCCGCCACCGCGTCGCCCAGCATGACCAGGCAGTAGGGGCAGCCGGTGGAGATGGTGTCGGGGTCGGTGGCCAGCGCCTCGTCGATCCGCTCGGTGTTGATCCGCTTGCCGATCCGCTCTTCCATCCACATCCGGGCCCCGCCCGCGCCGCAGCAGAACCCGCGGTTCTTGCACCGGTGCATCTCCTGGGCCTGGACGCCGGGGACCTGCTCCATGATCTCCCGCGGCGGGGTGAACACCTTGTTGTGCCGGCCCAGGAAGCACGGGTCGTGGTAGGTGATCTTCTCCTCGACCGCGGTGACCGGGGTGATCTTCCCCTGCTCCACCAGCTTCGCCAGCAGCTGGGTGTGGTGCACCACCTCGTAGTTCCCGCCCAGCTGCGGGTACTCGTTGGCGATCGTGTTGAAGCAGTGCGGGCAGGAGGCGACGATGGTCTTCCCCGCGCGGCGGCCAGGCCGGTCTCGTTGAGGGTCTCGATGTTCTGCTGGGCCAGCATCGAGTAGACGAACTCGTTGCCCATCCGCCGCGCCGGGTCGCCGGTGCAGGTCTCGGCCGGGCCGAGCACGGCGAAGTTCACCCCGGCCGGAGTGCAGCAGGGTGGCGATGGCCTTGGTGGTCTTCTTGGCCCGGTCCTCCAGCGCCCCGGCGCAGCCCACCCAGAACAGGTACTCCACCTCGGCGCCGAGCGGCCCGTCGGCCACCGGGACCTCGAAGTCGAGTTCCTCGGCCCAGGCCAGCCGCCGGTTCGCGCCCATGCCCCACGGGTCGCCCTTGTTCTCCAGGTTCTTCAGCATCCCCGAGGCCTCGGTCGGGAACGCGGACTCGATCAGCACCTGGTGGCGGCGCATCCCGTCGATGTGGTCGATGTGCTCGATGTCCACCGGGCACTCCTCGACGCACGCCCCGCAGTTGGTGCACGACCAGATGACGTCGGGGTCGATCACCCCGTGCTCAGCCTCGGTGCCGACCAGCGGGCGGCCCGCCTCGAACTTCACCGCGTCGGGCAGCGTTCTCCCGCGCCTCGTCGCTGTCCGGCCAGCAGGTAGGGGGCCTTGGCCAGCGCGTGGTCACGCAGGTCCAGGATGACCTGCTTGGGCGACAGCGGCTTGCCGGTGGCCCAGGCCGGGCACTGGGACTGGCAGCGCCCGCACTCGGTGCAGGTGGCCATGTCCAGCAGGCCCTTCCAGGTGAAGTCCTCGATCTTCCCCAGCCCGAACACGTCGGTGTCCGGGTCGGCCTCCTCGAAGTCCAGCACCTTGCCGTTGCTGCGCATCGGCTCCAGCCCGCGCAGCGCGTCCGGGCGGCGGGAGAACAGCACGTTGATGGGCGCGGTGATGATGTGCAGGTGCTTGGAGTAGGTGACGAAGACCAGGAAGCCGAGCACCACCGCGAGCTGGGCCAGCAGGAACACCGTCTCCATCACGCTGTTCACCCCGGTGCCCAGCGGGCGCCAGCCAGTGCCCGACGATCTGCGAGGCGAACGCGCCGTGCGGCGTAGGGGAACTCGCCGGTGTTGATCTGCGCGCCGCGGTAGATCAGCAGGGTGGCGATCGACCAGGAAGATCACCCAGCAGGACCAGCCAGGCGGCGCCGGTGTGCGACCCGGCGAACCGTGACTCCCGGCCTTCCCGCTCCGGGTTGCTGCGCAGCCGGATGATCGCGAACGTGATGATGCCGGCCAGCACGCCGACCGCGAACAGGTCCTCGATGAACCCGATGAACGCCCAGTGCCCGATCCCCGGGATGGCGAACGTCCGGGAGAACAGGTCGCCGTAGGCCTCGATGATCGTCAGCAGCAAGACGATGAAGCCCCAGAAGGTGGCTGCGTGCGCGGCGCCGGGCACCGTCCACTTCAGCAGCTTGCGCTGCCCGATCACCTCGGTAGCCTCCACCTCGGCGTCCCGCGCCGGGTGCGAGCGCACCGCCTCGATCCGCTCCGGCGCCGGCTGCCCGGTCCGCCCGACCCGGGCCAGCCACCACAGCCGCCGCCCCGCCAGCGCGAGCGCCGCCACCGTCAGCACCAGGCCGACCACGATCCGCACGACCACGAAAACCTCCTCATGCGGTGCCCGGCCCGGCCGGACCGCCGCTGCGCCGGCTGCCAGCGTACGCCGCGCCACCCTGGCCACAATGATCAAGGTCTAATGAATAAGGCCCTGCACCGCGGCGTCAAGAGGCGGCCCACGCACGCCTCCAGCATCCTACCGATGAGTAACTTAGTCGGCCCGGGGCGGCGCCCGGCGGCGACCCCAGGCGAACTCGAGCGGCCCGCGCCGATACGAAATCCTTTGCAAACGGATGCAAACCGCCGGGCCGGCTCGGGCGTCATTGATGTGTTTGACGTCATCCCGGGGGGCAGTCCAACGGAGGAATGCATGGCAGGGCAGGAAATAAGACGCGTGGCCAGAACGCGGACCAGACACGCGGCGCTCGGCGCGGCGGGATCACGGCCACGGTCCTGGCCGGCGCGATGCTGGCCGCGCGGCCCGGCGGGTGCCGCCGCGGCGTCACCAGCCGCCCACGCGGCCACGGCCCGCCGCGGCCAGGCCGCCGCGGGCTCCCCGGTGAGCAGCGCGGTGGCCCGGCTGAACAGCCCGGCCCGCCAGCGGTTCGTCCCCTGGGGCCGGGCCACGGCGGCCGGGGCCCGGGCCATGAGCCCGCAAGCCCGCCTGGCGCGGCCGCGAACAGCCTTGGCTTCAGCGGAGGGGTCCTCACCGCGGTGTCCTGCACCGGGCGGTCGCAGTGCACCGCCACCGGGATGGCGAGCACCCGCAGCGGCAAGAACACCAAGACGCTGGCCGAGCGCTGGAACGGTACCGCGTGGGCCGTGCAGTCCACGCCCACCCCCACCTCCGCGCACGGTGCTGGGCGGCACCCTGGAGGGCGGCGTGTCCTGCACGTCCTCCACCGCCTGCGTGGCCGACGGCTTCTCGTACAGCAAGAAGTCCATGCAACTGCTGGGCGAGGGCTGGAACGGCCGCACCTGGACCACCCAGCCGGACGCGACCCCGGTAGTGGCCGCCGAGCCGGCCGGCATCTCCTGCCGGTGGGCCAAGGACTGCATGGCGGTGGGTGGCGCGGCTGTCCGGCATGACCCTGGCCGAGCACTGGAACGGCCGGAAGTGGTCCGCCGTGACCACCAAGCACGAGGGAGAGCTGATCGGGGTGGCCTGCCCCGCCACCGGGAACTGCACGGCCGTCGGCACGAACAGCGGCGGGAAGGCGCTCGCCGCGCACTGGAACGGCGAAGGCCTGGTCGGACCAGTCCGTGGCCAGCCCGGAGCAGCTCAACCTGCTGGGCGGCCTGTCCTGCCCGGCGGTGCAGGACTGCGTCGCGGTCGGCACGGGCGGCTCGGTGACGAGCTCGGCGCTGGACCTGGCCCCGCTCGCCGAGCAGTGGACCGGCGGGAAGTGGGCGGTGCTCACCGTCCCAGACCCGGCCCCGGCGGGCGACATCTCCGAGCTCAACTCGGTGTCGTGCACCTCGGCCACGAACTGCATGGCCGTGGGCGACTACTCCGACCAGGCGGGGACCTCTGACACGAGCTTTGCCGAGCAGTGGAACGGCACCGCCTGGACGGTCGGTGACCACGCCGAGCCCGGCGACGTTCAGCACCCTCGTGTCCGTGTCGTGCCCCTCGGCCGGGCACTGCGTCGCGGTCGGGGGCAGCAGCGCGACCGCCACCGGCGCCGTGTCCCCGCTGACCGAGGTCTGGAACGGCACCACCTGGACGGCGGTCACCGCTCCGCGCTGACCGTCCGCCCGCCCGCAATACCCAGTGCGGCGTGGCCCGACCTCCTTCCGGGCCGGGCCGCGCCGCACTGTCATCGGCGGAACCCGGGACCGCCACAGGCAGCCTGGCCGCCCCCGTCAACCCTTGCCCGGTAGGGCGCTGGCCGCGCACTGGAACGGGAAGGCCTGGTCGGACGAGTCCCCGGCGGACCCGCAGCCGCTCACCTTCCTGCAGAGCGTGGCCTGCCCGGCCACCACTGCTTGTATGGCGGTCGGCGCGGGCAACACCGGGTCCAGCACCGCGGACACCACGCTGGCCGCCCAGTGGAACGGCACGACCTGGACGAGCGTCGCTGCGCCCAGCCCGGCGACGTTCAGCGCGCTCTTCTCGGTGTCGTGCACTTCGGCTACGTTC
>CAVUKT010000008.1:0-15323 GCA_963742055.1 uncultured Actinomycetes bacterium | reverse complement strand
GGTCCCCGGGGGGACTAACGTTGGGAGCCGTGAAGGCATCACCACAGAGCCAGCTTCGGCTGCTCGAACTGGCCGACCTCGACGCCGAGCTCGGCCGCCTCGACCACCGTCGGCGCAGCCTGCCCGAAGTCGCCGAGCTCGCCCGCCTGGAGGCCCGGGCCAGCGAGCTCAAAGACGAGATCGTCGTGACCGAGACCGAGCTCGGCGACCTTGCCCGGGAGGAGAACCGGGCGGAGCGCGACGTCGAGCAGGTCCGGACCAGGATCGACCGGGACCGCGCCCGGCTGGACGCCGGGCAGGTGTCCGCCGCCCGCGAGCTCTCCACCTTGCAGTCCGAGATTGAGTCGTTGCGCCGCAGGCAGGGCGACCTCGAGGAGATCGTGCTCGAGCTGATGGAGCGCCGGGAGGGCCTGGTCAGCCGGCGAGACGAGCTCGCCGTCGAACGCGACAGCCTGGGCACCGAGACGGCCGAGGTGGCGGCGCGCCGCGACGCGGCGTTCAAGGAGATCGACGAGCAGGCGGGCAACGCCGCCGAGCAGCGCGGCACCGTCGTCGCCGACGTGCCTGCCGACCTGCTCAAGCTCTACGAGCAGATCCGCGACGCACGGGGCGTCGGTGCGGCCGCGCTGCGCGCGGGCCGCTGCGAAGGCTGCCACCTGAACCTCAACACGGTGGACCTGAACCAGATCCGGGGGTCCGCCCCCGACGAGGTGCTCAGGTGCGAGGAGTGCAGGCGGATCCTGGTCCGCACGCCCGAGTCTGGCCTCTAGGTGCGGCCCGCGACGCACTGGCGAGCCGCCCAGGACGAGCCCACGGTCACCCTGCTGCTGCGGCACGGGCAGACGCCGATGTCCGTACAGAAGCGGTACGCGGGCCGCTCCGACCCGCCGCTCACCGACACCGGCGTCCAGCAAGCCGCCGCCGCGGCGAAACGGCTGGCGTCAGCAGGCTTCGGCGTGATCGTGACGTCGCCGCTGCTGCGGACCGTTCAGACGGCGCAGCAGGTGGCCGCCGTCACCGGCGCCGCCGTGGTCACCGACGACGGGTTCCGGGAGACCGACTTCGGCGCCTGGGACGGACTGACGTTCACCGAGGTACGGGAGCGCTGGCCCGACGAGGTCACCGCCTGGCTGGCCGACCCGGAAGTCGCCCCGCCGGGCGGGGAAAGTTTCACCGACGTGAGCGCGCGGGTCACCGCCGCGCTGAACCGCGTGCTGGCCGCCCAGGCGGGCCAGACGGTGCTCATCGTCAGCCACGTCACGCCGATCAAGACGCTGGTCACCGCGGCACTGCTGGCCCCGCCGGCCGCCCTGTACCGGATGCACCTGGACATTGCGGCACTGTCCGAGATCGACTGGTACCCGGACGGACCGGCCGTACTCCGGTCGTTCAATGACACCGGCCACCTGTCCTGATCAATAGACTCCACTGTCATGGACGAACGCGGGCGGCTGACCGCTCCAGGCAGCCTGTTGAACGGGTCGCTGCTCGCCGCCGAGGGCGAGGATCTCGCTCAGCCGCCTGAGGGCGGCGAGAGCCTGGCCGCACTGGCGGCCAAGTACGGCCTGCGTCCTAGTTCCGCGCGGCCCAGCCTGATCTCCTACCTGCGCCTGGTCTGGCAGCGACGGCACTTCATCGTCGCCTACTCCACGGCGCGCAGCGTGTCCATGTACACCGAGGCCAGGCTCGGCCAGCTGTGGCAGGTGCTGACCCCCCTGCTCAACTCGGCGGTCTACTACCTGGTTTTCGGGATCTTGTTCCAGGCCAACCGCGGCATCCAGCACTACATCGCCTACCTGGTCACCGGGGTGTTCATCTTCGGCTTCACCGAGCGGTCGATCGTGGTCGGCTCCACCGTGATGCGGGCCAACATCGCGCTGATCCGCGCACTGCACTTCCCGCGGGCCTGCCTGCCGCTGGCGTACGTGATGGTGGAGTTCCAGCAATTGCTGCTGTCCATGCTGGTGCTGTTCGCCATCGTGCTGGGGACGGGGGAACCGCTCACCTGGTACTGGCTGCTGCTGGCGCCGGTCATGTTCCTGCAGGCAACGTTCAACATGGGCGCCGCGCTGATCATGGCCCGGCTGGGCGCCGGCGCGCAGGACGTCAGCCAGCTGATCCCGTTCCTGACCCGGATCTGGCGGTACTTCTGCGGGGTCATGTACAGCATCGCCTCGCTGCCCGCCTCGCTACCGCTATGGGCCAAGAACGTGCTGCAGCTCAACCCGGCGGCGGTGTACATCACGCTGACCAGGAACGCGATCATGGAGACGCAGCGCACCAACGCTCCGGGAGCCCAGCCGTTCAACGCGGCGAAGTGCGCCGTCTTCAACGCGAAGAAGATTCCCGCCCTGCAGGCCTACTGCCACCCAACCGTCGTGCCCAGCGAGCTGTGGCTGGCCGCGGTCGGCTGGGCGGTCGTCACGCTCGCGGTGGGAGTGGTGTTCTTCTGGCAGGCCGAGACGCGGTACGGCCGGGGCTGACCTCGGTGCCTGCGCGGGCGTTCAGCCAGTCTCCGGACAGCAGCGCGGCCAGCGTGGCCAGGGCCCAGGCGGCGTGCGCGTCCGGCTGCGGCGGGCGCAGCGCCCGCTCGGCCGCCGGCCGCCGGACGATCTCGAACATCCCGCCCGCGGCGCCCAGGTCCATTGCGTAATCGCGGAGCAGCCGGGCCATCTGGTCCCCGTAGGCCCGTCGCCAGTCCGACGCGCCGTCCGCTCCGGGTGCGCCGGCCGCCGCCGCGACCCGGATGGGCGGCGTGCGCGGGCCGGACTTCCAGCCGCTGCCCGCCAGGGGCAGGTCGAGCAATTCCGGGCCCAGTGCCGCCAGCACGCCGCGGTGCAGCCGGTCGGTGATCCGGTCCGGCAGCGGAACCGCGCGGGCGGCCCGGACGACCTGGTCGCCGAAGAACGGCTGGACCAGCCGCTCGCGGAGCAGGTAACCCTGGCGGGCCGCGGCCGACCACCGGCCGGCCCGGTTCACCAGGTAGAAATCGTCCAGGGTGCGCAGCGGCCCGCGGGGGAGTGCCGCCGCGAACGGCGCCAGGCTGGCCAGGTACCCGCTGGCCGCGGCCGGGCGTAGCAGGCCCAGGCGGCGGGTGATCATGCGGCGGAACAGTTCGGCCGCTCGCGCCTCGCTCCAGGCCCGGGCCGGTCGGCGCTCGCTCCAGGCGGCGGGCGCGTAGCCGCCGCGCAGCAGTTCACCGCCGTGCCCGCCGGTCTGCACCGGCTCCGCGGTCACCTGCGGATCGGGCCGGCCCACGTTCTCGAACGCGGACAGCATCCCATCAGAGACCAGCACCGCCGAGCGGAGCCTGGCCAGCACCTCCGCCTCGTCGGGCGCACGCTCCGGGGCCGCCGGGCGCGGCTCGGTCACCACGTGCTCGATGCCGAGCCGGCTGGCGATCATGGCCGCCACGATGACGTCGGGGTGGCTGGCGAAGCCGTGCGTGCGGGCCCGGAACGGCACCCGGGCCGCGGTCAGCGCGGCGGCGATCAGCCGGCTGTCCTTGCCGCCGGTCAGCGACAGCTCGACCGCAACGCCCCGCTCGCCCAGCGGCCGGACCGCATCGACCAGGGCGGCGGCGACCGCGCCGTACGACCCGTCCGCGCCGGGCCCCTCGACCTGGGCCGCGGTCACGACGAAACGGCCGGCGGTGGCCGTCAGTTGTTGCTGAGCCCGCAGGGCCCGGACGCCGCGGAACGGGGTTGCGCCGCCCACCGGATAGCCGAGGCTCAGGAAGGCGGCCGCCATGGCCGGGTCGGGTTCAGTCAGCCGGCCCGCGACGGCGGCGGCCCACGAGGCGCGATCGCTGACCACCACCGCCCCCGGGACCTCGGCCAGGTAGACCGGGTCGACCCGGGTCACCCCGGTGCGCGCGTGCAGCCCGCCCCGATCGGCCCAGATCGTCCCAGCGTGCGACCGGGCCTCCGGCTCCCGGCCCCCGGGCCAGTAGAGCACGGCCGTCCGGTCGTCTTGCCACACCACTTTCGGAGGCCCGGGGATCGGCATGACCCGGGGATCGGTGCCCGTCGCCACGTCGGTCAGCGCCGCGCAGGTCTCGGGAGTGGCCGCGCTGATGGCGAGCGTGAAGTACATGAGCCGCCTCAGCCGGAGTTGAGCAGCTCGAGCATCGGCCCTGGCACGGCCGGGTCCCGGTCGGTGGTGAGCAGGTCACGCCAGGCCTCGCATACGCGCGGCAGGTTGAACGCGGCCGCGGCCTGCGCGTAGGCCTCCTCGCCCGCGCGCCGCCAGTCGGCCTCGTCGCCGAGGGCCGCAATCGCGGCCGCCATCTCGGCGGGACCGCGGTGGATCCAGCGCGTGTCGTAGATGGTCTCGGCGCCCGGCCAGTGCCGCAGCACCGGCACCGCCCGGGACGCCATCCCCTCGACCGGGGCGACGTGGAAGCTCTCGTCGTCGCTGGTGGACAGCATGAAGCCGACCCGGCGCAGCCAGGCCGCGACGTCTGGTCCCGCGTCGTCGAATACCACGGCCCCGCGCAGCAGGGGCGACCGCTGCACCCGGCGCAGCGCGTCGGCGTAGTGGTCGCGCTCGGCCGGGTTCTGCCACACCCACCAGTGCTCCCACGGCATCCCCGACTTGATGAACAGCAGGTACCGGTCGTCCTCGCGGCGCAGTTCCTCCAGCACGTCAAGGGCTAGGTCCAGGCGCTTGCGGGAGGGAACGATGCCGACCAGGCCGAGGTGGAACCGGGCGCCGTCGAGCTTGGGCCGGTCCAGCTGGGCCACGTCGATCGCGTTCGGGATCGTCACCACCTTCGCCTCCGGCCAGCCGGTCTGCTCCCGGGTCAGCCGCGCGTAGTGCGGGCTCACGCACACCACCTGGCTCACCGCTCCGATCTTGACCTGGGCCGGGTAGGGCGAGGTCAGCTCGAACCGGTGCAGCCGGACCAGCAGCCGTGAGCCGCGCCGCTTGTGCCTGCTGTACCAGACCGCATTGGGCCCGCACCATTCGCAGACCACGACGTCGGCCCAGCCCGCCAGCTCCCGGCTGACGTCCGCATCGTGCTTGCCCAGCGCGGCCCACCGATCCAGCCGCACCTCCAGGTCCGGCTGCAGCCGCAGGTAATCCAGTAGCGGTGTGAAGAACTTCAGGTCGTGTCCGGCCACTACGACCTTGAGTTTGGCCGCGGTGGTGGTCGCCGGCTGGGCCTTGGGCAGCGCCCGGTCGAGGTAGCCGCGCAGCCGCTCCGCCGCCCGGTCCAAGGTGAACTGCTCGGCGGCTCGGCTGGTCCGGTCGGCCGCCTTTCGGTACAGGCCGGGGTCGGCCGCGGCCGCGGCCGCCACGTCCACCACGTCGGTCAGGCTGGCCGCGAACAGCGGGTAGTCGGCTCCCAGGAGTCCCTCGTGCATCGGGGTGCGGTTGAGGATCACCGGCAGCCCGACGGCGCCGTACTCCAGCACCTTGGTGGACAGTTCCAGGCTCGCGTCCAGCTCGGGGTGACGCCAGCCCAGCCCGATGTCGCAGGACGCCGCGAGCCGCAGGGCGTCCTCCCGCGAGTGCCCGCCGAGCCAGGTCACGCCCGTGGTGTCAAGGGCGGACCGCATCCGCTGCTGGTAGTCGCCGGGCGCGTTGTGGATCTTGTCGCCGATCATCTGCAGCTCGGCGGCGACGCCCCGGGCGGCGAGCAGGCCGGGCAGCTCGGTCATCTCCAGCGTGTTCCAGCGCGGCGCGAACTTGCCGGAGTAGACCAGGCGCAGCGGCGTCCCGGCCGCGGATGCGCCCCGCGGCGTCGGAATCTCGGCCAGGATGGGCGGCAGCAGCACGCACTTGCCGCATGCCGCGGGAATGCTGCCCTCCAGGAAGCAGCGGAGTTCCTCGGTCTGGCAGAGCAGGTAGCGCGCGGCGGAGGCGATCATCCCGAGTTCTTCGGCGGCCGCGGGCGTCAGCCCGGGCACCGACTGCGGGACGTCGGTCAGGTACGGCCACAGCCGCCCGGCGAACACGCCGCTTTTGGCCGCCGCGGCGGTGACCGCCCGGCCGCGCAGCACCACCAGGTCGTGCGGGGTCTCGGCGTCCAGGCGGGCGAGCAGGTCCGGGGCCGCGGCGGCGGTGACCGGACCGGGAGCCCCGGTACCCTCCAGCAGGTGCTCCTCGAACGGCCGGCGGACGGTCACCCCGGGTTCGGCCAGCAGCGGCGCGATCAGGCGGCTGGTACGGACCGGGGCCTTGAGCACCAGCGTCACCGCGCAGCCCGCCCCGGCCAGCGCCTGCGTGACGGACTGCAGCCAGATGGCCGAGCCGTCGATCAGGTTCAGGTCGATGTCACCGTAGACAAGCGCGCGCGTGGTCAACGCGGACAACTCCTTTAGCTGAGAGAGAAAAGCCGTAGACCGTGGTCCGAGCCGTCCGGGCCGAAGAACTCCCGCCGGGCCAGCGCCGGGTCGAGCGAAGTCACGTACGCGTAGCCTGACCCGCCGTCCCCGGCGTAACCCACCGCGTCCGCCTGCGCGCACTCCCGCGCGCAGGCCAGGTCGAGCAGGTACCACTCGTCGTACTCGCGGTGGGCGTGCCACGGCGCGACCCACGGCGAGCGCGCCGTCTTCGCGGCGTGCGCCACCCACCCGGTCGGCCCGGAGAGCCCGGCCTCCTCGGGGATGGCTGTGATCAGCACGCCCGGCCCGGCGGCATCAGCGAGCGCGGTGGTAACCGCGTGGCAGGACAGCTCGGCGGACTCCCCGGCCCGGGCGGCGACCATCACCACGAGCTCGGCGGGCGCGCTGCGCTGCTGGCGCAGCCGCGCGGCCAGGTCCGCGGCGCCGGCCGCATCCTCGACGCGGGCCAGCACCGCGATCTGCCGGCCGGTGACCAGGTGATCGGGCAGCCCGGCCAGGCTGGCCAGTCCCGCCAGCCGCACCGGAGTCGCGTGCGCAGCGAAGATCTCCCGCAGTTCCGGGAGTGTCTCGGCCTCGGTCAGCGGCGCCTGGGCCCGGGCCGCCGCGATCTGCTCCCGCAGTGCGGCCAGCTCGCCGCTGACCGTGATCACGCGCGCGCCGCACGCCCGCTGCTCGCGCGCCTGGCCCGGGGACACGGTGACGAACAGGGCATGCTCCCGGTACAGCGCGGGGCGCCGGCGCCACCCGATCTCGCCGGCGACCGTCACCGGCCCGGCCACCCCGGTCAGCGAGTCGAGCAGGGCCCGGACCGCGGGCGGTTCCCGGGGGTCCCGCGGGTCGGCGTAGACCGGGTCGGACGGCCGCTGGCCGGCCAGCCCGATGGGGTTGAACCGGGCCAGCTGCACGCCGAAGCCGTCGTCGGACACCGCGTCGCAGCTGGCCGCCACCCAGTCCAGGCCCGGCGCCAGATGCGCGGGGACGTTGCGGATAAAGATCACCGGCTTGCCCAGCGCCCGGGCCGCCGCGATCAGCCGCCCCAGCCGCCGGCCGCGGTCGGTGGCCGCCGGGTCGCCGGCGTAGGCCCAGCCCGAGCCGGCCAGCATGGCCGCGGCCTCGATCAGGACCAGATCGGCGCCCACGCTCTCCAGCATCACGTCCGCGTCGTGCGGCAGCAGCGGGAAGACCGCCGCGTCGGGAGCCAGCGTCGCGGACGATGCCGCGCGGAGCACGCCGGTGACGACCAGCCCCGGCGGGCTGAAGGTCGCCGAGGCGGCGCCCGGCGCGCCCAGGCCGGGTGCGGTCAGCGCCGACAGGAACCGCTCCCCGCCGCCGGCCAGGTCATTGAGCTGCGCCGACGCCAGCGCGAGGGTGGCCGCCCCCGGCCCGGTCAGGCCGCCGCGGTCCCGCCACAGCCGGATCAGGTCAAGTGGCAGCTGGACGCCGCGGGACCAGGGGCGCCGCGCGGCGCGGACCAGGGTCCGGCCCAGGGTCATCGTCGCGGAGTCTTCCAGCGCGGACAGCCGCGCCTGGGTCATAGCCAGCTGCAGCCGGGTGTCGCGCAGTGTCCGGGCCAGCCGGTCGCGCTCAGCGGCCAAGCCGGGATCGCCGCCGGTACTCGCTTCAGGTGCATCCTCCGGCCCGCCGCGGCCCTCCTGCTCGGTCATGGGCGGTTCTCCGGGTCCAGCCAGGCGGTGATGATCCGGGCGATCCGCGGGCCGGCGTGTCCGTCCCACAGGGGCGGCAGCTCGCCCGTGTAGGGCCCGTCGTGGCAGGCCTTGAGCACCGCGGCGGCCAGTTCGGCGTCGGTGACCAGGCGGTTACTGCCGCTGGTGATGGTGATGGGCCGTTCGGTATTCGGCCGCAGGGTCAGGCACGGCACTCGGAGCAGGGTGGTTTCCTCCTGGACCCCGCCGGAGTCGGTGACCACCGCGCAGGCCCCCTTGACCAGCGCCATGAACTCCAGGTAGCCCAGCGGGTCGCAGACGTGCAGCCGGGGGTGCGCGTCCAGGCCCGCGGCTTGCAGCGCGGCCCGGCCGCGCGGGTGCACCGGGATGATCAGGTCCAGCTCGTCGGCCACCTCGTGCAAGGCCTGGACCAGGGCGGTCGCCGCCCGGGGGTCGTCGACGTTGGACGGCCGGTGCAAGGTGGCCACCACGTAACGCTCCGGCAGCCCGGCGGCGGCCTGGGCGGCGGCCACGTCGAACCGGTCCAGGTGGGCCAGCAGCGTGTCGATCATCGGGTTGCCGACCAGGTGCACGGCACTTACCGGACGACCCTCGCGGGCCAGGTACCCGATCGCCTCCGGCGAGGTCGCGAACAGCAGCGCGCACAGCTGGTCGGTCAGCCGCCGGTTGATCTCCTCCGGCATCGAGTCGTCAAAGCTGCGCAGCCCGGCCTCCACATGGGCCAGCGGCACCCCCAGCTTGGCCCCGGCCAGCGCCGCGCCCAGCGTCGAGTTGACGTCCCCGTAGACCACGGCCAGGGCCGGGGAGTTCTCCCTGAACTCTTGCTCCATCCCGGTCATGACCTCGGCGGTCTGCCCCGCGTGGCTGCCCGACCCCACGCCCAGGTTCACGTCCGGCCGCGGCAGGCCCAGCTGGACGAAGAACACCTCGGACATGCGCTCGTCGTAGTGCTGTCCGGTATGCACGATCCGCTGCTCGTGACCCAGCTCCGCCAGGGCCGCGATCACCGGCGCGGCCTTCATGAAGTTCGGCCTCGCGCCCAGGACGTGAGTGATAGGTGCGCGCATCGCGTCCTTTCCGTTCACCTGAACCGATAAAATCTGTCGTGATGACGTCCGCCCCGCGTCGGCTGGGACCCCAATTCTCCCGCGGCACTTATGTGTCGCCTCGCGCTCTCACGCTTGCGATCTCGATTGCCTGGCGGCACGTGGCCGCCGGCCCGGTCCGTGCCGTGGTCCTGGCCCAGAGAGTACTGCCCCGGCCGCTGCGCGGGTGGCTCCGGCTCGCCGGACCCTACGGGCGGGCGGCGGCGCTGTGGGGCGCGGGGGACCGGGCCGCGGCGCTGGCCTCGCTGAACGCCTCGCCCCGCCGCCTGGCCGCGTTCAGCCTGGCTGTCGACCAGCCCGAGACCGCGGCCGCCGCCCTGACCCGGCTCTCCGACGACGACCGTGCCCGTCCGGTGCTGGCCGCCCGCCTGGCCTGGCGCGAGGGCCGCCTCACCGAAGCCATCCAAGCCCTCGACCACGCCCGCGGCCGCCGGGCCCGCCGCCTCCGCACCCGCCTGACCGCCGAGCGTGCCGTCCTGCTCTCCGCGCCGGGCGAGTCCATGATCATGGCCAGTTCTGGCCAGATAGAGCCCCTTTCTGGCCACGATCATGAAGCAACCCGGGGTCGCGTGCTGCACCTGGTGAACGACGCGCTGCCGACTACCAGCGCGGGCTACACGATCCGCACGCACGAGATCGTGCTGGCCCAGCAGGCCGCCGGGCTCGACCCGCACGTGGTGACCCGCTGCGGCTTCCCGGTGACCCAAGGCACGCTGGACGGCCGACGCCTGGTCATGCTGGACGGCATCCCGTACCACCGGCTGCTGCCCTGGCGCATGCCCGCCCGCGCCGACCAAGCGGCTGCCCTGGGGCTCGAACTCGCCGCCCGGCTCACCGAGCAGCTCCAGCCGAGCGTGCTGCACGCCGCGAGCAACTACGCCAACGCCATGATCGCGCTGGACCTGGGCAGGCGGTACGGGCTGCCCGTGGTGTACGAGGTGCGCGGGTTCTGGGAGGACACCTGGCTGTCCCGTCACCCAGACAGCGAGAAAATGGCCAGCAGCGAGCTGTACCGGCGCAACCGCGAACTGGAGACCCGCTGCATGCTGGCCGCCGATCTCGTGGTCACCCTGGGCGAGGCCATGCGGGACGAGATCGTGGCCCGCGGCGTCCCCGCCGGGAAGGTCCTCATCGTGCCGAACGCCGTGTCGCAGGAGTTCCTCCGCCCGCTGCCTGACGCTGAAGCACTCCGCAAAGAGCTGGGCATCAAGCCCTCGGAGCACGTCGTCGGCGTGGTGTCCACCCTCGTCCCGCACGAGGGCATCGGCACCTTGCTCGAGGCGACCCAGTTGCTGCGGGAGCGCGGCCTGCCGGTGCGGGTGCTGATCGTCGGCGACGGGCCTGATCGCTCCGCCCTGCAACGTCAGGCGGCGGACCTCGGCCTGGGCCAGGCAGCCATCTTCACCGGCCGCGTGCCCGCGGCGAAAGTACGTGAATTTCACGCGCTCCTCGATGTATTCGTCGTCCCCCGCACCCCGGACAGGGTATGCCAGCTCGTTACGCCGTTGAAACCGGTAGAAGCGATGGCCAGCGGGCTGTGCGTGGTGACTAGTGACGTGAGGGCACTCGCCGAAATCATCAAACCTGACGTGACGGGGGCGCTAACAATATCGCAAGATCCGGTAGCCCTAGCCGATACTCTTGAACTCTTGGTTTGCAGTCCGGATGTCAGAAGGAAGCTCGGCGACAACGCCCGCGAATGGGTGGCCAGGGACCGGACCTGGGCCCACAACGCGGCACGGTACCGAGACGCGTACACGCGCCTGGGCGCGCTATAGATGTGGGGGTCCGCATGCCGGGGCAAGACGTACTAGTGATCGGGCTGGGTTATGTCGGCCTGCCGCTGGCCATCGCGGCGGCGCGGTCGGGATTCCGGGTTACCGGCCTGGATCTGAACGCGGAGAAGGTGGCCGGGCTGATGGCCGGGCGATCGCACGTGGATGACCTCACCGGCGACGATGTGGCCGAGATGCTCAGCCACGGGTTCCGGGCCACCACCGACGAGGCGGATGCGGGACCGCAGGACGTCATCGTGATCTGCGTGCCGACCCCGCTGTCGGAGGCGGACGGGCCGGACCTGAGCGCGGTACGGGCCGCGACCGCGACCGCGGGCCGGCTGCTGAAGACCGGGACGCTGGTGTCGCTGGAGTCCACGACCTACCCGGGTACCACCGAGGAAGTGGTCCGGCCGCTGCTGGAGAAGAGCTCCGGGCTGACCGCCGGGCTCGATTTCTCGCTCGCGTTCTCACCGGAGCGGATCGACCCGGGCAACCCGGTTTACGGCTTCGCCAACACACCCAAGATCGTCGGCGGCCTGACCCCGTCCTGCACGGATGCCGCCGAGGCGTTCTACGGGCAGATCTGCGAGCAGGTGGTCCGGGCCAAGTCGGCCCGCGAGGCGGAGATGGCCAAGCTGCTGGAGAACACCTACCGGCACGTGAACATCGCCCTGGTCAACGAGATGGCGATCTTCTCCCGGGAGCTGGACGTGGACCTGTGGGACGCGATCCGGTGCGCGGCGACCAAGCCGTTCGGGTTCCAGCCGTTCTACCCCGGGCCGGGCGTGGGCGGGCACTGCATCCCCATCGACCCCAACTACCTGTCCTACAAGGTCCGCACGCTGGGCTATCCGTTCCGGTTCGTCGAGCTAGCCCAGGAGATCAACAGCCGGATGCCCGGCTACGTCACCGACCGCGCCGCCGAATTGCTCAACCGCCATGCCAAGGCGGTCAACGGAGCCAAGGTGCTGCTGCTCGGCGTGACCTACAAGCGAGACATCGCCGACCAGCGGGAATCACCGGCCCGGCCGCTGGCCCGCAAGCTGCTGGCCCGCGGCGCCCGGCTCAGCTACCACGACCCGTACGTCCCCAGCTGGCTGATCGACCGGCAGTCCGTCCCGCGCGCCGACGACCTGGACGCCGCCCTGGCCGACGCCGACCTGGTCATCTTGCTGCAGGCCCATCAGGCCTACCACCCGGCCCAGCTCACCCGGGCCGCCCGCCTGCTGCTCGACACCCGCGGCGTGATCCCCGCCGCGCCGCACGTCGAGGCGCTGTGAGGCCTCGGTGCGGGTAGTGGTGTGCACGATCGTCCACCATCCGGCCGACGCGCGCATCTACCACCGCCAGATCAGGGCCCTGCTCGAGGCCGGTCACCAGGTCATCTACATCGCCCCGGTGGAAGCAGAGGATTTTTCAGCCGAACGGACCGGGCCGCAGCTCCAGGTCATCGCCGTCCCGCGGGTCGTGGACCGGCGCAGACTCGGCGCCTTGCGGGCCGCCCGGCGCGAGCTGGCCCGGCATACCGCCGGCGCTGACCTGGTGCTGGTCCACGACCCCGAGCTGCTGCTGGCCCTGCCGCCGCGGCGGACGCGGCCGATCACGGTCTGGGACGTGCATGAGGACACCGCCGCCGCGCTCAGCACCAAGGCGTGGCTGCCGCGCCCGCTGCGGCCCGTGGCCACCGCGGCCGTGCACGCCGTCGAACGGCTCGCCGAGCGGCGGATGCACCTGATCCTGGCCGAGCAGGGCTACGCCGAGCGGTTCAGCCGGCCGCACCCGGTAGTACCGAATACCACCTACGTACCGGAGACGACGCCGCCACCGGATCCCCTTGGTGCCGCCCAGCGGGTCATCTACGTCGGCTGGCTGTCCCCGGACCGGGGCGTCGCCGAGATGATCGAGCTGGGCGCCCTGCTTCGCCCGCATGGCATCACGGTAGAGCTGGTCGGGCAGGCCGACGCGCGCGCCCGGGCCCTGATCGAGCCCGCGCAGGCCCAGGGCCTGCTGCGCTGGCCGGGTTTCATGCCGAACGACCAGGCCATGCGAAAAGTGGACGGCGCCCTGGCCGGCCTGTCGCTGCTCCAGGACGAGCCCAACTTCCGGCACTCCATGCCCACCAAGGTGGTGGAGTACATGGCGCGCGGCGTGCCCGTGGTGACCACCCCGCTGCCCGCCGCGGCCGACCTGGTGACCCGTCACGAGTGCGGCTTCGTGGTGCCGTTCGGCGACCCGCGCGCGGCGGCCGACGCGGTGCTCGAGCTGGCGGGCGACGCCTCGCTGCGGGCCAAAATGGGCGGCCGCGGGCACGAGGCGGCCCTGAAGTCCCTGGGCTGGCCGGCCGATGCGCGGACCTTCGTGGCCCAGCTGGAAGCCTGGGCAAAGACACCATAACCGCTGGCCGGGCCCGTGCTATTGTTGCGTGTCCCCGTTGCGGAGAAGGGATCGGCGTGGTCGCAGTCATGTCACGCGCTCCGCTGGTGCGGCTGCGTGAACTAGTCGCCCGCCACCCGCAGTTTTCCGTGGCCCTAGCGGCGGGCGCGGTCCTGCGGCTGGTGGCGATGCTCGGCTACCCGGGCGCGCTGTGGTTCGCCGGCGACTCCTACGTCTACGTGGGCGCCGCGCTGCGCCCGACGCCGGACCAGTCCAAGACCACGGGCTACTCGCTGTTCCTCCGGGCGCTGCTCCCGATCCACAGCTTCACGCTGGTCACCGGCTTGCAGCACCTGATGGGGCTGGGCATCGCGGTCATGGTCTACCTGCTGGCCCGGCGCGCCGGGGTCTCGAAGGTGTGGTCCACTGCGGCGACCCTTCCGGTACTGCTCGACGGGTTCGAGATCGAAGACGAGCACATGGTGATGGCCGAGGCGCTGTTCACCTTCCTCGTCGTGCTGGCCATGCTGCTGATCTTGTGGCGCAGCCGGACCTCCTGGTTGACCGCGCTGATCGCGGGCCTGCTGGTCGGCTACGCGCTGATCGTCCGCACCGAAGGGCTGCCCATCCTGGTGCTGTTTCCGGCCTACCTGCTGTGGCGCGGCCGTCGATCCTGGCGTGGCTGGCTGGCTGCGGCGGTGATGGCCGTCGGCTGCGCGGCGCCGGTGGTGGCCTACGCGACGTGGTTCGACCACGTGCAGGGCAGCTTCACACTGACCCGGGCCGACGGGTTCTTCCTGTGGGCACGGGTGTCCTCCTTCGCCGAGTGCTCGATCATCAAGCCGCCCGCCGACGAGCTGAAGATCTGCCCCTCGGGCTCGCCATCCAGCCGGACGGCGCCGGGAGATTACGTCTGGCACGCGCCACAGGTGCACCAGCTCCCGGGCGGTCCGGTGACCGTCGCCAATGACCGGCTGCTGCGCGACTTCGCCATCCGCGCCATCGAGGCGCAGCCGTTGGGCTACGTCAAGTCGGTGGTGAAGGGCCTGGCGCTGTCGGTGGAGTGGCCGCGGCAGAAGTACCCCGACTCCGGCACGGTTGGCTACTACTACTTCCGGCTGCAGACCCAGTCGCTCCCCGACAACCCCGACCACGAGTGGATCCCCGGCGGCACCGCGTACCAGGACGCGGTGAGCTACGGCCACGCCAACCCGAGCACGGTCGTCGAGCCGTTCGCGACCGTCATTGATCTGTACCAGCACGTCGTCTACACCTACGGGCCGCTGTTCGGGCTGATCATGCTCACCGGGCTCGGCGGTCTGGTACGGATCGAGGGGCTCCGGGAACGGCGGCCACGGCTGGCCTGGTCCCGTCGCGCCGGCAGCATGCTGCCCTGGGTCACTGCCGTCGTGCTGCTGGTGTTCCCGATCGCGACCACCGATTTCGACTACCGGTACCTGCTCCCGGTGCTGCCGTTCGCCGGCCTGGCCGCGGGCCTGGCGTTCGCCCCGGCCCGGGTCCGGCCCGCCCCGCAGCCGCCCGCGCCGCAGCCGCCCGCGCCGCAGCGGGACGACGAGCAGCGAGACAACCTGACCAGCCAGATCCCCGGCCCGATCAACTGAACTCGCGTATCCTGAGCGTGGGTGAGTCGGCCGGGCGGTCGCGCCGGGCGCAGGCCCGGTGAGGAAGGTCCGGGCTCCACAGGGCAGGGTGGTCGGTAACGCCGACCCGGGGTGACCCGCGGGATAGTGCCACAGAAAACAGACCGCCCCGCGTCTGGTACGCGGGGTAAGGGTGAAACGGCGGTGTAAGAGACCACCAGCGCCGCAGGTGACTGCGACGGCTTGGTAAACCCCACCCGGAGCAAGGTCAAGAAGGGGAACCAGCGGTTCCCTGCGCGAGCGATCGAGGGCGGCCCGCCCGATGCTCGCGGGTAGACCGCAAGAGGCTGTCGGCAACGGCAGTCCCAGATGGATGACCGCCGCCCCGCGTCAGCGGGGCACAGAACCCGGCCTACAGGCCGACTCA